>NZ_LT629749.1:1347861-2021791 GCF_900105065.1 Friedmanniella luteola
CGACGACCGGGTGACCGCGGCGTTCGTGCGGCACGCCCGCAGCCACGGCTCGAAGGTGACGGTCACCTCGACGACCGCGCGGGTGCAGCCGATGGCCGACCTGCTGGGGGGCCGCCAGATCGAGTTCGCCGGCTACGTCTGCTCCGTCGGGTTCAACGCCCGCACCGCCGCCGGCGCGCCCGTCATGCTGACGGCCGGGCACTGCGGCGAGGGCTACCAGACCTTCCGCAGCGGCGGCACCCTGGTCGGGAAGACGAGTGCCTTCAGCTTCCCCGGCAACGACTACGCGCGGGCGCCGATCAGCTCCAGCTGGACCGCCCGTGGCCGGGTGAGCACCTGGGACGGCCGCTCGGTGGCGGTGAAGGGCTCGGCGGCCGCCGCCGTCGGTGCGGCGATCTGCAAGAGCGGGCGGACGACGGGCTGGACCTGCGGCACCGTCCGCGCCAAGAACCAGACGGTGAACTACAGCAACGACGACGGCAGCACCAGCGTCGTCTCCGGCCTGACCGAGACGAGCACCTGCACCGAGGGGGGCGACTCCGGCGGGGCCAACCTGTCCGGGACCCAGGCCCAGGGCCTGACCAGCGGCGGCGCCGGGTACGGCAGCCAGGGCGTCTGCGGGGAGAAGGTCGGCCAGCCGAACCTCTCCTACATCCAGCCGGTCCGCGAGGCGCTGAGCGCCTACGGGCTGACCCTGGTCACCGGCTGACCGAGGCCGGGGTCACGGCGTCGACGCGCCGGCCGCCGGTTCGTCGGCCGCCAGGTGGGTGCCGAAGAAGGCCTCGATCCGGCGCCACGCGTCCTGCGCGGCGACCGGGTCGGGGCCGACGTGGCCGAGCTTCAGCAGCGGACGGGCCAGCAGCGGCCCGTTCGGGGCGTCGTTGAGGAAGCTGTGCCCGGCGCTCGGGTACACCGCCACGTCGTGGGGGACGTCGTTCGCCTCCAGGGCTGCGGTGAGCCGCGGCACCGCGCCGACCAGCTGCTTGTCCCGGCCCCCGTAGCTCGCCACGACCGGGCAGGCGCCGCGGAGCACCTCGTCCACGTCGTCCGGGATCATCCCGTAGTTCACCGCGCTGGCGTCGAAGCCGTCGGAGGACAGCAGCAGGGCGAAGCCGCCGCCCATGCAGAAACCGATCACCCCGACCTTGCCGTTGACGTGTCGGTCGTCGAGCAGCTGCTCGCGCGCGGCCTGGAGCAGCGCGAACGGCGGGCCGGTCCGCGCCTTCAGCGCGGCGAAGGCCGCACGCATGCAGCGCAGCCGCGGTCCGTCCTCGAACAGGTCGGGCGCCAGCACCACGAAGCCGGCGGAGGCGAGCCGCTCGGCCTGGCGGCGCAGCACGTCGTCGATGCCCCAGATCTCGTGGACCATGACGACGCCGGGCCAGGGGCCGGGGGCGGCGGGGCGGACGAGGACGGCCAGCCGGCCCTCGAGTCGGGTGTCGATCGCCACGGTCTCCATGCCCGCACCCTAGGTCCGCCCCCGGTGGCGGTCCGGGGAGCCCCGCGTCGTGGAGCGGGGCCACCCTCCGGGTTCGCTTCCCGGCCGTGGCTCTGGCATGATGTGGGCCGCATCTGTGTCGTGGGCGCCCTCTCACCGTCCGCACGGCCCGGGTTCACCCGAGATCGTCGCCGAGTGTTTTCCCCACCGCGCGCCACGGTCTCACCCATCTCGTGGTTCGGCCCCGCCGACCACAGCTCACACAGGAGAAACCACACTCGTGGCTGTCAAGATTCGTCTGAAGCGCCTGGGCAAGATCCGGTCGCCGCACTACCGCATCGTCGTCGCCGACTCCCGGACCAAGCGGGACGGTCGGGCGATCGAGGAGATCGGCAAGTACCACCCCAAGAACGACCCGTCGGTCATCGAGGTCAACTCCGAGCGGGCCCAGTACTGGCTCCGTGTCGGCGCGCAGCCGACCGAGGCCGTCGTCGCGCTGCTCAAGCGGACCGGCGACTGGCAGAGCTACTCCGGCGACACCTCGCCCTCGGGCGTCGAGCCGCAGCGGGAGAAGCCCAACAAGACCGAGATCTTCAACGCCGCGCTGGCCGAGGCCGGCAGCGAGCCGCAGACCGCCGCCATCTCCACCCGGCGCGGCCGCGGCACCGTCGAGGGCACCCCCGCGGAGGCCGCTGACGCCGCCGACGCGGGTGCGGCCGCCGCCGAGACCCCCGCCACCGAGACCCCCGAGGCCTGACGTGCTGGCCGATGCGCTCGAGCACCTCGTCCGCGGCATCGTCACCAACCCCGGCGACGTCGTGGTGAAGGACAAGGACCTGCGTCGCGGGCGGATGCTCGAGGTGCGGGTGAACCCCGAGGACATCGGCAAGGTGATCGGTCGCAACGGCCGCACGGCGACCGCGCTCCGCACGGTCGTCGCGGCGCTCGCCGGGCGTGACCAGGTCCGGGTCGACTTCGTCGACGTGGACAAGGGCCCGCGCCGCACCGGCAGCACCGGCGGTGGCGGCTCCCGCCGTCGCTGACCCGGTCCCGAAGACCACCGCACGCCCCGACCCCGTCCGCGGGGCCGGGGCGTCGGTGTTCCCACGGGTCCACCCCCCGCACACTGCTGAGGAGATCAGGATGGCTGAGACCGTCGAGGTGGTGGTCGGTATAATCGGCCGCGCCCACGGGATCCGCGGTGACGTGACCATCGAGGTCCGCACCGACGAGCCCGAGCGCCGTTTCGCCGTCGGCGCGGTCCTGCGGTCCGAGGACGGCCGGCGCACCTTCACCGTCACCAGCTCCCGCGACCACTCAGGCCGGCTGCTCGTGCACTTCGACCAGCTGCCCGACCGCACGGCGGCCGAGGCCGCCCGCAGCACCGTCCTCGTCACCGACGTCGACCCGGCCGAGCGCCCCGAGGACGACGACGAGTTCTACGACCGCCAGCTGATCGGCATGGTCGTCCGGTCCGCCGACGGCGCTCGGGTGGGCACCGTCAGCGACGTCCTGCACCTGCCGCTGCAGGACACCCTCGAGCTGGCGACCGACGACGGCACCCGGCTGGTGCCCTTCGTGGCCGCCGTGGTGCCACGCGTCGACCTGGCGGCGGGCGAGCTGCACCTGGCCGACGTCCCCGGCCTGCTCACCGACCGCGACGAGGACGACCCCGAGGCCGATGACGCCGACGAGGACGACCCCGCCGGGGAGGACGCGGACCGGCCGGGGGACGACCGGGCCTGATGCGTCTCGACATCGTCTCGATCTTCCCCGAGTACCTCGCCCCGCTGGAGCTCTCGCTGGTCGGCAAGGCCGTCCGCACCGGGATCGTCGAGCTGGCCGTGCACGACCTGCGGCAGTGGACGCACGACCGGCACCGCACCGTCGACGACACCCCCTACGGCGGGGGCGCCGGGATGGTCATGAAGCCCGACCCGTGGGGGGAGGCGCTCGACGCCCTCGTCCCGCCCGGCACCGCGGGCGACCCGGTGCTGCTGGTCATGACCCCGTCGGGCCGGCGCTTCGACCAGGCCCTCGCCGCCGAGCTGGCGGGGGAGCGGCACCTCGTCGTCGCCTGCGGCCGCTACGAGGGCATCGACGCCCGGGTGGTCGAGCACGCGCGCAGCCGCCTGCGGGTGCTGGAGGTCAGCCTGGGCGACTACGTGCTGAACGGCGGCGAGGCCGCGGCGCTGGCCATCACCGAGGCCGTCGTCCGGCTGCTGCCGGGCGTCATCGGCAACCCGGCGTCGCTGACGGAGGAGTCGCACGCGGCCGGCCACGACGGCCTCCTCGAGTACCCCGTCTACACCAAGCCGCCGAGCTGGCGCGGCCTGGACGTGCCCCCCGTGCTGTTCTCCGGCCACCACGGCCAGATCGCCGCCTGGCGCCGCGAGCAGGCCGTCGAGCGCACCCGGCAGCGCCGCCCGGACCTGCTGCCGTCCGAGTACGACCCGCTGGTGGTGGCGCGGGCCGTCGAGGCCGACGCCGGCGAGCTCTGGACCCTGCAGCAGGCCGCCTACCTGGCCGAGGGGCGCCGGCACGGCACCTTCGACATCCCGCCGCTGGCCGAGACGCTCGCGGAGCTCCGGGCCTCCCTCGCCGACGGCCTCGTGCTGGTCGCGCGCCGGGCCGGCCGGCTCGTCGGCTCGGTGCGGGGCGAGGTCCGCGGGGACGACGTCTGGTACGTCGGCCGGCTGATGGTGGCCCCCGACCTGCAGCGGGCCGGCGTGGGCAGCGCCCTGCTGGAGCGGGTCGAGGCGATGGCACCGCCCAGCACCCGCCGGATCGCCCTGGTGACCGGCGTGCACAGCGACGCCAACGTGGCCTTCTACCGGCGGCGCGGCTACCGCGTCGTCGGCCGGCGCTCGCACCCCGGGGTCGACGTGCTCGACCTGGAGAAGCCCTGGGCCCCGACAGGCGGCGGGACGGTGGTGACCGGCGAGGTGTAGCCACCTCGTCGGTCCCCACGCTGCCGGCGTCCGCGCCGGACGGATGCGGTCCGCGACGTGGTGAAGAACACCAGTGCGGCCGATGGTCCTATGCGTGAGTTTTCTGTGCGGAGTCCTAGGGTTGGGACCGTGGCAACGACAACCCTGTCGCCGACGCAGCGCGCCGTCCGGACGACGGTCGCGCTCAAGGCGCTGATGGCGGTCAGCGGGCTGATCCTGATCGGCTACCTGCTGGCCCACATGTACGGCAACCTCAAGGTCTTCGCGGGTCAGCAGGCCTTCGACGACTACGCGCACCACCTCCGCACCCTCGGCGAGCCGATCCTGCCCCACACCGGGCTGCTGTGGATCATCCGCGTCGTGCTCCTCGCGGCGGTGTTCGGTCACGGCTGGGCCGCCTTCAAGCTGTGGGCCCGCGCCCGCCACGCCCGCGGGGGCGGCGGCGCCAAGCGCTACCAGTCGACGAAGGGCCGGACCGGGGTCCAGCGGACCTACTCCTCCTTCACCCTGCGGTGGGGCGGCATCGTGATCGCGCTGTTCGTGATCTTCCACCTGCTGCACTTCACCTGGAACACCATCCACCCGGGCGGGGCGAGCGACAGCCCCTACCAGCGCGTCGTCAACGGCTTCGGCGTCTGGTGGGTCGTGGTGGCCTACACCCTCGCCATGGTCGCGGTGGGCTTCCACCTGCGGCACGGCACCTGGAGCGCCCTCACGACGCTGGGCCTCAACACCTCCGCCGCGATGCGGCACCGGCTGAACGTCCTGGCCTACGTGGTCGCCGGTGTCGTCACCGTCGGCTTCCTCCTTCCTCCGTACAGCATTCTCCTGGGGCTGGTGAGCTGATCGATGAGCAACGACCGCACGAACGACGTCCCCACCACGCGCCCGACGACGCCCGAGGAGCCCGGCCTGGCCGAGCGTCTCGTCGGCGCCGCCCGCAGCGCGGTCGGTGACCTCCTCAACTCCGTCGACGCGGACGCCATCTACGTGGTGGGCGACGACATCGCCGACACCAAGGCGCCGCAGGTGCCCATCGACCAGCGCTGGGACGAGCGCAAGTTCAGCGCCAAGCTCGTGAACCCCGCCAACCGCCGCAAGCTGAGCGTCATCATCGTGGGCACCGGCCTCGCCGGTGGCGCGGCGGCGGCGACGCTGGGCGAGGCCGGCTACCAGGTCACGAGCTTCTGCTACCAGGACAGCCCCCGGCGGGCCCACTCGATCGCGGCCCAGGGCGGCATCAACGCGGCCAAGAACTACCGGAACGACGGCGACTCGGTCTACCGGCTGTTCTACGACACGGTGAAGGGCGGCGACTTCCGCTCGCGGGAGTCCAACGTCTACCGGCTCGCGCAGACCAGCGTGCAGATCATCGACCAGTGCGTCGCGCAGGGCGTGCCGTTCGCCCGCGAGTACGGCGGCCTGCTCGACAACCGCTCCTTCGGCGGCGTCCAGGTCTCCCGGACGTTCTACGCCCGCGGCCAGACGGGGCAGCAACTGCTGCTCGGCGCGTACCAGGCGCTGGAGCGCCAGATCGCCGCCGGGACCGTGGAGATGCACACCCGCCACGAGATGCTCGAGGTCGTCGTCGTCGACGGCAAGGCGCGCGGGGTCGTCGTCCGGGACATGGTGACCGGCGAGCTGGAGACGCACTTCGCCGACGCCGTCGTGCTCGCCACCGGCGGCTACAGCAACGTCTTCTTCCTGTCCACGAACGCGATGGGCTGCAACGTCACCGCCACCTGGCGCGCCCACCGCAAGGGCGCCCTGTTCGCCAACCCGTGCTTCACCCAGATCCACCCCACCTGCATCCCGGTGTCCGGTGACTACCAGTCGAAGCTGACGCTGATGAGCGAGTCGCTCCGCAACGACGGCCGCATCTGGGTGCCGAAGAGCGGTGAGGACAAGCGCGACCCGCGCGAGATCCCCGAGGCCGAGCGCGACTACTACCTGGAGCGCATCTACCCGGCCTTCGGCAACCTGGTCCCGCGCGACATCGCCTCCCGGGCCGCCAAGAACGTCTGCGACGAGGGCCGTGGTGTCGGCCCCGGCGGGCTCGGCGTGTACCTGGACTTCGCCGACGCGATCGAGCGGCTGGGCCGCAAGTCCGTCGAGGCCAAGTACGGGAACCTCTTCGACATGTACGCCCAGATCACGGGCGAGAACCCGTACGAGACGCCGATGCGGATCTACCCCGCGGTGCACTACACGATGGGCGGGCTGTGGGTCGACTACGACCTGCAGTCGACGATCCCCGGCCTGTTCGTGACCGGCGAGGCGAACTTCTCCGACCACGGGGCCAACCGGCTCGGAGCCAGCGCCCTGATGCAGGGCCTGGCCGACGGCTACTTCGTGCTGCCGAACACGATCAACGACTACCTGGCCGCCGGCCCGTTCGCCAAGGTGGACGAGTCGCACCCGGCCGCGGTCGAGGCGGTCGAGGCGGTCCGCAGCCGGGTCGAGAAGCTGCTGGCCGTCAAGGGCACCCGCACCGTCGACTCCTTCCACCGCGAGCTCGGCCACATCATGTGGGACAACTGCGGCATGGAGCGCTCCGAGGAGGGCCTGCGCAAGGCCATCACCCGGATCCGGGAGCTGCGGGCCGAGTTCTGGTCCGACGTCCTGGTGCTGGGCACGGGCGACGAGGTGAACCAGGCCCTCGAGCGGGCCGGCCGGGTCGCGGACTTCCTCGAGCTGGGCGAGCTGATGTGCATCGATGCGCTGGCCCGGCGCGAATCCTGCGGGGGGCACTTCCGCGCGGAGTCCCAGACCGAGGACGGCGAGGCGCTGCGGCACGACGACGAGTACGCCTACGTCAGCGCCTGGGAGTTCGCCGGCGAGGGGGCCAAGCCCGTCCTGCACAAGGAGCCCCTGGTGTACGAGTACGTCGAGATGAAGCAGCGGAGCTACAAGTAGTGCTGCTCCGCCACCGCTCGACCGGGCAAGACCGAGACATGAGGTGCGCAGCGCGCGCGAGGGAGAAGACATGACGATCACGGCTGGAGACAAGAACGTGGCGGGGGAGGTCCAGGCCTCCGGGGCCGGCGGCACCCGTCTGATGACCATCACGGTCCGGGTCTGGCGCCAGGCCGACGCCCGGTCCGAGGGCCGGATGGTGGCCTACGAGGTGCCCGGCGTCTCGGAGCACATGTCCTTCCTGGAGATGATGGACGTGCTCAACGAGCGGCTGACCCTGGAGGGCGACGACCCGATCGCGTTCGACCACGACTGCCGCGAGGGCATCTGCGGCCAGTGCGGCGTGGTCATCGACGGCGTGGCCCACGGCCCGCAGCAGACGACCACCTGCCAGCTGCACATGCGCTCGTTCGCCGACGGCGCCACGATCGACGTGGAGCCGTGGCGGGCCGACGCCTTCCCCGTGGTCAAGGACCTGATGGTCGACCGCGGCGCGTTCGACCGGATCATCCAGGCCGGCGGCTACATCTCCGCGCCGACCGGGACCGCGCCGGACGCCCACGCCTCGCCCATCCCCAAGGCCAACTCCGACCACGCCTTCGAGGCCGCCGCCTGCATCGGCTGCGGCGCCTGCGTGGCGGCGTGCCCCAACGGCTCGGCCATGCTGTACACCGCGGCGAAGGTGACGCACCTGGGCCTGCTGCCGCAGGGGCAGCCCGAGCGGCACTCGCGGGTGCTCGGGATGGTCGCGCAGCACGACGCCGAGGGCTTCGGCGGCTGCACCAACATCGGTGAGTGCACCGCGGTCTGCCCGAAGGAGATCCCCTTCGAGACGATCTCCCGGCTCAACCGGGACCTGTACGGGGCGATCACCCACCCGAACAGCTGACCTCGACGACCCGAGCCCGCGCTCCGCGTCCTGAGCCGGTCGGAGGACCGACGGCCACCGACCCTCCCGGGTCGGTGGCCGTCGTCGTCCTTGGGAGGCCGCCCTCGCGCTCAGCCGGCCAGCCGCTCGGCCGCCGCGCGCACCAGACCGAACTGCGGGTGCTCCGGCTGCCCGCCCGCCGGGTCGCCGCCCGGCTGGAGGCTGACGTTGTCGTCCATCCCGACCACCACCTCGACGGTGAGCATCAGCCGGTCGTCCACGCGGGTCACGCCGAGGCTCTCGAAGAAGCCCTCCTGACTGCTCTCCCCGCCCTGCTGGGTGTAGACCGGCACGACGGCGAACTCCCCGGAGGTCCCCGCCGGTGTCGTCACCTCGACCCGGACGGGGTCGCCGGGGGCGTCCAGCAGGGTGTTCCCGTGGTCCTCCAGAGTCGCGGCGCAGTCGTCGACCCACCCTCGGACGACCCGCTCGGCCCGCTGGGCCGCCCCGGGGTCGGCGAACTGCAGGGCGAGCGTCTGCACCGCGGGCTGCTCCTGCCCCGGGTGGCGGAAGTCGCGAGCGGCCTGCCCGCTCGCCCGGAGCGGAGCCAGTCCGTCGGGGATGCAGGCCGAGAGCTCGTCGGGGACCCGGCCCGTGCCGGTCGGGGCGATCTCCAGCGCGGGGCCGCCGCGGGTGGGGACGTCCGCCGCGCGCAGCAGGGTGGCGGTGCCGACCGTCCGGGCCGGGGTCGGCGGCACCGTGGACGGCGCGTCCGGCGCCGGTGAGGCGGCCGGCCGCGACGGGACCGCCGACGCCACCGGCGGCGGCGCGGTGTCGTCGCGGCCGGGCAGCTGGGTGAGCAGGCCTCCGCCCGCCAGCGCCACGACCACGGCGGCCGCAGCAGCCGTGGCGGCGTGCCGCCGGTGGCGTCGGCGGGCCCCCAGCCGGCGGACCCGCACCGGGTCGAGGGGGGTGGCTCCGTGCTCCGCATCGGCGCTGAGGCCCCGCAGCAGCTGGTCCAGGTCGTGTCCGGTCATCGCCGTCCCTCCTCGAGGGTCTCGTCGGCCAGCAGGACGGCCAGGGCGGCGCGCCCTCGGGACAGCCGGGCCTTCACCGTGCCGACCGGTGCCCCGACCTCCGCGGCGACCGCGGCCACGGGGAGGTCGGCCAGGTGGTGCAGCACGATCGCCCGCCGCTGGTCGGCTGGCAGGGCCTGCAGGGCCCGGGCCAGCGCCACGCGGGTGACGTCGGGCTCCACGGGGGTCCGGGGTGCGTGCGCCCGGTCCGCGGGCAGCAGGGCCTTCCGGGCGCGTCGCCAGCGGCTGACGGCCAGCCGGTAGGCGACGGTCCGCACCCAGGCCTCGGGGGCCTGGTCGACGTCGAGCGTGCGGCGCCGGTCCCAGGCCCGGATGAACGCCTCCTGCACGCAGTCCTGGGCCTCGGTCACGCTGCCGCACATCGCGTAGATCTGGCCGACGAGGCGACCGAACGACGCCGCGTAGAAGGCGTCGAAGGCCTCCTCGTCCATCCCGGTCCTCCCCGTCGTGAGCCGGTGGTCGACCGGGCCGGCCCATCCTGGCGGCCCCGGGGGGTGGTCCGCCACCTCCGTCGTCGGCTCCATCACGTCCTCCGCTGCTCGGTCTGCACGCTCCCGGCCGGGGAACGTCGGACGCCGTCGTCCTGACCCGTCTACGCGGGCCGGGGCGGTCCGGTTGCGTCCGCCGCGCGGTCGGGGGTCGGCGGGTCGAGGGGCGACCCGGTACCCCGACGATTTCCGGGCTGGGCGCCGCTGTGGCAGACTGACTCGCTGTTGTCCTCTGGATGCGCGGCTCCTGCCACAGGGGGATCGTCCGCGGCCGGGGACCATCGAACCCACCGACGTGGTGACCTGTGGCACCGGCGAGGAAACACCCATGAGCAAGCTGATCGACGCACTGGACCAGGCGTCCCTGCGCACCGACATCCCCACCTTCCGCCCCGGCGACTCCGTCAAGGTGCACGTGAAGGTCACCGAGGGCAACCGCTCCCGGCTCCAGGTCTTCGCCGGCGTGGTCATCTCGATCGCCGGTGACGGCGTGCGCGAGGCGTTCACCGTCCGCAAGGTCAGCTTCGGCGTCGGCGTGGAGCGCACCTTCCCGCTGCACAGCCCGATCATCGACCACGTCGAGGTCGACCGCCGCGGCGACGTCCGTCGCGCCAAGCTGTACTACCTGCGCGACCTGCGCGGCAAGGCCGCCAAGATCAAGGAGAAGCGCGAGGCTCGCTGAGCGACCCGCGTCCGTCCGCCCGGTGGGCTCCCGAGCCACCGGGCCACGGTTCCTGCCTCGACCACGGTGCTCCCACGGCGGGCACCCCGGCGGCGTCCGACCGGTTCTCCCGGTCTGGCGCGTCCGGGGTGCCGCCGCGGGCGCCGTGGTCGTCGCGTCTCCGCTCGCGGTCGGTCCTGCCGGCCGGTGAGTCACGCGCGTCGGCCCGGGATCCGGGCTACGGTGGACGCTGTTCCCGCCGCGACCGCGGCACCCGCGCAAGCCGCGATCGACGCCGGACCCGAGGCGAGCAGTTGACCACTGACCAGAACGCCCGCAGCAGCACTGCGGCGGGCGGTGACTCCCGCCCGCGCCGCAGCGCCGGCCAGCAGGTCGGATCCTTCGTGAAGGAGTTGGTCTTCGTCGTCGTCGGCGCGCTGATCGTCTCCTCCCTGCTCCGCGCCTTCGTCGGGCAGATGTTCATCATCCCGTCGCAGTCCATGGAGAGCACGCTGCTGATCGGCGACCGGGTCGTCGTGCAGAAGATCACCGACTTCCACCGCGGCGACGTCGTGGTGTTCGAGGACCCGGGCGGCTGGCTGGACGAGGAGCCCGTCGCCGAGCCCGGCCCGTTCGACCGCGTCCTGGAGTTCGTCGGCGTCCCGACGGCCAGCACCCCCGGCCACCTGATCAAGCGCGTGATCGGGATGCCCGGCGACCGCGTGGTCTGCTGCGACGACGACGGTCGGCTGTCGGTCAACGGCCAGCCCCTGGACGAGACCAGCTACCTCTACGTCAACCCGGGCGGTGACCAGGTGACGCCCTCCGACGTCCAGTTCGAGGTGGTCGTGCCGAAGGACCGGATCTTCGTGATGGGCGACCACCGCGACCTCAGCGCCGACTCCCGCTGCCACCTCTCCGACGTCTGGCCCGACCTGCCGCGGGGCGGCATCGCCTTCGTGCCCGAGGACCTCGTCGTCGGGCCGGCGTTCGCCATCGCCGCGCCCTTCGACCGCGCCGAACGGCTGCGCACCCCGGCCACCTTCGCCGACGTGCCGGCGCCGACCGAGCCGGCGCCCGACCGCGCGGTGATCGAGCCCGCCGGGGTCAGCTGCTGATGGCCGGTCCGGGGGAGCACGGGACGGTGCCCGACCACGGCGAGGTGCCGACGGTCAAGGTGCGCCGCGACAGCGGCCTGTACGGGTACGAGCGCGCCCTGGTCCGGGTGGGGCTCGGCCCGGTCGCCGGGGCGGACGAGGCGGGGCGCGGCGCGTGCGCGGGACCGCTGGTGGCCGGCGCGGTCATCCTGTCCGACGCCCGGCACCGCCAGATCAAGGGCCTGGCCGACTCCAAGCTGCTGACCGCCCGGACGCGGGAGCGGCTGTACGACGAGATCACCGCCAAGGCGCTCGCCTGGTCGGTCGTCGCGGTGGAGCCGGGGGAGTGCGACCGGCTCGGCATGCACGTCGCCGACATCACGGCGCTGCGGCGGGCGCTGCTGCGGTTGGACGTCGCCCCCACCTACGTGCTGACCGACGGGTTCCCCGTCGACGGGCTCGGGGTGCCCGGCCTCGCCGTCTGGAAGGGCGACCGGGTCGCGGCCTGCGTCGCCGCCGCGTCGATCATCGCCAAGGTGACACGGGACCGCATCATGACCGAGCTCGACGCCGTCCACCCGCAGTACGCGTTCGCCGTGCACAAGGGCTACTGCACACCCCTGCACCAGGAGCGGCTGGACCTCCACGGCCCGTCGGCCACGCACCGGATGCGCTTCGACAACGTGGCCCGAACCACTAGAGTCGATACGATGTCCGACCTGCCCCGCTCCCGCCCCGCCGCCGCCCTCCTCGACGCCGAACGGGCCGTCTCGTGAGCGCTGAGGACCTCGAGCAGTACGAGAGCGAGCTCGAGCTCCAGCTCTACCGCGAGTACAAGGACGTGGTGGGGATCTTCACCTACGCGGTGGAGACCGAGCGGCGCTTCTACCTCTGCAACGCCGTCGACCTCAAGGTCCGGACCGAGGGTGGCGACGTCTACTACGAGGTCTCGATGGCCGACGCCTGGGTCTGGGACATGTACCGCCCCGCCCGTTTCGTGAAGAGCGCGAAGGTCCTGACCTTCCGCGACGTCTCCATCGAGGAGATCACGCACAGCGACCTGCAGGTCCCCAAGAACGTCCCCTGAGCCTGTCCTCGCGCCCTGAGCCCGTCCTCGCGCCCTGAGCCCGTCCTCGCGCCCTGAGCCTGTCGAAGGGCCCCTCCCGATCCCGTGCCCTGAACCCGTCGAACGGCCGGCCCTCCCGGGCCCGGCGCCCTGAGCCTGTCGACGGGGCCTCCGCTCCGACCGCCGCCCCGCGGGCCTAGGCTCGGACGGTGGGACAGGAAGGGCTGGTGCGCTTCGTGCAGGCGCAGGACGCGGGGGGCACCTACACCCGGGCGCTGGCCGAGCTGCGCCGCGGCCGCAAGGTCAGCCACTGGATGTGGTTCGTGTTCCCCCAGCTGGCGGGTCTCGGGCGCAGCAGCACCGCCCAGCACTACGCGCTCGGCTCGCTGGCCGAGGCCCGGGACTACCTCGCGCACCCCGTGCTCGGCCCACGGCTGCTGGAGGTGTCCGGCGTGGTCGCCGGGCTCGAGCGGGGGAGCGCCGTCGACGTCCTCGGTCCGGTCGACGCGGTCAAGCTGCGCTCGTCGGCGACCCTCTTCCTGCGCGCCGCGCCGGACGAGCCCGTGTTCGCCGCGGTCCTCGACCGCTACTTCGGCGGGCAGCCGGACGAAGCCACGGACCGGCTGCTCGGCCGCTGACGAGTCGCTAGCGTGGCGGGCAGCACCGGCGGTGGTGGACGGCCGGCTGACGGCCCCGAGGAGCGCCGGTGACCGATCCGTTCGAGGCGCTCGCGGAGGACTTCCTGGCGATCACCGCCGACGTCGTCTACTGCACGGTGACGACCGTGGACGGGGCCGGCCGGCCCCGGTCCCGGATCATGCACCCGGTCTTCGAGGTCGTCGACGGACGGCCTCGCGGGTGGGCCGTCACCGACCGCTCGCCGGTCAAGACGCGGCACCTGGCCGCCAACCCCTTCGTCTGCTGCTCGTACTGGAGCCCGGCGCACAACACGGTGACCGTCGACTGCGAGGCCCGCTGGGTCGAGGACGACGACACGAAGCAGTACGTCTGGGACCTGTTCCGGGACACCCCTCCGCCGCTCGGTTGGGGTGACCTGGCCGCCTACGAACCCGAGCGGATCGCCCACCCGCTGTTCCACCCGCTGCGGTTGACGCCGTGGCGGGTGCAGCTGCTGCGGGCGGAGCAGATGATGGCCGGGGACTTCTCGCCCCGCACCTGGCGGGCGGTCCCGTCCACAGCCCAGCAGCTGCCGCCGTCCACAGCCTGACGGCGTGGGCGGCGGGACCGGTCCGCCGTCCTGATGCTCACCCCGGGAGGTGGGCGATGGTGCAGAACGCACGGCAGGCGTTGGGGGCCCGGGGTGAGGAGCTGGCGGTGGCCGAGCTCCGCCGTCAGGGGATGGAGGTGCTGGAACGCAACTGGCGCTGTCGGCACGGCGAGATCGACGTGGTGGCGACCGAGACGGTGGACGGTCGGACGACGGTGGTGTTCTGCGAGGTGAAGTGCCGGTCCGGCCTCGGGTTCGGCGACCCGCTGGAGGCCATCACCTGGGCCAAGCTGCGCCGGCTGCGCTCGTTGGCGGCGGAGTGGATGCGGGTCCACGAGGTGACGGCGGCGACCGTCCGGCTGGACGCGGTCGGCGTGCTGCTGGTCCGGGGCCGCGAGCCGACGGTCCGGCACGTCCGGGCGGTCGGCTGAGGAGGGGCGCGCGCGGAGGGTAGGGGGTCGGCCGGCTGGGTACCTGGCCGACGTGTCGAGTCAGCTGAGCATCTTCCTGCGCAACCACGAGGCCGCAGCCCGGGCCGGGCTCGACCTGGTCCGGCGCGCGGCCCGGAACCAGCGGCGCCGGCCGTGGGGTGATGAGCTGGCCTCGCTCGCGCTGGAGGCGGAGGAGGACCTGACCTCGCTGCGCCGGCTGATGCGGCACCTCGACGTCAGCCCGGCCCCCGTGCTGGGGACGGCCCTGCGGCTGGGTGAGCGGGCGGGCCGGCTCAAGCCGAACGGGCACCTGGTGCGCCGGGCGCCCCTCAGCGACCTGGTGGAGGTGCAGGGGGTGCTGACCGCGCTGACGCTCAAGGGGGCCGGGTGGCGGGCGCTGCTCGCGACGCGGGCCGCCGACGGCGCCGAGCTGGACCTCCCGGCCCTGGTCGAGCGCGCCGACCGGCAGCAGGAGCGGCTGCTCGCCGTGCACAGCGCCGTGGCGGTCCGCAGCCTGGCCTAGCGCGTCAGGGGCGGACGGCGACCACCAGCGGGAGGTGGTCGGACAGCTGGACGCCGGTCAGCACCTCCGCGTCCGCGAAGGCCACGCCGCGCCCGAGCACCCAGTCGATCCGCCGGGTCGGGCCCGTGCTGGGGTCGGTCAGCGTGGCCGGGTCGCCGACCGCGTCGACCGCGCTGACGTAGCCGGCGGCCGTCAGCAGCCGCACCTCCGCCGAGCCGGGGGTGGCGTTGAGGTCGCCGCCGACGACCTGGGCCCCGGGACGCGGCGGGGCGAGGAAGGCCTGCAGCTGGGCGACGCGGGTCGGGGTGTTCCCCGCGCGGTGCTGCAGGTGGATCGAGGTCACCGTGGTCGGCCGAGCCCCCAGACGGGTGACGGCCGTGAGTGCGGAGCGGCGCTGCGGGCCGGCGCCGTAGGGCAGGGGCTGGACGCGGACGTCGCCGAGCGTCCCGCGGGCCAGGACGACGTTGCCGAAGCGGCCGTCGGCCGCGGGGGCGAAGGCGAAGGACCGGTCGAGCCGCTGGGACAGCCAGCTGGCCATGTCGACGCCCCCGCCCTGGACCCACCCGCGGGACACCTCCTGCAGCAGCACGACGTCCGGGTCCTCCGCCTCGATCACGCGGGCGACGGCCTCGAGGTCCACCGCGCCCTCCGGGCTCACGCCGTAGTGGAGGTTCCAGGTGAGGACCCGGCCGGTGTACCGCCCGTCCGCCGCCGGCCCGTCGGGCCGCGCCTGCGCGACGGCGGTAACCGCCCCGAGGAGGAGCAGGACGGCGCTGCCGAGCAGCACGGCACGGTCGGGCCGGGGCCGAGCGGTGGGTCCCGGTCGGCGGTCCGCGCCGCCCGCCGGGCCCAGTCCCGCGACGGCCAGCGCGGCCGCGGTCAGCACCAGCACCAGCACGTTCGGGACCCCGAGCGGGACGTCGTAGTCGAGCTGGAAGACCAGCACCGGGCCGATGGTGGTCAGCCCGACGACACCGGCGGCTGCTGCGGTGGCGGCCGACGTCCGGACCGGCCGCGAGGAGGCCGGTTCGTCGGTGCCGGGCGAGGACCAGGCGCGCCCCAGCAGCAGCGCCGCGGTCAGCTGGGCCGACAGCAGGGCGGTGAGCACCAGCGCGACCCCGGCGGCGGTCGCCCCCGACACCTGCAGCGCCACCGCGGTGGCCACCGGCAGGGCCACCGCCGCGACGGCGACGGTCCGTCGCGGGCCGGCCGGCTGGCGGGGCCGCCGCCCGGCGAGCACCGCCGCGAGCAGCAGGCCGGCGCCGAGCAGCGGTCCGGTGACGGCCAGCGGCAGACCGGACTGGGCCGCCGCGGACGCGGGGTTGGCCAGCACCAGGACGCCGAGGCTGAGCACGGGGCCCAGGGCCCAGAGGCCCGGCGTCTTCCGCGGAGGTGCTGCGACCGGTTCGCGCCGCGCGAGCACGGCCAGCAGGACGACGGCGAGGGCGACGGCGACGGCCACCGCCCAGCCGGCGGGGGTCGACCGCCAGGGAGCGTCCCAGGTGCCCAGGGTGAGCTGGAGACCCACCGAGCCGCTCGCACCGGCCAGGACGGCCGCGGCCGCCGCCCGGCCGCCGCCGTCGCCGTCGGACAGCTCCGCGACGGCCAGCGTCAGCACGGTCACCGCGACCGCGACGGCCAGCAGCCCGACGACGACGCGGGCGTCGCCGGCGAGTTGCTGGACGACCAGCCGGAACAGGGCCAGCAGCACGGCGCCGCCGAGCAGCGCCGCCGTCCACGGCCGGGCGACCCGGCGGGTCCCGGCCAGCAGCAGGGCGGTCAGGGGCGCCGGCGCGACGTAGGTCAGACCGGCGGCGAGGGCCGCCGCCGGCGCCCCGCCGCGGACGAAGGTCGTGTCCAGCAGGGGGCCGCTGCACCGGACCAGCTCCAGGGTGGCCAGGGTCAGCACGGCGACGAGGGCGGGGAGCGGCCGCAGGGCCGTCACCGCGGCGCCGCCCCCCGGCCGCTCCTCAGCCGCCGACGTAGGCGGCGAGGTGCTCACCGGTCAGCGTCGAGCGGGCGGCGACCAGCGCCGCCGGGGTGCCCTCGAAGACGACGAGGCCGCCGTCGTGGCCGGCTCCGGGGCCGAGGTCGATGATCCAGTCGGCGTGGGCCATCACCGCCTGGTGGTGCTCGATGACGACGACCGACCGGCCGGCGTCGACCAGCCGGTCGAGCAGGCCCAGCAGCTGCTCGACGTCGGCGAGGTGGAGGCCGGTGGTGGGCTCGTCCAGGACGTAGGTGCTGCCCTTGCCGGCCATCTGGGTGGCCAGCTTGAGCCGCTGCCGCTCACCGCCGGACAGCGTGGTCAGCGGCTGGCCGAGGGTCAGGTAGCCGAGCCCCACGTCAGCCATCCGGCGCAGGATCTCGTGCGCCGCCGGGGTCCGGGCGTCGCCGGACCCGAAGAACTGCTCCGCCTCGCTGACCGGCATCGCGAGGACCTGGCTGATGTCCTTCCCGCCCAACCTGTACTCCAGCACCGCCGCCTGGTACCGCTTGCCCTCGCACTCCTCGCAGGTGGTGGCGACCGTCTCCATCACCCCCAGCTCGGTGTAGACCACCCCGGCGCCGTTGCAGGTGGGGCAGGCGCCCTCGGAGTTCGCGCTGAAGAGGGCCGGTTTCACGCCGTTGGCCTTGGCGAACGCCTTGCGGATCGGCTCGAGCAGACCGGTGTAGGTGGCCGGGTTCGAGCGGCGCGAACCCTTGATGGCGCCCTGGTCGACGACGACCACGCCCTCACGCCGGGCGAGGTTGCCGTGGATGAGGGAGCTCTTGCCCGAACCGGCGACCCCGGTCACCACCGTGAGCACGCCGGTCGGGACGTCGACGTCCACCCCGCGCAGGTTGTTCTGCCGGGCTCCCCGGATCTCCAGGGCGCCGCTGGGCTGCCGCACCGCCTCCTTGAGCTGGGCCCGGTCGTCCAGGTGACGGCCGGTGAGGGTGCCGCTGCTCCGCAGGCCTTCGACGGTGCCCTCGAAGCAGACGGTGCCGCCCGCGGTGCCGGCGCCGGGACCGAGGTCGACGACCCGGTCCGCGATGGCGATCGTCTCCGGCTTGTGCTCCACCACCAGCACGGTGTTGCCCTTGTCGCGGAGCCGCAGCAGCAGGTCGTTCATCCGCTGGATGTCGTGCGGGTGGAGGCCGATGGTCGGCTCGTCGAAGACGTAGGTGACGTCGGTCAGGGCGGAGCCGAGGTGCCGGATCATCCGGGTGCGCTGGGACTCCCCGCCCGAGAGCGTCCCCGCCGGCCGGTCCAGGCTCAGGTAGCCGAGGCCGATCTCGACGAAGGAGTCGAGGATCTCGCTCAGCGAGGTGAGCAGCGGGGCCACCGACGGCTCGTCGAGCCCGCGCACCCAGCCGGCCAGGTCGTTGATCTGCATCGCCGACACGTCGGCGATGCTGAGCCCGGCGATCTTGGACGAGCGGGCGCCCGCGTTGAGCCGGGTGCCGCCGCACTCCGGGCAGGCGGTGAAGGTGACGGCGCGGTCGACGAAGGCCCGGATGTGGGGCTGCATCGCCTCCCGGTCCTTGGCGAGCACCGTCTTCTGCAGCTTGGGGATCAGCCCCTCGAAGGTGAGGTTGATGCCCTCGACCTTGATCTTGGTCGGTTCCTTGTGCAGCAGGTCGCGCAGCTCGGCCGGCGTGAAGTCTCGGATGGGCTTGTCCATGTCGAAGCCCGCACCGCTGAAGATCCGGCCGAACCAGCCGTCCATGCTGTACCCGGGCACGGTCAGTGCGCCCTCGTTCAGCGACAAGCTGTCGTCGTAGAGCTCGGCCAGGTCGAAGTCGGTGACCTTCCCCATGCCCTCGCAGCGCGGGCACATGCCACCGGTGATGCTGAACTCGCGGCGTTCCTTGACCGTCTGCCCACCCTTCTCGAGCGTCACCGCGCCCGCGCCGCTGATCGAGGCGACGTTGAAGGAGAACGCCTGCGGCGAGCCGATGTGCGGCTGACCCAGCCGGCTGTACAGGATGCGGAGCAGCGCGCTGGCGTCGGTGGCGGTGCCGACCGTCGAGCGGGGGTTGGCGCCCATCCGCTCCTGGTCGACGATGATCGCGGTGGTCAGCCCGTCCAGGAGGTCGACGTCGGGCCGGGCCATGGAGGGCATGAAGCCCTGCACGAAGGCGCTGTAGGTCTCGTTGATCATCCGCTGCGACTCGGCGGCGATCGTGCTGAACACCAGCGAGCTCTTCCCGGAGCCGGAGACCCCGGTGAACACGGTCAGCCGCCGCTTCGGGATCTCGAGGCTGATGTCCTTGAGGTTGTTCTCGCGGGCGCCGTGCACGCGGATCAGGTCGTGGCGGTCGGCGACGTGCTGCTCGGCCAGCGGCCCGTCCGTCGGCCTCGCGGTCGTGGTCATCGTGTCTCCTCCAGAGGGGCGCGCAGGGTCCGCGCTCGTCGACGTCGCCAGATCGGTCCGGCGGGTCCATCCTGGCCGGGTTCGGGCCCGCCGTCAGGCCCCGGCCCTAGACCAGCCACCGGCCGTCACGCATCAGCTCGCGGCCGGCCAACTCGTCGACCTCCCGCCAGGCCTGGATCCGGCGGGGTCGGACGCGGAACCACCGGTAGGTGGGCCCCGACGTCCGCGGGTCGAAGCCGGTGCGGGCCGCGAACCGGTCGCCCTGGTCGGACCCGAGCGCGTCCAGGGCCAGCACCTCCACCGCGCCGTCGACCAGCGTCACGTCGCGGGTGAGGCCGAGGGCGAGGCGGACGACGCCCGTGGCCGCCAGGTTGCGGCCGGTGGGGCTGGTGAGCGGGGTCGAGAGCAGGACGGCCTCGCCGTCCCAGTCGAAGGACAGCGGCACCAGGTACGGCGCGCCGTCGGCCGAGGCGCTGCCCACCCACAGGTCGACGTCGTGGTCCAGCCGGTGCTCGGTGTCGCGCCGACGCTCGGCCCCGGTGCGGGGTCCGCCGCTCATCGGCGCCCGCTCCGCTCGTCGGCCGTCCGGTGCTGCTGTGCGGTCATGGTTCCCCTCGAAACGATGAGGTCCGGCTCTGGTCGGCGCCCGGATCTACCGTAGGGCCGCCCAGCCGGCTGCGGGGCCACGACGGCGGGTCCGGCCGCCGGGTCAGGGCCGCCGTCCACAGGTGCTCCGCCCGCGGCGTCCACAGACCCGGTCGGCGGACGTCGGGTGGGCGCCGTCGTCCTGATGGTCCCCCTCGGAGGTGGTCATGACCGGTGGTGGGCAGGGCAGGACGCACGGGCGGGTCCTGGGCCCGCGGTGCGGTGGACGGGCGGCGGGCTGATGCAGGCGTGCGCGTGGAGCGTCGCCCTGGTGGGGCTCGAGGGCAGGATCGTGGAGGTGGAGGCCGACATCGGCGCCGGGCTGCCGAGGACGGTGCTGGTGGGTCTGGCCGACACCGCCCTGTCCGAGGCCCGTGACCGGTGCAAGGCGGCGGTCGGCAACACCGGGCACACCTGGCCGGCGTCGTTGCTGACCATCAACCTGAGCCCCGCGACGCTTCCCAAGACGGGCAGCCACTACGACCTGGCCATCGTCGCGGCGGTGCTGGCCGCGGCCGAGGTGATCCCGCGGCACGAGCTCGCGGGCACGGTCCTGCTGGGCGAGCTGGGCCTCGACGGCCGGGTACGACCGGTGCGGGGGATCCTCCCGGCGGTGCTGGCGGCCGCCCAGGCCGGCTTCACCCGGGTGGTCGTGCCCGTGCGGCAGGCCGGGGAGGCGGCGCTGGTCGACGGGGTGGACGTGCTGGGCGTCGGGTCGCTCGCCCAGCTGGTCGCGCTGCTGCGCGGCGAGCCCGTGCCCGAGGCCGAACCGGTCGAGGTGCTGGGCGAGGCACCGGCCGACCCGCGGGCGCGGCCGCTGGACCTCGCCGACGTGGTCGGGCAGGTCGAGGCGAAGTGGGCGGTCGAGGTGGCGGCCGCCGGGCGCCACCACCTGATGTTCTCGGGGCCGCCCGGGGTGGGCAAGACGATGGTCGCGGAGCGGATCCCGGGTCTGCTGCCCGACCTGACGCTGCCCGAGGCGCTGGAGGTGTCCGCCGTGCACTCGCTGGCCGGGTTCAACCTGGCCGACGGCCTGATCACCCGGCCGCCCTACAGCGACCCGCACCACTCCGCGTCGGTCGCCAGCATCGTCGGCGGCGGGACGCGGATGGCCAAGCCGGGCGCCATCTCCTGCGCCCACCGCGGCATCTTGTTCCTCGACGAGGCGCCGGAGTTCCCGACGCGGGTGATCGACGCCCTCCGGACGCCCCTGGAGTCGGGGACGGTGACGCTCGGCCGCAGCGAGGTGCAGGCCCGCTACCCGGCCCGGTTCCAGCTGGTGATGGCGTCGAACCCCTGCCCGTGCGGGCAGGCGGCGACCCCGGGGGCGCACTGCTCGTGCCCCCCGCAGGCGGTGCGGCGCTACGCCGAGCGGATCTCCGGGCCGATCAAGGACCGGATCGACATCTCGTGCCTGTTCCTGCCCCTCCGCAGGGCCTACCTGGCGGCAGCACTGCAGCGGACCGAGTCCTCGGCGGTGGTCGGCGAGCGGGTCCGGCAGGCGCGGGAGCGGCAGGAGCGGCGGCTGCGGGGGACGGGCTGGCAGACCAACGGTGAGGTGTCGGGGCCGTTCCTGCGGCGGCAGCTGCCGCTGCCGGAGGGCCTGCAGGTGGTCGAGAACGCGGTGAGCCGGGGGCGGCTGAGCCCGCGGGGCGTGGACAAGGTGCTGCGGGTAGCGTGGGCTGTAAAGTAGCACATGTGCAGAGCATCATCTACGCCCGAATCAGCAAGGACCGCGACGGCGAAGGTCTTGGGGTCGCTCGGCAAGAAGCGGACGCTCGGGCCCTTGCCCAGCAGCGCGGATGGGAGGTGCTGGACACTGTCGTGGACAACGACACCTCTGCCGCTGGCCGCCGGCCGCGCGCCGGGTTCGAGTTGGTACTGGAAGCGATCGAGTCGGGCAGAGCTCAGGTTGTGATCGCCTGGGCCCTTGACCGGCTTACGAGGAACCGTCGAGACACGGTGCGTCTCATCGAGGCTTGTCAGCGCCACGGAGCGACGATCGCCCTCGTCCGGGGTTCGGATCTGGACATGGCAACGCCGGCAGGGCGCTTGACGGCTGACTTGCTTGCCGCTGTGGCCCGTTCGGAGATCGAGGTGAAGTCTGATCGACAGGCCCGAGCCGCACTCCAGGCCGCCGAGCAGGGCCGGTGGGTTGGTGGCCGCCGGCCCTTCGGCTACGAGGCGGACGGCATGACCGTCCGCGAAGCTGAGGCGAAGTGCGTCCGAGACGCCTACACAAGCCTCCTCGATGGAATCAGCCTTCGCCAGATCGCTTACCGGTGGAACGAGGCTGGCATGTTGCCGCCGCAGGGCTCCCGCGATGGCAGCACATCGCGCTGGACAGGATCGGTCGTGTCGCGCTGCCTCAGGAAGCCGCGCTACGCCGGGCTCTCATCGCGGCGCGGCGAGGTGCTGGGCGTGGCTCAGTGGCCCGCCCTGGTCGACGCAGACACCTGGCACGCCGCCCAGGCAATGATGCGGAACCCGAGTCGCACGCCCACGCGAGGTGATCAGCGGATGCTCAGTGGACTTGCCCTGTGCGGCACTTGCGGAGCGACCGTGCACGCTGGCGGCGGCGCCACGGGGCGCGGCGTGTACCGGTGCAGCGTGGGCTCGCACGTCGTGCGGCGGCGAGCACCGATCGACGAGCTGATCAGCGCTGTGGTGGTTGAGCGCTTGGGCCGCCCAGACGCTGGCAGGATCTTCGCGGCCCGTGCGGCGGGCGTCGGCGCCGCGGAGCTGCTACGGGAGGCCGAGGAGCTTCGGCAGCGCCTTGACGGGCTCAGCGAGGGCTACGCAGACGGCGCGCTCACCTTGAGTCAGCTGCGGAAGGGCACCGACCGTCTTCGTGGCCGCCTGGAGGAGGTTGAAAAGCGGATCGCGGCGACTGGGAGCGGCCCGAGCGCCGATCTTCGGAACCTCCTCACCGCGACCGAGGTGGGCGAGGTGTGGGACTCGCTCGACGTCGCCGGGAGGCGATCGGTGATCGAACAGCTGATGACGATCACGCTGTACCCGCCAGGCCGCGGTGTCACTGTCTTGCGGCCGGAGCATGTACGGATCGACTGGAGAACGTCCTGAGGCCGGCCGGCCGCCCGATCCAGAGACAGGTAACAAGTTTGTTACAGACTGCGGTCGAGATTGGGCTGAGTTAAGGCACAGTTTGGCATCAATAGACCCCATAACGCTACCTGCTGAGCGTCACTGCCTAAACATGCACACCTGAGATCCGTCAGAAGTGCACTTAGCCTTTCTTTCGTCGAGGTCATGGGACCTCTCGGGAGGAAGCTGGCATGTCAGACCGCAGATTGGACTCCATCCAGGCCGCCGCAGAGGCGGCGAAGGTTTCGCCGATCACCATTCGCCGCCGCATCGCGAGCGGCGACCTCGCGGCTTATCGATTCGGGCCACGCATTATCCGGGTTGACCTGAATCAAGTGGACGCGCTATTCACGCAGATTCCGACCGGCGGGAATGCTGCGTGAACCCGAACAGGGGCCGCGCGACGCGCCTGCCATCCAGGCGTGAAGCAGAAGTCGACGCCATCGCGCTCGTCGTCGAGAAGGTTCTCAGCACCGCGCCGCTGCTCACGGACGAGCAGTGCGACCGGATCGCAGCTGCGCTTCGGTCAGGCGACGCTGAGCACAGGCGGGCAGCCGCATGAGCCGGAGAACGCGAAGAGGACGCCCCAGCCAGGTAGCACCCTCCGTCAAGCTCGCAGCAGCGAGCCTTGCGCCCATCGACCCTCGGGACGAGGTCGCCCAGCACGTCGATGGCACCTTCGTGATCGTCGTAGAGATCTCTGCCGGCCGCTTCCGTCGGCGCTGCTTCCTGACCGCGGCCGCCGCAGAGCGGGCCGTCAATCGAGCGCATTGTGCCGGTCAGAGCAGCACCGTCTACCTCGCTGAGCTCAAGCCCTTATGGCGCATGAACGCAGGCCAGGCGGCGTCGTGATGGCCAGCGCGTGGCACGGCAAGGAATGCACACCGCGTTGCGAAGAACTTGCCGTCCAAGTGACTCTGACCGGTCCGCGGGCTGTCCCGTGCCCGTACTGCTCCGCAACGCCTGGTCGGGGATGCAAGATCGTCGGGCCCGCCCCGGTTCCCCTGGTGCGCTTCGGGCAGTATCACCCCTCACGCCTTGAGTCAGCCGCGTGAGCTACATCAAGTTCGAGGCCCGGCACCTCGAGGACGACCGGTGGCTTGACGTGTCGCCGGCGGCGTTCGTGGTGCACGTCTGGGCACTGTCGTACTGCAACGAACAAGCCACCGACGGGGCAATCAGTCGAGCTCGTGCGAGCCGCCTGGTCTGTCCCGTAGACCCTGCTCAGATCGCCCCGGCGTGGTCCGAGCTGGTCGACTCTGGCCTCTGGCGAGTCACCGACGACGGGTACCACTGCGACACCTTCACGGCACACGGCATCGCTGCGGACGAGCAGCACAAGACTCGCGCGCGGTGGTCGGAAGACAAGCGGCGGCAACGGCTGCACCGCAACGGAAACCACTCAATCTGCTCTGAGAGAACCTGTCCCGTAGCGCCAATGTCCACTGAGGACTCCGCAGGAGACTCCACTGCAGACAAGTGGACGACTAGACCCGACCCGACTAGACCCGACCCGACCCAACCCGAAGGGTTGGGGAAGGGGTCGGGGGCAGGGCGGTCATCGTCCTCCGCTGGAGCTCCGGGCGATGCCGCGCCCCCGGTGACGGACAAGCACCACCATCGCCCCGGTTGCTGCCTATTCGCCGACTTCCCGCACAACCGCCATCACTACAAGCCGGACGAGTGCCCAGGTTGCGCTGAGCCTCAGCACCAGGTCTCGGGCGCCGCCTGATGGACGCCCTCGAAAAGCTGACCCGCGCTCTTGTCCAGCTCGCAAGCAGAGGGGATCGGCCGCGGTGCGGGGACCCGGTGACCCGCGACTACTGGACCTCCGACAACAACCAGGAGCGCAAGCACGCCGCCGCTTGGTGTGCGGGCTGCCCCGTGTTGAACCTGTGTTCAGCAGCCGCCGACGAGACCTCAGAGCGCTTCGGAGTTTGGGCCGGCGTCGATCGGACTCCGCGGCCGCGACCCGAGAGTCGGAAGGCATCAGCGTGACCCCGGATGTCACCGCCTACCGCATCGAGGGCAACCTCCCGGCTGGCTACACCCCGACCGGCCGCTTCTCGGTCCCTCTGATGAGTCACGTGGCCGACGGCCTCTGGATCGGCGGGTTCGTCGCCGGAGCCAAGCTGCCCGAGGACTTCGACCTCGTCATCTCGTTCCACCGGCAGCGGCAGTACGTCCTGGGCGCCAGCACGGAACTGGTCGAGATGCCGGCCGAAGACTCGCTGTCACAAGACCCGCAGGTCTTCCGAGACGCCGCCGCCCTCGTGGCGCAACGTGTCGCCCAAGGCCAGAAGGTGCTCGTCCACTGCCACGCCGGTCTCAACCGGTCCGGGCTCACTGCAGCACTCGCCCTGGTCGAGCTCGGCCACACCGCGCCGGCCGCCCTCCAGCTGCTGCGCGAGAAGCGGAGCCCCTACGTCCTTTGCAATCCGGCTTTCAAGGCGGCACTCCTCCTCGGTGACCGTGCCCCCGAGCCGAAGGCGCCGGCAGCCAAGCGGCCAGACACCGCCGGCGATCCATCGAACGCTGACCTGCTCGACTTCGCTTTCGCCGTGCGTCAAGCAGATGCCCCGCTGCGGGAGTCCAAGACTGAGCGCGCCGGGCAGGTCGATCTGTGGCGTCTCTACTGGCTCCATCGCGGACGCCTCGCCTCCCCCTTCGTCGGAGCCCTCGAGCCCCTCCCAACGCACGCGCAGGCCGGCTGCAGCTATGACCGGATGCCCGGACGAGGAGGAACCCTGGCGGTGCACCCAGACGCCGACATCCCCGCGCTGAACTGCCAGTGCGGCTGGCGCGGAGCGGACAACGTCGAGGCGCTCGCAGCTGCAGGCGAACACATGCGCACCTCCCCGCACGCCTTCCTGCCGATCGTCAACCACATCCAGGACAACTTCGACAGCGTCGACGACTTCAACGACCGCCGAGACGCGCTGTTGGCTGGCGGCGAGCGGCACGGCTACCACATCCTCCCGGTGCCAGCGCTCGTCCGAGTCACCGCACACGACGCCATCCGCGACGACAGAATCAGCCGCCGCACAGCCTTCCTCGCCACGCCAGCCGGACAGAGAGTCACCGCCCACTTCCGAGCCCTCGGCACCGCACCAGCCGAGCTGTTCAACGGCGTTCCGGAGGGGCCCGGCATGTGGCGCGCACGCTCGCTCACCATCACCGGCCCGGTCATCACCGGCCCCACCGAGTACGCACTCCCGAACCCGCGAGACCTGGCCCGTCACTACGGGGTGAAGTACGTCGACGTCTCGGCCAGCCTTAAAGGCGCCAACTTCAGCGACGCTCTCGCGATTGCCGCCGCCGGCGCACTTCCGGCGGTCGCGATGAACCCGCGCTCCCCACACCACCACCTCACGAAGAACGCAGCGCGACCCGGGGCCCGACCCCCTTGAGGTCGCCCGCCGGACCCGCCAGTGACGCCCACATACTCACCAACCTAAGAGCCCAAGAAGAGGACCTCATGCCCAACTTCGACAGCCCGACCAATCGCACCATGAAGGAGCGCCTCGCCCGTGGCGGGCCCTTCCGCCGAAGCGAGGAAAAGGAGGCGCTCCTGCAGATGCGAGAGGAGCGACCGACCGAGTTTGCTGCCCTGCCACCCGGCGTGCACATCGCTGTTGGCCTGTACGAGGCCGACCTCGCTACCCACCAGCAGCTCCACCAGACCGACCCCACCAGCTACGAGCAGATCACCGGAGGAGCACCGTGACCACCACCGACCTCACCGACCTCGAGGCCAAGGCAGCCCGGCTGCTGGCCCAGCACGAGAAGGCCCAGGCCGCCGCTCAGGCCGCGCGCGACGAGGAGCTGCAGCGCCAGACCGAGCGCGCCAGGCAGCTCGACCAGGACACGGTCAACGCCTACTCCGAGACCGACCACGCCGGCGCCATCACCGCGGCCGGACAACAGCTGGTCCAAGCCGTCGCCGGCAGTGACATCGGGCAGGCCTGGGTCGCCTACCAGGCGGCTCAGCTGCGACAGGCGCACGCCGCCGCCGACGCCAGCGGCGCAGCATCACGCCTCGGCCTCGCGCCCATCCCCTCTCGGCCTGCCAACAACGCGGCCGCGACAGTGCTGGCCAAAGCCGTCGACCAGCTCGCACGCAACCTCGTCGCTGACGAGCTCGATCAGCGAGACCAGGACCGAGCAGCCCGCATCGAGGCCAAGGGCTGACCCCAAGACCGAGGCGACGTTCCGGCGTTAACGTCACCGGCCCCGAGTCCATAGCGGGCGGGAAACCGGATCGAAGGGGGGAGCGAGTCGAGACATCATCCTCGCGTTGATCCTTCTGCGTCGGACGTCGCCTCACTTCGCAGCGCGCCCCCGGGTCCCAACCCCCTCAGGTCCACGCGTCTCACCCGCCAGTGATTCCTTTTTTTCAGACGGGCGTAGGGGGGTTCCTGTGATTGGCGGCGGACGCCTCCTCGGCCAACCCGTCCTAGTTTCTGCTCGCACACTCGATGGCGCCTCGTGCCTGACCCCGTTCGGTCACCCGGGGCCCCACCCCCAAGGCGCCGCGCAGCTCACCCGCCAGTGACGCTCATCTCTCTGAAACTTTTCTCCACGAGGGCGCTTTGGGCTACCGGATCCCTCTGTGGCCGGCGGGCGGAATCGCCATGCTGGGCGCAGGCGCGTCGGGGACGTTGGGTTGTGCTGCTGTCGGAGTCGCTCGAGCACGCGGAGGCTGCCGGCGTCCGGGCAACCATCCATCAGCATCTTGGACGGCCGCCGACGCGTGCCGAGATGAACGCCGCCCGCCGGGCTGCCTACCAGTTGGTGGAGGAGGGTGCGGCGGAGGTGGCCCACAGCAAGGTGGGATCAGAAGGACTGCACGTCGCCAACTACCTGATCCTCGTCCGGCCCGGCCTTCACGTCGACGACGAAGCGCTGCGCCTGGCGGCGATCGGCCGGACCTCGTTCCCTGGTGCGCTTGAGGAGCAGCGCCATCAGAGCGTTGGGCGAACCGAGGGAACGGTGGTTCTTGCAGCGGAGGCGGCCGAGCTCGCCCGCCAGGTGCAGGTCGAGCTTCTGAGACCCGACCAAGCCGCCGCTGCCGAGCAACGGTTGACCGTCGCCCTTGAGGAGCTTCGCCTGCTGCGCAGCCGGCTTAGGCGTCAGAAGGGCACCTAGCGTGTTAGTCGCTCATGCCCTGACCAGACATCGAACACCTGTTCTAATCTGAGCCGTGGGTCAGAACCGGAAGGATCGAGAGTGGCCGCGGCCTCGCTCGACCCGGTTTGTTTGGGTGGCTCAATCCGGGCCTCAAGTGCCGCCGCTCCAAGGGCTCGTCCTCGACTGGCGCCGCAGCTCCTACCGCTGGTCCGCGCTGGTCGCCACGGTGCGTCTGGACGAGGAAGGTCGGCCGCTCGTGCAACACGAGTGGGTGCCGGCGGAACGTCTGCGGCCAGTGCGGGCGGATCCGAACGGTCGGAAGCTAGGCGACTACTGAGCCCGGGGACCACGGACGCGCGTGCTAGGGGGCATGCGCATACGCGATAAGCGCGCCAAGAGCGACAGCGCTACGCAGCAACCGACCCTAGTTTGGCCACTCCGGGCAATCTGTCTATCCCACTTGACTTGATACTGTCTATCACACTAGACTAAAATCATGGTCAGTGAGCAGCCCACCCGGACGGTCCTCAAGTTGCTCCGCAGCGAGGGCTTCGAGCCGCAGCGCACGGTGGGCAGCCACACGTGGTGGACCAAGGGCAACGTCGGGGTGCCGGTGCCGGACGGGCACCGGACCATCTCGCCGGGTGTCTACCGCAAGATCCTGAAGGCGATCGAGGAGGCGAAGTGAAGTACCAGGTGAACGTCACCCGCGACGGGCGCTGGTGGATGCTCGAGGTCCCTGACCTCGACGTGACCAGCCAGGCCCGCCGGCTCGGCGAGGTCGAGCAAATGGCCCGCGAGGCGATCGCTGTCACCACCGACGCTCCGGTCGACGGCGTGCAAGTGGAGCTACGCCTCCCAGACCTCGGGCTCGTGAAGGCATCGCGCTTGGCCGACCTGTACCGCGAGCGAGCCGAGATCGCCGAGCGTGAGGTCCGCCTCGCTGCCGAGACCCGCGATGTCGCTGTGGGCCTGGTCGACGCCGGCGTGCCACTCCGCGATGTCGGTGAGATCCTCGGCGTCTCGCACCAGCGGGTGCACCAGCTGGTCAACCAGTGAATCTACCTGCTGCGCAATGCTTCGCGCTTGGTGAGGTGAGTGGCGCCGATGTAGGAAGCGATGACAGACGGGACCAGGATCAGGGCGTTCAGCCCGCGGTCTGCGATCAGCCAGTACGCGAACACCCCCGAGGCGAGGCCGATCAGCAGGAGGACGAGGCCCGCTGCGTCCAGGCGGCGCTGTGAGCGCTGACTATGCGTCATCGTCATGTGCAGCCCTCCTGAAGCTCTCGACCTTGAGGACCGTCCAGGTTCGTGTGGTCCGCCCGTTCTTCTCGACCGTGTCCTCGCGCACCTGCAGTCGGAAGATGTCAGTCTTGCGGATCGCCAAGCCGTTCGCGACACGCGCGAGGAAGTCCTCGTCCTCGACGATAGCCGCCCGGCTAGCCTCCTTGGTTCTGACTCTCCACTTCCTGGGGTTGTCGAAGTCGATGGCCGCCATCTGGGCCTCCGTCTCGAAGATGTTCTGCTGCTCGGTGACCTCTTCGTCCGCCCGTGTGGCGTCGTAGTCGGGCTTCGTCAGCTCGAAGGGTTCAGGCTGGTCGCTGGTGTCTGCGTCTGCGTCTGCCGGGGGGTTTTCGATCGCCACTGATGCCACGCGCGGGTCGCTCAACGGGGCCAGGATCTTCCGAAGGTGCCGCTTCCGGGGCTTGTCCCGCTTCTGCAGCTCGACCCAGGCTGCCTGCGGGATCTCCGCGGCCGTGTTGTCCTGCCAGGTGACCTTGACGTTGCCGTTCTCGAGGTAATCGAAGTCGGCGACACCGGCCCGGACTGACTTCGTCGACCACCAGATGATGGAGCTCAGCGAGGGCACGCCGACGGCTCCGCCCGCTGCTTCGGGGTTCTCCTGCACGATCCTCAGGACCTCGATCAGGAAGGAGCCTTCGCGCGCTGGCCTGACCAGGACCTCCGAGCCGGCCGCCCCTTCTCCGAAGACGCCGGCCTTCGCGAACTCGCCGTTCAGTCCGACGAGGCCCTGCAGCACTTCGGCGACGTGAGAGGCTCGGAGCTCCTGCACCTCGGAGCCGTCCTCCTCCTTGCCCTCGAAGCGGAGGGTAAGGGTCTCTACAACGCCGGTAGCCGGCTCCGTTGCCATGGTCGAGGAACCTACATGACGGCACCGACGGTGCTCAGGCGGTGCGGGTCTTCTCCCGTGGTCGACCTCGTACAGCTTCCCGGCGCGGGCTGTTGCGCCGGACGGGCATGAACGGGCCCTCGGCCCCCAGTTGTAAAGGGCGCGGAACGGGATGGCGAGGAGCCAGTGGAGCTGGCGGAGGGTGAGGGGCGGCTGGGTCAGGGCCATGCGGCGGAACTCGGCTTCCTGGACGGTGTTGCCGCGCGGTCCTTGTCGTGGTCGCTTAGCCGGTCACCCTTCGTGGTGGCCGGCCAGCGCCGGGAGCGCTCTTTCTGCGCTGTCGCATGCACGATCCGCACGCGGGGAGCATCCGCAGCTGGTCCTCCGTGGCTGCCTCAAACTGGTGGGTCGTCTGCCGATCCCACCGCTTGAAGTGCAGGCAGTCGAGATCATGACGAATCAGCGGGGGCTGGTCGAGCATTCTGGTCCCGTCGTCGCGCAGGCGCCAGACCACGTGGGAGATCTCCGGATATGCGCCAGGCTCGGAGACGAGGCGCTTCGATGGGCGTTGCACTGCACTACCCCGTAGCGGAGTGCCGACCGGCTCAGACCAGGTGAGTCGGGACTGCTCAAACTCCTCCACGTCTCGTCGCGAGACGCGGTACCGGGGCTTGCGACTGCTGCCGAAGTTCACCGCCCTGAGCTCGCCGCGCCTGATGAGCGTCCGCACGAACCTCGGCGGAACTTGCCAGGACTGAGCGACGTCCTCAGTTGTGAACCACTGCTCCGCCGGCACCGCTACCGCCTCACCGCTCGGGCTCGCTGGGCACCTCAAAGCCGTCCAGCAGCTTCTCCAGCTGGCGCGCACTGCGCCTGGCCCACCGGCGCAGCGGCTCTTCGATCGGACTGTCGTCTGCCTCGCCATCACCGGGCTCCAAGGCGGCAGGGTTGGCGGTCTTCGCCGCTACAGCGTAGGCGACGTCGAAGAGGAGTCCGGTGAGGTACTTCTCCCGGGAGCGGTCGCGCACGTGGGAGCCGATGTGCGGATCGCGGATGATCCCGGCCCCGCGGGCGATGCTCTCCGCCCCGTCGGCGTCGATCCACCGGGTTTCCAGCTTGGCGCCGAGTTCGAACAGGGCGCGGAACATAGTCTCGTCCATGGGTCTGACTCCTTGTTTTGGAAGGGGTGGGATCTAGGCCTCGGTCGGTGCTCCAACACCGCCCGAGGCCGTTCTGTCTCTAGCCGCAGGACGGTAGACCTACGCTAGTTCGTTTCCCACGCTGTGGCCTGGACGCTGGCCGACCTGGCCGGCCGCGACCGGCCGGGGAGCGACGAGGTGGCGGTCGCGCTGGCGATGCGTCGGGGCGAGCAGCTGGACCGGACGGAGGCGGGCTGATGTGGTCGGAGAAGCGGGCGCGGATGGCGCTCTCGTGCGCCGTGGACGGCGGCGAGCCGGAGGCGGCCCGGCTGCTGGCCCGGGTCGGGGCCCAGGGCGCCTGGGCGAAGATCGCCGAGGGCGCGCTGGGCGAGCCGCTGGCCCGCCGGGCCGCCGCGACGGACGTCGACGTGGTCGAGCGGCTGGGCGCCCGGGTGGGAGCACGGTTCGTCGTCCCGGGGGAGGAGGAGTGGGTCCCGGGGCTGGACGACCTGGCGCACGTCGACCCGATCCAGCGACGGGGCGGGGTGCCGTTCGGGCTGTGGCTCCGCGGGCCGGGTCACCTGCCCGCGCTGGCGGCCCGCTCGGTGGCGGTGGTCGGCTCGCGGGCGGCGACGGCCTACGGCTCGGGGATCGCGACCGACCTGGCGGCCGAGCTGGCCGAGCACGGCGTGACGGTGGTGTCGGGGATGGCGTTCGGGATCGACGCCGCCGCCCACCGCGGGGCCCTGGCGGCGGACGGCCCGACGGTGGCGGTGGTCGCCAACGGTGTCGACGTCGTCTACCCGCCCGGGAACACCGCGCTGTTCGAGGCGGTCGCGAAGGAGCACCTCGTGGCGTCGGAGCTGCCCCCGGGTGCCCACCCGACCCGGGTCCGCTTCCTCGCCCGGAACCGGCTCATCGCCGCGCTCGCGGGCGGCACCGTCGTCGTGGAGGCGGCGTTGCGCTCTGGGGCCCGGAACACGGCCGGCTGGGCGCTGGAGTGCGGTCGTCCGCTGATGGCGGTGCCCGGGCCGGTCCACTCCCGGGCCTCGACGGCACCGCACCTGATGATCCGCAACGGCCAGGCGACCCTGGTCACCTGCGCCGCGGAGGTGCTGGAGCTGGTCACCGGGCTCGGGGAGCACCCGGTCTCGCCCGGGGTGACGCCGCAACGGGCGACCGATGCGCTGACCGAGGATCAGCTGGCGGTCTTCGAGGCCACCCCGGCCCGGCGCCGGGTGTCGTCCGGTGAGATCGCGCTGGCCGCGGGCGTCCCCGTGCCGTCCTGCCTCGCCGCGCTGCACGTGCTCGAGGGCCTCGGCCTGGTCGAGGCGGGCGACCAGGGCTGGCGGGCCGTCCCGCACCGGGCGATGCTGCCGGCACCGGCGTGAACCGTCAGCGGGTGGCCGAGGGACGGGACCGGCCCGCCCCCCTCATATGGGTGGTTCCCACCCCCTTCGATGAGGCCTCACACGCGGGGGCGTTCTCAGCAGAGTGGTGTGTGGCCGACGGAGGCCGCACGGGGGTCTGGCAGCGGACTCCTCCACTACTCAGGGGGGACACCTTGAACGGAACAGCAGCAAGGCCGACGACGAGGTCGTCGGCGAGGCGAGGCAGCCGAGCGGGGCGCGGTGCAGCCCTGGCTGTGGCGGCCCTGATGGGCGCCGGCGGCCTCACCGCTCTCGCCACGGGCTCGGCCTCCGCGGCCGTGCCCGAATTCCCGGACAACGTGGTCGTCTTCCCCGACCGCGACTTCGTCACCATCGAGGGCTATCAGGACCACATCGGGGAGCAGGCCACCGTCACCGTGACGCGCGGCAGCCAGGTCGTCGGTTCCGCCGTGGGCACGGTCGCCGAGGGCGACGTCGCCTTCGAGATCAACCACCCCGGCGGCTACTGCTGGGGCGCCGGCACCGGCCTCAACGTCACGCCGGACATCCAGAAGGGCGACAAGGTCTCGATCAAGTTCGCCGACGGCGCGAGCGGTGACACCACCACCAGCACCGGCACCGCCACCACCCACGCGGCCCTCAGCGGCAGCACCGTGACCGTCGAGGGCACCTACGGCTCCGACGTCATCGCCGGGCAGGCCGAGGTCCGGATCGTCAACCCCGACCTCACCGCCGAGGTCGGTCGCCGCGACGTGCGCGCGGTGACCGGGGGCCTGACCGTCGCGCCCAAGGGCGGCTACTCCTCGAACCTGGAGATGGCTGGCGGCAAGTTCACCGCCACCTTCAACTTCGACACCCTCAAGGCGGCGCAGATCGCCGCCGCGACCCAGGTCGAGCGCTTCATGTCCTGGCAGGTCGAGGACGCGGACGCGAACCGCCAGGGCCTCACCATCTCGGAGTTCGGCGAGTTCGGCGGCCCCGGCATGGGTGGTTGCCCGGCGGGCCCCGCCGACGTGGCCCCGCCGAAGGGCAGCTACTCGGCCACCCGCTCCGCGGACAAGACCAAGCTGGCCGTCAAGTGGACGCCGGATGACGCCCCTGCGGGCACCCCTGCCGTCACGAACTACAACGTGGAGGCCTTCAAGGGCGACGGCACGTTCGTCGGCGCCCGGGTGGCTGCCTCCGCCACCGGTGCGACCCTGACGGTCGACCCGGCGGTGACGAGCTACACCGTCGAGGTCCGCTCCATGGCGGGCGTCAAGATGGGTGACCCCTTCGACCTGGCTCCCCCCACGGGCACCGGTGAGCTGCCGGCCGACCAGACCGCGCCCAACCTGACCATCAACCCGGCAGCGTCGGGCAACACGGCCGACACCGCGGTCGAAGCCTCCAGCGTCACCCTCGGCTCCGAGTCGGCGGCTGACGTGTACTTCACCACGGACGGCAGCGAGGCCGTCCTGGGCGACCTGCCCGGCGACACGGCTCAGCTCTACAAGTCCCCGATCGCCATCACTGCGCTCACCGAGGTGCACGCCGTGGCCATCGACCGGGCCGGCAACATCTCCAAGCAGGCTGTCGGCTTCTACAAGCCGGCCGGCGCCCAGGTGCTCAACGCACCGACCAGCCTCGCCGCCACCCCAGGCATCGGGCAGGTCGCGCTGAAGTGGGTCGCCCCCGCCGGGAGCAGCACCCCGGTCACCGGCTACCAGGTCGAGGCCTCGACCGTGGCCGCCGACGGCACGACGACGCCGCTCGCCACCCAGCCCGCGGTCACCACCGACACCAACCAGGTCGTCACGGGGCTGACGTCGAACACGAAGTACTCGTTCACCGTGAAGGCGCTCTACGGCACCGCGGCGAGCGCGCCGTCGGGTGCGGCTACGGCCACCACCCCGGTGGCCTCCGCGAAGGTGACCATCTCCACGGGACGCTGGAAGAACGCCGACACCCGGATCCAGGGCACGACCGACCAGCCGGCCCTGACCTCGAGCGTCGTCCGGTTCTTCCGCAAGTCGGCCGACGGGACCTTCACCACCCAGTACGCCGGTCCGACCCCGCTGGTCGCCGCAGTGGCCCCGGCCACGGGCTCCACCTTCGACGGGCGGTTCCGCACCACCGCCCTGACCGGGACCGCGAACCCCGGTCAGATCGTCGCCAAGCTGTTCGACGGCAGCGGGAAGGAGCTGGGAGCCAGCGCTCCGTTCACCCTGACGAACGGCTGACCGCAGGCATCACCACCCCGGAAGGCGGGCTCCTCGGAGCCCGCCTTTCGGCGCGCTCGGAGCGCAGGTGCCGCAGGAGGGGACCCGCGCGACGACGCTGATCCACACCGATGGCGTCAGGCGTGCGTGGCGTGCTCGTGGTCGACGTGGCTCAGCGGCTCGAACTGGAAGGTCGAGTGCTCGATGCTGACGGGGAAGTGGTCGGCGACGCACCGCTGGACGGCGTCGAGCATCGACGGCAGGTGCCCGTCGTTGAAGCAGGAGTCGTCGACGACGACGTGGGCGCTGAGCACCGGCAGCCCGGTGGCGATCTGCGAGGCGTGCAGGTCGTGGACGTCGTGCACGTGCGGGGTCTCGAGGAGGTGCCGGCGGACCTCGTCGAGGTCGAGGCCGCGGGGGGTGGACTCCAGCAGCACGGCCGCCGCCTCGCGCAGCAGCAGCACGGCCCGGGGCAGGATCAGCAGGCCGACCAGCAGCGAGACCACCGCGTCCGCCCGCAGCCAGCCGGTGGTGGCGATGACCACGGCGGCGACGATGACGGCCACCGAGCCCAGGGCGTCGTTGACCACCTCGAGGAAGGCCGCCCGCAGGTTGAGGTTGGCGGTCCGGCTGCGGGTCAGCAGCGCGATGGCCACCGCGTTCCCGACCAGGCCGACGACGCCGAACGCCAGCATCGCACCGGTGGCCACCGGCGGGGGTTCCAGCAGCCGGCGGACGCCCTCGACGAGGACGTAGACCGCCACCGCGCTCAGCACCAGGGCCTGGACCGCCGCCGAGAGCACCTCGGCACGGACGAAGCCCCAGGTCCGCCGGGTCGACGCCGCCCGGGTCATCAGGCCGGCCGCCACCAGGGCGAGGGTCAGGCCCATCACGTCGGTCAGCATGTGCCCGGCGTCGGCGAGCAGGGCCAGGCTGCCGGACAGTGCCGCCCCGACCACCTGGGCGACGAAGTTGGCCGCGGTGATCCCGAGGACCAGGCCGAGCACCCGCCCGGAGTCGCCGGCCCCCGACGGCCCGTGCGCGTGCGCCCCGTGGCCCTGCGACCCGTGCCCGTGGCTGCCGCCCACCGTCACCTCATCCCGCTCGCACGGACCCGCGCGACCAGGCCCACCCCGACCGTCCGGGCCGGGAGGCCAGCCTAGTCAGCGTCGGCGCGGCAGTCGTCGGACGACGACCCGGTCAGCGGGACTCGCGGAGGAAGTCGGCCAGCAGGGGTCCGGCGGTCCGGGAGCCGGAGGCGCCGTCGGCGACGAACACCGCAACGGCGAGGTCGCCCTGGGCCGCGATCATCCAGGCGTGGGTCCTGCGCGGCTCGTCGTCGCCGTACTCGGCGGTGCCGGTCTTGGCGATCACGGCGGGACCGCCCAGGTCGCCGAGGACGCCGCCGGCGCTGCCCTGGGTGACGACGCGACGCATCATCGCCTTCAGCTGCTCCGCCTCGTCCCCGGTCAGCGGGGCGCCCTCCGGCTCTGCCACCGTGCCGGTGAGCAGGTGCGGGACGACGGTCTCCCCGGCCTGCACCGACGCGGCGACCGCGGCCATCGCCAGCGGCGAGGCCTGGTCCTTCGCCTGCCCGATCATCGCGGCACCGCGACCGGTCTCGGTCTTCTCCTCGGGCACCGCCCCGAAGAAGGCGGGGAAGCCGACGTCGTAGTCGGTGCCCAGCCCGAGCGACGCGGCGGCTCCGGCCAGGTCGCCCGGGCCGAGCTCGTCCCGCTCGCCGATGAACGCGGTGTTGCACGACTGGGCCAGCGCGGTCTGCAGGTCGATCCGGCCCTGGCTGCTGCTCGGGTAGTCGTCGTAGTTCTTGAAGCGGAAGCCGTCGACCTCGAGCGTCGCCGGGCAGCGCACCGGCGAGGTCGGCGTCAGCCCCGCCCGCAGGAGGGCGAGGGCCGAGGCGACCTTGAAGGTCGAGCCGGGCGGGAACTGGCCGGTGGTCGCCACGGCCTGGTCCCCGGCCCCGGGGCCGTTGGCGGCCGCGAGCACCGCCCCGGTCGACGGCCGGACGGCCACCAGCGCGCTGGCCGGCTCGGTCCCCACCAGCACCGACTCGGCGAGGTCCTGCAGGCTCTGGTTGAGGGTCAGCTCCAGCGGCTTCCCGGCGGTGGGGGCCGCCCGGAACAGGTTGGCGGCCGGGGTCGGGCCCGCCGTCGGCGAGGGGCTGGCCGACGGGCTCGGCGAGGGGCTCGCGCCGGCCGCGGTCAGCTCGGCGCGGACGACCTGCACGCCGGGCACCCCGCGCAGCTGCTGGTCGTAGCGCCGCTGCACCCCCGAGCGCCCCACCTGGTCACCGGCGACCACCGCGCCCTCCGCGGCGTCGACGTCCTCCTTCGTCGCCTCACCGACGGTCCCGAGGATGCTGCGGGCGAAGGTGCGGCTGGGCGCCAGCATCTGGCGGTCCTCGACGGGCAGCGCGCCCTTGATCGCGAGGACGTCCTCGTCGTCGGGCCGGTCCTCTGACTCCGCCCGCAGCGTGATCGCCTCGACGAACGCGGCCGGACCCGCCTTCACGACCTTCGCGACGTAGGCGTCGGCGTCGACGTCCACCAGGTCCGCCAGCTCGCGCGCGGACCTCGACGCCGCCGCACCGCTGACCGCGGTCTTGTCGATCCCGATCCGCACGACCGTCCGCAGGGTGACCAGCGGGTCGCCGTCCTCGCCGAGGATCTCCCCGCGCTCGGGGTAGAGCCGGCGCTGCGACAGCCGGTGGGTGGCGTCCAGCGACGGTTCGAGGAGGGTCGGCTGCCAGCGCGCCTTCCAGGCGCCCGCCTCCCGCACCAGCTCGGCCGGGGCCTCGTAGGTCCACGGGGTCGGCACCCCGGGGAAGGTCCAGCGGTAGCTGAGCGTGCTGCGGGCCGTGTCCCCGTCCGTGCTGACCGGACCGGCCGTCACGGCCGGGGCCAGCGGACCCATGCCGGCGACCAGCGGGTCCAGCTGCGCCTCGACGTCGGCGCCGGTCCCCCCGGCGAAGGCCACCGGGGTGACGTCCTTGGCCGCCAGCCCGGCGGCGAGGGCGTCGGCGGCGGCCTGGGCGCCGTCGCTGCCGGTGTCCGGGTCCGGACCGGGACCGGCGGTGCAGCCGGCCAGCAGCAGCACGGCCACCCCCAGCGGCGCACCACGACGGACCGGACGTGCGCGCCGGGCAGCTGGGCGGGGGCGGGCCGGCACGGGGGGAGGGACGTCGGGGAGCGGACGCATCGGCTCATCGTGCCACCGCCGCAGCGGCTGGCGGTGCTCCCCGGGCTCGTCGGGGCGTCACTTGTAGGGTCCGGTCATGGGCATCTACGCGTCTCGGCCGGGACGACGGGCCGGCCAGCTGCTCGGGGACGGGCTGGTGCTGGCGTGGGTGGTCCTGTGGGCCGTCGTCGGCGTGGTGGTGGACCGCACGGTGTCGCTGCTGGCGGGGCCGGCGCGGGAGACTGCCCGCACCGCCGAGCGGATCGCCGGCACCTTCTCCGACGCCGCCGGCGAGGCCGGGCAGGTGCCCGGCCTGGGCGAGCAGCTGCGCCGGCCCTTCGACTCCGCCTCCGGCTCGTTGGGTGACCTGATCGCCTCGGCGGAGCGGACGGTCGTCGTGGTCGAGCGCATCGCGGCGCTCACCGGCTGGCTGACCTTCCTGGTTCCCGTCGCCGTCGTGCTCGCGCTCTGGCTGCCGCGGCGGATCCGGTTCCACCGCCGGGCCCGGGCCGCGCAGGCCTTCCTCGACTCCAGCGCCGACCTCGACCTGTTCGCGCTCCGGGCCCTGGCCGCCCAGCCGGTGCACGTGCTCGCCCGCATCAGCCCGGACCCGGTCGCCGCCTGGCGGGCCGGGGACCGCGCGGTCATCACCCGGCTCGCGGAGGTGGAGCTGCACCGCAGCGGCCTGGACCTGCCCGCCGAGCTGCGAGTCCCGACCCCGGCCGGGCGGGCCGGATGACCAGTCTGCGGAACGCCCGCCGCCGCCCCACGACGGCGCGGCCGGGGGCCGCCAGGATGGCACCGTGAACCGGCACCAGTTCGAGCTGCCGCTGGGCAGCGGCGTCGACCGCGGGATGACCGTCATCCGCTACGGCCACTACGGCCGCCCGGTCGTGGCCTTCCCCAGCGAGGCCGGGCGGGCCTGGGACTTCGAGCAGAACGGCATGGTGGACGCGGTCGGGCCGCTGCTGCAGGCGGGCCGGGTCAAGCTGTTCTGCGTCGACTCGATCGACGCGGACACGTGGTCGGACCAGAGCCTGCCGACCGAGGAGCGCGCCCGCCGGCACAGCCTCTACACCCGGTGGCTGATCGACGCCCTCGTCCCGGCCGTGCACGACGACACGGCCCCGGGCGCGGAGCTGATCACCACGGGTTGCAGCCTCGGCGCCTACCACGCCGTCCACTTCGCCCTGCAGCGCGCGGACCTCGCACCGCTGGCCATCGGGCTCTCCGGCAACTACGACGTCACCACCTGGCGGGCCTGGGGCGAGCGGGGCGACGCCACCTACTTCGCCAACCCGGCCGACTACGTGCCCAACCTGGAGGGGGACCACCTGGCGTGGCTGCGCAGCCGGCTGTCGGTGCTGCTCGTCGTCGGTCAGGGCGCCTGGGAGACCCACCCGACCGGAGCGCTCCCCTCGACCCTGCGGACCGCCGACCTGCTGCAGGAGCGGGGGATCCGCTGCGAGCTCGACGTGTGGGGGCACGACGTCAGCCACGACTGGGTGTGGTGGCAGCGCCAGCTCGCCCACCACCTGCCACGGTTCTGCTGAGCGCGGGACCGAGGAGCCATCCGACCGGAGAGACGAAGGGGGACGAGATGACCGCACAGCGCCACCTGGTGGGTCTGCTGCTGGGTGCCGAGGAGGACTGGCCGCAGGCCTTCGAGGCGATCACCCGCGCCGTCGGGACCTTCTCCCACGCCGGCGCCGAGCACGTGCTCGACACCGAGCGCGTCCACATCGCCCCGTTCAACCTCCGCGACCGCGCCCGGCACGAGATCGTCATCGACCGGCTCGCCTACTGGTACTACCACCCACGGGAGTGGCTGAAGAAGGTCGCCCTGATGGACGACGTCTACCTGCTCAACTCGCCCTTCACGTTCCAGTCCATGGAGAAGCACGCCGCCTACTGCGCACTGATCCGGCTGGGGATGAAGGTGCCGGACACCGTCCTGGTCCCCTACAAGCACCCCGTCGACAACGTCCGCTGGGCCTACACCTCCCGCAACTACAACGACCCCTTCGACCTGGCCCAGGTCGCCGAGCAGATGGGCTACCCGCTGTTCATGAAGCCGTTCGACGGCGGCGGCTGGCGCGGGGTGTCCCGGGTCGAGGACGAGGCAGCGCTCCGCGCGGCCTACGACGACTCCGGGGAGATGCTGATGCACCTGCAGAAGGCCGTCGAGCCCTTCGACGTCTTCGCGCGGGCGCTCACCATCGGTCCCGAGTCGATGGTGATGCACTTCCGGCCCGACCAGCCGATGCACGACCGGTACGCCGTCGACCACGACTTCCTCACCCCGGAGACCGGGCAGGAGGCCATCACGATCGCCCAGACCGTCAACGCCTTCTTCCGCTGGGAGTTCAACTCCTGCGAGATGCTGGTGCAGGGCGACCAGGTGCTGCCGATCGACTACGCCAACGCCTGCCCCGACGTCGCCGTCACCTCGCTGCACTACTACTTCCCCTGGGCCATGCGGGCGCTCGTCCGCTGGACCGCCTTCTGCGCCGCGACGAGCCGACGGTCCCGGCTGCACGTCGACACGGCCCCCTGGTTCGCCGTCGCCGACGACCCGGGGCTGGACTACCAGGCCAAGCTCGGTCGCTACCAGGCCCTGGCCGACGCCCACTTCGAGCGCGACCGGTACGAGGAGTTCTGCGCGGAGGCGCTGCCGGACCTCGACGAGCGGGTGCTGGCCTGGGTCTCCTCGGCCGACTTCGACCGCGTCCTGGTGGAGACGGTCCGCGCGACCTACCCGCCCGCCGAGCACGAGCGCTTCCTGGCCCACTTCCGGGGCCTCGTGGGCCTGTGGGTGAGCGACGAGACGACGCTGCTGGGCGCCCGCGCGAGCGCCTGACCCCCCGCTCCCGTCCCGGCACTGGCCGCCGGCCCGGAGCGCTCAGGCCAGCAGGTCGGCGACCTCGGGGTGCTCGGCGACGTAGCGGACCGTGAACGAGCAGACCGGCTGGACCGCCAGCCCGGCGGCCCGGACGTCCTCGAACGCCTGCCGGGTGGTCTCGCCGGCCAGTCCCCGGCCCCGGAACCGGGGCGCGGTCCCGGTGTGGGTGAAGGCCAGCACGTCGCCGCGACGGTGGAAGTCGATGACGGTGACCACCTCGCCGTCCAGCCGGCCCTCGTAGCGTCCCCGGTCGTCGTCCCGGGTCACCCGGACCGCGGGCCGGCCGTCCTGGTCCTGCGTGCTCATCGCGCTCCTGCCCGGCCGGGCGCCCTCGTGCTCCGGCCCGGGCAGCGTACGTCGGAGCCGGCGGCCGCCGACAGGCGAGCCGACGACCCATCCGTCCGCCCCCCGGCACCGAACCTCCCCCACGACCGTTCCCGCGGTGCCGACGTCTCGTGGGAGCGCTGCCATCAGGGGATCGGCGGCCGGGAACGCTCCGGCCGGCCGGAGATTTCGGGGGACTTCTCATGCTGCTCAAGACGACGCTGCGCGCTGCCCGCAGCCGGCCCACCTGGGTCCGGCGACGGTGGTGCGACGTCAGCGGTCACGTGGCCGCGGTCCGCTCCGGCGGTCCGTACACCGCGGGGTACGCCCGCTGCGGGCGCTGCGACCGGGTCCTGGGGCCGGGCGCGTGAACGACGTCGCGGCCTGGGGTGTCATCGCCGGCATGGCCGGTTACGGCTTCGCGGTGCTGGGTCTGGCCGGGCTCGCCGTGCGCCGGCGTGCCCGCGCGGAGGGCGCGGCGCCCGTCGCGGCCCCCGCCCGGCCGGCGCCCGTCGTCGATCCCGGGGCGGCACCCGCCGCCGGGTGAGCCGGGCTGGCCCCGGCGGCCCGCCGTGCCGTCCTCAGCGGGCGGCGGCGAGGGCGGTCCGCAGCCGGGCGCGGGCGTCCGGCCACTCCGCCGCGATCATCGCGAACTGGACGGTGTCGCGCCAGCTGCCGTCGGGCCGCGTGCGGTGGTGGCGGAGCACGCCCTCCCGCTCGGCGCCCAGCCGTTCGATCGCCGCCTGCGACCGGGTGTTGCGGATGTCGGTGTGCCACACCACCCGCTCCGCGCGGAGGGTGCTGAACGCGTGCTCCAGCAGCAGCAGCTTGGACTCGGTGTTCAGACCGGTCCGCCAGTGCCGTCGGGCCAGCCAGGTGTTCCCGATGGCCAGGCTGCGGCGGACGGGGTCGACCTCGTAGCAGGAGGTGGTGCCGACCAGCTCGCCCGTGCCGACCAGCCGCTGCGCGAAGGGCTGCTGACCGGGCGTGGTCAGCAGGGTGGCGACGACCCGCCGGGCGGCGGCGAGGTCGGGCACCCGGTAGGACAGGTGCGCCGTCACCTCCGCCGACTCCTCGGCCGTGCCGAGCGCGGCCAGGAAGGCGACCGTGTCGGACAGCCGCAGCGGGGTCAGCTCCAGCCGCTCGCCGCGCAGGGTGACCGGCGCGCCCCACGACCCGCTCCCGCTCACCGGCCCGCCACAACTCGCTGCGCCACCACGAAGACGCGGCGGAACGGCAGCACGGTGCCGCCAGCGCGCTCCGGGTACGCCGCCGTGAGCCGGGACCGGTACTCGGCCTCGAACGCCGGCCGCTGCTCGTCGTCCAGCGCCTGCAGCACCGGGCGGGCCCCGGTGCCCGAGATCCAGCGGAACACCGCGTCGGGGCCCGCGAGCACGTGCAGGTAGGTGGTCTCCCAGGCGTCGACGGTGCAGCCGAGCGCGGTCAGGTCGTCCAGGTAGTCGGCCGGGTCCGCGGCGGCCGGCCGGGCGACGCCCCGGGTCGCGTCGGCGTACCGCGGGTCGGCGGCCAGGGCGTGCAGGAGGGCGTGGCTCGGCTCGGCGAAGTTCCCCGGGACCTGGAAGGCCAGCCACCCACCCGGTCGGACCGCGGCCAGCAGCCGGGGCAGCAGCACCCGGTGCCCGGGCACCCACTGCAGGGTCGCGTTGCTCACCAGCACGTCCACCGGGGCCGCCGGCGTCCACGTGCGCAGGTCGCCCAGGACGAACCGGACCCGCCCGTCGGCGTGCTCCTGGGCCTGCGCGACCATCTCCGGGGAGGAGTCGACGCCGAGCACCGAGGCCGAGGGCCAGCGCCGGGCCAGGGTCGCCGTGAGCTGACCGGGCCCGCAGCCGAGGTCGACGACGGTGGCGGGGTCCTCCGCGCCGACGCGGGCGAGCAGGTCCACGAAGGGCCGGCCCCGTTCGTCGGCGAACTGCAGGTACGTGCTCGGGCTCCAGACCACCATGTCGCGTTCCTCCAGCTCTCTTGACGTCAAGACAACCACGGCGCAGCTGCGCGGGGAAGCCGGGCCGGCGGGCTACCGTGGCGCCATGACGGCCGACACACCCCTCGCACCGCTGCAGGACGCCGAGGTCCCCACCGCCGACGGCCCCATGCCCGCCCTCGTCGTCCGACCGCCGTCGGGCAGCGGTCCCGGGCTGGTGCTGGTCCAGGAGATCTTCGGCGTCACCGGCTACATCCGGCAGCGCGCCGCGGACCTCGCCGCCCTCGGCTACCTGGTCGTGGTGCCCGAGGTCTACTGGCGGCTGCCGGACCACACCCTGCCGGAGGCGGCGGACGACCTGCTGCCGCGGGCGATGGCCCTCGTGCAGCAGCTGGACTGGCCGGCGGCCGTGCAGGACGTCGCCACCGCGGTCCGGTTCACCCGGGACCTCGACGGCGTCGACGGGCGGGTGGGACTGGTCGGCTTCTGCTTCGGCGGCGGGCTCGCGTTCAACGTGGCGGCCGTCGAGCCGGTGGAGGCGCTGGTCAGCTACTACGGGTCGGCCCTCGGGGACCTGCTGGCGCTGGCCGAGCAGGTGAGGACGCCCAGCCTCCACCACTTCGGCACCGACGACGCGTACGTGCCGCCGTCCACCCAGGACGCCATCCGCCGCGCGGTCACCCCCACCGGCGCCCGGTTCGTCAGCCACCCCGGTGCCGGGCACGCGTTCGACAACCCGGCACCCGCGTTCCACCACGCCGAGGCGTCGCGCGAGGCCTGGGCGGTGACGGCGGCCTTCCTCGCCGAGCACCTCCCGCCCCGGGCGGCGGGGGAGTCTTCCGCGGTCCGCACGCCGGCCGGTCCCGGACAGTAGGCTCGCGCACATCCGCAGCGGGGGGAACGAGGTCGGATGAGCACGTCGGAGAGCACGGGCGCGGCCGGGGCGGCTCCGTCCGCCAACGGGACGGCGCCACGACCGACGCTGTCCATCCTGATCCGCGTCCGGGGTGCGCTCCCGAACCTGCGCCCGGCCGAGCGCCGGGTGGCCGAGGCCGTGCTGGCCGACCCGGCGAAGGTGTCGGAGAGCTCGATCACCACCGTCGCCCGGCAGTGCCAGACCTCGGAGACGACGGTGCTGCGGTTCTGCCGCGCCCTCGGCCTGGCCGGCTACCCCGAGCTGCGGATCGCGCTGGCCCGCGCCGCGCAGTGGGAGGAGACCGACCACGCCGCCGGCGGCCCCGTCACCGGGGTGATCACCAAGACCGACACGCTCGCCGAGGTGGTGGCGAAGGTGACCCACGCCGACGCGCGCTCCATCGAGGACACGGGCGCGGCGCTCGACGTCGACGTGCTGGAGGCCGCGGTCTCCGCCGTGGCGGCCGCGCGCCGGGTGGACGTCTACGGGACCGGGGCGAGCGCCCTGGTCGGGCAGGACCTGCAGCTCAAGCTGCACCGGATCGGCCTGGTGTCCTTCCTCTGGTCCCAGCACCACCAGGCGCTGGCCTCGGCCGCGCTGCTGGGAGCCGGCGACGTGGCGATCGGCATCTCCCACACGGGGACGACCGCCGAGGTGGTCGACGCCCTCCGGGTGGCCCGGGAGCGCGGCGCCACGACCATCGGCGTCACCAACTTCGCCGGCTCGGCCATCGCCGAGCACGCCGCGCTCGTGCTCACCACGGCGGCCCGCGAGACCACCTTCCGCTCCGGCGCCATGTCCAGCCGGATCGCCCAGCTCGCCGTCGTCGACTGCCTGTTCACCGGCGTCGCCCAGCGCTCCTACGACTCGGCGGTCGAGGCCCTGGAGAACACCTACGTCGTGGTGCAGGCCCGCCGATCGGCGCGGTCGGGGGCGGTCGTCCGGCCGCTCGACTGAGCGGCCCGTCCGCCGGGCCGTCTCGCCTGGGGGTCCGTGGACCTCCGGGGCGGGACCGGCTGCCACAGTGGCGGGCGTGTCCCGCGACCCCGCCGCCCCGGCCCTGCGCTCCGTCGTCGTGCTGGGGCTGCTGTCGACCTTCGGCCCGCTGTCGCTCGACCTCTACCTGCCCGCCCTGCCCGAGCTGGCCGACGACCTCGCCAGCACCCCCTCCGCCGCCCAGCTGACCATCACGGCGTGCCTGGTGGGGCTCGCGCTCGGCCAGCTGGTGGCCGGCCCGCTCTCGGACCGGTTCGGCCGCCGTCGCCCGCTGCTGGTCGGCCTCGTGGCCTACCTGCTCACCTCCCTGGCCTGCGCGTTCGCGCCGTCGGTGGCGGTGCTCGTCGTCCTCCGGCTGGTGCAGGGCCTGGCCGGCGCCGCCGGGCTGGTGATCGCGCGCGCGGTGGCCCGCGACCTCTACGAGGGCCGGCGGCTGGTGCTGTTCTTCTCCCGGCTGACCCTGATCTCCGGCCTCGCCCCGGTCGTCGCGCCGGTCCTCGGCGGCCAGCTGAGCCGGGTGATGAGCTGGCGCGGGATCTTCGTCGTGCTGGCCGGCTTCGGCGCGCTGCTGCTGGTGGCGGGCCTGCTGCAGCGCGAGACCCTGCCCGCCGAGCGGCGCAGCACCGGCGGGCTGACCACGACGCTGCGCGGCTTCCGGGTGCTGCTGCACGACCGGTTCTTCGTCGGCGCGGCCCTCTCCGCCGGCCTCGCCGGGGCGTCCATGTTCGCCTACATCTCCGGCGCGACCTTCGTCCTGCAGCGCATCTACGGGTTGTCCGCCCAGGGCTTCTCGCTCGTGTTCGGGCTGAACTCCGTCGGCATCATGGTGATGAGCCAGGTGGGCGCCCGGCTCAGCCGGCGGCGCTCGCCCGTCGCGGTGCTCGCCCTCGGGCTGGCGCTCAACCTGCTCGGGGCCTCCGCCCTCGCCGTCACCGTGCTGCTCGACCTGGGGCTCACCTTCCTCGTCCCCTCGCTCTTCGTCATGGTCAGCGCGCTGGGCCTGGTGTTCCCGACCGCGACGGCACTGGCCATGTCGGACTACCCGGAGCAGGCCGGGACGGCGTCCTCGCTGCTGGGCCTCGGCCAGTTCGTCTTCGGGGCGGTCGTGGCCCCGCTGGTGGGGATCGCGGGGGAGGGGACGGCGGTGCCGCTCGGCGTCGTCGCCGTGGTGGTCAGCTCGCTGGCCACGCTGGCCTTCCTGACCCTGGTCCGGCCGGCGGTCCGGGCCCGGTCCGAGGAGGTCCTGCCCAGCACTCCGCCGCCCGCCTGATCCGGCTCAGGCCTGGGCGGCGCGGCGGCGCGACTGCCGGACCGTGGTCACGACCACCCCGACCAGCAGGGCGATCGACAGGTACCAGGAGTACTGGGCGACGACCTCGAGGACGTGCACCGCGGGCTCGCCGATGCTCCAGCCCAGCCAGATGAGCAGCCCGCGCGTGACGGCGGCGCTCAGCACGTCCACGACCAGGAACTTCCGCAGGCTCATCCCGGCCGCCGCGACCGTGGCGTAGACGATCGCTCCCGGCAGGAACGGGATGACGTAGCCGAGGGCGATGGCCGCCACGCCGAACCGCTGGGCCAGCCGCTCGGCCCGGTCCGCGTTGCGGGCGGCGCGGGCGGAGCGGCCGGAGGCCATCTCCAGCATCCCCCGGCCCCACAGCCGGCCCGCCCACCAGTAGATCCAGTCGAACTTCACCGCGCCGAACGTGCCCAGCAGCAGGCCGAGCGGCCAGAAGCCGACCCCGGTCGCGGCCAGTGCCCCGATGGTGACGGCGGAGACCCGGGAGCCGCCGAGGGCGGCGAGCAGGTAGGGGTTGGCGCCCAGCAGCACCGGGCGCAGGGGCAGCAGCACGAGCGCGTAGACCCCGGTCAGGGAGAAGGCGGCCCAGCAGGCGATGTCCTGGCGGCCCGGGCGGCCCTTCCACGGCATCCGCGGGTCGTCCCACCACTCGCGCGGTGCGTCGGGATCGTCCTGCTCGCGCCCGGTCGGGCCCGACCCGTCCGACGGGCGCGGGGTGGCGGCGTCGACGTCGGGTGCCGCGTCGGGCTCCGGGGACGGCGAGGCGGGCTCGGGCTCGGGCACGCGCCCACGGTAGCGACCCGCACCAGGGTGGGCGGGACGTGACTCAGCTGCGCCGGTGGTAGGCCTCACGCCAGGACGGCACGGTGGGCCGCCACGAGAGCAGCATGCGGGCCTCGGCGGGCGTCCGGTCGGCCTTGACGTTGTTGCAGCGGGTGCAGGCGGCGACGGTGTTGAGCCAGGTGTTCTGCCCGCCGCGGGACTGGGGGAGCAGGTGGTCGACGGTGTCGGCGCTGCCGCCGCAGTAGGCGCAGCGGTGCAGGTCACGCCGCAGCACGCCGCGCTTGGACCAGGCCGGGTTGCGGGCGTAGAGGAACGTGGTCCGCACGTAGCGGATCAGCCGCAGCACCACCGGCCACGGGTAGGGGCCGATCGAGTGGCCGTCGCGGGCCTCCTCGACGATGGCCACCTCGCGGACCAGCATCTTGATCGCGTGCTGGACCGAGACGGTGTGCAGCGCGGTGTTGTCGGTGTTCAGCACGATGACCCCGGACACTCCGCACCTCCTCCGATCCTCGCGGCCTGGGCCGGTCGTCCGACCGGCCTGACCAGGGTCCACGAGGACGATGATGTCGTCACCAGGATTATGGCGGGCCGGTCAAGGCTCCCCGTACCCTGTCCCGGTGGGTCGCGTCGCCCTCCACCTCAGGGTGAGACCGCGGTTGACGCAATCGAACACGTGTTCGATTATGGACAGGTGACCGCCCTCCCCTCCGCCGACCGCATCCAGGAGCTGCAGCAGCGCGTCCAGCGGATGCAGGGAGCCGGCGTCACCCGAACGCTCGACAGCCTGCCGGCGCTCGGTGAGGTGCTGCGGCTGCGGACCGGCGGCGCCTACGCGGTGGACAGCCCCAGCCTGGCCATGGCCCTGATGGCCGGGCCGTCGCAGGCCGGGGAGTGGTGCGCCGTCGTCGGGGTGCCCGAGCTGGGGCTGGAGGCCGCCGCCGGCTTCGGCGTGGCGCTGGAGCGCACCATCGTGGTGCCGGCTCCGGGCGAGCACTGGCTCAGCGTCACCGCCGGCCTCGCCGACGTCGTCTCGGTGGTGCTGGTCAAGCCGTCCTCGCCGGTCAGCGAGCACCAGGCCGAGCGGCTGCGCGCCCGGCTCCGCCAGAAGGACGCCGCGCTGATCTGCTGGGGCCGCTGGCCGCGCTCCGACGCCTCCGTCTCGGTGCTCACCTCCTCCTGGACCGGTCTGGGGCAGGGCCACGGGCACCTCCAGGGCCGGTCCGTGGAGGTCGGCGTCCGCCGCGGCGGGGCGCCGGAGCGACGGACCTCGCTGTGGCTGCCCGGCGTCGACGCGCGGGTCAGCCCGGCCGGGCCGGCCGTCCAGCGGGTCCCGCTGACCGCGGTCCGGGCGGGCTGAGGTGGCGGCACTGGTCGAGCGGGGCCCGGTGGCCGCTCCCGCGGACCCCACGCCGGCGGGCCGGTCGGAGGCCGGCGGTCGCCGGGTGATGGTCGTCTGGTGCCCGGACTGGCCGGTGGTGGCCGCGGCCCTGCAGCACGAGCTGTCGCTGGACGCCCCGCTGGCCGTCGTGGAGCGCGGGGAGGTCTTCGCCTGCTCCGCCGCCGCGCGGGCCGAGGGGGTCAAGCGCGGGATGCGCCGCCGCGACGCCTCCGCCCGCTGCCCGGAGCTGGTGGTGGTGGACCGCGTGCCGGAGGTGGAGACCCGCAGCTTCGACGCCGTGCTGGCCGCGGTCGAGGAGGTCAGCGCCGGCGTCGCCCCGGTCAAGCCCGGGCTGTGCGCGCTGACGGTGCCCAGCCGCTTCTACGGCGGTGAGGCGGCCGCGGCCGCGGCCGTGGCCGAGCACCTCGTCGCGCTCGGCGTCTGGGACTGCCGCACGGGCGTCGCCGACGGCATCTTCGCCGCCGAGCAGGCCGCGCGCCGGGCCGCCACCCAGGACTGCACCGTGGTGCCGGCGGGCGGCTCGGCGGCCTTCCTCGCCCCGCTGCCGGTCGGGGCGCTCGAGGACGCCGAGCTGGTCAGCCTGCTCCGCCGGTTGGGGCTGCGGACGCTCGGGGACTTCGCCGCCCTGCCCGCGCGGGACGTGCTGACCCGGTTCGGCTCGTCCGGTGCCTGGCTGCACCGGCTGGCCCGCGGGGTCGACGACCGGACGGCGGTCTCCCGGCAGGTGCCGCCGGAGCTGGAGCAGCGGGTGGCCTTCGAGCCGCCGCTGGAGACCATCGAGCCGATCGTCTTCTCCAGCCGGCGGACCGCCGAGCGGACGGTGACCGAGCTGGCCCGGCACGGCCTGGTCTGCACCGAGGTGCGCGTCGTCGTCACCACCGAGGGTGGCTGGAGCGGCTCCCGGGTCTGGCTGCACGCGCGCTGGTTCAGCACGGCCGACCTGGTCGACCGGCTCTACTGGCAGCTGCAGGGCGACCCGGCGCCCGACCCGGTGTGCGAGGTGCGGTTCGTCCCCGAGGCGGTCGAGTCGATGGCCGACCACGGCGAGGGGCTGTGGGGCAGCGCGGCGGACGAGCGGGTGGAGCGCGGCGTCGCCCGGCTGCAGGGGATGCTCGGCCCCGAGGAGGTGCTGGCGCCCGCCGTCCAGGGCGGCCGCGGCCCGCGGGAGCGGCAGTCGCTGACGCCGTGGGGGGAGCGGGCGGTCTCGTCCCGGCCGGCGGGGCTGCCCTGGCCGGGCTCCATCCCGCCGCCCGCCCCGGCCCGGGTGTTCCGCGAGCCGCAGTCCGCGCTCGTCACCGGCGTCGACGGCCGGCCGGTCGCGGTGACCGAGCGCGGGCTGGTCACCGGGGAGCCGACGCTGTTCACCGTCGACCGGATGGCCCCGCCCACCCAGGTGCAGGCCTGGGCCGGGCCCTGGCCGATCGACGAGCTGTGGTGGGACCCCGCCCAGGCCCGGCGGGTGGCCCGGTTCCAGGTCGTCGGGGTGGACGGCAGCGCCTGGCTGCTGGTCGTGGAGGACGGCCGCTGGTGGTGCGAGGCGCGCTATGACTAGGCCGTCTGCTCCGCTCCCCGACCCCCCTTCGACGAGCTCAGGACAGCGGGAGGTGGCGCCGTGAACTGGGAGAACCCGCCGCTGTCCTGGGCCGAGCTGGAGCGCCGGCTCTCCGACCGGATCCCGCCGACGAAGACCCCGCCGACGGGACCGGGGGAGCAGCCGTTCGCCCGGGCGGTCTCCCCGGACAACCCCACCGACGACTCCGCGCCCGGCTACAAGCGCAAGCGGCCGGCGTACGAGACCCAGGCTCCGGTGGTGGCGCGCCCGGCCGGGCCGGTCGTGCCCTACGCCGAGCTGCACTGCCACAGCAACTTCAGCTTCCTCGACGGCACCGCCGACCCGGAGACCCTCGTCGAGGAGGCGGTCCGGCTGGGGCTGGACTGCCTGGCCCTCACCGACCACGACGGGCTCTACGGCGCGGCCCGGTTCGCGGAGGCGGCGACGGCCCACGACCTGCGCACCGTCTACGGGGCCGAGCTGTCGCTGGGCCTGACCGCCCCGCAGAACGGCGTCGCCGACCCCGAGGGCGGGCACCTGCTGGTGCTCGCCGCCGGCGTCTCGGGCTACCACCGGCTGGCTGCGTCGATCACCGAGGCGCAGCTGCGGGGCGGGGAGAAGGGCCGGCCGCGCTACGACCTCGACGAGCTCGGCGCCGCGGCGGGCGGGGAGTGGGTGGTGCTCACCGGCTGCCGCAAGGGTGCGGTGCGCTCGGCGCTGGTCCGGGGTGGGACGGAGGCGGCGGCGCAGGAGCTGGACCGGCTGACGGCGCTGTTCGGTCACGGCCAGGTGGTGGTGGAGCTGACCAGCTCCGGGCTGCCGACCGACACGAGCGTCAACGACGCGCTGGCCGGTCTGGCCGCCGACCACGGGCTGCGCACCGTGGCCACCGGCAACGTGCACTTCGCCACTCCCGCGGAGTACCGGCTGGGGGCGGCGATGGCGGCCGTCCGGGCGCGCCGGAGCCTGACCGAGATGGACGGCTGGCTGCCCCCGCCGGGGGCGCACCTGCGCTCGGGGGAGGAGATGCAGCAGCGCTTCACCCGCTACCCGGGGGCGGTGGCGGCGAGCACCGCGCTGGCCGACGAGCTGGCCTTCGCGCTGCGGCTGGCCAAGCCGCGGCTGCCCAAGCAGCAGGTGCCGCCCGGCCACACCCCGATCAGCTGGCTGCGCGAGCTGTCCCGGCGCGGCGCGGACGAGCGCTACGGGGCGAACCGGGCGGTGGCGCACGAGCGGCTGCAGCGCGAGCTGGCGGTGATCGAGGAGAAGGACTTCCCGGGCTACTTCCTCATCGTGCACGACGCCGTCGCCTTCGCCCGCGAGCGCGGCATCCTCTGCCAGGGCCGCGGCTCGGCCGCCAACTCGGTCGTCTGCTACGTCCTCGGCATCACCGCCGTCGACCCGATCAAGTACCAGCTGCCGTTCGAGCGGTTCCTCTCCCTGACCCGCGACGAGGAGCCCGACATCGACGTCGACTTCGACTCCGACCGCCGCGAGGAGGTGATCCAGGAGGTCTACCGGCGCTACGGCCGGCGCAACGCCGCCCAGGTCGCCAACGTCATCAGCTACCGCCCGAAGTCCGCGGTCCGCGACATGGCGAAGGCGCTCGGCTACTCCACCGGGCAGCAGGACGCGTGGTCCAAGCAGATCGACGCGTTCGGGGCGATGCCGCTGGACCAGGACCACTCCATCCCCGCTCCGGTCATCGACCTGGCCGACCAGCTGCTCAAGGCGCCCCGGCACCTCGGCATCCACTCCGGCGGGATGGTGCTCACCGACCGGCCCGTCGGGGAGGTCTGCCCGATCGAGCCGGGGCGGATGGAGGACCGGACCGTCCTGCAGTGGGACAAGGACAGCTGCGCCTGGATGGGGCTGGTGAAGTTCGACTTCCTGGGCCTGGGCATCCTCAGCGCCATCCAGCACAGCTTCGACGTCGTCGCCGAGCGGGTGGGGGAGCGCTGGACCCTGGACACCATGCCCAAGGAGGAGGCCGGCGTCTTCGACATGCTCTGCCGGGCCGACTCCATCGGCGTCTTCCAGGTGGAGAGCCGGGCCCAGATCGGCACGCTGCCGCGGCTGCAGCCGCGGCGGTTCTACGACCTGGTGATCGAGATCGCGCTGATCCGGCCCGGGCCCATCCAGGGCGGGGCCGTGCACCCCTACATCCGGCGGGCCACCGGCAAGGAGGAGGTGAGCTACCTGCACCCCAAGCTGGAGCCGGTGCTGGAGCGGACGAAGGGCATCCCGCTGTTCCAGGAGCAGCTGATGCAGATCGCCATGGCGGTCGGGAACTGCACCGGCGACGACGCCGACCTGCTGCGCCGGGCGATGGGCTCCAAGCGGGGGGTCGAGAAGATCGAGCGGCTGCGCGAGAAGCTGTACGCGGGGATGGCCAGCCACGGCATCACCGGCGCGGTCGCCGACGAGATCTACGGCAAGATCCAGGCCTTCGCCAACTTCGGGTTCGCGGAGAGCCACGCGATCAGCTTCGCCCTGCTGGTCTACGCCTCGGCCTGGCTCAAGCTGCACTACCCGGGCGCCTTCCTGGCCGGCCTGCTGCGGGCCCAGCCGATGGGCTTCTACTCCCCGCAGTCCCTGGTCGGCGACGCCCGTCGGCACGGGGTGGAGATCCGCCGGCCCGACGTGCTGCGCTCCGGGGTGGACGCCGACCTGGAGCCGGTCGAGCCCGGCCGCTCGGGTCCGACGGGTCCGGCGCGCTGCCGCGACCGCGACCAGGACCCGGTGGGGCGGTTCGTCCGGGACGCCCCCGACCGCACCCGGGAGCACCGCCGGGACGGTCACTTCAGCGTCCGGCTGGGCCTGGTCGAGGTGCAGGGCCTGGGCCGGGAGGTCGCCCAGCGGCTGGTCGCCGAACGCGAGCGCGCTCCCTTCGCCAACCAGAACGACGTCGTCCGGCGGGCCGGGCTGACGGTGGCCCAGACCGAGGCGCTGGCCACCGCCGGGGCCTTCGACGGGTTCGGGCTGTCCCGGCGCCAGGCGCTGTGGAACGCCGGCTACGCCGACGACCTGGACACCCTGCCGGGCTCGGCCATCGACGCCGCGCCGCCGACGCTGCCCGGGATGAGCCCGGTGGAGCTGACCCTGGCCGACCTGTGGTCCACCCAGATCTCCCCCGACGACCACCCGGTCGGCCACCTCCGTCCGGTGCTGGACGAGCAGGGGATCGTGCCGATCAGCGCCCTGGGTCCGGCCGACGACGGCCGCCGCCTGCGGGTGGCGGGCCTGGTCACCCACCGGCAGCGGCCGGGCACCGCCGGGGGCATCACCTTCCTCAACCTGGAGGACGAGACGGGGATGCTCAACATCGTCTGCGCTGAGCCGATGTGGCGGGCGTTCCGCCGGGTCGGTCGGAACGCGAACGCCATGCTGATCCGCGGCCGGGTGGAGCACAGCGAGGGCGTCACCAACCTCGTCGCCGACAAGCTGGAGCCGCTCAGCACCGTCGTCCCGGCCGCACGGGGGACCCTGCCCAGCCGGCACCCGTCCCGCGACTTCCGCTGACGGTCCCGGCCGGCCCGGTCAGCCTGCCCGGGCCTGGAGGACGGCGGCCAGCGCCAGCCCGGCCACCGCGACCCCGATCCGCAGCGGGGTCTCCGGGAGCCGGCGGACCAGCGGCGGGCCGAGCGTGGACCCGATCACCGCCCCGACGACCAGGGGCGGCACGGCCCACCAGTCGACGGTGCCGGTGACGGCGAAGATCACGGCCGCGGTGGTGTTGGCGGCACCGACGACGACGCTGCGCAGGGCGGCCAGCCGGGCCAGCGGGTCCGACAGCACCGCCCCGAAGGTGGCCAGCAGCAGCACGCCGGCGGCGGCGCCGAAGTAGCCGCAGTAGACGGTCACCGCGCCGACGACGACGAGCACCACCGGGTGCCGCTCGTGCAGCCGGCCGGCGTGCCAGCGGCGCAGCAAGGGGCGCGCCAGCAGCACCAGCGAGCCGAACGCCACCAGCCACGGCACCACCCGCTCGAACACCCCCGGCGGCAGCCGGAGCAGCAGCAGGGCGCCGGCCGCCCCGCCGACCACGGCCAGCCCGCCGAAGGTGAGGATGCGCCGGCGCTGGCCCACCAGCTCCGGGCGGGCGGCGGCGACCCCGCCCAGGGTCACCCCCGTCAGCGCCACCGAGTTGGTGACGTTGGCCGTCAGCGGCGGCACCCCCAGGGCCAGCAGCACGGGGAACGAGACCAGGGAGGCCAGTCCCGCGGCGTACCCGACGATCCCCGAGCCGACGCCGGCCAGCAGCAGCAGGGCGGCGCGCAGCAGGTCGTCGGAGCTCACCGGTGGACGCCCTCCTCGGCGGTCGGGCCGACGGCGGTCGGCGGGGCGACGGGGCCGGCCGCCGGTCCATCCTCGGCCACGACGCGGCCGCCGCCCGTCCGCGGGCGGCAGAGTGGGACACGTGACCGACGTCCTGCTGATCGCCCTGTACGTCTCCGCGGGGATCGCCGCGGCCTGGGAGGCGCGGCGCAAGGGCTACGACGACCGGCTGTTCCTGGTGGTGGGCCTCGTGCTGGGCCCGGTCGCCCTGCTGCTGATGCTGCTCCTCCCGCCGCGGGCGCTGCAGGTGGGCACCGTCGTGCGGCCCGCCGCCCCGATCGCCCTCGAGGACGGCCGTCGCCTCCGCCCCTCCCACGTGTCCGTGGTGCGCGAGGTCGCGGTGCTCGACGGGGCGGTCCTCTGCCGGATCACCGGACCCGACGCCGCCCCGCACTGGGTCGCCCAGGAGGCCCTCACCCGGGTCCGCGGCCGCTCGGTCTGAACGTGGCGCAGAAGGGTACTGGTGCTTCTCACGTTCGGCGCCGAGTCGTTCTCGGATGCACGTGGAGCACTTCTCCCGCCCTGGTCAGGGCCCGGTTGACCACCCTCCCAGGCTGACCCGGCGACACGGGCCCGCGCGGCTTGTCACTTCTCGGGAGCTCGACTACGTTCCCCCTGGGACCGGTGCCCCCCGACCGGGGGGCGCGGTCCCGCGCGGTCACGACGGAGCGACCGCGTCCACTGGAGAGGAACCGCGGTGAAGAACAGCCACAAGACCCTGCTCGCTCTCGGTCTGGCCACGAGCCTGGGCCTGATGAGCGCATGCGGTGGGGGTGGGGAGGCCGGCTCGGAGGAGTCGGCGGACACGGGTCCCGCTTTCACGACCAACGCCACCGGCAACCTGAGCGCCTGGGGCTTCGAGAACGCCGACGAGGTGGGCACCTCCCGCCTCGACTACGCGAAGGAGAAGCTCACCGGCGTCACGATCAAGATCGACGCCACGGCCTTCGACGCGCAGAAGTTCACCACCCGCGCCGCCAGCGGTGAGGTGCCCGACGTGGTCCAGATGGACCGCGGCCTGGTCGCCACCTACGCCGCCCAGGACCTGATCCTGCCGCTGGACAGCTGCTTCTCGGCGCACACGGTCGACGTGAAGTCGCAGTACTACCCGTCCGTCGTCGACGACGTCAGCTACGACGGCCACGTGTGGGCGGTGCCGCAGTTCTACCAGCCGCCCGCGATCATCCTGAACAAGCGGGTGATGGACGCCGCCGGGGTGACCGAGGCCGACATCGACACCTCGAAGCCGGACGTGCTGCTGCCGGCGGTGGAGAAGATGTACAAGGCCAACGGCAACAACCCGACGACGATGGGCTTCGACCCGGTCGCCACCGGGCAGTCGGCGCTGTGGATCCTCGGCCTGGGAGGTCAGCTGATCGACGCCGAGGGCGTGCCGACGCTCGACAACCCGGGGAACACCAAGGCGCTCGCGTTCCTCAAGCAGCTGCTGGACGCCCAGGGCGGCTACGCGAAGGTGAAGAGCTTCACCGACTCCTTCGACACCTTCGGCGCGAAGAACCAGTACGTGAAGGACCAGGTCGGCGCGCAGGTCAACGCCCAGTGGTACGTCAACGTGCTCACGCCCTACGTCAAGGACGTCGACATCGCGGCGGTGCCGTTCAAGGGTGTCGACGGCCAGCCCTTCACCGTGGCCGGCGGCTCGTCGTTCGTGATCCCGAAGGCCGCCAAGAACCCGGACGCCGCCTGCGCCTGGGCGATCAACCTGACGGCCCAGGACGCGTGGATGGCCGCCGGGGCAGCCCGGGCCAAGACCATCGCCAAGACGCCGGGGGCCATCAACACCGGCCTGTTCACCGGGTCGCCGGCCGCCGACGAGGCCATCCGGACCAAGTACGTCAAGACCAGCGACAACCCGGGCTTCAACCAGACGATCTCGACCTACTACGACGTCGTGGCCACCGGGAAGTCGAACGGCGCCTCGCCGGCGGGCCAGCAGATCAGCACGGAGCTGCAGAACGCCATCACCTCCTCGCTGCTGGGCACCAAGAGCCCCGAGGAGGCGCTCAAGGACGCCCAGACGGCGGCCATGCGCGCCTACAACCAGGTCGCGGGCTGACGTACGGCTCCCAGCACGGCACCAGCACGGCGGACGGCCCCGGACCTCGGTCCGGGGCCGTGCGTGCGTCTCGGGCAGCCGGCGCGGGGTTCCCCTGGACGCTGCGCCGGCTCAGCGGAGGGCTGGTGACCGACCGCTGCTGGCCTCCAGCGGCTGGGCCAGCCTCTGCCGGAGCTGCGCCTGCTGGTGCTGGACGCTCTCCACCTCGAACGGATCGGACTCGAACGGCTGCAGGTCACCACGGCAGACCGGGTAGCTGGCCGCCACCTCGCCGGTCAGCAGGTAGGTGTCGACGGCCTGCGTGGCGCACGCGGAGCTCCCGTAGGCGGTGTGGCCCCAGGAGTCGCTGGAGAGCAGGCGGCTGTTGGGCAGCAGCCGAGCACTCGTCACGGCCCCTTGGTAGTTGGTGATGGGGTCCCAGTAGTTGCCGACGACGAGGACGGGCGCCGCGGTGCGGGTGGTGAAGGGGCCGCGGTAGGCGTCCTCGTCGTTCCCGCGGAAGGCGTCCGCAGCACAGGAGGACCAGTTCCAGGTCACCAGGCGCCCGAAGTAGGGGGCGCGCCCGTCCGCCCGCGCCGCGCGGGCGGGGTAGTCGGCCGCCCGGGTGCCCTCGACCGAGTCGGTGCAGCTGACCGCGGCGAAGGCGTCGAAGTCGTTGTCGTACGGGAACCCGGCACGGGGGTGCTCCCGCAGCGTCTCGGTCTGCCGCCGCACCTCCACCAGCGACTGCACCGCCGTGCTGCGGGCCGCCGCGGTGCGCTGCTGGGCCGGCGGCTCGGTCAGCAGTTGCAGGGCTGCGAGGGTCTCGATGATGTAGGCGTAGCCGGCCTGGTCGTAGAGATAGCTGAACAGGTCACCGACCAGGTCGGAGTAGCGATAGGTGAACGTCTCGCCCGTGAACGGGTCGGTCTCGGTCAACGGCGCGGTCTTGAGCCGTTCGGCGATCACGTCGAGGTTCGCCACCGGGTCCCCCAACGCGAAGCTGCACCGAGCCCCTCCGGCCCGGTCGCACGCGACCAGGATCTTCCGGAGGGCTTGCCAGGCCCCGTCCGCGGCGAGCAGACGGTCGCCCAGCGGCGCACCGGCGTTCGCGCGGGTGCCGGCCCAGCGTTGCGGGTCGAGCACCCCGTCCACGGCCAGCGCCCGGAAGCGGTCGGGGAACATGTTGGCGTAGACCTGCCCGAGATAGCTGCCGTAGGACCAGCCGAAGTAGGAGAGCCTGCTGTCGCCGACGCTGCGGCGCATCAGCTCCATGTCTCGCGCCACCTCGGCCGTGGACATGGACAGGGCCAGCCCCCCGCGGTTGGTGCAGGCCTTGCCGTTGGCCCTGTTGGCTGCGGTCCAGGCCGCCTCCTCGGCTGGCGTGGTGGGGAAGTAGGCGTCGTAGGCGTCCAGCACGGGCATCTGCTGCCGTGCGCCGTCGAAGCACTCGACGTTCTGGCTGACCCCGACACCGCGCGGCTCCATGCCCACGATGTCGAACCTGTCGAGGATGTCCGCGGAGTAGACGTAGGGGGCGTTGAGCGCCAGTCCGGCGGCCGATCCGCCCGGGCCTCCCGGGTTGACGAACAGGCTCCCGATGCGCCGCTGCGGGTCGCGGGCTCTGACCCGGACGAGGCTCAGCTCGACCTTGGCTCCGGTGGGCCGGTCGTAGTCGAGCGGGACCTTCACGGCCGCGCAGTCGGCTCCGCCGTAGCAGGACCACCAGTCCAGCGCTGGTGCGGGAACGGCATCCATCTTCCGGGCCTCCGCGACCGCCGAGAACGCACCGACGCGGGCCGTCGCGGGGCCCGCCCCTCCCAGTTGCAGCACGGCTCCGGCCAGTGCGGCCGTGGTCACGGCGCAGATCATCTTCCTGCCGACTCGTGTGGACAAGTCGCCCCCCTTGGCTCCTGCGACGCCTCGTCGCGTCGCTCGGTCGACGCTAGTGGGAGGCGGCGGAGAAACGCCAGGAAAATCCGCGCTGGATCGTTCAACAATGCGAGGGGATGACGTCATGAATAGGTCCGGAATGGCCCCGGGGTGATGCAGGTCTGACGCGAATACCGGACATCTCGACGTCCGTGGGCAGCGGACCGGCTCGAGGCGGCCGGGGTGACCTCGGGCGGATCGGGTAGACCTGGGACGACACCACGACAGGAGGCAGCACGTGACCGAACCCGAGATGGACGACCCGCGCGCGATGGACGACGAGGAGCTGGCGGAGGTGGACCTGCCGCCGGCGCCCACCGACCCGACGCTGGGCGACGAGGCCGTCACCGAGGACGGGTACGCCGAGGGCCGCACCAACGACCCGGACGGCGCGCACCGCGACGAGCCGGCCGGTGAGGACTACGCGGGCAGCGGCTTCTGAGCGCTGCCGCTCGTGCTGACCGACCGCCCCGTGGGAACCGCGGGGCGGTCGTCGTGCCTCCGGGCCGGTGGAGCCCCTAGCGCTGCTCCGCCGCCGGGCTCAGCCCTTGCGCCCCGTCGTGGCGACACCCTCGATGAAGTAGCGCTGGCCGAAGGCGAACAGCACCAGCATCGGCAGGGTCACCAGCAGCGAGGCGACCATCACGTACTGGTAGTCGCCCTGGCCACCGTTGGTGGGGCTGTACTTCGTCATGGCGTAGGCGATGCCCAGCGGGACGGTGAAGCCCTCGACACTGCCGGCGTTCAGGTAGATCAGCGCCGCCTGCAGGTTGTTCCAGCTGGACTGGAACTCGAACAGGAAGACGATGATGAACGACGGGATGGCCAGCGGCATGGCGATCCGGCGGAACAGCCCGAAGTAGCTGGCACCGTCGACGCGGGCGGCCTCGAACAGCTCCCGCGGCAGGCCCAGGAAGAACTGGCGCTGCAGGAAGATGTAGAAGGCCGAGCCGAACAGGTTGGCCCCCCACAGCGGGACGTTGGTGCCCAGGAACCCGAGGTTCTTCCAGATCAGGTACTGCGGGATCAGGGTGACCGCCCCGGGCAGCATCATCGTCGCGAGCACCAGGCCGAAGAGGAAGTTCCGCAGCGGGAACTTGAAGTAGGCGAACCCGAAGGCGACGGCCGAGCTGGAGAGGGCCACGAACAGCGCGGCGAGCACGGCGATCAGGACGCTGTTGCCCATCCAGCTGAGCAGCGGCAGCTGGTCGAAGACCTCGACGTAGTTGCCGGGCAGCACGGTGTCGGGGATCAGCTTGTTGTCGAACACCTCGCCGCGCGGCTTGAAGCTCGCCGAGAGCAGCCACACGAAGGGGTAGAGGAACAGCAGCGAGAAGGCGGTCAGGGCGATCCAGAGCAGGACCTTCCCGACGACCCGCTTCGGGCGGTACCAGCGGTTGGGCGGCCGGCGCTCCGCCACGGACTCCCCGGCGAGGGCCTGGCCGGCGGCCTGGGCGGCGACCGGCATGGTGCCGGAGGTGGGCTGGGTGGCCGTCATCAGTCCCGGTCTCCCTCGTAGTAGACGAAGCGGTTGCCGAAGCGCACCTGGACGAGGGTGATCAGCAGGATGATCACGAAGAGCAGCCACGCCATGGCGGCGGCGAACCCGAAGTCGAAGGTGCGGAACGCCTGCTGGAAGAGGTAGACGCCGTAGAACAGCGACGACTCCGGTGAGGCGTTGCTCTGGTCGCGCCAGAACAGCAGGAAGGCCTGGTCGAACACCTGCAGGGCGGCGATCGTCAGCACGATGACGTTGAAGAAGATCGCGCTGGAGATCATCGGCACGGTGATGGTGAAGAACGTGCGCACCGGACCCGCGCCGTCGAGCGAGGCCACCTCGTACAGCTCGCGCGGCACGTTCTTCAGCGCCGCCAGGAAGATCACCATCGTCCCGCTGACCCCCCACAGCGTCATCAGCACGATCGACGGCTTGACCCACGCGGGGTCGATCAGCCACTGCGGCCCTTCGATGCCGAGCGCGGCGAGACCCTGGTTGATCGCCCCGGTGTTGCCGTTCAGCAGCAGGAAGAACACCGCGGCCGTCGCCACCGACGGCGTCATCTTCGGCAGGTAGTACAGGGTGCGGAAGACTCCGGCACCCCGGCCCACCTTGTTGAGCAGCGCGGCCAGCAGCAGCGCGAAGCAGATCTCCAGCGGCACCGCCATCACGGCGTAGAACAGCGTGTTCTTGAGCGAGAGGGCGACCTTCGGGTCCTCGATCAGCGCCTGGTAGTTCGCGAGACCGGCCGGCCGGGTCGTGTTCTTGGCCAGGTTGTAGTAGCTGAAGGAGATGTAGAGGCTGTAGGCCATCGCGCCGAGGGTGAAGACCAGGAAGCCGACGATCCAGGGCGCGATGAACAGGTAGCCCGCGACCGCCTCGCGCTTGTTGTACTTGCGGCCCTTCGGGACGCTCGGGTCCCGCGGCGGGCGGCCCTTGCCCCGGTCGCCGGTGCGCGGCTCGCGGGTGAGGACGGCCATCAGAGCCCACCCTGGCCGCGTCGCGGCCCCTGCTCACGCCGTCCGGCTCTGACGCTCGACACCTCGGGCCTCCACCTCTGCGACGGGCGGCATCGTCACCGCGACGGTGACTCTAGGTGGTCCCCCAGGGGGAAGCAAGGACGGCGCAGGTGTCGCCGTCAGGAGTGCGGAGGCCCGAGCCGTCGACCTCCGGGCCCTCAGGGCGCGGCAGCGGGCAGGCCGACCCGGGCGGCGGCGGAGGGCCAGGACTCGAGCACGGCGCGGACCTCGGGACGCCGCTCGTCCGCGACCGCCTGCCCGTGCGCCTGCTCGAGGAGGTCGGCGATCCGCACCCAGCGGCCCTGCTCGGCCGACGCGGTCGCGGCGTCGACCATGGCGACGCTGAGGACGTTCCGGTGCACCTCCCCCGACGGCGTGCCGCCATGCCGGAGCACCCGGACGAACTCGGCGAGCGACCCGGCGATCTGCTCCGGGGCGTCCGAGGCGGTGCCCGGGACGGGCGTGCCGTCCGCGCGTTCGGCGAGCGGTGCGCCGTCGCCGTCCCAGACCGCGGAGCCCTCGGCGGTGGCCAACCGCCAGTGACCGTTCCAGGACGTCTCCAGTCCGGGGCTGCACCAGGAGCCGTCGAAGGTGAAGCGGGCGCCGTCGGCGAAGCGGAAGACCGCGGTGGCGGCGGCGTCGCCGGCGTACCAGGACCACGGCGGGTTGGAGGAGGCGCAGAACGCCTCGACGGGCTCGCTGCCCACCAGGTCGCGGGCGAGGTCGAACTGGTGGATGGCCATGTCGACCAGCAGCGGGTGGGGCATCGCGTCGCGGAAGCCGCCGAAGTGCGGCCCGCGCGCGAACGTGCAGGTCGCCAGCCCGACGGGTCCGAGCTCGACGAGCTGGGAGCGCAGCCGGTCGAGGTGCCGCCAGTAGCGCCGGGACTGCGACACCATCAGCAGCTGACCGGTGAGCTCGGAGACGGCCACCATCGACAGGCACTCGGCGAGGGACTCCGCGAGCGGCTTCTCGCACAGCACGGGCAGGCCGGCCAGCAGCGCCTCGGTGTTGACGGCGTGGTGCGCGCGCGGCACGGTGACGTCCACGACGGCCTGCGCCCGCGTCGGACCGGCGAGCTCGGCCAGCGCGCGGCCCACCGGCAGGTCGGGGACCCCGGCCCCCGCCGCGGCCTCCCGGGCGGTCTCGAGGTCGAGGTCGACCAGCCCCACCAGCTCGACGTCCGGGTTGTCCGCGATGGTGGCCAGCCAGGCCCGGCCCATCCCGCCGGCGCCGACCTGCAGCAGCCGCAGGGGCCCGTCCGCGGGCACCGTCGCAGGCTCAGCCATCGGCGTCCGCGATCGCGCCCGGGTAGCCGTGCCCGCGGTAGAAGTCGCCGGTCTCGTAGCGCAGCAGCGTCGGCACGGCGCGCTCGGGACGGACGGTCCGCGCCCAGGTGACGCCGTTGGCGATCACCCGCCGGACGTCGTGGTGGTGGTAGACGGGGTAGTCCTGGTCGCCGGGGGAGAAGAAGAAGATCCGGCCGTGCCCGCGCCGGAAGGTGCAGCCGGAGCGGAACACCTCGCCGCCGCTGAACGAGGAGATGAAGACGAGCTCGTCCGGGGTGGGGATGTCGAAGGTCTCGCCGTACATCTCCTGCTGGTCGATGACGATCGGGTTCGGCACGCCCTGGGCGATCGGGTGCGTCGGGTCGACGGTCCAGACCAGCTCGCGGTCCTGCTCGCTGCGCCACCGCAGCGTGCAGCTGGTCCCCATCAGGCGGCCGAAGATCTTGGACCAGTGGCCGGAGTGCAGCACCAGCAGACCCATCCCCGCCAGCACGTGCTGGTGCACCCGGTCGACGACCGCGTCGGCCACCTCCCCGTGCGCGGCGTGGCCCCACCAGACGAGGACGTCGGTGGTGGCCAGCACCTCCTCGGTCAGCCCGTGCTCGGGCGCGTCCAGGGTGGTGGTGCGGACCAGCGCCCCGTCCCCGAGGTGCTCCCGGATGCCGTCGGCGATGGTGGCGTGCATGCCGTCGGGGTAGAGGGCGGCGACGTGCGGTTCGACCTGCTCGTGGCGGTTCTCCCCCCAGACCAGGACCTGCAGGGCGGGGGCGGGGGTGGTGGGGGTGCTCATGGCGCATCGAGTCTTCGGGTCGCCCTCCGCCGGTGTCAAGGTCCTCCGCCGGTGTCAAGGTCCTCCGCCGCTGGAGGAGGTGCGCGATGATGGCGACGGGAGCGGCCCCACGCGTCCGCCGCTCCCGGACGACGTGACCGGGTTCTCCCGTGGGGTGAGTGCCGCGCGCCGGGGTAAGGCCGTCGGGGAGGTGGGGCGCCCCGACCTCGAGCCGACGGGGAGCCCGCATGCCTGAGCCGATGAGCGACGACCTGACCGAGCACGTCCGGACGGCCGAGGCCACGGCCGCCCTGCTGCCGGCCGTCCGGGCGGTCGCCGAGCTGCTCTGCACCCGGTTCGCCGCCGGCGGCTTCCTCTACACCCTGGGCAACGGCGGCAGCGCGGCCGACGCCCAGCACCTGACCGGGGAGATGGTGGGCCGGTTCAAGCGGGAGCGGCGGCCGCTGCCCGCGGTCACGCTCAGCACCGACCCGACGGTGCTGACCTGCATCGCCAACGACTACCGCTTCGACGACGTGTTCTCCCGCCAGCTGCGCGCCCTGGCCCGGCCCGGCGACGTCGTCGTCGCCTTCACCACCAGCGGCCGGTCGCCCGACGTCGTCGACGCGCTCCGGGTGGCGCGCGAGCGCGGGGCGGCCACCGTGCTGTTCGGGGGTGGCGACGGCGGGCCGGCGGCCGCGCACGCCGACCACCCGCTGCTGGTGCCCAGCACCGTCACCTGCCGCATCCAGGAGATGCACACCTTCCTGCTGCACGCGGTCTCCGAGGTCGTCGACCGCTGGGCCGCCGGCACCGAGGTGGTCGCGGGCGCGGCGGCGCACGGCGCGCGCGTGCCCGCGTGAGCCCCGCCCCCCCTGGCGAACGCGCCGGGCGGCCCGCAGCCCGAGCCCGTCGGCCGGGGCGAGCGGCCGCTCGCGACCCCGGACCGGACGCTGTACCTGGTCGGCAACGCCCACCTCGACCCGGTCTGGCTGTGGCCGTGGCAGGAGGGTTACGCCGAGGCCCGCGCCACCTTCGCCTCCGCCATCGCCCGGATGGAGGAGTACCCGGACTTCGTCTTCACCTGCGACCAGGTGGTGCTGCTCAGCTGGGTGGAGGAGTCCGACCCGGCGCTGTTCGCGGCGATCCAGGCGCGGGCGGCGGAGGGGCGCTGGGTCAACGCGGGCGGCTGGTGGGTGGAGCCCGACGGCAACCTGGGGATGGGGGAGTCCTTCGTCCGGCAGGGACTGCTCGGCCAGCGCTACCTCGTCTCGCGCTTCGGCCGGCCCGCCACGGTGGGGATGAACGTCGACCCCTTCGGGCACCACGCGATGCTGCCGCAGATCCTCCGGGGCCAGGGCCTGGACTCCTACCTGTTCCTGCGACCGGGCCCGCACGAGGGTGACCTGGAGCCCACGCTGTTCTGGTGGGAGTCGCCCGACGGCTCGCGGGTGCTGGCCTACCGCATCCCCCACGAGTACGGCAGCCCGCCGGGGCCGGTCGACGGGCAGCTGGAGAAGGCCCTGGCGTCGATGGACCGCGGGCTCGGCGACGGGATGGTCTTCTACGGCGTCGGCAACCACGGGGGCGGCCCGACCCGGGCCAACCTCGACTCCGTCCACCGGTTCGACCGGATGGGCTCCTTCGGCCGGCTGCGGATGGCCTCGCCGCGGGAGTACCTCGACGCGGCCCTGGCCCGCCCCGGGCTCGCGGACCGGCTCGTCGTCCGCCGCGACGACCTGCAGCACCACGCGCCCGGCTGCTACTCCGCGCACTCGGGCGTCAAGGCCTGGCAGCGCCGCGCCCAGCACGCCGTGCTCGCCGCCGAGCGGTGGGCCGCGGTGGTCGCCGTGCGCGACGGGCTGCCCTACCCGCGAGCGGACCTCGAGCGCGCCTGGCAGCAGGTGCTGTTCAACCAGTTCCACGACGTCCTGCCCGGCTCGGCCATCGAGACCGCCTACGACGACGCTCGGGACCAGCTGGGGGAGGCGACCGCGATCGCCAAGCGGCTGGTCGTCCGGGCGCACAACGTGCTGGCCCGGCAGGTGGACGTCCCGTTCGTGGCCGGCAGCCAGCCCGTGCTGGTCTTCAACCCGCACCCCTGGGCCGTCAGCACCGACGTGGTGATGACCTACGCGGCCCAGCCGTCCGGCGTCCGGGTGGTCGACGAGGCCGACCGCGCGGTGGTGAGCCAGCCGACCGCGTCCACCTCCGTCACCGCCGACCTCACCCGCGGCGCCGTCGTCTTCCGCGCGGACGTGCCGGCGCTGGGGCACCGGCTCTACCGGCTGCTGCCCGGGTTCCCCGCGCCGGACCGGCCGGCCTGGAGCGCCGGGCCGCCGCAGCCGCTGCGGGTCGAGGCCGCCGGTCGTCCCGGCGGCCCCCTGGCGCCCGGCGGTGCCGTGCTCGAGAACGACCACGTCCGGATCGAGCTGGACCCGGCCACCGGGTGGCTCTGCTCCTACCGCGACCGCGTCACCGGCGTCGACGTGCTGGCCGGGGTCGACGGCCGCACCCACACCCAGGTCTGCGCGGACCCGACGGACACCTGGGGTCACCGGGTCGTCTCCTACGCCTGGCCGGGGGAGACCATGGAGCTGCGCCGGGTCGTCGTCCGGGAGACGGGGCCGCTGCGCGCCCGGGTCCGGGTCGAGCGCGGCTGGGGGGCCTCGACGCTGGTCGAGGAGCTGGTCCTGGACCACGACAGCCCGGTCCTGCGGGTCGACGTGACGCTGGACTGGCGGGAGCCCGCGCACCTGCTGAAGCTGCGGTTCCCGACGGTGCTCAGCGACCCGCGCGCCACCTTCGAGATCCCCTTCGGCCACCTGGAGCGCCCGGTCGACGGGGCCGAGGAGCCGGCCCAGGCCTGGGTGGACGTGACGGGGACGGTCGACGGCCGCCCCGCCGGGCTGACCCTCGTCACCACGGACAAGCACGGCTACGACGTCTCGCCGGGGGAGCAGCCGAGCATCGGCGTGACCGCCGTCCGCAGCCCGGTCTACGCCTGGCACGACCCGCAGCTGCTCGACCCCGACGGCTTCCACGCCTACCAGGACCAAGGTGTGCAGCGGTTCCGCTACGAGCTGGTGCCGCACGCCGGCGACCACCGGGTCGCCGCCCCGACCCGTCGCGCCGCCGTCCTGGCCACGGGTGTCCGGGCCATGGTCGAGTCGTCCCACCCGGGCTCCCTGCCACCCGTCGTGTCCTGGGTCGACGACGGCGGAGGTGCGGTCCTGGTCACCGCGGTCAAGGGCTCGGAGGACCCGGCCGAGCGCGGCGGCGGCGCCGACCTCGTCGTCCGCGCGGTCGAGACCACCGGCCGGCCCGCCCGCGCCCGGATCCTGCTCGGCCTGCTGGACCGGGTGCTGGAGGAGGACTTCGGCCCGCACCAGATCCGCACGTTCCGGGTCCCGGCGGACCCGGCCGCGCGCGTGCAGGAGGTGGACCTGGTCGAGTGGCCGGTGGACGGCAGCTGAGCCGGTCGACCCACCGCGCCCTGAGCCCGCCGGAGGGCGTGCCCCGTGGGCCCCCTTGACGATCGGGGTGAGACGTGGGACACACTCGGACCGCACCAGCACCCCGCCCCCACCCTCGACGAGGAGACGACATGGCCACCGAGCCCCCCGTCGGTGCCGCCACCGACGCGCCCCAGCGCACGGACCGCACCCACTACCTCTACATCGCGGTGATCGCCGCGGTCGTCCTCGGCATCGCCGTCGGCTTCGCGGCCCCCGACTTCGCCGTGCAGCTCAAGCCGATCGGCGACGGGTTCGTCGCCCTCATCCGGATGATGATCGCCCCGGTGATCTTCTGCACCATCGTGCTCGGCATCGGATCGCTGCGGAGCGCCGCCCAGGTGGGCAAGGTCGGCAGCCTCGCGCTGGCCTACTTCCTCGTGATGTCGACGGTGGCGCTGATCATCGGCCTCGTCGTCGGCAACATCATCCACCCCGGCGAGGGCCTGCGGCTCACCGACGAGCTGGCCGGCAAGGGCGCGGGACTGGCGCCCAAGGAGGCCACGACGACCGCCGAGTTCATCCTCAACATCATCCCGGACACGCTGTTCTCGGCCCTCACCACCGAGACCGTGCTGCAGACGCTGCTGGTGGCCCTGCTGGTCGGCTTCGCCATCCAGGCGATGGGGCGCGCGGGCAAGCCGATCCTCGTGGGCATCGGGCACCTGCAGCGGCTCGTCTTCCGGATCCTGTCGATGATCATGTGGGTCGCGCCGATCGGTGCCTTCGGGGCCATGGCCGCCGTCGTCGGGGCCACCGGTCTGGACGCGCTGAAGGCGCTGGCGGTGATCATGATCGGCTTCTACACCACCTGCGCGATCTTCGTGTTCGGCGTGCTCGGCCTGCTGCTCAAGGCCTTCACGGGCATCAACATCTTCAAGCTGCTGCGCTACCTCGGCCGGGAGTTCCTGCTGATCGTCTCGACCTCCTCCTCGGAGTCGGCGCTGCCGCGGCTGATCGCCAAGATGGAGCACCTCGGGGTGGCCAAGCCCACGGTCGGGGTCGTCGTGCCCACGGGCTACTCGTTCAACCTCGACGGCACCGCGATCTACCTGACCATGTCGTCGCTCTTCATCGCGGCCGCGCTGGGCGACCCGCTGACCATCCCGGAGCAGATCTCGCTGCTCATCTTCATGATGATCGCCTCGAAGGGGGCGGCGGGCGTCACCGGCGCCGGCCTCGCCACCCTGGCCGGCGGCCTGGCCTCGCACCGGCCCGACCTGGTGGACGGCGTCGGCCTGATCGTCGGCATCGACCGGTTCATGTCCGAGGCCCGCGCCGTCACCAACTTCGCCGGCAACGCCGTGGCCACGGTCCTGGTGGGGTCCTGGACCCGGTCCCTGGACCGGGAGCAGCTCGACGCGGTGCTCGCCGGGCAGCGGCCCTTCGACGAGACGACGATGACCGACGACCACGGCGACGAGCCCGAGCCCGAGCCGCAGGCGGTGCCGGCCTCGGAGGTGACGACCGCCGGTGCCCGCTCCACGGCCCGCTGACCCGGCGGGCGGCGGGCAGGACTGGCCATGGAGCTGCTGGTGCTCGGTGGGACGCGGTTCGTCGGCCGTGCCGTGGTGGCCGACGCGCTGGCGCGGGGCTGGTCCGTCACCGCGCTCCACCGGGGCGTCACGCCCGGCCTGCCCGACGCGGTCCGCGCGCTGCACGCCGACCGCACGGACGAGGCGGCGCTGGCCGCGGCGCTCGGGGACCGACGGTTCGACGCCGTGGTGGACACCTGGGCCGGCGCCCCGGTCGTGGCCACGACGGCTGCACGGCTGCTGCAGGGCCGTGCCGAACGCTTCGGCTACGTCTCCAGCAGCTCCGTCTACGTCTGGGGCGAGCACGTGGACGAGGACTCCCCCCTCGTCGAGGCCGACCCGAGCTCCGCGGGGACGGACTACGCGGCCGACAAGCGCGGTGCCGAGCTGGGCGTCCTGGACACCTTCCCCGACGCCCTGCTGGCCCGGGCGGGCCTCATCCTCGGCCCCTTCGAGGACATCGGCCGGCTGCCCTGGTGGCTGACCCGGATCGCCGCCGGCGGCCGGGTCGTCGCGCCGGGGCGTCCGGAGCGCCCGCTGCAGCACGTCGACGTCCGCGACCTGGCGCACTGGCTGCTCGACGGGCTCGCGTCGGGGCGGGCGGGACCGTTCGACACCATCAGCCGCTCCGGGCACGCCACCACGGCCAGCCTCCTGGAGGCCTGCGTGGCGGTGACCGGCGCGGACGCCGAGCTGGTCTGGGTCGGGGAGGAGCAGCTCGCGGCCGCCGGGGTCGAGCCGTGGACGCAGCTGCCGTGCTGGGTCCCCGAGACGGGGGAGTACGCCGGCTTCCTGGAGTCCGACACCGCGCGGGCGGCCGCGGCCGGGCTCGTCTGCCGCCCGGTGCGGGACACCGTCGCCGACACCTGGGCCTGGCTGCAGGAGCGCGGCCCGACGGCGCAGCGGCCGGACCGCCCGGTGCACGGCCTGCCCGCCGAGCTCGAGCAGCAGCTGCTCGCCGCTCCCTGAGCCGCCCACGCTCCCTGAGCCCGTCGAAGGGCGCCCCGCTCCCTGAGCCCGTCGACGTGCCTCAGCCGAGCTCTCGCTCGATCCGGCTCCGCAGGTCCGCCGGGACGGGTACCGGCCGCAGCGTCGAGGGGTCGACGAAGACGTGGGTGAAGCTGCCCGTGGCGGCGGGCTCGGGGTCGCCCTCGACGAACAGGCCGAGCTCCCAGGTGATGCTCGTGGTGCCCACCCGGCCGGCCCGCAGGCCCACCTCGAGGGTGTCGGGGTAGGAGACGGGGCGCAGGTAGCGGCAGGAGGACGCGGCGCAGACCGCCATGTGCGTCCCGCCCCGCGGGTCGAGCCCGGCCTCCTGGATCAACCAGCGGTTGATGGTGGTGTCCATGGCCTCGTAGTGGACGACGTTGTTGACGTGGCCGTACTGGTCGTTGTCGTTCCAGCGGGTGCCGAAGGTGTGGCGGTAGCGGTAGTCCGGCATCGGTGGTCCTCGGGGTGGGGTCCTGGGGGGACGGGTGCGGGCCGCGCCCGCGGGCGGCGGTCGGCCCGGATCAGGCGTCGGCCGGGTGATGGCCTGCCGATCACCGCGAGCGCGGCCTATACTACTGGTGAGTAACCTACTGGTGAGTAACTTAGGACCTGCGAGGGGAACGCCGTGACGCTGACCGAGATCACCCACCCGACCGCGGAGCCGGCGGCGACCGGTGGGTCGACGCCCCGGTTGGCCGCGGACTTCTTCGGCTTCCAGGGTCGGCTCAGCCCGGCCGAGCAGGAGGCGGCGCTCCGCGTCCGCACGTTCCTCGAGGCCGAGGTCCGGCCCGTCGCGGACGGGTTCTGGTCCCGGGCGGAGTTCCCGCGGCACCTGATCCCCTCGCTGGCCCGGCTGGGCCTGCTCGGGGCCTTCGTGCCCGAGGTCCGGCACTTCGAGAACAGCGCCGTCTACCGCGGCTGGATCGCCCTGGAGCTCGCCCGGGTCGACGCCGGCGTCGCCACGTTCGTCGGCGTGCAGAGCGGGTTGGCCATGGGTGCGGTGCACGTGGGCGGGTCCCCGGAGCAGCAGGCGGCGTGGCTGCCCCGGATGGCGTCCGGTGAGGTGGTCGGCGCGTTCGGGCTGACCGAGCCGCTGTCGGGCTCGGACTCCGCTCGTGGCCTCCGGACCACCGCGCGGCGCGAGGGTGACCACTGGGTGCTGCGCGGGGAGAAGCGCTGGATCGGCAACGCGACCTTCGCCGACGTCGTCGTCGTCTTCGCCAAGGACGTCGCCGACGGCCAGGTCAAGGGCTTCCTGGTCGCCACCGACAGCCCGGGCTTCACCGCCAGCAAGATCGAGGACAAGATCAGCCTCCGCTCCGTGCAGAACGCCGACCTCGTGCTGGCCGACGTGGTCGTGGCCGAGGACCGGCGGCTGCCGGGCATCCGCTCGTTCCGGGACGTGGCGACGGTGCTGCGGCTGACCCGCTGCGACGTGGCGTGGCAGGCCATCGGCATCGCCATGGGAGCCTACGAGGCCGCGCTGGCCTACGCCCTGCAGCGGGAGCAGTTCGGCAAGCCCATCGCCGCTCACCAACTGGTCCAGGACCTGCTGTCGCGCTGCGTCGGCAACATCACCGCCAGCATCGCCCTGTGCCTGCAGGCGTCCACGCTGCAGGACGAGGGCGTCCAGCGTGACGAGCACTCGGCGCTGGCCAAGTCCTTCGCGACCAGCCGGATGCGCGAGACGGTGGCCTGGGCCCGGGAGATCCTCGGCGGCAACGGCATCGTCCTCGAGCACGGCGTCGCCCGCTTCTTCGCCGACGCCGAGGCGATCTACTCCTACGAGGGCACCCGGGACATGAACTCCCTCATCGTCGGCCGGGCCATCACCGGTCACCAGGCCTTCGTCTGACGGTCGCGGGTCAGCAGGTGACGACCTGGCGCAGCACCACGCCCAGCGCCAGGGCGTCCAGGGCCTCGTTCAGCCCGCCGAGCTCGAGCCGGTGCGAGACCAGCTGCTCGACCGGGAGCCGGCCCTGGCGCCACAGGTCCACGTAGCGCGGCACGTCGCGGGCGGGCACCGACGAGCCGAGGTAGCTGCCGACAATCGTGCGCGCCTCCGCGGTGAGCAGCAGCGGCGAGACCTCGGAGCGCGCCCCCGGGTGCGGCAGCCCCACCGTCACCGTGGTCCCGCCGGGGGCCGTCGCGGCCACGGCGGTCTCGAACGCTCGGGGGTGGCCGGCCGCCTCGACCACCGTCGGGGCCGTCACCCCGCCCTCCAGCACCTCCGCCGGCGTCAGCGTCCGGACGGCCCCCAGCTCGGCGGCCGTGCCGAGCTTGCCGCGGACCGTGTCGACCGCCACGACCGGGTGCCCGAGCGCCTGCGCCACCAGCAGGGCCGCCATCCCGACCCCGCCGAGGCCGACGACCATGACCGGGCTGCCCGGCTGCGGCCGGGCGGCGTTCAGGACGGCGCCGCCGCCGGTCAGCACCGCACAGCCGAGCAGGGCGGCGACCTCGGCCGGCACGTCGGGCGGGACGGGGACCACCGAGCGGCGGTCGACGACCACCTGCTCGGCGAAGGCCGACACCCCGAGGTGGTGGGCGAGGGGGACGCCGTCCCGGCTCAGCCGGCGGCCGCCGCCGAGCAGGTCGCCGGCCGTGTTGGCGGCCGAGCCCGGACCGCAGGGGAGCCGGCCGTCCGTGCCGCAGGAGGTGCAGCGGCCGCAGCGGGGCAGGAACGTCATCACCACCCGGTCGCCGACGGCGACGTCGACGACCCCCTCGCCCAGCTCCTCGATCAGCCCCGCGGCCTCGTGGCCCAGCACCATCGGGGTGGGCCGGGGCCGGCCGCCGTCGACGACGGACAGATCGGAGTGGCAGAGCCCGGCCGCCTCCACCCGCACCCGCAGCTCACCCGGTCCCGGCCGGTCCAGGTCCACGGTGCTCAGCGTGAGCGGACGGGACGCCGCGAACGGGGCCGGCCGCCCGACCTCCTCCAGGACCGCTGCGGTGATGCGCATGCCGGCCATTGTGGTCCGGCCCGTCCCGGTACGGTGACGGCGTGGGCGACGCAGGCGAGGTCCCGGCGGAGACGGCGGGCGGCATCGAGATCGTGTACGAGACGTTCGGCGACCGGGCGGAGCCACCGGTGCTGCTGGTGATGGGCCTGGGCACCCAGCTGCTGGGCTGGCGCGCGGCCTTCTGCGAGGCGCTGGTCGAGCGCGGGCACTTCGTCGTCCGCTACGACAACCGCGACATCGGCCTGTCCACCCACCTCGACGACGCGTCCCGCCCCGACTTCCCCGCCCTGCTGGCGGGGGACGCGTCGTCGGCGGCCTACGACCTCTCCGACATGGCGGACGACGCCGTCGCCCTCCTCGACCACCTCGGGCTGGACGCGGCGCACGTCGTCGGCGCCTCCCTGGGCGGGATGATCGCCCAGACGCTCGCCCTCGACCACCCCGAGCGGGTGCTCAGCCTCACCTCGATCATGTCGACGACGGGCGACCGGGGGGTCGGCTCCGCCACCGAGGCGGCGATGACCGTCCTGCTCGCCCCGCCGGCCCGGAGCCGGGAGGAGGCGCTGGAGCGGAGCGTCGCCTCGGCCCGCGTGCTGGGCTCGCCCGGCTACCCGGCCGACCCCGAGGACGTGCGCCGGCGGGCCGGCGAGGCCTGGGACCGCGACCACGACCCCGCGGGGGTCGGCCGTCAGCTGGCCGCCATCTACGCCTCCGGTGACCGGACCGCCCGGCTGGCCGGGCTGGACGTGCCGACCCTGGTGCTGCACGGGGCCGACGACGCCCTGATCGACGTCTCCGGCGGCCGGGCCACGGCGGAGGTGGTCCCCGGCGCGGAGCTGCTCGTGCTGGAGGGCATGGGTCACGACCTCCCGGAGGCCCTGTGGCCGCCGGTGCTCGACGCGATCGCTGCGCTGGTGCGACGCGCCGACCAGGCCCGCGCGGCCTGAGCGCTCCGCGTCCGCCGTCGCGGGGTCAGCCGCGTCCGCCCGCGAGCAGCTGGCGCAGGGTGAGCGGTCGCCGTCCGGTCAGCCGCTCCACGTCGTCGCTGACGCGGGCCAGCTCCCCGGTCGCGATCGCGGTGTAGGTGCTGACCCAGGCGTCGACCAGCCAGCGCGGGGCGCCGTAGGACGCGCGGGAGGCGTAGGCCTCCTCGAGGGTCTCGGCGTGGTAGCGCACCGGCCGGCCGCGGGCGGCCGAGACCTGCTCCGCCACGTCGGCGAAGGACAGCGCCTCCGGTCCGGTCAGCTCGTAGGTGGCCCCCCGGTGCGGCTCCGGGTCCAGCAGCACCGCGGTGGCCGCCCGGGCGACGTCGGCCCGGGCGACCGCGGCGACCCGGCCGTCGCCGGCCGGACCCCGGATGACGCCGTCCTCGCCCACCACCTCGGGCAGGAAGTCCAGGTAGAAGGAGTCGCGCAGGAAGGTGTGCGCCAACCCGGCGTCGACGATCGCGCGCTCGGTCGCCCAGTGGTCGCGGCCGAGGGTGAACACCGCGTTCTCGGCCGCCGCGGCGAAGGAGGTGTAGACGACGTGCTGCACCCCCGCCTCGGCCGCGGCCGCCACGAAGGCCCGGTGCTGGCCCAGCCGGTCCTCGTCCTCGGCCGCAGACACCATCAGCAGGGTCGACACCCCGCGGAGGGCCGCGACGGAGGGGTCGCCGTCGCCGTAGCGGGACGGCAGCACGACGCAGCCGGGCAGCGGCGGCACCTTCGCCGGCGTCCGCGCCAGCAGCCGGAGCGGCACGCCACGCTCGACCAGCCCCCGGGCGACGAGCCCGCCGACGGCTCCGGTGACGCCCGTGACGGCGATGGTGGGCAGGGCGGTGTCCATGACGGGTCCTCTCGAGGGCGGCGGTGCCCCGATCCTGCCAGCGGCCGCGCAGTCGATCGCACCCGCCGCCACCCAGCCCGGGCCAGGGGTGCTCCCGGCGGCGGTCCTCAGGCGACGGTCGCGAAGGTCGCCATCATCCCCATGTCCTCGTGCTCCAGGTTGTGGCAGTGCACGAGGTAGCGGCCGGGGTGGGCCGGGAACCTCACCGCGACGTCGGCGTGCTCGCCCGGCCGCAGGTCCAAGGTGTCCTTCCAGCCGACGTCGAACGCGCCCGGGTCCCGGCCGCCCCGGCTCAGCACCTGGAACGGCGCGAGGTGGACGTGCACCGGGTGGTGCAGGTCGCTGGCGAAGCGCCACACCTCGATGTCACCGAGCCGCACCGTCGCGTCGGTCCGCGCCGGGTCGAAGAGTGCGTCGTTGATCAGCCAGTGCCCCGTGCCGGTCCGCCCCCGGGCGAACCGCCAGGTGCGTCGGGGCGCGTCCCTCCGGGGCCGCAGCGTCGGGACGGCGGCGAGCCGGGCCGGCACGGTGCTGTCCTCGCGGGCCCGCCTGACGACCCGGAACCGCATCACGGCGTCCGTGGGGCCGGTGCCCAGCGCGTTGGTCAGGGTGACCTCGGTGCCCACCGGGTAGGCGCCGAAGTCGACGAGCACCTCGTAGCGCTCGGCCGGGGCCAGCGGGACGTGGTCGTGCGCCACCGGGGCCGCCAGCAGCCCGCCGTCGGAGGCGACCTGGACGAAGGCCGGACCCTGCGGCGGGACCGGGTCCAGCGCCAGGTCGTAGCGGCGGGCGTTGGACGCGTTGAGCAGCCGCAGGCGGTACCGGGCCGCGGCCACCGCCAGCACCGGCCAGGGCCGCCCGTTCACCAGGAGCACGTCGCCGAGCACGCCGGAGGTGTGGTCGGCCGACACCCCGGGCGGACCAGCCAGGCTGGCGTCCAGCGAGGGGTAGCGGAGCTCACCGTCGGCGCCGAAGGAGCGGTCCATGATCATCAGCGGGACGTCCCGCTCCCCGTGCGGCAGCGGGAGGGCGTCCTCGACGTCGTCGGAGACGAGGTGGAACCCGGCCAGCCCGCGCCACACCTGCGGCGCGGTGAAGTCCATCCGGTGGTCGTGGTACCAGAGCGTGGCCGCCGGCTGGTCGCCCGGGTAGACGTGCTCGCGGGTGCCGCGGCGGACGTCGCCAGCCCCGTGCGGCATCCCGCCGTGGCCGGTCCGGGAGGTGGCCGCCGGTCCCGCGGGCAGCACGAGGTCGGTCGGGAACCCGTCGCTGGCCGCCGGGGTGTGGCCGCCGTGCAGGTGGACGACGGTGGGCACCGGCAGGTCGTTGTGGTGGGTCACGACCACCCGCTCGCCGCGCCGGGCGCGGAGGGTCGGGCCCGGGAACAGGCCGTCGTAGCCCCACACGTCGGTGAGGACGCCCGGCAGGATCTCGACCTGCGCGGGCCGCTGGACGACGGTGTACCGCGTCGCGGTGCCGTCGCGGGCGGTCGGCCGCTTGACCGGCGGCGTCGTCAAGGGGACGACGAAGCGCTCGGGCAGCGGCCGGTCGCTCCGGAACACCCGTGCGGTCTGGCCGGCGGGGTCGTCGGCGCAGCCGGCCGTCCCGAGCACGGCCCCTCCCGCGAGCCCCAGCCCTGCCCCCAGCAGGGCCCGGCGGCTCACCCTCACGCCACCGCTCCGTCGCCTGCAGCCGTCCGGTGGGTCCGCCGGGGAGCGCGCGGGCGGGCGGCCGCGGGCGCCCAGCTGAGGACCGCGACGGCGACGGCCAGCGCGACCAGGGCCACCCCGAGGGGGATGTGGACGCCCAGCGCGCGGTTGTAGCCCAGACCGGTCTGGACGCCCGCGAGCAGGAAGAGCAGCGGGCAGCCGAGGGCCCACAGCCGGCCGCCGGCCAGCACGTAGCCGACGCCGACGAGCGCCAGGACGAGCGCGGTCAGGACCAGCAGGCCGGCGGCGGTCTGGTGCAACCGCAGCAGCCCGTACCGCCCGTCGAGGTACTGGCCGATGGAGATCGGCTGGACGAGGGCGAGGCCGAGGTGCGCCGTGGTGAGGACCCGGAACAGGACGAGGAGGGCGACGAAGAGCGGCCGTCGAGCCGGCGGTGGGTGCTCGGTCACGACCGCCGGGGCGGGCAGGGTGCTGGTCATGACGGCGACGCTATAAGTAGCGTTCCTACGCAACAAGAGGCGACGACCCTGACCTGACCCTGATCCGGCGGGCGGCGCGGGCTGCCGCCGACGGCCCGGCTGGCGTAGGCTCCCAAGGTATGGGGCAGGAACGGCTGAAGGGCCACCTCGACGGGCTGCTGCTCGCGGTGCTGGAGTCCGGGCCGCTGCACGGCTACGCCGTCATCGAGGCGCTGCAGGCCCGCTCCGGCGGTGAGCTGCGGCTGCCGACCGGCACCGTCTACCCGGCGCTCCGCCGCCTCGAGGAGGCCGGGCTCACCGTGGGGGACTGGTCCACCGTCGGCGGTCGACGGCGGCGGACCTACGCCCTGACCGCGGCCGGCCGACGCGAGCTGCAGGGCGAGCGCGCGGAGTGGCTCCGGTTCTCGGGCACTATCGGCAGCGTCCTCGGCGGCCTGCGGGCGCCCGTACCCGTCGACGACGAGAGCGCGTCGGCATGAACCGCCGGTCCCGGCCCCCGGTCGACCCGATCGACGCGGTGCTCGCGGACCTCGCGGCCCGGCTGCCGGCCGGTGCCGGAGGTGGACGTCGGGGGCTGCTGCAGGAGGCGGAGGACGGGCTGCGCGACGCGGCCGAGGCCTACGAGCAGCAGGGCTGCACGCATCGGGAGGCGGCCCACCGCGCCGCGGGCGAGTTCGGCGAGCCCGCGGCGCTGGCGCCCTGGTACGCCGACGACGTGCTGCGCCTGGAGGCCCGGCGCACCAGCGGGGTGCTGGCCCTGGGGTACCTGCTGGTCCTCACCGCCTGGGCGCTGCTGGGGAGGACGGCCGGGCACCCGGAGCCGCGGGACCACCGCTGGGTCACGTCCAGCTTCGCGGTCCTCGGCGTGCTGGCCGCCGCGGTCGCCGCCGCGGTGTTCGTGGCCTGCCGGCGACAGGCCCGGTCGGGCCGGACGGGCGGGGCCGTCGCCTGGGCGGCCGGCGTCGCCGGGCTGCTCTGCGGGGGCGCCACGCTGCTCGCCTCCTACCTGGTGGAGCCGTGGGGCAGCCGCGGCAGCGCGCTGCCGGCCTCGCCCTGGACGGGTCCGGTGGAGGTGCTGAGCGCCCTGGTGGTCGCCGTCATCCTGCTGCTGTCGCTGCGGTGCCTGGGCGCCGCCTGGCGGGTGCGGCACCCGGCTCGCCGGGGCTGATCGGTCCGACAACGGCACGAGCCCCCGCCCACCGCAGTGGGAAGGGGCTCGTGGCCGTCGTGTCCGAGGGGGGACTTGAACCCCCATTCCCCGTCAAGGGAACTAGCACCTCAAGCTAGCGCGTCTACCTATTCCGCCACCCGGACCTCGTTCAGCAGCAGTGAACTATAACAACAGGCGTCCCGCAGGACGAATCGGCGCCGCTCGCGGTCACCGTCGGGGCCGGTGGCGCCAGCGCCGGGCGATGGCGCGGGCCAGCGGGTCGATCGGGGCGCCGCCGTCCGCGCGCATGCCGGCCCGGGTGAGCCGGCGGCTGCTCCACAGCGACACGAAGCCGAACGCCCACAGCACGTACTGGAAGCAGAAGGCGATCTCGAAGTCCGCGAGGTCGAACGCGCCGGTCGGCGCCCGCCAGTCCAAGATCACCCCGATCGCGAAGATCGTGATCAACGACGCGGTGAAGCCGCCCATGTTGACGATGCCCGACGCCGCCCCCAGCCGCGTCGAGGGGTTGAACGAGCGGGCGAAGTCGAAGCCGACCGCGGACGCCGGTCCGTAGGCGGCCAGCACCACCAGCAGCAGGACCAGCAGCGGCAGGGGCACGGTGCCCGGCCACAGCAGCACCAGGGTCCAGGTGGCGACCGTGGTGATCATGACCCCGAAGATCAGGTTCGACCGGCGCAGCGGGTACTGGGCCGTCAGCTGCCCCAGCACCGGCCCGATCACGGGCCCCGCCAGCACCATCAGGGTGAGCAGCCCGCCGGCCAGGCCGGGGCTGTAGCCGAGGCCGGCCGTCATGAACGGGTAGCCCCAGAGCAGGACGAAGACCATCCCCGAGAACTGCGTGCTGAAGTGCGACCACAGCCCCAACCGCGTGCCGGGGTGGACGAACGAGCTGCGCAGGTCGGTCATCGCCTCCGCCCAGCCGACGGGGGCCGCGGCGGGGCTGCCGACCGGCCGGTCGCGGACCGCCAGCAGCACCAGGAGGGCGGCCAGCACCCCGACGGCGGCCGCCCCGAGGTAGGCCGGCGTCCACCCGGGACCGGCGAGGGCCGCGGCCAGCGGGATGGTGCTGGCCACCTGCCCCAGCTGGCCGACCTGCCCCGTCAGCTGGGTGACCATCGGCACCCGCCGGGCGGGGAACCAGGCCGGGATGATCCGCAGCACCGAGATGAAGGTCATGGCGTCGCCGGCGCCGACGACCACCCGGGCCAGCACCGCCGTGCCCGGGTGGGTGGCCAGCGCCATCGTCGTCTGGCCGACGGCCATCAGCAGCGCACCCGCGACCAGCAGCAGCCGCGACCCGAACCGGTCGACGAGGATGCCCACCGGGATCTGCATGGCGGCGTAGACGACGAGCTGGAGGACGACGAACGTCGACAGCACGGAGGCGCCGACACCGAACCGCTCCGTCGCCGGACCGGCGGCGACGCCGAGGGAGGTGCGCTGGAAGATGGCCACCGCGTAGGCCGCCACCGCCACACCCCAGACGAACCAGGAGCGGCGGCGGGCGGAGGTGGGCACGCCCCATCCTGGCCCACGCCGACCCGCGGCCCCCCGCGGCCGCGCGACGGCGGACCGGTGGGACAGGATGACGGTGTGACCCACGCCTACGCCGCCGACGCCGAGGTGGTGGCGCTGTGCCGCGACCTCATCCGGATCGACACCTCCAACTACGGCGACCAGCCGGGACCGGGGGAGCGGGCGGCCGCCGAGCACGTGGCCACCCTGCTGGACGAGGTGGGCATCGAGGCCGAGCTGCTCGAGCCGGAGCCCGGGCGGACCAGTGTCGTCGCGCGCTGGGAGCCGGAGGGCGTCGACCGCTCGCTGTCGCCGCTGCTGGTGCACGGCCACCTCGACGTGGTGCCGGCCAACGCCGACGACTGGTCGGTCCCGCCGTTCGCCGGCGAGGTGGTCGACGACTGCCTGTGGGGCCGCGGGGCCGTCGACATGAAGGACTTCGACGCCATGGTGCTGAGCGTGGTCCGGGCGCGGGCCCGGGCCGGCGCGGCCCCCCGCCGTCCGCTCCGGCTGGTGTTCACCGCCGACGAGGAGGCGGGCAGCGGGCTCGGGGCGCAGTGGCTGGTGGACGAGCACCGCGACACCGTCGCCGACTGCGAGCTGGCCATCGGCGAGGTCGGCGGCTTCTCCCTGACCGTCCGCGACGACCTGCGGCTGTACCTCGTCCAGACCGCCGAGAAGGGGATGGCCTGGCTCGACCTCATCGCGGACGGCCGGGCGGGCCACGGCTCCTTCCGCAACGACGACAACGCGGTGACCGCGCTCAGCGCCGCCGTCGCCCGGGTCGGTGCTCACGCCTGGCCTCACCGGATCACCTCCGCGCAGCAGGCGTTCCTCGACGCGGTCGCCGAGGCGTTCGAGGTGGAGCTGGACCCCGGCACGATCGAGGAGACGCTGGCCCGGCTGGGCAGCATCGCCCGGATGGTCGGCGCGACGATGTCGAACACGGCGAACCCGACGATGCTGGACGCCGGCTACAAGCACAACGTCATCCCCGGCCAGGCGCGGGCGGCGATCGACGGCCGCTTCGTCCCCGGGGGTGAGCAGGAGTTCTACGAGACCATCACCGAGCTGATCGGGGACCGCGTCCGCTACGAGGTGGTCACCCGCCAGGACGCCGTCGAGACCGCGTTCTCGGGCTCGCTGGTCGAGGCGATGCAGGCCTGCCTGGCCGCCGAGGACCCCGGCGCGCGGGCCGTCCCGTTCCTGATGAGCGGCGGCACCGACGCCAAGGCGTGGGACCGGCTGGGCATCCGCTCCTTCGGCTTCGCGCCGTTGCGGCTGCCCCCGGAGCTCGACTTCGTCGGGATGTTCCACGGCGTCGACGAGCGGGTCCCGACGGCGTCGCTCGAGTTCGGGGCGCGCGTTCTCGACCGCTTCCTGGACCAGGCGTGAAGCAGGACTACGCTGGGCAGCGATGACCAAGCGCGCCGTGGAGTACGAGATCGAGAAGGTCCGGCTGGGCCGCCACCTGTCCCGAGGTGCCGTCCGCCAGCTGCTCACCGACCAGGCCGAGTACGGCGGCTGGGAGCTGACGCGGCTCCGCCGCTACCGGGACGGCACCCGGGACATCTGGATCCGCCGGAAGATCATCCGGGTCCCCGCCTCCGTGTGACCCGCCTGGCCGCGGTCGCGGCCAGGCCGCCGACTGGGCGCTGAGGTCCCCCGTGGCCCCCGACGCCCCGCGCCCGGTGACCGCCGAGTGCGTACGCCTCAGGCCGAGCGTCCGCCCACGGGCACCGGCCGGGCCGCGTTGGGCCCGCCGGAGACGTCGTCGAGTGCCGAGGCGATCTCGTACGGCAGGGCCTGGTCCTCGACGGCGAGGGCGGGCGCGAGCTGGCCCGCCGTCCGGGCGCCGAGCAGGGGAGCGGTGACCCCGGGTGCGTCCCGCACCCAGAGCAGCGCCACCTGGAGCGGTGAGAGGTCCAGCCCCTCCGCCGCCCGGACGACGGCCTCGACGACGCCACGGCTGCGGGCCTCCAGGTACGGCTCGACGAACCAGGCGAAGTGGTCGGTGGCGGCGCGCGACCCCCGGGGCGTCCCCGCCCGGTACTGGCCGGTCAGCACCCCCCGACCCAGCGGTGACCAGGGGAAGAAGCCCATCCCGAACGCCCGGGCGGCGGGCAGCACCTCGACCTCGGCGCGGCGGGCCAGCAGCGAGTACTCCACCTGCGCGCTGGTGATCGGGGTCCGGCCCGGGAACGCCTGCTGCCAGGTGGCGGCCTGCGCGGTCTGCCAGCCGACGAAGTTCGAGATGCCGGCGTAGCGCACCATCCCGGCCGCGACGGCGTGGTCGACGGCGTCGAGGGTCTCGGCCAGCGGTGCGTCACCCCAGGCGTGCACCTGCCAGAGGTCGACGTGGTCGGTGCCGAGCCGGCGCAGCGATCCCTCGAGGTCGCGCAGCAGCGCCCGCCGGGAGGTGTCGACGATCCGCTCCCCGTCGCGGATGACGAAGCCGGCCTTCGTGGCCAGCACCACGTCGTCGCGGATCCCCATCTCCGCCACCAGGGAGCCGACCAGCCGCTCGGCGTCCCCGGCGCCGTAGGCGGCCGCGGTGTCGACCAGCGTGCCGCCGGCCTCGTGAAACATCTCCAGCAGCGAACGGGCCTGCTGGTCGGTCGTGTCGCGGGCCCAGGTCATCGTCCCCAGACCCAGCCGCGACACGCGCAGGCCGCTCGTCCCGACCGGCCGCTGTTCCATGCCAGCGACCCTAGCCAACGCAGGCCTGACCACCCCCGACGCCACTACGGTGGCCCCATGCGTCTCGGTCTGAACCTCGGCTACCTCGTCGGCGCGGAGGACCCGCAGGGTCAGCTGCGGCTCACCGCCCACGCGGAGGCGCTCGGCTTCGAGGTCGTCTGGGCGGCCGAGGCCTACGGCTCCGACAGCCCCACGGTGCTGGCCTGGCTGGCCGGGCAGACCCGCCGGATCGCCGTCGGCTCGGCGGTCATGCAGATCCCGGCGCGCACACCGGCCATGACGGCGATGACCGCGGCCAGCCTCGACGTCCTGTCCGGCGGCCGGTTCCGGCTCGGCCTGGGCGTCTCCGGCCCGCAGGTCTCGGAGGGCTGGCACGGCGTCCGCTTCGACAAGCCGCTGGCCCGCACCCGGGAGTACCTGGCCGTCCTCGAGCTGGCCCTGGCCCGGCAGACCGTCGTCCACGAGGGCACGCACTACCCGCTGCCCCTGCCGGACGGGCCGGGCAAGCCGCTCAAGCTGACCATCGCGCCGGTGAGCACCCGGATCCCCACCTACCTGGCCGCCGTCGGCCCCCGGAACCTCGAGCTGGCCGGTGAGCTGACCGACGGCTGGCTGGCCGTCTTCTACGCCCCGGACTTCGCCGACGAGCAGCTGGCCGCGGTCGCCGCCGGCCGCGCGAAGGTCGGCCGGACGCTCGAGGGGTTCGACGTCGTGCCCACCTTCCCGCTCGTCGTCGGGGCCGACCCGCGGGCCTGCGCCGACCCCGTCCGGGGCTACGCCGCGCTCTACCTGGGCGGGATGGGCAGCCGGACCCAGAACTTCTACAACGCCCTCGCGGTCCGGATGGGCTACGGCGAGGCCGCGGCGGCGGTGCAGGACCTGTTCCTCGACCGCCGGCAGCGCGACGCCATGGCCGCTGTGCCGTACGAGTTCATCGACGCGACGTCGTTGCTCGGCGACCGCGACCGGCTCACCGAGCGGCTGCAGGTGCTGGCCGCGTCGGGGGTGACGACGTGCTCGGTCGTGCCCTACGGGGAGACGGTCGAGCAGAAGCTCGCAGCGCTGACGGTGCTGGCCGACGCCTTCGACCGGGCGGCCGTCGGCTGACCTGCCCGGGCCTCAGCCCTGCGGCAAGGGCTCCAGCACCCCGGTGAGCAGCAGCACGACGACCAGGGCCGCCAGGCCGAGCCGGTAGTACACGAACGGCATGAAGTCGTGGGTGCTGATGTAGCGCAGCAGCCAGGCGATCACCGCGTACCCGACGACGAACGAGACGACCGTGGCCAGCAGGATCGGGCCCCAGGCGGGCGGCACCGGGTCGCCGGCGATGTCGGCCAGCTTGAAGACCCCGGAGCCGACGACGGCGGGGATGGCCAGCAGGAACGAGTAGCGGGCGGCGGCCTCGCGCGTGTAGCCGAGGACCAGGCCGGCGCTGATCGTCGCGCCGGAGCGGGAGACCCCCGGCACGAGCGCGAGCGACTGGGCCAGGCCGAAGACGACGCCGTGGCCCCAGGTGAGGGACTCCAGCGGCCGGGCGTTGCGTGCGGTCCGGTCGGCGATCCCGATGACCACGGCGAACCCCGCCAGCATCGCGACGGTGACCCACAGGTTGCGCAGCGAGGAGTCGATGGCGTCCTGGAACAGCAGGCCCAGCAGGACGATCGGGACCGAGCCCAGGATGACCAGCCAGCCCATCCGGGCGTCCGGGTCGTCGCGCGGCACCCGGCCGGCCAGCGAGCCGACCCAGCGGGTGATGATCCGGGCGATGTCGCGGCGGAAGTAGAGGATGACCGCGGCCTCGGTGCCCAGCTGGGTGATCGCGGTGAAGGCGGCGCCGACGTCCTCGCCCCCGAAGAACTGGCCGACGATCGACTGGTGCGCGCTCGAGGAGATGGGGAGGAACTCCGTCAACCCCTGCACGATGCCCAGCACCAGCGCCTCGAACCACCCCATGCCCGCTCCTCGCTCCAGCCTCCGGCTCCGTGAGGGACCGCGCACCCGCCCGGGTCCGGCGACCACCGTAGACCGCGGGCGTCGGCCCGCCTCCCGCCCCGGTCCCGGCTGCGCGGTGATGCCCACCACACCAGGTCGGGGCCGACCGGGACTGGTGCGCCGGTGTAGAGAGGGAGGCGTGACGATCCACGGCGACCACCCCTTCCTGCCCGCCGCCGACGACCGGGACCCGCTGCGCCGCTGGCGGGGCCGGATGCCGGCGCCGGTGAGCGTGTGGACGAGCACGGCCGGCGGCCGCAGCGCCGGGTGGACCCTCTCGTCGTTCCTGCTGGCCGACGGCCGGCCGCCCGAGGTGGTCGGGCTCGTCGACGAGGAGGCCGACTTCGCCGACCAGCTGGCGCTCAGCGGGCGCTTCGCCGTCAGCCTGCTGGCCGGACCCCACCGGCACCTCGCCGACGTCTTCGCCGGCCAGGCCCCGGCGCCGGGCGGGGTCTTCACGGTCGGCCGCTGGCGGGAGACCGCGTGGGGCCCGGTGCTCGAGGACGCCGTCGGCTGGCTGGGCGCCGCCCTGGTCGCGGCCGACGTCGCCCCGGGTCAGCCCGACCCCGCCCAGCCCGGCGCCGAGCCCCACCCCGACCGGGCCGGCTGGTCGCTGCTGGTGCGCGGCAGGGTGGAGCACACCGAGCTGGCCGAGCCCGACGAGCGGGGCGTGCTCTGCTCCTTCCGCGGCCGCTACCTCGCGCTGGGAGCCGGCCCCGGCGACGGCCCGGCTAGCCTTCGCCCATGACCACCGTCCTGCTGATCCGCCACGGCCGCACGTCGGCCAACACCGCGGGGATCCTCGCCGGCCGGTCCTCCGGGGTGGAGCTGGACGACGTCGGCCGCACCCAGGTCGCCGACGTCGGGACCCGGCTGGGCGGCGTCCCGTTGCGGGGGGTCGTCACCTCCCCGCTCCGCCGCTGCCGGCAGACCACCCAGGCCCTCGTCGGCGCCCGGGACGACGCCTGCCCGGTGCACACCGACCAGGGCATCATCGAGTGCGGCTACGGCGACTGGACGGGGAGGACGCTCAAGGAGCTCAGCCAGGAGAAGCTCTGGGCGACGGTGCAGTCCCAGCCCTCCGCCGTCCGCTTCCCGGGCGGGGAGTCGATGACCGAGATGAGCGCGCGGGCCGTCGGCACCATCCGGGCGTGGGACGCCCGGATGGAGGCCGAGCACGGCGCCGACGCCGTCTGGGCCGCCGTCTCCCACGGGGACGTCATCAAGGCGGTCCTCGCCGACGCGCTGGGCATGCACCTGGACGCCTTCCAGCGGATCCTCGTCGACCCGGCCTCGGTGTCGATCGTCCGCTACACCGCCAGCCGGCCCTACGTCGTCACGGTCAACTCGACCAACGCCGACCTGGGCAAGCTGCTGAGCCCTCCGCCGGGCAAGCCCGCCGGCACCGACGACGACGCGGCCGTCGGGGGCGGGCTCGGAGCGTCGGCCCCACCCGACCCTGCCGCCGGGGAGCCCCGTTGAGCCCCTGCTTAGGCTGGTGACCATGGCGATTCTCGTGCACCGCTACGACGAGCCGGACCGGTTCGTCGCCGGCACCGTCGGACAGCCCGGGGAGCGTGCGTTCTTCCTCCAGGCCCGCGCCGGCAACCGCATCACCAGCGTGGCCTGCGAGAAGCAGCAGGTCTCCGTCCTGGCCGAGCACCTCGACCGGGTGCTCGACGAGGTGGTGCGCCGCAGCTCCGCCTCCGCGGTGCCGCCGTCGACCACCCGGGCCCGCGACACCGACCCGCTGGACGCCCCCATCACCGAGGAGTTCCGGGTCGGCACCATGACGATCGCCTGGGACCCCAGCATCGACCGCGTCGTCATCGAGCTGTTCTCCAACGTGGACGCCGACGAGGACGACGCGGACGACGCCGCCGCGGTCGAGGAGGGGGAGGAGGTCAGCGCCGACGAGGTCTTCGTCGTCAAGATCACCGCGGCCTACGCCCGCGACTTCGTGGCCCGGGCCAACGCCCTCGTCTCCGCCGGTCGGCCGCCCTGCCCCTTCTGCCTGCAGCCCCTCGACCCGGAGGGCCACATCTGCCCCCGGGCCAACGGCTACCGCCGCCCGCTGTTCTGATGACCCACCCGGCGCTCCGCGCCTCCCTCGCCGAGGTCGAGCTGGTCGGCGCCGAGATGGAGATCACCGGCCGGCTGATGGAGGCGTCCAACGCCACCTTCCTGACGGAGGTGCGCACCGCCTCCGGCAGCACCACCAACTGGGTCTACAAGCCCACCGAGGGTGAGCGGCCGCTCTGGGACTTCCCGCACCGCACCCTCGGCCTGCGCGAGGTCGCGGCCTACGAGGTGTCGCGGATCGGCGGCTTCGACTGCGTCCCCGTCACGGTCTTCGCCGAGGGCCCGATGGGGCCCGGTTCCCTGCAGGCCTGGATCGAGAGCGAGCCGGACGCCGTCGCCGAGCTGGTCGACCTCGTGCCCAGCACGGCGGTGCCCAGCACCGGCTGGTTCTCCTGCGTGGAGGGCATCGGGGCCGACGACCGGCCCGTCTCCGTCATCCACGCCGACGACCCGCGGCTGCGGATGCTGGCGGTGTTCGACGTCCTCATCAACAACGCCGACCGCAAGGGCGGGCACATCCTGGCCAGCGAGGGCCAGGTGTTCGGCGTCGACCACGGCGTCAGCTTCCACACCGACCACAAGCTGCGGACCCTGCTCTGGGGCTGGGCCGGCAGCGAGCTGCACGACGTCGAGCTGGAGGCCGTGGCCAAGGCCCGGGAGGAGGCGCCCGAGCAGCTGACCGCGCTGCTCGACGAGCTGGAGGTCGCCGCCCTCGTCCGCCGGGCGGACCTGCTGCTCAACCGCCGCCGGCTGCCCCGGCCCCGGGGCCAGTGGCCCTCGATCCCCTGGCCGCCCTTCTGAGCGGGCAGACCCGTGCCGCGCGGCCGCGCGCGAGTCCGGCGGTGAGAGCGTGGACGGGCGCCGTCGGGTCCCGCCGTTAGGGTTGGCCGCATGCAGGCGTGGCGCTCCGGACCGGTACCCCAGCTCGAGCGCCCGGAGGGGTCGCCCGCGCTGCAGGCCTTCGACTCCGCCACCCAGCAGCGGGTGACGGTCGGCCCGGCCGAGGGCACCGCCCGGATGTACGTCTGCGGCATCACGCCCTACGACGCCACCCACATCGGGCACGCGAACACCTACGTCTCCTTCGACCTGCTGAACCGCGTCTGGCGCGACGCCGGTCTCGAGGTCAGCTACGTGCAGAACGTCACCGACGTCGACGACCCGCTGATCGAGCGCGCCCACGCCACCGGCGTCGACTGGGCCGCGCTCGCCGCCCAGCAGACGCAGCTCTTCCGCGAGGACATGGAGGCGCTCAACGTGCTGGCGCCCAGCCACTACGTCGGCGCGGTCGAGTCGGTGCCGCTGATCCTCGAGCTGATCGCCGACCTGGAGGCCCGCGGCGTCGTCTACGCGGTCGAGGACGAGCACGCCGGCGACCTCTACCTCGACCAGGCGCAGGACCCGGACTTCGGCTCGCTCTCCCACCTCGACGAGGCGGCGGCCCGGCCCGTCTTCGCCGAGCGCGGCGGCGACCCCGACCGCAGCGCCAAGAAGGGCGCGCTCGACTCGCTCGTCTGGCTCCGGCACCGGGCGGGCGACCCGTCCTGGCCCTCGCCGTTCGGCGATGGCCGCCCGGGCTGGCACGTCGAGTGCGCGGCGATCGCCCTGGACCTGCTGGGCCCCGACTTCGACGTCCAGGCCGGCGGCAGCGACCTCGTCTTCCCCCACCACGAGATGAGCGCCTCGGTCGGCCGGCTGGCGACCGGGAAGCCGTTCGCCAAGGCCTACCTGCACAGCGGCATGGTCGCGCTGGACGGGGAGAAGATGAGCAAGTCCCGCGGCAACCTGGTGTTCGTCTCCCGGCTGCGCGCCGACGGCGTCGACCCGATGGCCGTCCGGCTCGCGCTGCTCGACCACCACTACCGCGACGACTGGGAGTGGACGCCCGACCTGCTCACCGCCGCCGAGCAGCGGCTGAGCCGCTGGCGCGAGGCCGTCCGGCTGGACGCCGGCGTGGACGGCGACGCCGTGGTGGCGAAGATCCGCGCAGCGCTCGCCGACGACCTGGACGCCCCGGCGGCGCTGGCCGCCGTCGACGCCTGGGCCGGGGCCTCCTCCGTCGTCGAGAGCGACGACGCCTACGCCCCGCAGGTCGTCGCCCGCGCCGTCGAGGCCCTCCTCGGCGTCAGTCTCTGATCGTCTGCCCTCGCTCCGCTCGGACGCGGATCGGGCTACAACCCCTGTCGACGTCGTCAGCGGCGCCTGATCCGTGTGCCCCGCGAGTCCATGGACCGGCGACTGCGTCGGACTCGAGGCCTTTCGACGGGCTCAGGGAACTCAGTTCAACCAAAGGTGTGGTGGACCGCCTCGACGTTGTTGCCGTCCGGGTCGCGGACGAAGGCGCCGAAGTAGCCCGCGTGGTACTCGGGCCACACCCGGGGGGCGTGCAGGCTGGCCGTCCCGAAGGCCAGCGCGGCGTCGTGGAAGGCGATGACGGCCTCCCGGCTGGGGGCGGCGAAGGCCAGGTGGCTCTGCCGGTTCGGGATGCGGTCGGTGGCCGCGCCGATCCAGAAGACCGGGTGGTCGGTCCCGTAGCCGACGGCCGGGCCCACGTCCATCAGCATCCGGTAGCCGAGGGTGTCCAGCACGCTGTCGTAGAAGCGGCGGGCGGCCGCGAGGTCGTCCACCTGGATGCCGACGTGGTCCATCACGCCAGCGATCCTGGCAGCGTCGGTGTCTGACCGGCAAGAGCCGGACCGCCGGATGTCGGGGACCGTGCCAGAATGGGCGCGACGAGTTGTCAAACTCGCACGTGTTCCGGGGTCGGTGGAAGTCCGAGCCGGCGGTGAAAGTCCGCGACCCGATCGCAGCCAGCGACCGGTTGATGTGGTGAAACTCCACGACCGACGGTGAGAGTCCGGATGGGAGGAACACGGGAGCACGCGACGACGCCGGGGGCGACCTGCCCGTGGTGGCCGTCGACGTCTCTTCACCCCGGGTTCAACCGTGCGACCGGACGAGTGGAGGGACATCCCATGGGATTCTCGGAACTGCTGGTGCGGTTGCTGGAGGCCAAGATCGACATCGGCCCCGGCATCCTCTGGCGTGAGGTCATCGGCAACGTCTTCGGGCTGGCGAGCGCGCTGCTCGGCATGCGCCGGAAGGTGGCCGCCTGGCCGATCGGCATCATCGGCAACATCTTGCTGTTCACGGTGTTCGTGGGCAGCGCGCTGGGGGGCGTCCTCGACACCCCGCAGCAGCACGACGTGTGGGGTCAGGCGGGCCGCCAGGTCTTCTTCCTGATCATCAGCGTCTACGGCTGGGTCCAGTGGAGCCGGTACCGCAAGGAGCACGGCGGGGGCGGGGTGGCGGTGTGCCCGCGCTGGGCCACCAACGGCGAGCGCGTGCAGCTGGTGGTGGCGGCCGTGGTGCTGACCACCGTCTTCTTCTTCGTGCTGCGGGTGCTCGGGTCCTACGGCCCGCTCGCCGACGCCTGGATCCTCACCGGGTCCATCCTCGCCACCTACGGGATGGCGCGGGGGTGGGTGGAGTTCTGGCTCATCTGGATCCTGGTCGACCTGGTCGGCGTCCCGCTGCTGCTGATCGCGGGCTTCTACCCCTCGGCGATCATGTACGTCGTCTACGGGGCGTTCTGCGTGCTGGGGCTGGTGTCCTGGAACCGCATCCAGCGGACCGAGGGCGCGGAGGCGGTCCCCGGCGGGGTCGCCGACCCCGTCGCGGAGACCGTGGGCTGACCACCGGCTGTCGTCGTGGCGACTTCGGGGTCGAGTTCGACCCCGAAGTCGCCACACGACCCGGGATCGCCGCCGCACTAGGCTGCCCACCGTGACCGCCAAGACCTTCGAGTCCCTGTTCGCCGAGCTGAGCGCCAAGGTGGCCGAGCGGGCGCCGGGCTCCAGCACGGTGGCCCGCGTCGACGCCGGCGTGCACGCCATCGGCAAGAAGGTCGTCGAGGAGGCGGCCGAGGTGTGGATGGCCGCCGAGCACCAGTCCAAGGCCGAGGCGGCCGAGGAGATCAGCCAGCTGCTCTACCACCTGCAGACGATGATGATCGCGCTCGAGCTCGACCTCGACGACGTCTACGCCTACCTCTGAGGCCGGTCTCACCGCCCTCCGCCGCCGCGGCCCGGTGCCGGCCGCCACCTAGGATGACGCCGTGAGCCCCGCCCGCCCGACCATCAAGATCGCCGTCCCGAACAAGGGCTCCCTCTCGGAGTCCGCGTCCGCGATGCTCCGCGAGGCGGGCTACGCCCAGCGCAGCGACCCCAAGGAGCTCGTCCTCTTCGACGAGGCCAACGGGGTCGAGTTCTTCTACCTGCGTCCTCGCGACATCGCGGTCTACGTGGGGGAGGGCACGCTCGACGTCGGGCTGACCGGCCGCGACATGCTGCTCGACTCCCACGCCCCGGCCACCGAGGTGATGCCGCTCGGCTTCGGCCGCAGCCGGTTCCGGTTCGCCGCCCCCGTCGACGCCGACCTCAGCGTCGAGAAGCTGCAGGGCCTGCGGCTGGCCACCTCCTACCCCGGTCTGGTGGAGACCTACCTCGCCGAGCGCGGCGTCAGCACCCGGCTGATCAAGCTGGACGGCGCGGTCGAGACCGCCATCCGGCTGGGCGTCGCGGACGTGATCGCCGACGTCGTCGAGACCGGCACCACCCTCCGGCAGGCCGGCCTGTCGCTGTTCGGCGAGCCGATCCTGCAGTCGGAGGGCATCCTCATCCGGCGCTCGGACGCCCCGGAGCCGCCTGGGCTGGCCCAGCTGGTCCGCCGCCTCAACGGCGTCCTGGTCGCCCGCAACTACGTGATGATGGACTACGACGTCAGCGCCGAGGTGGTGGAGGCGGCGTGCACCATCACCCCGGGCCTGGAGTCGCCGACGGTGGCCCCGCTGGCCCGGCAGGGCTGGCACGCCGTGCGGGCGATGGTCCCCAAGCCCGACGCCCAGCAGGTGATGGACGACCTGTGGGAGCTCGGCGCCCGCGCGATCCTGGTCACAGACATCGCCGCGTGCCGGATCTAGTGCGTCCCGCACCCGACGCCGTCGCCCCGTCGACGCTGGTCATCCGGCCCCGTCGGCTCCGCGTCGTGGCCGCTGCCTTCGCCCTCGCGCTGGTCATGGCGACGCTGTGGGGCTGGCTCGCCCTGCCGGCCGACATCCAGGTGCTGTTCACCCTCTCGCAGCGGCTGACTCTGCTGGGCGTGCTGGCGCTGCTGGTGGGCGTCATGGTGGCGCTCGCGCTCAGCGTCGTGCGCGCCGACGAGACCGGCCTGTGGTTCCGCAACGGGCTGCGGACCCACACCGTGCCCTGGGACCGGGTGCACCAGGTGATCCTGCGGCGTGGCGACCCCTGGGCCTTCGTGCTGCTGACCCCGGCCGACGGCAGCCCGTTCGCCGCCGACCTCGACGCCGAGAAGCGGCAGCTGATGGCCCTGCAGTACGGCGACGGGGCCGCCGCCCAGGTCGGCGTGGAAGAGCTCCGGCGCCGGCAGCGGTACTACACCACCCGCTGACCCGGCCGTTGTGATCATGGTCTCCTCCGGCTGAAACCGCCACGGAGCACGCGCGACTCGCGTTGACTGGTGCTGCTCTGGTCCCGCGCGAACGCCGGCGGACCCGGGCGATGAGGTGACCAGCCGCAGCGGGGGCGGCTGGAGCTGGTGTGTCGGGGGAGAGATGGCAAGACTGCGTGCTTCGGTCCAGCTCGGGCTGGTCCTGGCGTTCGTGCTGCTGGTGCTGGCGGCGGTCGTCCGTCCGGCGGCGGCCGTCGGCGCCACCACGTGCGGCGCCGGCTCCGTGCTCGACGTCGTCGCCCACCAGGACGACGACCTCGTCTTCCAGAGCCCGGACCTCGCCCGCAACATCGCCGCCGGACGCTGCGTCCGCACCGTGTACGTCACCGCCGGCGACGCCGGCAACCAGGCGGACTACTGGACGGCCCGCGAGGACGGTGTGCAGGCGGCCTACGCCTCGCTGGCCGGGGTGGCGAACAGCTGGACCACGACGGTCGTCCAGGTGGCGGGTCACCCGGTCGTCCGCCGCACCCTCGACGGGGCACCCCAGGTGTCCCAGGTGTTCCTCCGGCTGCCCGACGGCTGGCTGGACGGCAGCGGCACCACGACGCGGGGCTCGGAGAGCCTCCAGAAGCTGTACGACGGCCGGATCGCCACCATCCACACGGTCGACGGCACCACCTCCTACACGAAGGCGTCGCTCCTCACCACGCTGACCGCGCTGATGGACGACGCCCAGCCCGACCAGGTGAACACCCTCGACTTCGCGGGCGCCTACGGGGACGGCGACCACAGCGACCACTACACGGTCGCCTACCTCACGCGGCAGGCCCAGCAGCAGTACACCCGCCCGCACGGCCTGGCCGGCTACCAGGGCTACGGGATCGGGTCGCGCGCGTCGAACCTGAACGCGGCCGACACGGCGGCCAAGCAGCGGACCTTCCTGACCTACGCCGCCCACGACGACGAGACCTGCCAGACCGCGTCGGCCTGCGCCGGCAAGCCCGAGGGCAGCTGGTTCTCCCGCCAGTACACCGTGGCCGGCTCGACGACGAGCCCGGCGCCGACGCCCTCCACCAGCCCGTCGCCGACCCCCTCCACCACCCCCTCGCCCGCCGGGGGCGAGGTGGTCCGGCCGACGACCGTGACGGCGTCGTCGCAGAACCTGTCGAGCGGCCAGGGTGCGGCGAAGGCGGTGGACGGCGTGGCCGACGGCTACCCCGGTGACGCCACCCGGGAGTGGGCGACCGTGGGCGGCCGGGTGGACAGCTGGCTCCAGCTCGGGTTCTCCACGGCGGTGCTGCTGGACCACGTGGTCCTGAACGACCGTCCGAACACCTCGGACCGGGTGACGGCCGGCCGGCTCACCTTCTCCGACGGGACGACGGTGGCGGTGCCGGCCCTGGACGACGCGGGTGGAGCCGTGACGGTGGCGTTCCCCGCGCGGTCGACGACGAGCGTCCGGTTCACCGTGACCGCGGTGAGCGCCACGACCAGCAACATCGGCCTCGCCGAGCTGCAGCCCTGGACCGTCGCGGCGACGCCCACCTCGACGCCCACCCCCACACCGACGCCCACCCCCACACTGACGCCCACCCCCACGCCGACGCCGAGCCCGACCCCCGCACCGACGCCGACCGGCCCGACCGCGGTGGACGTGACGCGTTCGGCGACGGTGACCGCCTCCTCGGAGAACGCGTCCAGCGGGCAGACCGCGGTCAAGGCGGTCGACGGGGTCGTCGACGGCTACCCGGGCGACGCGACCCGGGAGTGGGCGACGGCCGGCGGCCGCGCGGGCAGCTGGATCGAGCTCCGCTTCGCCTCCCCGGTCCGGCTGACGACGGTCGTGCTGCACGACCGCCCGAACACCGCCGACCAGGTGACCGGCGGCCTGCTGGCCTTCTCCGACGGCTCCACGGTGCCGGTGCCGTCCCTCGACAACGCCGGTGGCGCCGTGACGGTGTCCTTCCCGGCCCGGTCGACGACGACGCTGCGGATGACCGCGACGACGGTGAGCGGGACCACCGGCAACGTCGGGCTGGCCGAGCTGGCGGCGCTGGCCGAGGCCGCCGGCACGCCGACGGTCACCCCGACCCCGACCCCGACCACGACGCCCACTCCGACGGCGACGCTGACCCCCACCCCGACGCCCACTCCGACCCCCACCCCCACCGGAGCGGTCAACGTGGCTCCGGGCGCGAGGGTCACCGCGTCGTCGCAGAACACCGCGACGGGGCAGACCGCGGTCAAGGCGGTGGACGGGGTCGCGGACGGCTACCCCGGTGACGCGACGCGCGAGTGGGCGACGGTCGGTGGGCGGACGGGCAGCTGGGTCCAGCTCGACTTCTCGACGCCGGTGCGGCTCGACCGGGTGGTCCTGGTCGACCGGCCCAACACGAGCGACCGCGTCACGGCCGGACGGCTGACCTTCGCCGACGGCACCACCGTGGCCGTGCCGTCCCTGGACGACGCCGGCGCCGCCGTGAGCGTCGCCTTCACCGCCCGGTCCACCACCAGCGTGCGGTTCACGGCGACCGCCGTCAGCAGCACGACCAGCAACGTGGGGCTCGCCGAGCTTCAGGCCTGGACCGCGGCCGGCTGACCGGGCCGGGCCGGGTCCTGCTACTCGATGCCGCGCGACTTGAGCAGGGCCTCGATCTCGGCCATGTCGTCGTCCTGCGGAGGCGCCTGACGTTGCTGCGCCTGCCCGCGGCCGCTCACAGCCTTGGGCGTCGCCGCACCGGCCGGGGCCGCGGCCTTGCGGTCCGCCCTCGTCCGCTTCGGCGTCCGGCGGGCGACCACCCCACCGACCACCCAGAGCACGACGCACAGGGCGAGCAGGGCGAAACCGGCCCAGATGGTGGGCGACAGCACGGTGCTGGAGGCCCAGCGGCCGACGGCGACCACGGCGTCCCAGACCAGTCCGAGCAGGCCGCTCAGGTAGAGGGCCAGGGGGAGCAGCGCCAGGCCGATCCCCTGCACCATCCGGCCCTTGCGACCTCGGCGTCCGGCGAGGATGGCGATCAGCAGCCCCAGCAGGGTCAGTCCCGCAGCGAGGGGGAGGAGCACGGCAGATTCGGCTGGCATCCCGCCAATCTGCCACAGGGCGGGCGTCCTGCCGATGGGGGTCTTCACCCCCCGCACCCCGGCTCGCGCGCGCCGTCGGCCGGGGTCCGGCCTCCCGTACGGTGGACCGGTGGACCACGAACGCCAGCTCGCCCCCTCCCCGTTCCCCGGTGACGGCGGCCTCGCCGACCCCGCCACCCGACGGGCGCTCGCGGCGGCCCTCGGCGCCACCGACCCGGCCGGCTACCTCCGCGCCGTCGCCGCCTTGTGCACCGCCCGGCTGCTGGTCCCCGTGGTCGCCACCGCCACCCGGCTGGGGCAGACGGTCGGCGGGCTGGCGTCCGACAAGGAGGCGGAGATGTCGGTGGTGATGCTGCAGGCCGCCGACGGCCGCCGCGCGCTGCTGGGCTTCACGGGGCTGGACGCGATGCACGCCTGGCAGGCCGACGCCCGACCGGTGGCGGTCACGGTGGACAAGGCCGCGCAGACCGCGCAGGCCGAGGGCGTGACCACCCTGCTGGTCGACTTCGCCGGTCCGCACCCCCTGGTCGTCGACGGTGAGGTGCTGGCCTCGCTGGCCGCCGGTCGACGGCTGGTCGAGACGGCGCCGGGGGAGTTCGGCTGGCTGGTGGCGTCCGGGGACGCCGGGACGCCCTAGGCGGGTACCCGGCGGAAGAACGGGGCCGGCGCGGGCGTTGGACCCGGTGTCGGCAGCGGGCCTCGGGCCCGGGCGCTCCGCCCGCTGGGTCAGCAGGCCCAGGAGTGGTAGCGTGGGCGCCGACCGATCTGGCTCCTCGCCGGATCTGCAAGCGGAGACCCGATCTCCCACCCGCACAGCACCCGCTCCTGCCGGAGCGACCGCCGTGGGGTCGGTCCACCGGAACGGTGCTGTGCGCCGTCCCGTGGTGCTGGGGTCTTCGCGTGCGCGGAGGCCCCTTGTGGTGTCTCCCGCCCGTGTGCAGGTCCGGTGGAGTTGCGAGGTCGATCGCCATCCACAACCAACTGGAGGACATATCAGCACCGAACCGCGGATCAACGATCGCATCCGTGTCCCCGAAGTCCGTCTCGTCGGCCCCGCCGGCGAGCAGGTGGGGATCGTGCGCATCGACGACGCGCTGCGCCTGGCGCGTGAGTCGGAGCTCGACCTCGTCGAGGTCGCTCCGATGGCCCGGCCCCCGGTGGCCAAGCTCATGGACTACGGGAAGTTCAAGTACGAGAACGCCCAGAAGGCCCGTGAGAGCCGCCGGAACCAGACCAACACGGTGATCAAGGAGATGAAGCTCCGGCCCAAGATCGACATCCACGACTACGAGACCAAGAAGGGTCACGTCGTGCGGTTCCTCAAGGCCGGGGACAAGGTCAAGATCACCATCATGTTCCGCGGACGCGAGCAGTCGCGTCCCGAGCTCGGCTACAACCTGCTCAAGAAGCTGGCGGCCGACGTCGACGAGTTCGGCTTCGTCGAGTCCTCGCCGAAGCAGGACGGCCGGAACATGCTGATGGTGCTCGGACCGCACAAGAAGAAGACCGAGGCGCGCGCCGAGGCGTCGGTCGAGCGTGACCGGCGGATGGCCGAGCGGCAGGCCGGCCAGGACGAGGAGCGCAACCAGCTGGCGGAGATCCGTGCGCAGCACGCGGCCGCCGGACCGTCGGCACCGCGGCGTCGCGGACCCGCCGACAACCTCGATCCCGACGCCGAGGCGTAAGGACCGAAGACGGGCCACCCACCACGGTGGGTGGCCCCGCAAGGCCCGGGCGGAGCATGTCGCCGTCCGGGACATGGAGCAGGACTGCACCTCGCGGTGCGGCCACGGAAATGGAGCGGCACGATGCCGAAGATGAAGACGCACTCCGGTGCGAAGAAGCGGTTCCGGATCACGGGTTCGGGCAAGGTGATGCACCGCCAGGCGGGGAAGATGCACCTCAACGAGCACAAGCCGAGCTCGCGCACCCGTCGCCTCACCGGCGACGCGGTCATGGTCAAGGGCGACGCCGCCAAGGCCAAGAAGATGCTCGGCAAGTACGCCGGCTGACCCAGCCCTTTTCTCGAACCGTCTTCCCACTCAGCAAGGAGCACCCCCATGGCACGCGTCAAGCGTTCTGTGAACGCGCAGAAGAAGCGCCGCCAGGTCCTCGAGCAGGCCTCGGGCTACCGTGGCCAGCGTTCGCGCCTGTACCGCAAGGCCAAGGAGCAGGTCACCCACTCCCTGGTCTACGCCTACCGTGACCGTCGCGCCCGCAAGGGCGACTTCCGCAAGCTCTGGATCCAGCGCATCAACGCTGCGGCCCGGGCGGAGGGCATGACCTACAACCGGTTCATCTCCGGCCTCAAGGCTGCCGACGTCGAGGTGGACCGCAAGATCCTCGCCGACCTGGCCGTCACCGACCCCACCGCGTTCCGCGCGCTGGTCGAGGTCGCCCGTCAGCACGTCCCCGCTGCTGACAGCACCGTCGCCGCCGACTCCACCGCGGCCTGAGGATCGATCTGAGCGAGCACGACGGCTCCGCCCGCCGGAGCCCCCTCGAGCTCGACCCCGCCGAGCCGATCGCCCCGGCCCCTGCCTCGCAGGGGCTGGTGCGGTCGGCTCGTCGTCTGCTCCGGCGCAAGGAGCGCGTGCAGAGCGGGGAGTTCCTCGCCGAGGGCCGCCAGGCCGTGGCCGAGGCGCTGCGCCGTCCGGGCGTCGTGCTGGACCTGCTCGTCTCCCACGGTGCCGTCGGCCGGCACCAGGACCTGCTGGCCGCCGCAGTGGACGCCGGAGTCCCGGTCGGCTCGGTGACCGACCCGCAGCTGGCCACGCTGTCCGACACCGTCACCCCGCAGGGCGTGCTCGCCGTCTGCCGGGCGGTCGACGTCCCCCTCGCCGAGGCGCTGGCCGGCCAGCCCCGGCTCGTCGTGCTGTGCGACCAGGTCCGCGACCCCGGGAACCTCGGCACCGTCATCCGCTGCGCGGACGCCTTCGGGGCCGACGCGGTGCTGGTCAGCCGGGACTCCGTCGACCTCTGGAACCCCAAGACGGTCCGGGCCAGCACCGGCAGCGTCTTCCACCTGCCCGTCGCCGTCGAGGTGGACCTCGCCGACGCCGTGACGCGGGCCCGGGCCGCCGGGATGGCCGTCTACGGGGCCGACGGCGGGGGTAGCGACAGAGTCGACGACCTCGCGCTGCGCGGTGGCCTGAGCCGGCCCGTCCTGTGGGTGATGGGCAACGAGGCCTGGGGCCTGCCCGCCGAGCACGCCGACCTGCTCGACGCCCTCGTCGCCCTGCCGATGTACGGCCGCGCCGAGAGTCTCAACCTCTCCACCGCCGCGGCCGTCTTCCTCTACGCCACCGCCACCGCCCAGCGCGCCGCTTCCTGACGCCGAGTTGTCAGACGTCCGCTGACCTGGGGTCAAGCGAGTTGTGACAGCTCGGAGGGTCCACGCCGCACAACCGGTTCGCCGCGGAGGGTGTGCGCTTCCTAGACTGACCCGGTTGCCGTCTCACACCCGAGGGGAGCCCATGTCCGGGCCGAACACGAGCTACGACCCCGTCCAGGTCGCACCGCTGCACGCCGAGCAGGTCGAGGCCATGGTGGCCGAGGCTCTGGCGGCCTTTGCCGCTGCGACCTCGGTGGCCGAGCTCAAGGAGGCCCGGCTGGCGCACGCCGCCGAGCGGTCGCCGATCGCCCTGGCCAACCGGGAGATCGGCGCCCTGCCGCCGCAGGCCCGCAAGGACGCCGGGGCGCGGATCGGCAAGGCCCGCGGGCAGATCGGCGCCGCGCTCAAGGCGCGCGAGGCCGAGGTGTCCGCCGCGGAGCTCGAGCGCGCCCTGGTCGAGGAGCGGGTCGACGTCACCCTGCCCCTCCAGCCGCACCCGGTCGGTGCCGTGCACCCCATCACCGGGCTGATGGCCCTGGTCGAGGACGTCTTCGTCGGGATGGGCTGGGAGGTCGCCGAGGGCCCCGAGCTGGAGGCCGAGTGGCTCAACTTCGACGCCCTCAACTTCGTCCCCGACCACCCGGCCCGGACGCTGCAGGACACCCTGTTCGTCGAGCCGGCCGACGGCGGGCTGGTGCTGCGCACCCACACGTCGCCGGTGCAGGCACGGACGATGCTGCACCGCGAGCCGCCGATCTACGTGATCTGCCCGGGCAAGGTCTACCGTGCTGACGAGTACGACGCCACGCACGTCCCCGTCTTCCACCAGTTCGAGGGCCTCGTGGTCGACCGCGGGATCACCCTCGGCCACCTCCGCGGCACCCTCGACCACTTCGCCCGGGCCATGTTCGGGGACACCCGCACGCGGATCCGCCCGCACTACTTCCCCTTCACCGAGCCGTCGGCCGAGGTCGACCTGCAGTGCTTCGTCTGCCACGGCGACTCCGTCGGCAACCCCGACCGACCCTGCCGCACCTGCAAGAGCGAGGGCTGGATCGAGTGGGGCGGCTGCGGGGTCGTCAACCCCCGGGTGCTGCAGGCCTGCGGCATCGACAGCGACGTCTACTCCGGCTTCGCCTTCGGGATGGGCGTGGAGCGCACCCTGATGTTCCGGAACGACGCCGCCGACATGCGCGACATGATCGAGGGCGACGTCCGCTTCAGCCGCTCCCTGGTCGGAGTTGCGCGATGACGTCTGCCAGGGGGACGACCCCCTCGGACCCCCGCCGCGTCCGCGACACCACACGGGAGAACGCGTCATGAGGGCGCCGCTCAGCTGGCTGGCCGAGTACGCCGCGCTGCCCGCCGACCTCGACGGCCGCACCCTGGCCGAGGCCTTCGTGCGCGCCGGCCTCGAGGTCGAGGCCGTCGAGCAGGCGGGCGCCGACGTCACGGGCCCGCTCGTCGTGGGCCGCGTGCTGTCCGCCGAGCCGGAGCAGCACAAGAACGGCAAGACGATCAACTGGTGCCGCGTCGACGTCGGCGACCACAACGACGCCGCGGACGGCGAGACCCCGGCCTCCCGCGGCATCGTCTGCGGCGCCCACAACTTCGGCGCGGGCGACCTCGTCGTCGTCGCCCTGCCCGGGGCCGTGCTGCCCGGAGACTTCCGGATCGCCGCCCGCAAGACCTACGGCCACGTCTCCGACGGGATGATCTGCTCCGCCCGGGAGCTGGGTCTGGGCGACGACCACGACGGGATCATCGTGCTCACCGAGCCCGACCTGGTCCCGGGCACCGACGCGGCCGCCGTGCTGCACCTGCGCGAGACCGTCCTCGACCTCGACGTCACCCCCGACCGCGGCTACTGCATGTCGCTGCGCGGACTCGCCCGCGAGGCCGCGCAGGCCACCGGCGTCGCGTTCACCGACCCGGTCGACCGACCGGTCCCCCCCGAGGTCGCGGCCGGCCACCCCGTGCGGCGGGAGTCGGCGGCCTGCCCGCTGTTCGTGGCGCTCACGGTCACGGGGATCGACCCCACCCGGCCGAGCCCGCGCTGGCTGGCCCGCCGCGTGCAGCTCGCCGGCATGCGGCCGATCTCGCTGGCCGTCGACATCACCAACTACGTGATGCTCGAGACCGGGCAGCCCCTGCACGCCTACGACGCCGACCGGCTGGCCGGCACCGTCGTCGTCCGGCAGGCGGCGGCGGGGGAGCAGCTGACGACCCTCGACGACGTCGTCCGCGACCTCGACCCGGCCGACCTCGTGATCGCCGACGACTCGGGCCCGATCGGCCTGGCCGGTGTGATGGGGGGCGCCTCGAGCGAGCTGTCGGCGTCGACGACGTCGGTGGTCCTGGAGGCCGCGCACTTCGACGCGCTGACCCTGGCCCGGACGTCGCGCCGGCACCGGCTGACGTCGGAGGCCTCGCGGCGCTTCGAGCGCGGCGTCGACCCCGGGGCGGCCTACGCCGCCGCCCACCGGGCCGCGGCCCTGCTGGTCGAGCTGGCCGGCGGCACCCTCGACGCGGCCGAGACCGTCAGCGGCGCCGTGCCGCCGGGAGCGACCACCGTCCTCGACGCCGACCTGGCGCCGCGCGTCCTCGGGGTCGAGCTGACGACCGAGCGGGTCGTCGAGCTGCTGCAGAGCGTGGGCGCCGAGCTCGAGGTGGACGGCCCGACGCTGCGGGCCACCGCCCCGACCTGGCGGCCCGACCTGACCGACCCCTACGACTACGTCGAGGAGGTCGGCCGGCTGGTCGGCTACGACAACATCCCGCCGGTGGTGCCGCGCGCGCCGGTCGGCCGGGGGCTCACGCCGGCCCAGCAGGCCCGGCGGGCCGTCACCGCGGCCACCGCCGGCGCGGGTTTCGTCGAGGTGCTGAGCTTCCCGTTCGCCGCCGCCGAGGACCTGGACAGGATGGGCCTGCCGGCCGACGACCGGCGGCGCGCCCTGACCCGCATCCTCAACCCGCTGGCCGAGACGAGCCCGTACCTGCGGACGACGATCCTGCCGGGCCTGTTCGCCGCCGTCACCCGCAACACCAGCCGGGGCAACGACGATCTGGCCCTGTTCGAGACCGGGTCGGTCTTCTTCGCCCCCGCGACCCGGGTCGCCGCCCCGCGACCCTCGGTGGCCGGGCGGCCGTCCGACGCCGACCTCGCGGCGATGGACGACGCCCTGGGTGACCAGCCGCGCCACCTCGCCGCGGTGCTCACCGGGGCCTGGCGCCGGCCCGGCTGGGACACGCCGGGGGAGCGGGCCGGCTGGAGCCACGCCTTCGCGCTGGCCGACCTGGCCGGCCGGGCGGTCGGACTGGAGCTCGAGCGGCGGGCCGCCGACGCGGCCCCGTGGCACCCCGGCCGCTGCGCAGCGGTGGTGCTGCCCGGCACCGGCATCGTCATCGGGCACGCCGGCGAGCTGCACCCCAGCGTCATCGCGGCCTTCGGCCTGCCGCCCCGGACGGCGGCCCTGGAGCTCGACCTCGACGTGCTGGTCGCTGCGGCGCCCGAGGTGGGCCGGATCAGCCCGCTGTCCTCCCACCCCGTCGCCAAGGAGGACGTGGCCCTCGTCGTCGACGCCTCCGTGCCGTCGGCCGACGTCGCCGCGGCACTCGCAGCCGGCGCCGGGGAGCTGCTGGAGTCGGTGACGCTGTTCGACATCTACACCGGGCCGCAGATCGGCGAGGGCCGCAAGTCCCTCGCCTTCGCCCTCCGCTTCCGTGCACCCGACCGCACGCTGACCGACGCCGAGACCGCGGCGGCTCGGGATGCGGCCGTCGCCCGCGCGGCTCAGGACACCGGGGCGGTGCAGCGGACGGAGTGAGGGGTCAGCCCGATGTGACATAGGCATGCGTTACCTGACATACTCATGCACATGACTCTTCGGGTGGCGGTGGCGGGCGCCACGGGGTACGCCGGGGGCGAGCTGCTCCGGCTGCTGCTCGGCCACCCGGCGGTGGAGATCGGCGCCCTGACGGCGGGCTCGAGCGCGGGCAGGCCGCTGGCCGAGTCCCAACCCCACCTGGTGCCGCTGGCCGACCGGACCGTCCTCGAGACCACGACCGAGAACCTGGCCGACCACGACGTCGTCTTCCTGGCCCTGCCGCACGGCGCTTCGGCGGCCGTCGCGGAGGCGCTCGACCCGGAGACCCTCGTCGTCGACTGCGGGGCCGACTTCCGGCTCACCGACCCGGCGGCCTGGGAGAAGTTCTACGGCTCCCCGCACGCGGGGAGCTGGCCCTACGGGCTGCCCGAGCTGCCCGGTCAGCGGGAGACCCTCGCGGGAGCGCGCCGGGTCGCCGTCCCCGGCTGCTACCCGACCAGCGCCACGCTGGCGCTGCTGCCGGCCATCCACCACGGGCTCACGGACGCCCGCGACACCGTCGTCGTCGCGGCCAGCGGGCCCTCGGGTGCCGGCAAGTCCCTCAAGCCGCACCTGCTCGGGGCCGAGCTGATGGGATCCGCCAGCGCCTACGGGGTCGGCGGCACCCACCGGCACGTGCCTGAGATGCTGCAGAACTTCGACGTCTGCGGCGCGGACGACCCCACCGTCTCCTTCACCCCGGTCCTGGTGCCGATGTCGCGGGGGATCCTCGCGACCTGCACCGCGCCGCTGCACGGCGGGGTCGACCTCGACGCGGTGCGGGCGGCCTACCACGCCGACTACGACGACGAGCCCTTCGTGCACCTGCTCGCGCCCGGCCACTGGCCCCAGACCCAGTCCGTCCTGGGGGCGAACGCGGTCCACCTGCAGGTCGCCGTCGACGAGGCGGCCGGCCGGCTGGTCGCCGTCGCCGCCCTCGACAACCTGACCAAGGGCACCGCCGGCGGCGCCGTGCAGTGCATGAACCTGGCCCTCGGGCTGCCCGAGACCACCGGGCTCAGCACGGCGGGGGTCGCCCCGTGACCGCCTGGGAACTCACCCGGCACGCCGGGGAGCTGGGTCAGGCGCGGCTGGCGGCGCACGCGTCCGTTCCGCGCTGGGCCCTCGACGACGCCTTCGAGACACCCTGCTGGGGCGTCACGCGGACCGCCGACGAGCTCTCGGTCCTCTGCGCCTGGGAGGCACTGCCCGGCACGGTCACCGCCGTCGGGCCGTTCGTGGCCTTCAGCGTCGACGGGCCGCTCGAGCACTCGCTGGTCGGCGTCCTCGCGGGCCTGCTGGAGCCGCTCGCCGCCGCCGGGATCTCGATCCTGGCGCAGTCGACCTTCGACACCGACTGGGTCCTCGTCCCCAGCGCCCGGGCCGACGACGCCGTCGCCGTGTGGCAGCAGGCGGGCCACGCGATCACCCTCGAGGAGCACGCATGAGCGTCACCGCCGCCGCCGGCTTCGTCGCCGGCGGCACCACCGCCGGCCTGAAGCCCAGCGGCAAGCCCGACCTCGCCCTCGTCGTCAACACCGGTCCGGAGCAGGTCGCCGCTGCGGTCTTCACCACCAACCGCGTCAAGGCCGCGCCCGTCCTGTGGTCGCAGCAGGTGCTGGCCGACGGGCGGCTGCGCGCCGTCGTGCTGAACTCCGGCGGGGCGAACGCCTGCACCGGCCCCGAAGGGTTCGCCGACACCCACCGCACCGCCGAGCACGTCGCCGCCGCGCTGACCGCGGTCGACCCGGGCGGGTCGACGGTGGGCGCGATCGACGTCGCCGTCTGCTCGACCGGCCTGATCGGGGAGCGGCTGCCGCTGGACCGGCTCACCGCCGGCGTCGACGCCCTCGCCGGATCGCTCACCGGGGACGGCGGGCAGGCGGCGGCCGAGGCGATCATGACCACCGACACCCGGGCCAAGCAGGTCAGCTACGTCGACGAGGGCTGGTCGGTCGGCGGGATGGCCAAGGGCGCCGGGATGCTGGCGCCGGGCCTGGCCACCATGCTCGTCGTGCTGACCACGGACGCGGTGCTCGACCCGGCCCTGGTGCAGGACCAGCTGGCCAGCGCCTGCCGGCGCAGCTTCGAGCGCGTCGACAGCGACGGCTGCATGTCCACCAACGACACCGTCATCCTGATGAGCAGCGGTGCCTCCGGCGTCCGGCCGGCCGCCCCCGACTTCCAGGCGGCCCTCGACGAGGCCTGCCGCGACCTCGCCCTGCAGCTGCTGGCCGACGCCGAGGGCGCCGCCCACGAGATCGCGATCACCGTCACGCACGCGGCCACCGAGGACGACGCCGTCGAGGTCGCCCGGGCCGTCGCCCGCAGCAACCTGTTCAAGTGCGCCGTCTTCGGCGGGGACCCCAACTGGGGTCGGGTGCTGGCCGCGGTCGGCACCACCGCCGCCGCCTTCGAGCCGGACCGGCTCGACGTCTCCTTCAACGGGGTCAAGGTCTGCGTCGACGGCAGCATCGGCGAGCCGCGCGACCGGGTCGACCTCAGCGGTCGCTCCGTCGAGGTGAAGATCGACCTCCGCGCCGGACCCCGCTCGGCGACCGTCTGGACCAACGACCTGACGTATGACTACGTGCGCGAGAACGCGGAGTACTCCACATGAGCCCCGACGCCCCGAACCTGCCGATCTCGCTGGTGGAGAAGGCCTCGATCCTCACCGAGACCCTGCCCTGGTTGGAGACCTACGCCGGCAAGACCGTCGTGATCAAGTACGGCGGCAACGCCATGGTGGACGAGGAGCTCAAGCGCGCCTTCGCCCAGGACATCGTGTTCATGAAGCGCTGCGGCATCCACCCCGTCGTGGTGCACGGCGGCGGGCCGCAGATCTCCTCCATGCTCGGCCGGCTGGGCATCCCGTCGGAGTTCCGGGGCGGGTTGCGCGTCACCACCCCCGAGGCGATGGAGATCGTCCGGATGGTCATGGTCGGCCAGGTCGGCCGCGACCTCGTCGGGCTGATCAACAGCCACAGCACGGTCGCGGTCGGGCTGTCCGGCGAGGACGGCGGCCTGTTCACCGCCGAGCGACGGGGGACCGTCGTCGACGGCGAGGAGGTCGACCTCGGGCTGGTCGGTGACGTCGTCGACGTCCGGACCGAGGCCGTGCAGGGCCTGATCGACTCCGGCAGCGTGCCCGTCGTCGCCGGGATCGCGCCCGACGTCCACGGCGTCGTGCACAACGTCAACGCCGACACCGCCGCCGCCGCGCTCGCCGTCGCCCTGCAGGCCGACCGGCTCGTCGTGCTGACCGACGTCGAGGGCCTCTACCGCGACTGGCCGGCCAGCACCGACGTCATCCAGGAGCTCTCGGCGTCCGAGCTCCGGGAGCTGATGCCCAGCTTGTCGTCCGGCATGGTGCCCAAGATGGAGGCCTGCCTGCGCGCGGTCGAGGGCGGCCTGACCCGCGCCACCGTCACCGACGGCCGCGTGCCGCACGCGTTGCTGCTGGAGATCTTCACCAACGCCGGCATCGGCACGATGGTCACCCAGGACGGCCTGGTCCGCCTGGGCAGCCGGGTGTTCCCCGCGTCCGAGCCGATCCCGCCGCACGAGCTCACCAACGGCGACTTCGGCGCCGCCGCGCTCACCCCGCCCGCCACCACCCACTCCTCCGGGGGCCCTGCATGACCGACCTGACCGTCCCCGTCGAGCTCGCCGGGGTGCCCAGCACCTCCAGCGCGGTGCTCGACCGCTACGCCCACGCGGTGATGAACACCTTCGGCCTGCCGAAGCGCGTGTTCGTCCGCGGCGAGGGTGCCTACGTCTGGGACGCCGAGGGTCGCCGCTACCTCGACCTGCTGGCCGGGATCGCCGTCAACGCCCTCGGCCACGCGCACCCGACCGTGCTCTCGGCCGTCACCGGCCAGATCGCGACCCTCGGGCACGTGTCGAACTTCTTCGCGACGCCCGCCCAGGTGGCGCTGGCCGAACGGCTGGCCGCCATGGTCGACCCCGACGGGCCCGGCGACGCCCGCGTCTTCTTCACCAACTCCGGCACCGAGGCCAACGAGGCGGCCTTCAAGCTCACCCGGATGACCGGCCGGACCAAGATCATCTCCACCGAGGGCGCCTTCCACGGCCGTTCCCTCGGGGCGCTGGCGATCACCCACAACCCCAAGTACCGGGCGCCGTTCGAGCCGCTGCCCGGCGACGTCGTCTTCGTCCCCTACGGCGACGCCGCCGCGCTCGCCGCCGAGCTGGACGACACCGTCGCCGCCGTGGTCCTCGAGCCGCTGCAGGGCGAGAACGGCATCGTCGAGCCGCCCGCCGGCTACCTCGCGCGGGCCCGCGCGCTCTGCGACGCCGCCGGTGCCCTGCTGTGGATCGACGAGGTGCAGACGGGGATGGGCCGGACCGGCGCCTGGCTGGCCCACGTCGCCGACGGCGTCCGCGCCGACGTGGTCACGCTGGCCAAGGGTCTGGGCAACGGCTTCCCGGTCGGCGCCTGCGTCGCCCGCGGCCGGGCCGCCACGATGCTGCAGCCCGGCAGCCACGGCAGCACCTTCGGCGGCAACCCCGTCGCGGCCATCGCCGGGCTGGCGGTCATCGCCGTCATCGAGCGCGACGGCCTGCTCGAGCACGCCACGGCGATGGGGGAGCACCTGGCCGCGACGGTGACCGGGCTGGGGCACCCACTGGTCGCTGGCGTCCGGGGCCGGGGGCTGCTGCGCGGGATCGTGCTGACCGAGCCGGTGGCGGCCGCCGTCAGCGACGCCGCCCTCGACGCCGGCTTCGTCATCAACGCGCCCCGGCCGGACGTCCTCCGGCTCGCGCCGCCGCTGATCACCACTGCGGCCCAGCTCGACACCTTCACCGCGGCCCTCCCCGGCCTGCTCGACGCCAGCCGGACGGCCGCGGCGTGACCGGCACGCTGCGGCACTTCCTGGCCGACGACGACCTCAGCCCGGCCGAGCAGGCCACCGTCCTCGACCTGGCGAGCGCCCTCAAGGCCGAGCCGTACCGGCTGAAGCCCCTCGCCGGGCCGCAGAGCGTCGCCGTGCTGTTCGACAAGCCGACCCTGCGCACCCAGGCGTCGTTCGCCGCCGGGATCGCCGAGCTCGGCGGTCACCCGATGATCGTCGACGCCCGGCTGGCCGGCGTCGGCGTGCGGGAGTCGGTCGCCGACGTGGCCCGGGTGCTCGGCCGGCAGGCGTCGGCGGTCGTCTGGCGGACCTTCGCCCAGGCCGACCTGGAGACGATGGCCGCCCACGCCGGGGTGCCGGTGGTCAACGCCCTCACCGACGACTTCCACCCCTGCCAGATCCTGGCCGACCTGCTCACCGTGCGGGAGCACCGCGGCCGGCTCGAGGGGCTGACCCTGACCTACCTCGGCGACGGCGCCAACAACATGGCGGCCTCCTACCTGCTGGGTGGCGCGACGGCCGGGTTGCACGTGCGGGTCGGCGCCCCGGCGGGCTTCCAGCCGTCGCCCGAGGTCCTCGCGCGGGCCGCCGCTGTCGCCGCCACGACCGGGGGCAGCGTGGCGGTCCTCGACGACCCGGCCGCCGCGGTCGCCGGCGCCGACGTCGTGGCCACCGACACCTGGGTCTCGATGGGGCAGGAGGGTGACGGCGTCGACCGGGTGGCGGTGTTCAGCCCCTACAGCCTGACCAGCGCGCTGCTCGCCCGGGCCGCGCCGGACGCCCTCGTGCTGCACTGCCTGCCCGCCTACCGCGGCCAGGAGATCGACGCCGAGGTCCTGGACGGCCCCCAGTCGGTCGTGTGGGACGAGGCCGAGAACCGCCGGCACGTGCAGAAGGCCGTCCTGGTGCTGCTCGCCGGCTGGGCCGCCGGGGAGGACGGGTGACCATGACCGCCCCCACCGCCCCGCTCACCAAGACCGCCCGGCACGCGCGGATCATCGCGCTGCTCGGCACCCACCAGGTGCGCTCGCAGACCGAGCTGGCCGAGCTGCTGGCGGCCGAGGGCGCCCAGGTCACCCAGGGCACCCTGTCCCGGGACCTCGTCGAGGTCGGCGCCCTCCGGGTGCGCGGGGCCGGCGGCCACCTGGTGTACGCCGTGCCCGGCGACGGCGGCGACCGGACCCCGCACGTCGGGGAGTTCGCGACCTTCGAGGCGCGGCTGGCCCGGCTGTGCGCCGAGGTGCTCGTCTCGGCCGAGCCATCGGCCAACCTCGTCGTCGTGCGCACCCCGCCCGGCGCCGCCCAGTACTTCGCCTCGGCCATCGACCGCGTCGGCTGGGAGACCATCCTCGGCACCATCGCCGGGGACGACACCATCCTGCTCATCACCCGCAGCCCGGAGGGCGGGGCCGCGCTGGCCGACCGGCTGCTCACCATGAGCCGCGGCGAGCGCACCGGCAAGGACGCCGCCGGCCTCCCCACCCCCGCTGACCCGCACCCCACCCCGAACGACAGCAAAGGACTCAACTCGTGAGCGATCGGATCGTCCTCGCCTACTCCGGCGGACTCGACACCAGCGTCTGCATCGGCTGGCTGACCGAAGAGACCGGGCAGGAGGTCGTGGCCGTGGCCGTCGACGTCGGCCAGGGCGGAGAGGACATGGAGCTCATCCGCCAGCGCGCCCTGGACTGCGGCGCGGTCGAGTCCGTCGTCGTCGACGCCAAGGACGAGTTCGCGGAGGACTTCTGCCTGCCGGCGCTGCGCGCCAACGCCCTCTACATGGACCGCTACCCCCTGGTCAGCGCGCTGTCGCGGCCGCTGATCGTCCGGCACCTCGCCGAGGCGGCCCGCGAGCACGGCGCCACCGTCGTCTCCCACGGCTGCACCGGCAAGGGCAACGACCAGGTCCGCTTCGAGGTCGGCATCGCCAACCTCGCTCCCGACCTCAAGGTCATCGCGCCCGTCCGTGACTACGCCTGGACCCGTGAGAAGGCCATCGCGTACGCGGAGGAGAAGGGGCTGCCGATCAACCAGAGCAAGAAGTCGCCCTACTCCATCGACCAGAACGTCTGGGGGCGCGCGGTGGAGACCGGGTTCCTCGAGGACATCTGGAACGGGCCGATCGAGGACGTGTACGACTACACCGCCGACCCGACCGTGCAGCGCGAGGCCGACGAGGTGACGATCAGCTTCGAGGCCGGCGTCCCGGTGGCGATCGACGGCACGCGGGTCTCCGTGCTGGAGGCCATCCAGCAGCTCAACACCCGTGCGGGCGGCCAGGGCGTCGGCCGCCTCGACATGGTCGAGGACCGGCTGGTGGGCATCAAGAGCCGCGAGGTGTACGAGGCGCCCGGCGCCATCGCGCTGATCACCGCGCACATGGAGCTCGAGAACGTGACCATCGAGCGCGAGCTGGCCCGCTACAAGCGCGGCGTCGACCAGCGCTGGGGCGAGCTCGTCTACGACGGGCAGTGGTTCTCCCCGCTCAAGCGGGCGCTGGACACGTTCATCGACGAGGCGCAGTCGGCGGTCACCGGGGAGATCCGGATGACGCTGCACGGCGGCCGCGCCACGGTGACCGGTCGGCGCAGCGGCACCAGCCTGTACGACTTCAACCTGGCCACCTACGACGAGGGCGACAGCTTCGACCAGTCCCAGGCCCGCGGCTTCATCGAGATCTACGGGATGTCGAGCAAGCTGGCCGCCCGCCGGGACGAGCTCTCGACCGGCCGGCCCAGTGGTGCGCGGAGCTGAGCCGGTGACGGAGCAGCACGAGGGCCGGCTCTGGGGCGGCCGCTTCGCCGGCGGACCGGCGGAGGCGATGGCCGCGCTCAGCCGGTCCACCCACTTCGACTGGCGGCTGGCGCCCTACGACCTGGCCGGGTCGCGGGCGCACGCCCGGGCGCTGCACGCGGCGGACCTGCTGGGTGACGACGAGCTGGCGGTCATGCTCGCGGGCCTCGACGCCCTGGCCACCGACGTGGCGTCGGGGGCGTTCGGCCCCGCCCCGACCGACGAGGACGTGCACGGGGCGCTCGAGCGCGGGCTGGTGGAACGCGTCGGACCGGAGCTGGGCGGCCGCCTGCGGGCAGGCCGGTCCCGCAACGACCAGATCGCCACCCTGATCCGGCTCTACCTGCGCGACGCCCTGCGCGGGGTGGCGGCCGAGGTGCTGGGCGTGGTCGCGGCCCTGGAGGCGCAGGCCGAGCGTCACCTCGGCGTGCCGATGCCCGGACGCACCCACCTGCAGCACGCCCAGCCGGTGCTGCTGTCCCACCACCTGCTGGCGCACGCCTGGCCCCTGCTGCGCGACGTCGACCGGCTCGTCGACCTCGACCGCCGGCTGGCCCTGAGCCCCTACGGCTCGGGCGCGCTGGCCGGCACCTCCCTGGGGCTCGACCCCGAGGCGGTGGCGGCCGAGCTCGGGTTCGCGGGCAGCGTGCCCAACTCCATCGACGGCACCGCGGCCCGGGACGTCGTCGCGGAGGCGGCGTGGGTGCTGGCCCAGGTGGGGGTCGACCTCTCCCGGCTCAGCGAGGACGTCATCCTCTGGTGCACCCACGAGTTCGGCTTCGCCACGCTCGCCGACGCCTGGTCGACCGGGTCCAGCATCATGCCGCAGAAGAAGAACCCGGACGTCGCCGAGCTGGCGCGCGGCAAGGCGGGTCGGGTGCTGGGTAACCTCACCGGCCTGCTGGCTACCCTCAAGGGCCTGCCGCTGGCCTACAACCGCGACCTGCAGGAGGACAAGGAACCGGTCTTCGACTCCGTGGACCAGCTGCTGGTGCTGGTGCCGGCCGTGGCCGGGATGGTCGCGACGTTGACGTTCCACCCGGACCGGCTGGCGGACCTCGCCCCGCGCGGGTTCTCGCTGGCCACCGACGTGGCCGACTGGCTGGTGCGGCAGCGGGTCCCCTTCGCCCGGGCGCACCACGTCGCCGGGGCGACCGTCCGCTACTGCGAGCAGCAGGGGCTCGAGCTCTCCGACCTCACGCCGGCGATGCTGACCGCGATCTCACCGGACCTCGGACCGGGGGTGCTCGACGTGCTCACCGTCGCGGGTTCGATCGACTCCCGGGACGGCCGCGGGGGGACGGCGACGGTCCGGGTCCGCGAGCAGCTGGCCGAGCTCGTCGGGGTGCGCGAGCGCCTGCAGCGCTGGGCCGCGGAGTCTCCGGGCCGGGGCTGACGGTCCGATCGCCGCTCCCGGTGGGGGCGGAGCGGGCGAGCCGGGACGACAGCCGGTCAGTAGGGTGGTCGACCGTGACGAGCGCGGTGCTGGACGAGCTGAAGTGGCGGGGCCTGCTGGCCAACTCGACCGACGAGGAGGCGCTGGCCGACCACCTCGAGGCAGGTCCGGTAACCTTCTACGTCGGCTTCGACCCGACAGCGCCGAGCATCCACTTCGGGAACCTCGTGCAGCTGATGGTGGCCCGCCACCTGCAGGCCGCCGGCCACCGGCCGCTGCTGCTCGTCGGCGGCTCGACGGGGATGATCGGGGACCCGAAGGACTCCGGCGAGCGGACGCTGAACTCCCCCGAGACGGTCGCCGGCTGGGTGGAGCGGATCCGCAGCCAGGTGGAGAGGTACCTCGACTTCTCCGGGCCGAACGCCGCGCGGGTGGTGAACAACCTCGACTGGACCGGACCCCTGTCGGTCCTGGACTTCCTCCGCGACGTCGGCAAGCACTTCCCGGTGAACCGGATGCTGGCCCGAGACGTCGTCCGGAACCGGTTGGAGGACGGCATCTCCTACACCGAGTTCTCCTACGTGCTGCTCCAGTCGATGGACTACCTGGAGCTGTTCCGCAGCCAGGGCTGCACCCTGCAGTTCGGGGGCAGCGACCAGTGGGGCAACATCACCGCCGGCGTCGAGCTGGTCCGTCGGGCCGAGGGCGCGCGGGTGCACGCGCTGGCGACCCCGCTGCTGACCAAGGCGGACGGCACCAAGTTCGGGAAGACCGAGGGCGGGACGGTCTGGCTGGACCCTGCGATGACCTCGCCCTACGCCTTCCACCAGTTCTTCCTCAACGCCGAGGACGCGAAGGTGGTCGAGTACCTCAAGGTGTTCAGCTCCCGCACGCGGGCGGAGATCGAGGAGCTGGAGCGGTCCACCCGCGAGCAGCCGCACCTGCGCCTGGCCCAGAAGGCCCTGGCCGACGACGTCACGGCCCTGGTGCACTCACCGGCGGAGCGCGACGCGGCGGTGGCCGCCGCCGCCGCCCTGTTCGGCCGGTCGGACCTGCGCGACCTGACCGGTCCGGTGCTCGAGGGGGTGGTGGCCGAGCTCGGGGTCGTGGACCTGGGGGCACCCGCGCAGCTGCCGAGCGTCGTCGAGGTCCTCGAGCGGAGCGGGGTGGTCGCCTCGCGGGGGGCGGCGCGGCGGGCCATCGCCGAGGGAGGGGCCTACATCAACAACGTCAAGGTGTCCGACGTCGACGCCGTGCTGAGCCCGGACGACCTGCTCCACGGTCGGTACGTCATCGCCCGGCGGGGCAAGCGGACCGTGGGAGCGGTGACGGTGAGGGTCGGCTCCTGAGCGGTCGGGCCAGCGGGGCGGTGGCTGTGAGGGAGGCCACAGCCCGTCGAGTTGAGCAGGGGCCCGGCGAACCGTAGTGTTGTCCAAGCCCCAACGGGATGCAGGACACCACGAGCTCTGGTTCACCAGAGTCGGTGGCCGACCGGGAGGGCAACCCCTGGAAGGTCACGTCAGGGTCGAGTTGCGCTCAGCTGAGTCGCTCGTCCCGGACGGACCGTTGTCCTGGGGTGCACGACCTGGGCTGCGGGCTCGGAGTTGACTCATCCGTCACCTCCGCGTAACGTAGTCCGAGCCCTGAGGGTGCGGGACGCCGGTCGAAGACCTGGTGGCCGGCCCGGGGGACCAACCTTCAGCACGATCCGACGAGGGATCTGTCTGCCCATTTGGCAGCAGTTCTCCTGGTGGTCAGCTGAGAGTGGGGAGAAAAAGTCCGGTGCGGAACTCGATTTGACTCGGGGAAAGAGCCGGACTAAAGTATTACGAGTCGCCCCAAGCCGGGAATTGAAAAGCCTGGTGCGGTGTGTGAGCGAGTCTTGAGAACTTAACAGCGTGCTTAAAGTCAATGCCAAATATGCACTAATTGAAACCCGTGCCTGGCTTGGTTCTGGTCTGTCCTTCGGGGTGGGTCGGGGTTGGGTTGGGTCGGATTCCTTTGAGATTGATTGTTGATTGACCCAGCTATTGGGTTCTGTCAGTGGTTGAACTCGTTGTTTTTGACGCTGTTGCTGGCTGGCCTTTCGGGGTTGGTTGGTTTTGCGATATTTTTCAACGGAGAGTTTGATCCTGGCTCAGGACGAACGCTGGCGGCGTGCTTAACACATGCAAGTCGAACGGTAAGGCCCCTTCGGGGGTACACGAGTGGCGAACGGGTGAGTAACACGTGAGCAACCTGCCCTTGACTCTGGAATAACAGTTGGAAACAGCTGCTAATACCAGATATTCATCGTCTCCTTCCTGGGGGGTGGTGGAAAGCTCCGGCGGTCAGGGATGGGCTCGCGGCCTATCAGCTTGTTGGTGAGGTAATGGCTCACCAAGGCTTCGACGGGTAGCCGGCCTGAGAGGGCGACCGGCCACACTGGGACTGAGATACGGCCCAGACTCCTACGGGAGGCAGCAGTGGGGAATATTGCACAATGGGCGCAAGCCTGATGCAGCAACGCCGCGTGCGGGATGACGGCCTTCGGGTTGTAAACCGCTTTCAGTAGGGACGAAGGGTGACTGACGGTACCTACAGAAGAAGGACCGGCTAACTACGTGCCAGCAGCCGCGGTGATACGTAGGGTCCGAGCGTTGTCCGGAATTATTGGGCGTAAAGGGCTTGTAGGCGGTTCGTCGCGTCAGAAGTGAAAACTCAGGGCTTAACCCTGAGCCTGCTTTTGATACGGGCGGACTAGAGGGATGCAGGGGAGAACGGAATTCCTGGTGGAGCGGTGGAATGCGCAGATATCAGGAGGAACACCGGTGGCGAAGGCGGTTCTCTGGGCATTACCTGACGCTGAGAAGCGAAAGCGTGGGGAGCAAACAGGCTTAGATACCCTGGTAGTCCACGCCGTAAACGGTGGGCACTAGGTGTGGGGGACATTCCACGTTCTCCGTGCCGCAGCTAACGCATTAAGTGCCCCGCCTGGGGAGTACGGCCGCAAGGCTAAAACTCAAAGGAATTGACGGGGGCCCGCACAAGCGGCGGAGCATGCGGATTAATTCGATGCAACGCGAAGAACCTTACCTGGGTTTGACATATGCCGGAAAGCTGCAGAGATGTAGCCCCCGCAAGGTCGGTATACAGGTGGTGCATGGCTGTCGTCAGCTCGTGTCGTGAGATGTTGGGTTAAGTCCCGCAACGAGCGCAACCCTCGTTCTATGTTGCCAGCACGTAATGGTGGGGACTCATAGGAGACTGCCGGGGTCAACTCGGAGGAAGGTGGGGATGACGTCAAGTCATCATGCCCCTTAAGTCCAGGGCTTCACGCATGCTACAATGGCTGGTACAAAGGGCTGCGATACCGCAAGGTGGAGCGAATCCCAAAAAGCCAGTCTCAGTTCGGATTGGGGTCTGCAACTCGACCCCATGAAGTCGGAGTCGCTAGTAATCGCAGATCAGCAACGCTGCGGTGAATACGTTCCCGGGCCTTGTACACACCGCCCGTCAAGTCATGAAAGTCGGTAACACCCGAAGCCGGTGGCTCAACCCCTTGTGGGAGGGAGCCGTCTAAGGTGGGACTGGCGATTAGGACTAAGTCGTAACAAGGTAGCCGTACCGGAAGGTGCGGCTGGATCACCTCCTTTCTAAGGAGCCATATGGCACACTCAAAAGGTGTGTTCATGTCGGCCGGTTCTACACCGAACGTGTGTAGCCGGTCGGGCGCCGGAATGTGGAACATTGACTATTAAGCTCATCGATCTGATCTTCGTCAGTACAACTTCGTTCCCGGCTTTGCTGGGGGTGGGGAGTGGAACCTCGAGGTGAGGGTGGGTGGGCCTGAGCACGCTGTTAGGTCCTGAGGGTTCGCTCACTTCGGTGGGTGGCTTTCAGTGCGGACCGATGCCGGCTGTCCTTTGGGGGTGGTTGGGTCTGGTTTCCGCCCGTGTGTTGAGAACTTCACAGTGGACGCGAGCATCTTTGTAGTAATTAACAAGCTACTAAGGGCAATCGGTGGATGCCTAGGCACCAAGAGCCGATGAAGGACGTTGTAACCTGCGATAAGCCCCGGGGAGCTGGTAAACGAGCTTCGATCCGGGGATCTCCGAATAGGGAAACCTCGAAAGAAACCGGAGTAATGTCCGGCGACCTCTGCCTGAATATATAGGGCAGTAGGAGGGAACGTGGGGAAGTGAAACATCTCAGTACCCACAGGAAAAGAAAACAACAGTGATTCCGTCAGTAGTGGCGAGCGAACGCGGAAGAGGCCAAACCAGGTGCGTGTGATAGCTGACAGGCGTTGCGCATGTGGTGTTGTGGGGCCGTTCGGGTTGTGCTGTCAAGCAGCCGAGCAGTAAGAAATGATCGTTGAAGTCGAAGGACTCTGGGATGGTCCGGCATAGAAGGTAACACCCCTGTAGACGTAAGACGATCACTGCTGAGCGTTACCCCAAGTAGCACCGAACCCCTGAAATTCGGTGTGAATCTGGCAGGACCACCTGCTAAGCCTAAATACTCCTTGGTGACCGATAGCGGACAAGTACCGTGAGGGAAAGGTGAAAAGTACCCCGGGAGGGGAGTGAAATAGTACCTGAAACCGATTGCCTACAATCCGTCGGAGCAAACACGCTTGCGTGGATGTGACGGCGTGCCTTTTGAAGAATGAGCCTGCGAGTTAGTGGTACGTGGCGAGGTTAACCCGTGTGGGGAAGCCGTAGCGAAAGCGAGTCCGAATAGGGCGATTGAGTCGCGTGCTCTAGACCCGAAGCGGAGTGATCTATCCATGGCCAGGGTGAAGCGACGGTAAGACGTCGTGGAGGCCCGAACCCACCAGGGTTGAAAACCTGGGGGATGAGCTGTGGATAGGGGTGAAAGGCCAATCAAACTCCGTGATAGCTGGTTCTCCCCGAAATGCATATAGGTGCAGCGTCGCGTGTTTCTTGCCGGAGGTAGAGCACTGGATAGTCTAGGGGGCCCACAAGCTTACCGAAATTAGCCAAACTCCGAATGCCGGTAAGTGAGAGCGCGGCAGTGAGACTGCGGGCGATAAGGTTCGTAGTCGAGAGGGAAACAGCCCAGAACACCAGCTAAGGCCCCTAAGCGGTTGCTAAGTGGAAAAGGATGTGGAGCTGCGCAGACAACCAGGAGGTTGGCTTGGAAGCAGCCACCCTTGAAAGAGTGCGTAATAGCTCACTGGTCAAGTGGTTCTGCGCCGACAATTTAGCGGGGCTCAAGCAATCCGCCGAAGCTGTGTCATTCACATGTTAACTCGGCCCCTTGTGGGTCCAGGTGTGTGGATGGGTAGGGGAGCGTCGTGTGCGCGATGAAGCGGCGGAGTGATCCAGCCGTGGAGAGCACACGAGTGAGAATGCAGGCATGAGTAGCGAATGAGGAGTGAGAAACTCCTCCACCGAAAGACCAAGGGTTCCAGGGTCAAGCTAATCTGCCCTGGGTAAGTCGGGACCTAAGGCGAGGCCGACAGGCGTAGTCGATGGACAACGGGTTGATATTCCCGTACCGGCGCTGCAACGATCATGCCGAATCGAGTGATGCTAAGCACGCGAGCTGCCGGCGACCTTCGGGTCAATGGTCAGTGAGTCTGTGACCCGATCTTGTAGTAGGCAAGCTGCGGAGTGACGCAGGAAGGTAGCCCATCCCGGGCGATGGTAGTCCCGGGCTAAGTGCGTAGGGCGAGGTGTAGGTAAATCCGCACCTCTTGTGCCTGAGACATGACGGCTGGTCCACTTACGGGTGGGCGAGTGGGTGATCCTATGCTGCCTAGAAAACCTTCGTGAGCGAGTTGTTGAGCCGCCCGTACCCTAAACCGACACAGGTGGTCAGGTAGAGAATACCAAGGTGATCGAGATAACCATGGTTAAGGAACTCGGCAAAATGCCCCCGTAACTTCGGGATAAGGGGGGCCGACCATGTTGACGGATTTACTCCGGAAGGCGTGGGAGGCCGCAGAGACCAGGCCCAAGCGACTGTTTACTAAAAACACAGGTCCGTGCCAAGTCGCAAGACGATGTATACGGACTGACGCCTGCCCGGTGCTGGAACGTTAAGGGGAAGGGTTAGCTGAAAGGCGAAGCTCTGAACTTAAGCGCCAGTAAACGGCGGTGGTAACTATAACCATCCTAAGGTAGCGAAATTCCTTGTCGGGTAAGTTCCGACCTGCACGAATGGCGTAACGACTTGGGCGCTGTCTCGACCATGGACTCGGCGAAATTGCACTACGAGTAAAGATGCTCGTTACGCGCAGCAGGACGGAAAGACCCCGGGACCTTTACTATAGTTTGGTATTGGTGTTCGGTACAGCTTGTGTAGGATAGGTGGGAGACTGTGAAGCGGCCACGCCAGTGGTTGTGGAGTCATCGTTGAAATACCACTCTGGCTGTTCTGGATATCTAACCTAGGTCCATTATCTGGATCAGGAACAGTGCCTGATGGGTAGTTTGACTGGGGCGGTCGCCTCCTAAAAGGTAACGGAGGCGCCCAAAGGTTCCCTCAGCCTGGTTGGCAATCAGGTTTCGAGTGTAAGTGCACAAGGGAGCTTGACTGTGAGAGGGACACCTCGAGCAGGGACGAAAGTCGGGACTAGTGATCTGACGGTGGCATGTGGAAGCGCCGTCACTCAACGGATAAAAGGTACCCCGGGGATAACAGGCTGATCTTGCCCGAGCGTCCATAGCGACGGCATGGTTTGGCACCTCGATGTCGGCTCGTCGCATCCTGGGGCTGGAGTCGGTCCCAAGGGTTGGGCTGTTCGCCCATTAAAGCGGCACGCGAGCTGGGTTTAGAACGTCGTGAGACAGTTCGGTCCCTATCCGCTGCGCGCGTAGGAGTCTTGAGGAGAGCTGTCCTTAGTACGAGAGGACCGGGACGGACGAACCTCTGGTGTGCCAGTTGTCCTGCCAAGGGCACGGCTGGTTGGCTACGTTCGGAAGTGATAACCGCTGAAAGCATCTAAGCGGGAAGCACGCTCCAAGATGATGGCTCCCACAGGGTAACCTGGTAAGGCCCCCAGCAGATCACTGGGTGATAGGTCGGATGTGGAAGCACAGTAATGTGTGGAGCTGACCGATACTAATAGGCCGAGGGCTTGTTTTCTACAAAGATGCTACGCGTCCACTGTGAGGTTCTCGAGATACGGTCGGGAACCCCCGAGCACCACTCTCATCTCCCTCTTCGGGTTTGGTGGGGGTTGGGTGCGGGGGGTTTGCGCAGGTATCTTCATAGAGTTTCGGTGATCACAGCGTTAGGGAAACACCCGGTCCCATTCCGAACCCGGAAGTTAAGCCTTTCAGCGCCGATGGTACTGCACGGGGGACCGTGTGGGAGACTAGGACGTCGCCGGACAACACACTTCAAGCCTGACCCTTTCGGGGTCGGGCTTGAAGTATTTCCACGTCTGGGCACGTCAGGACAGTGCAGAGGGGGGGGCACGCCGGCTGGCGTGCCCCCCTCGCTGCGTTCGGCGGACCAGGGCTCAGCCGGCGGTCTCCGTGGAGAGGGCGACGGCGCCCGTCGACGGGTGGCGCTCCAGCAGCACGGCGCGGTAGCGCTCGCTGAGCTCGGTCGCGGCCACCTGGTCGGCGGTCGTCGGCTCGTGCTCGCTCAGCACGGGGACCGGCCAGTCGGGCAGCGCACCGGTGAGCGCCCAGGCGGCCTGGCGCGCGGCTCCGACGGCCACGCTCTCGAAGGTGTCGGTGACCCGGATGGGCAGCCCGAACACCGCGGGCGCGATGCGCCGGACGGCGTCGGACTGGGACGCGCCGCCCGTCAGGGTGATGGCGGTGACCGGCCCCGTCTGCTCCTGGAGCACCTGCACGCCGTAGGCGAGGCTCCACAGGACACCTTCGATGGTCGCGCGGGCGACGTTCGCCGGCGTCATGTTCCTCAACGTCAGACCGAGGAGCTCCCCGCGGGCGTCCGGGAGCGGCGGCGTGCGCTCGCCCTCCAGGTAGGGCAGGAAGGTCAGGCCCCCGCTGCCCGGCTCGGCCGACAGCGCGAGCCGGCTCAGCTCGTCCAGGCTCACGCCGAGCAGCTCGGCGGCCGCCACCAGGTTGCGCGCCCCGTTCAGGGTGCAGACCAGCGGCAGGAACGCGCCGGTGGCGTCGGCGAAGCCGGCCACCGTGCCCGTCGGCTCGTGGGTCTGCGCGGTGCTGCGGGTGAACGCGGTACCGCTGGTGCCGAGGGAGACGACGGCCTCCTGCTCCCGCAGCCCCAGTCCCAACCCCGCCGCCATGTTGTCGCCGGTCCCCGCGGCGATCGCGATGCCCTCGGGCGTGTGGCCGACCACCTCGTCGGGACGGGCCACCCGGGGGAGCGCGAGGTCGTGGCCGATGGCCCGGCGGACGAGGTCGTCGCGGTACCGGTCGGCGGTGGCGTCGAAGTAGCAGGTGCCGGACGCATCACCGCGGTCGGTGACCGGGTCGAAGCTGCGGCCGCCGAGCTGCCAGGTGAGCCAGTCGTGCGGCAGCACGACGGCGTGCGTCCGGGCGGCGTGCTCGGGCTCCGCGCGGGCCAGCCAGCGCAGCTTGGTCACCGTCATGGAGGCGACCGGCACGGTGCCCACGGCGTCGGCCCAGGCGGCCGCGCCGCCGAGCTCGTCGATCAGGTCCCGCGCGTCGCGCGCCGACCGGTTGTCGTTCCAGAGCAGGGCGTCGCGGACCAGCTCGCCCGACTCGTCCAGTGTCACCATCCCGTGCTGCTGGCCGCCGACCGCGAGCGCCTCGACGCCGTCCAGGAGGGCGGGGTCGGCGGTCGCGCTCCGGTAGGCGTCCCACCAGGCCGCCGCCGTCACCTCGGTGCCGTCGGGGTGGGCTGCGCGCCCCGAGCGGACCACGGCACCTGTCTCGGCGTCGCAGACCACCACCTTGACCGACTGGGTGGAGGAATCCACACCGGCTACGTACGTCACGTCATCTCCTGTGCTCCGGGGTCGCGAGGCGGCGTGACGGTGACCGGCAGGCCGCGCTCGGTGAAGGGTTGCAGTATCGCTGGCTCCGGACTGGCGGCGACCACGAGGAGGCCCACCGGCCCTCGACGGCGAGCCAGCGGGCGATGGCCCGGTGGCGCGAGCCCGAGCGGCGCCGGGTCACGCCGACGGTCACGAGCCGCCCAGCTCCACGGCGGTCGCGGAGCCGGGGCGGATCTGCAGCTTGCGTCCCGCTCCGCGACGGAACAGGGCGAGGCCGTAGCCGTCGAGCGGGAACGCGTGGCTGACCATCGCGGGCGCGTCGAGGGCTCCGGCGGCGAACATCTCCACCGCCCGGGCGTAGGACCGCAGCTCGGCCATCGACCCCACCACCGAGATCTCGTCGTGGTAGACCCGGAAGGGGGAGAAGGTCGCGGTGGCGTCCACCGGGGCGACCCCGAACTGCTGGAAGGTGCCGCCGCGCCGCACCCGCGACAGCCCGTCCTCGATGGCGGCGGGTGCGCCCGTGCAGTCGATGACGACGTCCCAGCCGCCGAGGCGCTGCACGTCGTCCGCGGACGTGCCCACCCGGCTGATCCCGACCCGCCGGGCCGTCTCGAGGCGCTCCGGCAGCCGGTCGACCACCGTGACCGAGGCCGCTCCGGCCCGCGGGGCGAGCTGGGCCATCATCAGCCCCATCGTGCCGGCGCCGTAGACGAGGTAGTGCTCGCCCATCCGCCGCGGCAGCAGGTCGTAGCCGTGGATGGCGCAGGCCAGCGGTTCGACGAGGGCCGCCAGCGCCAGGTCCACGCCGTCGGGCAGCCGGTGCACGTTGCGGACGGGGGCGACGGTGAGCTCCGCGGTGGAGCCGTTCGTGCGGGCGACGCCCGAGCCGTCCCAGCGCTCGCACAGGTTCGTCCGGCCCGCCGTGCAGAACTGGCACTCGCCGCAGTACAGGGTGGGGTCGACCGAGACCCGGTCGCCGGGGCTCAGCTCGTGCACGTCGCTGCCGACCGACTCCACGACGCCGGACGTCTCGTGACCCGGGATGATCGGGTAGCGGGTCGGTGCGAACTCCCCGTCCAGCACGTGCACGTCCGTGCCGCAGATCCCGACGGCCTCCACCCGCACGACCACCTGCCGGGGGCCGGCGACGGGCTCCGGCACCTCGTCGACGGAGAAGCGCCCGGGCTCGTGGAAGACGACGGCCCTCATGAGGCGTCCGTCCCGGTCGCCGCGCCGTCCCGACCGTCCTGGCACGCCCTGGAGCCCACCTGCGTCACCACCCTCGGTCGACGGACGGGGCCGCGGCTCCGCTGCTGTCCCGCGGAGGCTAACCCACGCCGTCGACGGGGTCCAGCGCGGGGAGGGTGCCTCACGAGCCGAGCCGGACCACCGGTCATCTCGGGCACGTCCGGCCGCACCTCGTCCTGCTCCTCCGCGACGCTGGGCGAGGTCGACCAGGTGGTCACGGCGTGCGCGCCGACCCCGAGCTGGTCCGTGAGCTCGCCGCTGCCGGCCCCGAGGTGGTCATCGCCTGAGCGCGGCGGGCCGCCCGCTTTGCCACCGGGACGGCGGGCGAGGAGGATTGGACGGTGGACCAGCCGAACCGCCCTGACCGTCGCGACCCCGAGGGCTCCGGCCGTGCCGAGGGTGAGAGCCGGGGCGGGCGCCCCGGGGGTTCCCGGCCACGCGGCAGCGCCGCGGGCCGACCCGACCGCAGCGGCCCCGTCCGTCGCGGCCCGCGGCCCGAGGGGGGTGCCGGAGCGGACCGCGGCGACCGTCCCGACCGGGGTCAGCGCCCCGACCGCGGAGCGGGCCGTCGCGACGACCGGCCCCCCCGTGACGACCGCTACCAGCGTGACGACCGGGCGGCCCGTGACGACCGCTTCCAGCGCGACGTCCGGCCCGCCCGTGACGACCGGCCCGCCCGTGACGACCGGCCCGCTCGTGACGACCGGGGCGGCCGGGGCGAGCGCACCGACCGCTACGACCGGGCGCCCCGCGCGGACCGGCCACCCCGTGACGACCGCTACCAGCGCGATGACCGACCTCCGCGCTCGGACCGCCCGGACCGCGCCGGCGGCGGTCGTGGTGACCGTCCCTCCGCCGCCCGGCCGGCCTCCAGCCGTCCCACCGAGAGCCGTGGAGCCCGCGGGACCCGCGACCCCCGGCCCTGGGACGAGCGGCCCGCCCGCTCGGGCTCTCCGCGCGGGGACCGTCCCGACCGCGGTCGTCCGGAACGTGGCGGTCGCCCGGACCGGCCCGGCGCCGACCGCCGTGGTGGCCCGGCCGGCGGGGACGACCGCCGCCCGCCGCGGCGGGACGAGCCGCCGCGTCCGGGTCTGGCCCGCCGGGCCGACGAGCCGCCGATCCCCGAGGGCGTCGACGTCCGGGAGCTGCACCGGGCGGCCCGCGCCGAGCTGCGCGGACTGCCCAAGGAGCTGGCCGAGATCGTCGCGTCGCACCTGGTGGTCGCCGGCCAGATGATCGAGGCTGACCCCGAGCTCGCCTACCGGCACGCCGAGGCCGCCCGCCGGCGCGCCGCCCGGCTGCCGCTGGTCCGCGAGGCGGCCGCCGAGACCGCCTACGCCTCCGGGCGCTGGGACGTCGCGCTCAGCGAGTACCGGGCGCTCCGCCGGATGACCGGCACCGACGACTACCTGCCGGTGATGGCGGACTGCGAGCGGGCGCTGGGCCGCCCGGACCACGCGCTCAAGCTGGCGCGGGAGGCCGACCGGCTGGAGCTGGACCCGGCGCTGCGGATCGAGATGACGATCGTCGAGTCCGGGGCGCGGCGCGACCTCGGCCAGGCCGCGGAGGCCCGGCGGCTGCTGGAGCGGGCGGTGCAGGACCAGACGGTCCGCCCGGGCCTGCAGGGCGCCGTCGCCCGCCTCCGCTACGCCTACGCCGAGGCGCTGCTGGTGGACGGCGAGCCGGCCGAGGCCCGTCGCTGGTTCGTCGCCGCGGCCAAGCTCGACCCCGAGCAGGAGACCGACGCCGCCCTCCGGGTCGACGAGATCGACGGCCTGCGGATCGACTTCGACGAGGACGACGACGAGGACGAGGACGACGCCGTGGGGCAGGAGCCGGTCGCCGGCCGCGACCGGGACGAGCGGTGACGGCGGCGCTGGTCGACGCCTACGACGCCGCCCTGTTCGACCTCGACGGGGTCGTCTACCTGGGTCCGGTGGCCGTCGAGGGGGCACCGGAGGGCCTCGCCGAGCTGCGCCGCCGGGGCGTCGCGCTGGGCTACGTCACCAACAACGCCGCCCGCTCGCCCGGCGTGGTGGCCGAGCACCTGGTGTCCCTCGGCATCGAGGCCCGGCCCGAGGACGTGGTGACCTCGGCCCAGGCCGCGGCCCACCTGCTCCGCGACCGGTTCGGGGCGGGCGCACGGGTGCTGGCGGTCGGCGGCGAGGGCGTGCTCGCGGCGCTCGAGGAGCAGGGGCTGGTCGCGGTCCGCTCGGCCGACGACGACCCGGTCGCCGTCATCCAGGGCTTCGGATTCGAGCTGGCCTGGCAGGAGCTGAACGAGGCGGCGATCGCCGTCAACCGCGGGGCGCACTGGGTGGCCACCAACGACGACCCGACGCGGCCGACCGACCGGGGCCTGGTGCCCGGCAACGGGGCGGCGGTCGCGGCCGTGCAGCTGGCCGTCCGGGTCCGCCCCGAGGTGGCCGGCAAGCCCTACCGCCCGCTGCTCGACGACACCGTCCGCCGCGTCGGTGCCGCCCGGCCCGTCTTCGTCGGCGACCGGCTGGACACCGACATCGCCGGCGCGGTCGCCGCCGGGCTCGACAGCCTGCTGGTGCTGAGCGGCTCGCACGGCCCGCGCGACCTGCTGGAGGCCCCGGACGGCGCCCGGCCCACGCACCTCGGCGCCGACCTGCGGGCCCTGCTGGAACCCGCCCGGGTCGCCCGGCCGGACGACGACGGCTGCTCGGTGGGCGCGCTCCGGGTCACCGTGGCCGACGGCAGCATCACGCTCTCGGGCACCGCGGAGGACCCGTGGGACGGGCTGCGGGCGGCGGCCCCGCTGGCCTGGCGGGCGGCCGACGCTGGTCATCCCCTCGACGTGGACGCGGTGCTGGCGGTCCTCGGCCTCGGCTAGCGCACCCGCCGCACGGTGACGGGGCCGGTGGCCCTCGACCCGTCGACGACGCGGCCGGCCTGGACGATCTCGGCCTCGCCGGCGGCGACCAGCCGCCGCGCGGCCCGCCGGACGGGCTCGAGGTGGGTGCGCCAGTCCTCCGCGTCGACCGCCCGCGCGACCTCGACGTCGCCGACCCCGCGGGGTGCGGTGCGGAGCAGGGCGCGCAGCCGGTCCTCCAGCTGCCGGTCGGCGTCGCTGACGCCGCGGGACCGGCAACCGGCGCTGCAGTAGAGCACCTGGTCCCAGTCGCGCTCCCACTTCTTGCGCCAGGTGATCGTGCGGCCGCACGAGCGGCACGGCTTGCTCGGCGGGGGCACCGGACCAGTGTGCCCGGGCCGCCGCGGACGGCGCCGCGGCCGCGCCCGCCGACGTGTCGGAGGCGGTCGCTACGGTGACCCCATGAGCGAAGACAACTACGGCCTGCCCGGTGTGTCCCTGGGGCCGGTGTCCATGCCGCTGCTGGGCTTCGGGACCTGGCAGATCAGCGACGACGACGTCACCGCGGCGGTCGGCACGGCCCTCGAGGTGGGCTACCGGCACCTCGACACGGCCACCGGCTACGCCAACGAGGCCGGCATCGGGCGCGCCCTCGCGGCCGCGGGGCTTCCCCGGGACGAGGTGTTCGTCACCACCAAGCTGCCGCCCGACCACGGCGGCCGGGAGCGGCGGACGATCGAGGAGAGCCTGACCAAGCTCGGCCTCGACCACGTCGACCTGTGGCTGGTGCACTGGCCGCCCGGCGGCGTCGCCGCGCCCGAGGTGTGGGAGCAGGTGGTCAAGGCGCAGCAGGACGGGTTGGCCACCAGCGTCGGCGTCAGCAACTACTCGCTGGCGCAGATCGACGAGCTCACGAGCGCCGTCGGCGTGACGCCCGCGGTGAACCAGATCAAGTGGGGACCGCTGCTGCACGACGTCGCCGAGGTGGACGGGCTGCGGGAGCGCGGGGTCGTGCTCCAGGGGTACAGCCCGCTGAAGGCCACCGACCTGGACGACCCGGTGCTGGCCGGCATCGCCGAGGAGCACGGCGTCAGCCCGGCCCAGGTGGTCATCGCCTGGCACGTGGCCCACGGCTTCGTGGTGATCCCGAAGTCGTCGCGGCCCGAGCGGATCCGGGCCAACGCCGAGGCGGTCCGGGTGCCGCTGAGCGTCGAGCAGGTCGCGGCCGTCGACGGCCTCGCGCGCAGCTGACCCGAGCGCAGCACCGACGACACCGCAGCACCGAGGAGACAGGACCCCAGGACGCATGACCCGCACGGACGCACGACCAGTGGAGCTCGCCGCGCCGGAGGACCTGCTGCTGCCGGACCTGGCCGACCTGGCCGGTCCGGACGGCGCGGTCGAGGTGCTCCAGCGCACGCTGACCGACCGCTACCTCGACACCGCCGACGGTGCCCTGGCCGCGGCCGGTGCGAGCCTGCGCCGGCGCTCCGGTCCGGAGGGGGCGGGCTGGTTGCTCCGGTTGGCGCCGGGCACCACCCCGGCGGAGCTGACGAGCTCCTCCACCGCGCGCACGCCGCCGGCCGGCCTGACCCGGGTCGCGCTGGGGCTGACTCGCGGGCAGGAGCTCCAGCCGGTGGCCGACCTCAGCACGCAGCAGACGTCGACGCGGCTGGTCGGGCCCGACGGCCGACCGCGGGCCGAGGTCGTCGACGAGCGCACCAGCAGCACCACGCTCGGACACGAGAGCCGGCTGGACCACTGGCGGACCCTCGTCGTCCGCGGGGGTGACGAGGACACCGACCTCGCCCCTGTCGTCGCCCGGCTGGAGGACGCCGGGGCCCGGCCCGACGACGGTCCGAGCCCGCTGGAGCGTGCGCTCGGCTCCGCCGCCCCGACCGCGGCGACGGCGGAGACGAGCAGCCTCGCCGGCCTGGTGGGCCGCTACGTGGCCGAGCAGTGCGACCAGATCGCCCGCGGCGACCTCGCGCTCCGGCTGGGGGACCCGAAGGTGCACCGGACCCGGGTGGCGATCCGGCGTCTCCGCAGCACGCTGCGCGTGTACGGCGACCTGCTGGACCCCGAACCCGCCCGACGGCTGGAGGAGGAGCTGGTGTGGTGGTCCGGCCTGCTGGGCGAGGTGCGGGACCGGGAGGTGCTCGCGGCCCGGCTCGCCGCCCAGCTGGCCGCGCTGCCCCCCGAGCTCGTCCTCGGCCCGGTGGCCGCCGACCTCGACGCCACGCTCAGCCGGGAGCGGGCGCAGCACCTGCACCGCGTCGAGGAGGAGCTGATCGGGGCCCGGCTGCTGGGCCTGCTGGAGGCCCTGGTGCGCTGGCGGACCGAGCCGCCCTTCCTGGAGGGCGCGTCGGCCCCGGCCGACGGCGTCCGCGCGTACGTCAAGGCGGCCGGCCGCAACGCCCGTCGCCGGCTGCGCCAGGCGGCCCGGGAGGAGCCCGGGCCCGAGCAGGAGGAGCGGCTGCACCGTGCCCGCAAGGCGGCGAAGCGGGCCCGGTACGCGGCGGAGCTGGCCGAGCCGGCCTGGCCCCGCGCGGCCCAGCACGCCCGGCGGGCGGAGGAGCTGCAGACGCAGCTGGGGGAGCACCAGGACAGCGTCGTCACCGCGGCCTTCCTGCTGCGGGCCGGCGCGGCCGCGGGGGCGCGCCGGGGGCACAACGGCTTCACCTACGGCCTGCTGCTGGCTGATGAGCGGCAGCGGGCCACCGAGGTCCGACGGCGGGTGCGCAGCCTCCGCGGCTGACCGGACGGGAGCCCTCCGGCGGCCGGCGTGGAGCAGCGTGGCAGGCTCGGAGGACACGTGGGCGCCGACCGGCGCCCGCCGGGAGGAGACGGATCCGATGAGCGACGACAAGCAGGGCGCGGCCAAGCTGGTCGACCTGGCCAAGGACATCAAGATCGCGATGTTCACCACCACCGACGACGAGGGCCACTACGTCAGCCGGCCGATGGCGGCCCAGCACGTCGAGGACGACGCCGACCTCTGGTTCTTCGCCGAGCGCACCTCGAGCGTGGTGGCGCAGGTCGCCACCCGCCCGCACGTCGGGATCACGCTGAGCTCGAACGACACCTGGATCTCGATCGACGGCGAGGCCCAGGTCGTGGACGACGTGGCGAAGGCCAAGCAGCTGTGGAACTCCTGGGTCGAGGCCTGGCTGCCCCAGGGCCCCGAGGACCCGAGCGTGGTCCTGATCAAGGTCGAGGGTCACACGGGCGAGTACTGGGACACCCCCGGCGGCACCGTGGCCTCGCTGCTGAGCTTCGTCAAGGCCAAGACGACCGGCCAGCGCTACGAGGGCTCGGAGAACGAGACCGTCCAGCTCTGAGCCGCCGGACCCCGCGGGGTCCGGGCCACCCGGTCCGCCGGGTCGCCCGGCCCCGCGGCCAGCGGGCGCCCGCGCCGAGCGGGGTCAGAGCCGCAGGTCCTTCCGCCAACCGCTGAACGAGCGGAGCGTGCTGGTCCGGGGCCGGGCCAGCCACGGCCACGGGTGCACCTCCGCCGGCCGGAGGACCGCCGCCCGTCGCGCCCAGCCGGGGACCGGCGCCCAGGTCGCCGCGAGCGAGCGCCCGGCGAGCTCCTCGGTGACGACACCGCGGCGCACCTCGAGGGGTCGCCGCGCCGCCAGGTCGCCGAGCGACTCGGCCAGGAACACCAGGCGCTTCCCGGACAGCCGGAGCCGGCGCAGCAACGGCTCGTCGAAGACGAACACCGCCGGCCGGTCCGGGTCCGCCGCCAGCGCCGGGTCCTCGTCGCCGAGGGACTCCGCCGTCAGCCACACCTGCGCGGCGCCGCCGCCCTCCACCTCCGCCGGTCCCGCCGGTACCGGTGCCCGGCCCAGGTCGGGCCCCTCGACCGCCGGGCCCAGCGGGGCGTCCGGCCAGTCCTGCACCGGGCACCGGTCGGCCAGCGGGCAGCGCCGGCACAGGGCCGGCGCCCGCTTCTCCACCTGCCAGCGGCTGAACCCGTAGGCCTTGCCGCTGCCGGTCCCCGTCGTCCACTGCCAGCCGAGCCGGTTCGAGGCCCGCGACCCGTCGAGCAGGTGCGCGTACATCGCCTGCTCGCCCGCACGCCAGTCGGCGCCGGCGCGCACCGCCCACTGGGAGGCCAGCCACATCCGGGTCTGGTTCACCACCCAGCCGTCGCGGTGCAGCTCCTCGGTCACGCTGGCCATGCAGGCCATGGACGCCGGCCAGGGGTCGCCTTGCCAGGTCGCCGCCCCGGCGGTGGGCTGCTCGCGCCGCAGCGCGCGCCCGTTGGCCGACCCCACCCGGGCGTAGAGGTGCCGGGCGTACTCCGCCCACAGCAGCTCGTCGCGGTAGCGCTTGCGGTCACCCTCCGGCGCCGAGCGGACCGCCGTCCAGACGGCGGGCAGGGTCAGCAGCCCGTGCCGCAGGTAGGGCGACATCCGGCTGGCGCCGCGGGCGGACACCGGCAGCACCGTGCTGCGCCGCCGGGCGTAGTTCGTCACGTCGAGCGTGGCCAGGGCCGCGTCGGCAGCGTCCTGGCCGCCACGGAACGCGCCGGCCGCGACGCCGTCGGGGCCCTCGAGGGTCAGGTCGCCGAGGTGCTCGGACACCCAGGCCTCGGCGGCGTCGGGGCGGGCACCGGGCGGGGGCGGTGGGGGGAGCAGGGGCACCTCGAGAGTCTGCCAGCCGCTTCCGACAGCTCCCCGCCGTCGCCGTCGACCGCGGGAGGGCGGGAGGCCGGGGCGGGGCGCCACCGGCGGTGCGGCAGGATCGGCCCATGGCCCACCTGCGCTGCGACTTCTACTCCGACGCCCTGGCCCTGAGCACCTCGATGACGGTCCTGCTGCCGCAGCCGACGACGACCCAGATCGGGCTGACCGGCCAGGTGGGCAGTGGGCCCCCGCCGGTGCTCTACCTGCTGCACGGCCTGAGCGACGACGACACCACCTGGCTGCGCCGCACGTCGATCGAGCGCTACGTCTCCGAGCTCGGCTGGGCGGTGGTGATGCCCCAGGTGCACCGCAGCTTCTACACCGACGAGCACGACGGCGGGGCGTTCTGGACCTTCGTGAGCGAGGAGCTGCCCGCGCTGGTCGACCGGTTCTTCCGCGTCTCCACCGCGCGCGCGGACACCTTCGTGGCCGGGCTCTCGATGGGGGGCTACGGCGCCCTCAAGCTGGCCCTGCGGCAGCCCGACCGGTTCGCCGCCGCCGCGAGCCTGTCCGGAGCGCTGGACCTGGCGGCGCTGGCGGGCCGGGCCGGGGTCCCGCCGTCGCCGGACCACCGGATGTTCACCCGGATCCTCGGTCCCGGCGGCACCGTCGCCGCCGAGGACGACCTGCTGGCCCTGGCCCGCCGCGCCGACCCGGCGCGGCTGCCCGCGCTGCACCTGAGCTGCGGCACCGAGGACGCGCTGCTGGCCTCGAACCACGCCTTCGCGGCGGTCTGCGCGGAGGCGGGCATCCCGCTGACCACCGCCTTCCCGCCGGGCGAGCACGAGTGGGGCCTCTGGGACACCGGGATCGTCGAGGTGCTGGCCTTCTTCGCCGGTGTCCGGCAGGCCGCCGCCGACGCGGAGGTGGAGGCGTGATCGCCCTGGACGTCGTCGAGGGCGTGCACGCGGTCGTCCACGCGCACACCAACTGCTACGTGGTGGAGGGCGACGACGGCGTGACGCTCGTCGACGCGGCCTTCCCGTCGACCTGGCCGCGGGTGGAGCGCGCGCTCGCGCTGGCCGGCCGACGGGTGGACGAGATCCGGGGCCTGGTCATCACCCACGGGCACTTCGACCACGTCGGCTTCGCGCGGATGCTCCAGCAGCGGCACGGCGTCCCGGTGTGGGCGCACCCGGACGACCACCACCTGACCCGGCACCCCTACCGCTACCGCCCGCAGCAGCCGCGGCTGGTGCACCCGCTCACCCACCCCCGCGGGTTGCCGGTCCTCGCCGCCATGGTGGCCGCCGGGGCGCTCCGGGTACCCGGCGTGCAGGCCGACCACGCCCTGCTCCCGGGGCCACTGCCGCTGCCCGGCGGGATGACGGTGCTGCACACCCCGGGGCACACCGACGGCGAGTGCGTCCTGCACCTGCCGGGCCGCCGGGCGCTCATCACCGGGGACGCCATGGTCACCCTCGACCCCTACAACGGGCGTCGAGGGCCACGGGTCATCGCCCCGTCGGCCACCCACGACACCGAGCAGGCGCGGGCCTCGCTGGCCCCCCTCGCCGAGCTGGACGTCGACCACGTGCTGCCCGGCCACGGCGACATCTGGTCCGACGGGGTGGCCGAGGCGGTCGCCCGCGCCCGCCGGACCCGGGCCTAGGCCCAGTCGGCCGGGCCGTCGGAGCCCGCCGGGTAGGTGTCGAGCGGGACGTCGCCGGCCCGCCAGGCCGCCAGCACCGGGTCGACGATCCGCCAGCACTGCTCGGCGGTGTCCCCGCGGACCGACAGCAGCGGGTCGCCGTCGAGCACCCCGGCGAGCACCTCCCCGTAGGGGGGCAGCCGGCCGGCGCCCAGGTCGACGTCCAGCTCGACGTGGTCCAGCTCCATCGGGTCGTCCGGGCCGTTGACCGTCAGCCCCAGCGTGATCCGGTCGGGTCCCATCACCAGCCGCAGCCGGTCGGGGAGGGCGTCGCCCCGCAGCCCGACGGGGACGTGGGTCGCCGGCTTGAAGGTGATCAGCACCTCCTTGCGCTTGACGCCCAGCGCCTTGCCCGAGCGCAGCCGGAACGGCACCCCGGCCCACCGGCTGTTGTCGACCTCCACCACCAGCTCCGCGAGGGTCTCGGTCCCGCGGGACGCGTCGACGCCCGGCTCGGCGGCGTAGTCGGGGATGTCGCGCTCGTCGACGTGGCCGGCGGTGTACCGGGCGCGCCGCCCGGCGGCGGCCGGGTCGCCGCCCCGGACCCGGCACGCCCGCAGCACCTGCGCCTCCGCGTCGCGCAGGTCGGTCTCGTTCACGGCGGCCGGGGGCTCCATCGCCACCAGCGCGAGGACCTGCAGCAGGTGGCTCTGGATCATGTCCATCAGCGCGCCGGCGGAGTCGTAGTACCGGGCGCGGTTCTCCAGCGCCAGCTGCTCGTCGAAGACGATGTCCACGCGCTCCACGTGCAGGTTGTTCCAGACCGGCTCGAAGAGCCGGTTCGCGAACCGCAGGCCCAGCAGGTTGAGGACGGTCGAGCGGCCGAGGAAGTGGTCGACGCGGTGCACCTGCGCCTCGGGCACCAGGCGGGTCAGCAGCCCGTTGAGGTCGGCCGCGCTCGCCTGGTCGGTGCCGAACGGCTTCTCCAGCACCAGCACGGTGCCCTCGGGCAGGTCCACGTCGAGCAGCGCCGTGCAGGCCCGTACCGTGACGGCCGGCGGCAGCGCGAAGTAGAGCGCAGGCGGGGCCGCGCACGAGGCGATGAGCGCCGACAGGGCGGCCGCGTCGGTCACGTCGGTCTGCTGGTAGCGGGTCGTGGCCAGCACGGCGTCGAGCGTGGCGGGGGACACCTTGGCGGCGGTGAAGGAGCTGCGCACCCGGTCCTGCCAGGTCGCGTCGTCCCAGTCCTCGGCGCCGGCTCCCACCAGCACCAGGTCGCGCCGGCCGGGCTCCGCCTCCAGCAGGTCGCCCAGCGCCGGCAGCAGCAGCCGGCCGGCCAGGTCACCGCTGGCCCCGAGCAGCAGGAAGGTCTGGATGGGGCTGCTCATCGGGTCCTCGATCCGCAGACCCCGACGCCGCACCCCCGAGCGGGGAACGGCCGGGTCGGCGTGGTCACCGTACCCAGCCCCGGCCGCCGGGTGCCGGAGGTCCCTGCGAGGCTGACGGGGTGACGACGAGCCCCCCGCCCACGGTGAGCCCGGACCAGGTCTGGTGGTCCGCCCCGGCCGACCAGCGGGAGGGGCGGCCACTGCTCGTGCTGCTGCACGGCCACGGGATGGACGAGCAGATGGGCGCCGGCGTGCGGGACCGCTTGCCGCCGGAGCTGGTGCTGGCCTCGATCCGGGGACCGCTGCGGGTGCGCAGCGGCTACGGCTGGTTCCCGCTGGACGCGAGCCTGCGGCTGGAGCAGGTCGACGAGGCGGCGCACCGCGTGGTCCGCTGGGTGGCGGCGCAGACGCGGCACCCCTCGGTCGGCGTGCTGGGCTTCTCGCAGGGCTCCTCGATCGGCCTGCAGGCCATGCGGCTGGACCCCGACCTCTTCGCCTACGGGGTCGTGCTCTCCGGGTTCGCCGCCCCGCTGCCGGTGGCGGGCGACGCCGAGCTGCGGCGTCGGCTGCCCCCGGTGTTCAGCGGCCGGGGGGACGCCGACCCGCTGGTCCCCGCCCCCCTGGTGGCGCTCACTGACCAGTGGCTGGCCGACCACACCACCCTCACCCGGCGGGTCTACCGGGGCCTGGGCCACGACGTGTCACCCGCCGAGATCGAGGACCTGACGGCGTTCCTCCGCGCCCAGCTGCCCGGGGGCTGAGCCCCCGGGCCGGTGCGCTCAGTCGAAGTGCAGGCCGTCGGTGCGCTGCCGCTTGAGCTCGAAGAAGTACGGGAACCCGGCCAGGGTCACCGTGGCGTCCCACAGCTTTCCGGCCTCCTCGCCGCGCGGGATGCGGGTGATGACCGGGCCGAAGAACGCGGTGTCGTTGACGTGGATGGTCGGCGTGCCGACCCCCTCGCCCACCTTGTCCATGCCGGCGTGGTGGCTGGCGCGCAGCGCGTCGTCGTGGTCGGTGGTGTCGGCGGCCGCCGCCAGCTCGGCCGGCAGGCCCAGCTCGGCCAGCGACTCCCGGACCACCGCGGGGAGGTCCTTGTTGCCCTGGTTGTGGATCCGGGTGCCCATGGCGGCGTAGAGCGGTGCGAGGACCTCGTCGCCCTTGAGCTCCGCCGCCGCGATCGCCACCCGCACCGGGCCCCACGCCTGCTCGAGCATCTTGCGGTAGTCGTCCGGGATGTCCTGGTTCTCGTTGAGCACGGCCAGGCTCATGACGTGGAAGTGCACCTCGATGTCGCGGACCTTCTCGGCCTCGAGGATCCACCGCGAGGTGATCCAGCAGAAGGGGCACAGGGGGTCGAACCAGAAGTCCGCCTTGTCCCGGCGGGTGCCGTCCTGCGCGGAGGCCGTCGTCTCGACCGTGCTGGTCATCGTTCTCCTTCGTCCGGCCGGCGGGTGGTCCGGGGCGTCCGGGGCCTCGCCGGCGCTGGGTCTGCTGGCGCAACACCGCCGGCCGCCCCCGATGTTCCCCGATCCGTCCCGGTTCCGGTCCGAGCGGGTCCTCGCGCGCCTACGATCGCGGTGACCCCGGCCGGTCCGGCCGGGGTGGTCCGGCGCGACCGCCGGCCGCAGCGCGCGGAGTCCTTGCTCGGGGGAGTGGATGCACGTGTTCGACGAGGGTGGGGCGGAGCGCGGCCCGGCGGGCGGCCCCGCCCCGGCCGGGGCGACCCACGCGACCTCGACGGCCGACCCGGCGGCGGGGGTCCTCGCCATGCTGGGGGCGGTCGGACCGACCCTGGCCGACACCCTCCAGCACCTGGCCGGGCTCGCCGCGACCCTCGCGCCGCAGGCGGACGGGATCGCGCTCGTCGTGCTCCGCCCGGACGGTGGAGACGAGCGGGCGCTGACCGGGTGCGCCGCCACGCCGGAACGGCTGCAGGCCGAGCTGGCCGAGGGCCCGGCCCTCGACGCCACCCGTGGTGGGGCCGTCGTGGGCAGCGCCGACCTGGCGGCGGACGACCGGTGGCCGGGGCTCGCGGCCCGGGTCGCCGCGGCCGGCCCCCGGAGCGCGCTCTGCGTGCCGCTCGTCCGGCACGGCGGCGTGCTGGGCCACGTCGGCGCTTACGCCGACGCCGCCGACGCGTTCGGCGACCGCGAGCGGCACCTGGCCGCACGCTGGGCCGGGGCGGCCGCGGAGGCGTGCTCCGAGGCGCTGCTGGCCGAGCAGGAGCGCCGGACCCGGCTGCTGGAGCTCGACGGTGACGAGCGGGCGGCGGTGGACCGGGCGGTCGCGGCGCTGGCCGCGCAGGACGGGGTCGGGCCCGACGAGGCCCTCGCCGTGCTCGAGATGCTGGCCCGCACCGAGCAGGAGGACCTGGTCGCCGTCGCCCGGGCCGTGGCCACGGACGTCGCGGGCGGCCCGTGAACCGTCGCCCGACGCGCTGAGCGGGCACCGGGGCCGCTGGTGACGACCAACTACCGTGGGGGCCGTCGGACCCAGCAGCGCCAGGTGGAGGAACGAGCTTGATGATCGAAGCCGTGCAGACGTACGTCAACCTGGTGAACGGGGTGTCCAGGGCAGCCCGTGACCGGGCCCGCGCCGCGGCCCGCGAGTGGCTGGCCCAGGTCGGCCTCGAGGAGGTGGCCGACGACGCCGAGAGGCGGGTCGGCAGGCTGACCGAGGAGATCCTCGACGCGAGCCGGGCGAACCGCGAGCTGCTGGAGAACCTGGTCGCCTCCGAGGTCACCAAGGCCGCGAGCCGGCTCGGCTTCGTCCGCTCCGACGACCTCGACGAGGTGCGCGAGGAGATCGCCGAGCTCCGCGCCCAGTTGGCCCGCGACAAGGCCGCTGCGGCCGGCGCTCCGCGGGCCCGGAACGCGTCGGCCCGCGGGGCTGCGGCCAGCGCCGCCGCCGCGACCCCGCCGGCGGCGAGCGACCCGGCCGCGACCGCTGCGACGACGCCGGCGCCGAAGAAGGCCGCCGCGACGAAGACGACGACCGCGAAGAAGGCGGCTGCGGCCGGCACCCCGGCGCCGACCAGCCCGGGGACGCCCCGCGCCGGCCGGGCCACCAGCACCCGCCCGGGCGCCGCGCAGCGGCTCGCCGAGCAGGCCGGGACCGGTGGCGCCGGGCCCGCGACGGACGCGGGCGCGGAGGCCGGCGCGTGAGCGAGCCGACCGGGCCGGCGGCACCGACCCCGCCCGCCGTCGACCACCCCGACGTGGCGGCGGCGCTCCGCCTCGTGGCCGACCTCGACGACCAGCCGCTCGACCAGCACCACGAGCGCCTCAGCCGGGTGCACGAGGTGCTGCACGGCGTCCTGCACCCCGGCCCCCCCGCGCGCTGAGCCGGTGCCGGACCGGCTCGACCGGCTGCTGCTGACCCGCGGCCTCGCCCGCTCGCGCAGCCAGGCCCAGGCGCTGGTGGCCGCCGGCGACGTGCAGGTCGACGGCGTGGTGGTCACCAAGGCGTCGGCCGTGGTGCCCGACCGGGCGGCCCTCACCGTGACCGCGGACCCCTACGTGTCCCGGGCGGCGCACAAGCTGCTCGGCGCCCTCGACGAGCTCGGGCTGGCCGTCGGCGGGCGCGCCCTCGACGCCGGGTCGTCCACCGGCGGCTTCACCCAGGTGCTGCTGGAGCGCGGGTGCGCGCCGGTGTACGCCGTCGACGTCGGCACCGACCAGCTGGTCCCGGCGCTCCGGGCCGACCCGCGGGTGGTGGTGCGGGAGCAGACGAACCTCCGGGACCTGACCCTCGGGCACGTCGACGGCACGCCCGTCGACCTCGTCGTCGCCGACGTCTCCTTCATCTCGCTCACCCTGCTGGTCGCACCGCTGGCCGGGGTCACCCGCCCGGGCGGCCGGCTGCTGCTGATGGTGAAGCCGCAGTTCGAGGTGGGCCGGGAGCGGCTGGGCCGCGGCGGCGTCGTCCGGGAGCCCGGGCTGCACCGGGAGGCCGTCGAGACCGTGCTCGCGGCGGCGGACGGGCAGGGCTGGCACGCGCTCGCGGTCCGGCCCAGCCGGCTGCCGGGGCCCGCCGGCAACCGCGAGTTCTTCGTCCTCCTCGGTGACGTCGCGCCGCGGCAGCCGCCCGACCTCGGCGTGGCCACCGCCCCGGCGACGGGTTGAGGGGCGCGGCGGGCGGGGTCGTGGCGGCGCGGGGCTGTCGGACCCGCCACTTATGCTCGTGGGCGTGACCGAGGCCAGCGACCTGACCCGGCCCGGTGGGCCCGCCCGGCAGGGCGCGCGCCGGGTGGGCGTGCTGACCCACATGGGCCGCCCCGCCGCCATCGACGCGGCCACCCGGCTGATCGAGGGCCTCTACGCCGCCGGCATCGTCTCGGCGCTGCCCGAGGACGACCTGGACCAGATCGACCCGCGGCTGTCCGACGCCGTCACCGTGCTCACCAAGCCGGTGGCCGCCGACTCCGGGGTGGAGCTGCTGGTCGTCCTGGGTGGGGACGGCACCATCCTCCGCGGCGCGGAGTGGGTGCTGAGCTCGGACCTGCCGCTGCTCGGGGTCAACCTCGGCCACGTCGGCTTCCTGGCGGAGGCCGAGTCGTCGGAGATCGACAGCATCGTCGAGCGGATCGTCGACCACTCCTGGACCGAGGAGCTCCGCTCCACCGTGCAGGTGACGCTCCGGGAGTGCGAGCAGGGTGAGGTCGTCTGGTCGTCCTACGCCATCAACGAGGTCTCCATCGAGAAGGCCGCCCGCGAGCGGATGCTGGAGGTGCTGGTCGAGGTCGACGGCCGGCCGCTGTCGCGCTGGGCCTGCGACGGTGTGCTGCTGGCCACCCCGACGGGCTCGACGGCCTACGCGTTCTCCGCCGGCGGCCCGGTGATCTGGCCCGGCGTCGACGCGCTGCTGATGGTGCCGCTGAGCGCCCACGCCCTCTTCGCCCGGCCGCTGGTGCTGGGCCCGACCTCCACCGTGGTGATCGAGCTGATCGAGGCCTCGCCCACCTTCGGGGTGGTCTGGTGCGACGGCCGCCGTTCCGCCGAGCTCCGCAGCGGCATGGAGATCGAGGTCCGGCAGGGTCTGCACAAGCTGCGGCTGGCCCGGCTGTCCGAGGCCCCCTTCACCGACCGGCTGGTCAACAAGTTCGGCCTGCGGGTCGAGGGCTGGCGGGGCGCCGCGGAGGCGGGGCGGGAGTCCGTGCTGCAGCCCCAGCGGGCGTGGTCCAGCCCGTGATCGACGAGCTGCGGATCACCGACCTCGGCGTGATCAACGACGCGACGATCGCCCTGCACCCCGGCTTCACCGTCGTGACGGGGGAGACGGGCGCCGGCAAGACCATGGTCGTCACCGGCATCGGGCTGCTGCTCGGCGAGCGGGCCGACCCGCGCGCCGTCCGCAACGGGGCCGAGCGGGCCCGCGTCGAGGGCCGTTTCCGTGACGTCGCCCCCGCGCTGGTGGCCCGGGTCGAGGACGCGGGTGGTGAGCTGGACGACGGCGGCACCGGTCCCGAGCTGCTGGTCGCCCGGCACCTCACCGCGGCCGGCCGGTCCCGGGCGTACCTGGGCGGCAGCTCCGTGCCCGCCGCCGTCTGCGCCGACGTCACCTCCCACCTGATCACCATCCACGGGCAGTCCGAGCAGGTCCGGCTGGCGGCGTCGGACCGGCAGCGGGAGATCCTCGACCGTTTCGCCGGCGCCGCGCTGGCCGCGCCGCTGGGGGAGTACCGGAGCCGGTACGCCGAGCGCCGCTCCACCGCCGCAGAGCTGACCGAGCTGCGGGACGCCGCGCAGGCCCGCGCCCGCGAGGCGGACCTGCTGGCCTTCGGGCTGGCCGAGATCGAGAAGGTCGCGCCCGAGGCCGGCGAGGACGTCACCCTGGCCGCCGAGGCCGAGCGGCTGCAGTCCGCGGACGACCTGCGGCTGGTCGCCACCAGCGCGCTCGCCGCGCTGGCGGGCAGCGACGACGAGGCCGGCGGCGCGATGACCGACGTCGGGATGGCCCGCAAGGCCCTCGACGGCCAGGGGGACGCGGAGATCACCGCGCTGGCCGGCCGGCTGGCCGAGGTCAGCTACGCCCTGGGTGACGTGGCCGCCGACCTGGCCCGCTACCTCGACCGGCTGGACGCCGAGCCGGGCCGGCTGGAGTGGATCGCCAGCCGGCGGTCGGCCCTGCAGCGGCTGACCCGCAAGTACGGGGCGACCGCCGACGAGGTGATCGCCTGGTCCGCCGACGCCGCCGCCCGGCTCGCCACCCTCGACTCCTCCGACGAGCGGATCGCCGCGCTGACCGAGCGGGTCACGGTCCTCGACGCCGAGCTGGCCGCGCTGGCCGGCCGGATCACGGCCGAGCGGGGCCGGGCCGCGACGGCGTTCAGCGAGCAGGTGCTCGGCGAGCTGGCCGCGCTCGCGATGCCGCACGCCCGCCTCGTCTTCGCGCTCACCACCGGCGAGCTCGGGCCGCACGGCGCCGACCACGTCGACCTGCTCTTCAGCGCCAACCCCGGCAGCGAGCCGCGCAGCCTCGCCAGGGTGGCGTCGGGCGGTGAGCTGTCGCGGGTCCGGCTGGCCCTGGAGGTGGTGCTGGCGGCGGACGCCGAGCACCAGACGCTCGTCTTCGACGAGGTCGACGCGGGTGTCGGGGGTCGGGTCGCCGTCGAGATCGGCCGCCGGCTCGCCGCGCTCTCCCGGCACGCGCAGGTCGTCGTCGTCACCCACCTCGCCCAGGTGGCGGCCTTCGCCGACCAGCACTACGTCGTGGTGAAGGCCGACGACGGCCAGGTGACGACCAGCGGCGTGCTGCCCGTCGCCGAGGAGGAGCGGGCGGCCGAGCTGGCCCGGATGATGGCCGGGCTGGAGACGACCGACTCGGCGCTGGCCCACGCCGGCGAGCTGGTCGAGCTCGCGGCCGCCACCCGCCGGACCGGCTGAGCGCCTGGCCCGGGACGCGGCCCTGACCACCGGCCGACCGGCGGGGCCGCGTCGACGGGCCGGTCGGGAGGTCCCTGCGTGGGAGGATGAGGCCGCCATGAAACTCCCCGCTCCGCTGCGCCGACGCGGCGTCCCCGCCGAGATCGGCGGGATCGTGCGGCTGGACCGGCGCACGAAGACCCTCACCAAGAGGCTCGGTCCGGGCGAGATCGCCGTCATCCACCACAGCGACCTCGACCGGGTGAGCGCCGAGGCCCTCGTCGCCGCCGGGGTGAGCGCCGTCGTCAACGCCGTCCCCTCCGTCTCCGGCCGCTACCCGAACCTGGGGCCCGGGATCCTGCTCGAGGCCGGCATCACGCTGATCGACGACGCGGGCGAGGACGTGTTCACCGCCGTCAGGGAGGGCGACCGGATCACCCTGGACGCGGGTCTGCTGCTCGACCTCGAGGGCGCCGTGGTCGCCGAGGGCACGCTGATGACGACCGACCTGCTGGAGTCGAAGCTGGAGGTCGCCCGGGAGGGGCTGTCGGACCAGATCGACGCCTTCACCGAGAACACCATGCGCTACCTCCGCGAGGAGAAGGAGCTGCTGCTCGAGGGCATCGGCGTGCCGGAGATCCGGACCCAGATCGAGGGCCGGCACGTGCTGATCGTCGTCCGGGGCTACGACTACCGCAGCGACCTCGAGGCCCTGCGGCCCTACATCTCGGAGTACAAGCCCCTGCTGATGGGCGTCGACGGCGGCGGCGACGCGCTGATCGAGGCCGGGTACCGGCCCGACATGATCATCGGCGACATGGACTCCTGCTCGGACGCGACGCTGCGCTGCGGGGCCGAGATCATCGTGCACGCCTACCGCGACGGCCGGGCGCCGGGCGTCGAGCGGGTCCACGACCTGGGGCTGGAGGCGGTCGTCTTCCCGGCGCTGGGCACCAGCGAGGACGCCGCGATGCTGCTCGCCGACACCAAGGGGGCCCGGCTGCTGGTGGCGGTGGGCACCCACGCCTCGCTGGTCGAGTTCCTCGACAAGGGCCGCTCCGGGATGGCGTCGACCTTCCTCACCCGGCTCCGGGTGGGGCCGAAGCTGGTGGACGCCAAGGGCGTGTCCCGGATCTACCGCAGCCAGATCCGCGGCTGGCACCTCGTGCTGCTGGTGCTCGCGGGGCTGCTGGCCCTGGTCACCGCGCTCTCGTTCACCGACGTGGGGCTGGCCGTGGGCAGCGTGATCGTGGCCCGGCTGCGCGACCTCGTCTACTTCTTGAAGGAACTGCTCACGTGATCAACTTCCGGTACCACATCGTCTCGCTGATGGCGGTGTTCCTGGCGCTGGCGGTGGGGATCGCGGTGGGGGTCTCCCTGAGCCCTTCGGTGAGGTCCGGGCTCAACGCGCAGGCCGACCAGGACCGCAAGCAGGTGATCGAGCTGCGCTCCGAGCTGGACCGCGTCAACGCGCTCGACGAGTACCGCGAGGCCTGGGCCGGCCGGGCGGGCGCCCAGGTCGCCGCCGGCGCCCTGACCGGGGTCGGCGTCGCGGTCGTGAGCATGCCCGACGCCCCCAACCCGGTCGTCCAGGCGATCACCGAGGCCGTCACCGGCGCCGGGGGGACCGTCGTCAGCACCGTTCGCGTCGACAGCGACGTCTTCGACCCGAGCAAGGCCGAGGTGGTCGACGAAGCCGTCGCGCCCTACACCGACGAGTTGCAGCTGCAGGACGACATGACCCCGGCGACCCGGTTCGGCCGCGCGCTCGGCTTCTCCGTCGCCGCCAAGGCGCCGCAGGAGCGCGACGACCTGGCCGTCGGCATCGGCGACGCCCTGGAGAAGGCCGGGCTGGCCACGCTGAGCGGGGACTCCGCCCGACGGGCCGAGCTGGTGGTCGTGGTCAGCGCCGCCGCGTCGGACCCGCAGCCCGCGCCCGAGGTGCTGCAGGCGCACGTGCAGGCCGACGTCGGTCTGGTCTTCCACGCCGCGGGGTTGGTGCTCGCCGGCCCCAACAGCGAGAGCATCACCGGCACCGACGTGCTGACCGCCCGGACCGACGACGACGCGGCCGACGTCCTCAGCACCGTCGACGTCGCCGACCTGCCCAGCGGCGTCATCACCACCGTGCTGGCCGGCCAGGAGCAGCTGCAGGGCCGCCAGGGCCACTACGGAGCGCTGACCCGGGCCGACGCGCCGCTGCCGACCCTGCCGGTGCGCTGAGCGTGGCCGGCCCGCCGGGGCGGGGGAGCGCCGCTGCCGCCGCCAGCCTACGGGCGGCGCTGGTCGCGGCCGGCTGCGCGGCCGTCGGCGCGGCGCTGGTCACCGCCCGCCCGCCCGCCGACCCGACCGGTCACCGCTGGTGGCGGCCCAACCACGCCGGCGCCCCGGTGACCCTCGCCGAGGGTCCCGTCGCCGTCGTCGCCACCCTCTCCGGGCTGGCCCTGGCCCTGCCCGCGGCGGGGCCGCGGTCCACCGCCGCCGTCGCGGTGGCGGTGCTCGGCTCGGGGCTGGTCGGCGCCCACGACGACCTGCACGGCTCGGCGCAGGCCCGCGGCTTCCGCGGGCACCTGCGCGCGCTGCGTCAGGGCACGGTCACGACCGGCCTGGTCAAGATCCTCGGGGTGGGGGCCAGCGCCCTCGTCGCGGCCGTGCTGGTCGAGAGCGGGCGGGGTCGGCGCCCCCTCCCGGTCCGCCTGGTCGACGTGGGCCTGGACACCGTGCTGGTCGCCGGGACGGCGAACCTCGTCAACCTGCTGGACCTCCGGCCCGGACGGGCGGGGAAGGCCGTCGCCCTGCTCGGCCTCGGCCTCGCGGCCGGCACCACCCGGCCCGGCCGGCCCGCCGTCCCCGGTCTGGGGGCCGTGCTCGGCGCCGTCGCGGGCGTCCTGCCGGCCGACCTGGCCGGCCGCTCGATGCTCGGCGACTGCGGGGCCAACGCGCTGGGCGCCGGGCTGGCCACCGGCGCCGTCGCGGTGCTGCCCCGGCCGGCCCGGCTGCTGGCCCTGCTGGCCGTCGGGGGGCTCAACGCGGCCAGCGAGAAGGTCAGCTTCACCGCGGTCATCGAGGCCACGCCCTGGCTGCGCCGGCTGGACCGCCTGGGTCGGCGGACGGTCGGGCCGTGAGGGCGGGCGCCGGCTCGGTGGCCCTCAGCCTGGCGGGTCTGACGCTGGCCGCCCGGCTGGTCGGCTTCGGGCGCTCGGTCGTGTTCTCCAAGACCGTCGGCGACACCTGCCTGGGTGACGCCTACAACGCCGCCAACACGCTGCCCAACCTCTTGTTCGAGGTCGTGGCCGGCGGGGTGCTGGCCGGCGTCGTGGTGCCCGTGGTGGCCCGGCACGTCGCCGCCGGCCGCGGCGAGCAGACCACCCGCACCGTCTCGGCGCTGGTCACCTGGACCCTGCTGGTCCTCACCCCCGCCGCGCTCGTCGCCCTGCTCGGGGCGCCGCTGTACGCCCGGCTGCTCGCGTCCCCCGGCTGCCCCGGCAGCGCGGGCACCGTCGCCGCCCTGCTCGTGGTGTTCGCGCCGCAGGTGTGGCTCTACGGGCTGGCCGTGGTGAGCGCGGGCGTGCTGCAGGCGCACGACCGGTTCCTCGCCGCCGCGACGGCCCCGCTGGTCTCCAGCCTCGTCGTCGTCGCGGCCTACCTGGCCTTCGCCGCCGTCGCCCCCGCCGCCGCCCGGGACGACCTCGGAGCCCTCAACCCGGCCGCCGCCGCCGTGCTCGGCTGGGGCACGACCCTCGGCGTGCTCGCCCTCGCGGCCTGCACCCTGGTGCCGCTGGCCCGCCTCGGCCTCCGCGTCCGGCCGCGGCTGCGGTTCGCCGACGGCGACCGCGGCGTCATCCTGCGGATCGCCGGGGCCGGGCTGGCCGGGCTGGTGCTGCAGCAGCTCAGCGTGCTGCTGATCAGCTGGGCCGCCCAGCGCAGCGGCGACCCGGGCGCCCTCACCCGGTTCACCTGGGCCAACGCCCTCTACCTGCTGCCGTACGCCGTGCTCGTCGCGCCGCTGCTGCAGACCGTGTTCCCGCGGCTGTCGAGGGCGGCCGGCACCGACGCCGACGGCGGGCGGACCGCCGTCCGCGCGGTGCTGACCCGCACCGCGCCGTCCGTCGTCCTGCTGGCCTGGCTGGGGGCGGCGCTGCTCGCCGGCACCGCCGTCCCGGTCGCCCGGGTGTTCGTGCTGGGGCCGGGCTCGGGCCGGACCGACGCCCTGGCCGGCCCGATCACCGCCTTCGCCCCCGCCGTCGTCGGCTTCGCCCTGCTGGGCCTGGCCACCCGGACGCTGCTGGCCCAGCACCGGGCCCGCGCCGCGGGCCTGGCCACCGGTCTGGCCTGGGGCGCCGTCATCGTCGCCGTCGCCGGCCTCCGGCTGGTCGTGCCGCCCACGGCTCTGGTGCCCGTGCTCGCCGGGAGCGTGTCCGTCGGGATGGCCGTCGGCGCCGTCGTCGGCTGGGCGGCCCTGCACCGGCAGGGGGTCGCCGCCGGCCTGGCCCGGCCGCTGCTGGTCGGGCTGACCGCCGCGGTCGTCGCGGTGCTCGCCTGCTGGTGGCCCGCCGCCCGGCTCGGCGACGCCGGGCTGACCGCGGCCCTGCTGGGCGGCGCCGGGCTGGCCGTGCTCGGCACCGCGGTGTTCGCGGGCGTCGCCGCCCTGCTCGACCGCTCGCTGCTCACCGGTCTGGGCCGGCTGCGCGGCCGCGACGCGGACGCCGACGCCGACGCCGACGAGGTGCAGCGTGCGGGTCGTTGAGACGCTGAGCGCGAGCACCGGCGGGATCGGCCGGCACGTCGCCGACCTGGCGCCCCGCCTCGCCGCCCTGGGCCACGACGTGACGGTGCTCTGCCCGCCCTCCACCGCGGCCGCCCACGACCTCGCCGGTCTGGACGTCGGGCCGCCCCGGCGGCTCGCTCGGCTGCGCGGGGTCGACGTCGTGCACGCGCACGGCTACAAGGCGGCCGCCGCGGCGCTGCCCTGGACCCGGCTGCGGCGCATCCCGCTGGTGGTCAGCTGGCACAACGCCGTGCTCGCCGACGGCGCCGCCGGCCGGGTCGGGCGCGCCCTGCAGGTCCTCGTCGCCCGGGGGGCGGACCTGACCCTGGGGGCCAGCACGGACCTGGTCGCGGCCGCGCGGGCCGCCGGCGCCCGGCACGCCGCGCTCGGGCCCGTGGCGGCCCCCCGGCTGGCGGCGCCCACGGTGCCCCGGGAGCGTTCCCGCGCCGCGCTGGGGCTGGCACCCGGCACGGTGCTGGTGGTCACCGTCGGCCGGCTGGCGCCGCAGAAGAACCTGGGGCTGGTGCTCGACGTCGCGGCCCGGCTGGCCGCCCGGACCGACCTCACCTTCGTGCTGGCCGGCGGCGGCCCGCTGCAGGCGACCCTGGCCGCGCGCGCCGCCCGGGAGGGCACCCGGGTGCGGCTGCTCGGGCCCGTCGACGACGTGGCGTCGCTGCTGGCGGCGGCCGACCTGATGCTGCTGACCTCCAGCTGGGAGGCGCGGGCGCTCGTCGCCCAGGAGGCCCTGCTGGCCGGGCTGCCGCTGGTCAGCACCCGCGTCGGCGGGATCGAGGAGCTGGTCGGCGACGCCGCCGTCCTGGTGCCCGGGGGCGACGCCGCGGCCGCCGCGGCCGCCGTCGTCGCGCTGGCCGACGACCCCGCCCGGCGCGCCGCCCTGGCCGCCGCGGGCCTCCGGCGGGCCGCGACCTGGCCTGACGAGGACGAGGTGGCCCAGGACCTGTCCGCGACCTACGGGCGGCTCGTCGACCGGCGCGCCGGAGGCCATTCGACCAAGGGGCGTCCGCCCACGTAGGCTGGAGGCCCGTGGGAGCACGCGAGAAGTACACGAAGCACCTGTTCGTCACCGGCGGGGTCGCCTCCTCGCTCGGGAAGGGCCTGACGGCGTCGAGCCTCGGCTCGCTGCTGGTGGCCCGCGGCCTCTCGGTCTCCATGCAGAAGCTGGACCCGTACCTGAACGTGGACCCCGGCACCATGAACCCGTTCCAGCACGGCGAGGTCTTCGTGACCGAGGACGGCGCCGAGACCGACCTGGACGTCGGCCACTACGAGCGCTTCCTCAACGTCGACCTGTCCGCCGAGGCCAACGTCACCACCGGCAAGGTGTACTCCTCGGTGATCGCCAAGGAGCGCCGCGGGGACTACCTCGGGGACACCGTGCAGGTCATCCCGCACATCACGAACGAGATCAAGGACTCCATGCTGGCCATGGGCGGTCCCGAGATCGACGTGGTCATCCACGAGATCGGCGGCACCGTCGGCGACATCGAGTCGCTGCCCTTCCTCGAGGCCGCCCGGCAGGTCCGCCACGACGTCGGCCGCGAGAACGTCTTCTTCCTGCACGTCTCGCTGGTGCCCTACATCGGCCCCAGCGGTGAGCTGAAGACCAAGCCGACCCAGCACTCCGTGGCCGCCCTGCGCCAGGTCGGCATCCAGCCCGACGCCGTCGTCTGCCGCTCCGACCGGGAGATCCCGGAGTCGGTCAAGCGCAAGATCTCGCTCATGTGCGACGTCGACGAGCAGGCCGTGGTGGCCTGCGTCGACGCGCCGAGCATCTACGACATCCCGAAGGTGCTGCACTCCGAGGGCCTCGACGCCTACGTCGTCCGCCGCCTCGACCTGCGGTTCCGCGACGTCGACTGGACCCGCTGGAACGACCTGCTGGACCGCGTCCACCACCCGAAGGAGGAGGTGGTCATCGCGCTGGTCGGCAAGTACATCGACCTGCCCGACGCCTACCTCTCCGTCAGCGAAGCGCTGCGGGCCGGCGGGTTCGCCAACCGCGCCCGGGTGCAGATCCGCTGGGTGCAGTCCGACGGCTGCGAGACCCCCGAGGGGGCGGCCCGCGCGCTGGGGGACGTCGACGGCATCGTCATCCCGGGCGGTTTCGGCATCCGGGGCGTGGAGGGCAAGGTCGGCGCCGTCCGGTTCGCCCGCGAGCACCAGATCCCCATCCTCGGCCTGTGCCTGGGCCTGCAGGTGATGGTGATCGAGGTCGCCCGGGACCTCGCCGGCCTCGAGGGCGCCGACAGCAGCGAGTTCAACGCCGAGACCCCGCACCCCGTGATCGCCACGATGGCCGAGCAGGTGGCCATCGTCAACGGCAGCGGGGACCTCGGCGGCTCGATGCGGCTGGGCTCCTACCCGGCCGACCTGCTGCCCGGCTCCGTGGTGGCCAAGCGCTACGGCACGACCGACGTCACCGAGCGGCACCGGCACCGCTACGAGGTCAACAACGCCTACCGCGACCGGCTGGAGGAGGCGGGACTGGTCATCAGCGGCACGTCCCCGGACTCGCGGCTGGTCGAGTTCGTCGAGCTGCCCGACGAGGTCCACCCCTACTTCGTCGCCACCCAGGCCCACCCCGAGCTGAAGTCGCGGCCCACCCGGCCGCACCCGCTGTTCGCCGGGCTCGTCGAGGCCGCGCTGGACCGCAAGCTCGCCACCCGGCTGCCCGTGGACGCACGCCGGTGACCACCGTCCTCGCGGCGGCGGAGCTGGCCGACGTCCCGCTGGCCTGGCCGGTGGAGGGCAGCACCGTCCTGGGGCACGGGCACATCGCCGACTTCCGGCAGGACCAGATCCGCACCCCGGACGGCAGCCTGATCACCCGCGAGTACCTGCAGCACCCGGGTGCGGTGGCGGTGATCGCGCTCGACGCCGAGGAGCGGGTCGCCCTGGTCCGGCAGTACCGGCACCCGGTCCGGCACCGGCTGGTCGAGCCGCCCGCCGGGCTGCTCGACGTCGACGGCGAGGACTACCTGGCCGCCGTCCAGCGCGAGCTGGCCGAGGAGGTCGACCTGGCGGCGGGGGAGTGGCACGTGCTCGTCGACCAGTTCTCCACCCCCGGCATCGTCGGGGAGTCGGTCCGGGTGTACCTGGCCCGGGACCTGCGCGGCACCGCCGCCCCCGACGGCTTCGTGCGGGAGGGCGAGGAGGCCGACATGGACGTCGTGTGGGCACCGCTGTCCGACCTCGTCGACGCCGTCCTCGCCGGCCGGCTGCACAACCCGAGCCTCGTGTCCGGGGTGCTCGCGGCCGAGGCCGCCCGGTCCCGCGGCTGGGCCTCGTTGCGGCCCGCCGACGCGCCGTGGCCCGCCCGCGAGCACCTGGTCGCCGCCACCCGTCGCTGACGACCGCGTCACGACCGCCACGACCGCCCGCTGCGCCCCAGCCCGCTCGCTCCCGACCGGGGCCGGCGACTGGCCGGGCTGTGGTCGGTCCTCGAGGGGATCCTCGTCCTGGTCGCCACAGCGCCGACCCGCGGTCGACCAGCGTCGGACCCGTCGGTGAGGGCCGGTGAGTCTATGCTCGGGCGCATGCTGGTAGGAGTCCCGACCGAGATCAAGAACCACGAGTACCGGGTGGCGATCACCCCGTCAGGGGTGACCGAGCTCGTGCAGCACGGCCACGACGTGATCGTCCAGGCGGGGGCCGGGCTCGGTTCCTCCATCCCGGACGACGAGTACGCGGCCGCGGGCGCCAAGATCGTCCCCGACCATGATCAGGTCTGGGGCGACGCGGAGATGATCATGAAGGTCAAGGAGCCGGTGCCCGAGGAGTACCCGCGGATGCAGCCGGGCCAGCTGCTCTTCACCTACCTGCACCTCGCCGCGAACAAGGAGTGCACCCAGGCGCTGGTCGAGCGCCGGGTCACCGGGATCGCCTACGAGACCGTGCAGCTGCCCAGCGGCGCGCTGCCGCTGCTGGCCCCGATGAGCGAGGTGGCCGGCCGGATCGCCCCGCAGGTCGGCGCCTACCACCTGATGGCCCAGGGCGGCGGTCGCGGGACCCTGATGGGCGGTGTCTCCGGGGTCTACGCGGCCAAGGTCGTGGTCATCGGCGCCGGCGTCTCCGGCATGAACGCCGCGGCCATCGCGCTCGGCATGCAGGCCGAGGTGCTGCTGCTGGACCGCAACATCGACAAGCTCCGGGACGCGGACAAGATCTACCAGGGCCACCTGCAGACCGTCGCCTCCAACGCCTTCGAGGTGGAGCGGGCCGTGCTGGACGCCGACCTGGTGATCGGCGCCGTGCTGGTCCCGGGGGCGAAGGCGCCGACCGTGGTCACCAACGCCCTCGTGGCGCGGATGAAGCCCGGCAGCGTGCTCGTCGACATCGCGATCGACCAGGGCGGCTGCTTCGAGGACAGCCGGCCGACGACGCACGCCGAGCCGACGTTCCGGGTGCACGACTCGATCTTCTACTGCGTGGCGAACATGCCGGGCGCGGTGCCGCACACCTCGACCTACGCGCTGACCAACGTGACGCTGCCCTACGCGGTGAGCCTGGCCGACCGCGGCTGGCGGGACGCGCTCCGGGCCGACCCGGCGCTGGCGCTGGGCCTGAACACCTACGACGGCGCCCTGGTCAGCGCGCCCGTCGCGGCCTCCCACGGCGTCGGCCACCGCGAGCTCGCCGACGTGCTGGCCTAGGCGAGCCCGGTGGTCGCGGTCGGACCCGGCCCGGCACCCGCGCCGGCGCCGGCCGCGGACGCGGTGGACGACGGGGCGCTCGGCCGGCTGGTGCAGACCTACCTCGACCACCTCGTCGTCGAACGGGGGGTGTCGCGGCACACCCTGGCCGCCTACCGGCGCGACCTGCAGCGCTACGTCGCCTTCCTGGCCGGCGAGGGCGTCCGCGACCCGGCGGCGGTCACGCCGGCCCTGGTCGCCGAGCACGCGATGCGGCTGCGGGCCGGGGTGCGCGCCGCCGGCGGCGACGGCTGGGCCGTCCCGCCGCTCGCCCCCGCCAGCGTCGCTCGCGCCGTGGTCGCCGTCCGCAGCCTGCACCGGTTCGCCGTGGACGAGGGCGTCAGCGCCACCGACCCGGCGGCGGAGGTCCGGCCCCCGACGCCCGGGCGCCGGCTGCCGAAGGCGCTCCGGGTGGACCAGGTCCAGGCCCTGCTGGCCGCACCGCCCCTCGACACCCCGGCGGGGCTGCGGGACGCCGCCCTGCTCGAGGTCCTCTACGGCACCGGCACCCGGATCTCCGAGGCCGTCGGGCTCGACGTCGACGAGGTGACCCGCGCGCTCGACGACCCGCACGCCGGGCTGCGGGTGCTCGGCAAGGGGCGGAAGGAGCGCCTGGTGCCGCTCGGGTCCTACGCGCGGGCGGCGGTCACGGCCTACCTGGTCCGCGGCCGCCCGGTCCTGGCGGCCCGCGGGACCGGTTCGGCCGCGCTGTTCCTCGGCGCCCGCGGCGCCCGGCTGTCCCGGCAGAGCGGCTGGGCGGTGCTGCAGCGGGCGGCGGAGCAGGCGGGGCTGGGGACCGAGGTGTCCCCGCACACCCTGCGGCACTCCTTCGCCACGCACCTCCTCGACGGGGGCGCCGACGTCCGGGTGGTGCAGGAGCTGCTGGGTCACGCGTCGGTGACCACGACGCAGATCTACACCCTGGTCACGGTCGACCACCTCCGCGAGGTGTACCTGACCTCCCACCCGCGCGCGCACGGGTGAACCGGGGCTGACGGGCCCGCCGGGGAGGAACGCGGGCCTCGGGGCACTAGGCTCACCCGGAGCGTGCGCCGGACGGCGCCCGTCCCCGGCCGGTCCCGCCCCCCGCTCGACCAGGGCCGACGCAGACGCGAGGAGGACCCGAGTGCAGCAGCCCGACGAGGCCGGCGGTCACCCGCCGGTCGGGCAGCCCCCGGTCGTCACCGCCGGTGTGGAGTCGCTCTTCGACCCCGCCGAGAGCGGCGCCCGGACCGCCGAGGAGTTCAAGGTGCCCGGCACCCCGGTCATCGAGGAGCCCCTGATCCCGGAGCCCGTGATGGGCCCGACCGGTCGACCGTGGCCGCACCTGCCCGTGCCCGGACCGCCCACCGGCGGCCCGGCGATGGTCATCGCCCTCTGCAACCAGAAGGGCGGGGTCGGCAAGACCACGACCACGATCAACCTCGGCGCGACGCTGGCCGAGCTGGGCCGCAAGGTGCTGCTGGTCGACTTCGACCCGCAGGGCTCGCTGTCGGTCGGTCTCGGGGTCAACCCGCACACGCTGGAGCGCAGCGTCTACAACCTGCTGCTCACCCGGGACACCACCGCCGACGAGGTCATCGACACCACGAACGTGCCGGGGCTGGACATCCTGCCCAGCAACATCGACCTGTCCGCGGCCGAGATCCAGCTGGTCTCGGAGGTGGCCCGCGAGCAGACGCTGCTGCGGGTGCTGGAGAAGGTCAAGGACCGCTACGACGTCATCCTCATCGACTGCGCGCCCAGCCTGGGCCTGCTGACGGTCAACGCGCTCACCGCGGCCGACAAGGTGATCATGCCGCTGGAGTGCGAGTTCTTCGCCCTCCGCGGCATCGCGCTGCTCAACGACACGATCACCAAGGTGCAGGACCGGCTGAACCCCCGGCTGGAGATCCTCGGCATCCTCGGGACCATGTACGACCCGCGGACGCTGCACAGCCGCGAGGTGCTCGAGCGGGTCGTCCAGGCGTTCGGCGAGACGGTCTTCCACACCGTCATCCGGCGCACCGTCAAGTTCCCGGAGACGACGGTGGCGGGGGAGCCGATCACCACCTACGCCACCAGCTCGCCCGGGGCGGAGGCCTACCGGAACCTGGCCCTGGAGGTGCTGGCCCGATGCCACGCCGGGTGAGCCTGCCGGGTGCGTCGGAGCTGTTCCGGCCCACCCAGGCGGCCGAGCCCGAGCCGGCCGCCGCCCCGGACCCCGCGACGACCGCGCGCCCCACCGACCGCCCGGCCGACCCGTCCCGCGGGTCGGGCCGGGTCCGGCACGACGAGAAGATCACCGTCTACGTCAGCAGCGACGAGCTCGTGGCGCTGGAGCAGGCGCGGCTGACCCTGCGGGCCGAGCACGGGATGGCCGTCGACCGGGGCCGCATCGTCCGTGAGGCCATCGCGGCGCTGCTGGCCGACCTGCAGGCCCAGGGTGGGCACTCCGAGCTCGTCCGGCGGCTGTCCCAGCCGTGAGGGCCGCTCCGGACCGGCCGGCGACGGCCGCGGCGGAGGACGGCGGCCGTCCGGTGGGGTTCCACGTCCACCTCGCCAACTTCGAGGGGCCGTTCGACCTGCTCCTGCAGCTCATCTCGCGGCACAAGCTGGACATCACCGAGGTGGCCCTGTCCGAGGTCACCGTCGAGTTCATCGCCCACCTGAAGGCCGCCGGAGCCGACTGGGACCTGGACCAGACCAGCCAGTTCGTCGTCGTCGCGGCGACCCTGCTGGACCTCAAGGCCGCGCGGCTGCTCCCGTCGGGGGAGGTCGAGGACCCCGAGGACCTCGCCCTGCTCGAGGCCCGGGACCTGCTCTTCGCACGGCTGCTGCAGTACCGGGCCTTCAAGACGGTCGCCGGCCACCTGGCCGCCACCCTCGACGAGCAGGCCCGCCGGTTCCCGCGCGACGTCGCCCTCGAGCCGCGGTTCGCCCGGCTGCTGCCCGAGGTGGTCCTGAACACCACCCCGGAGGCGTTCGCGGCGCTGGCCGCGCGCGCCCTCGCCCCCAAGCAGGCCGACGTCGTCTCCCTGGCCCACCTGCACGCCCCGGCCGTCAGCGTCCGGGAGCAGGCCCGGCTGGTCGTCGACCGGCTCCGGCGCACGGGCGCCCTCACCTTCCGCGCCCTGACCGGGGACTCCCCGGACCGGATCACCACCGTCGCCCGCTTCCTCGCCCTGCTCGAGCTGTTCCGCGAGGGGGCCGTGGCCTTCGAGCAGGTCGCCGCCCTGGGGGAGCTGACCGTACGCTGGACGGGGTCGAGCGAGGGCGAGCTGGACATCTCCGACGAGTTCGACGTCCCCCCGACGCCCAGCGAGGAACCACGATGAGCCAGAGCACGACCGCCGGTCAGCCGGCCGGCGTCCGCGAGACCGCGGAGGCGAGCACCAGCCAGCCGCCGCTGGTCGAGGAGCGCCCGCTCACCCCGGCCGACGTCAGCGGGGCGCTGGAGGCGCTGCTGCTGGTGGCGGAGGAGCCGCGTCGCAGCGACGACCTGGCGGCGGCCCTCGGGGCGCCCGAGCCCGTCGTCCGGCAGGCCCTCGCCGAGCTCGTCCGCTTCTACGACGAGACGGGCCGCGGCTTCGAGCTGCGCGAGGTCGGCGGCGGCTGGCGCTACTGGACGCGCGAGGAGCACGCCGACCTGATCGCCGCGACGGTGCTGGAGGGCCAGCAGGCCCGGCTCAGCCAGGCCGCGCTGGAGACCCTGGCCGTCATCGCCTACACCCAGCCCATCTCCCGCGGTCGCGTCTCCGCCGTCCGCGGGGTCAACGTCGACGGCGTGATCCGCACCCTGCTGGCCCGCGGGCTGGTCGAGGAGGCGGGGCAGGACGTCGACTCCGGCGCCGTCGTCTTCGCCACCACCAGCCACTTCCTGGAGCGGATGGGGCTGCGCTCGCTCGACGACCTGCCGGCCCTGGCGCCGCACCTGCCCGAGGCGTCGGCGCTCGAGGCGGAGCTGGGCCAGCTGGCCGCCGGGTCCGCGCCGGCCGCGACCCCACCTGACGACAACGCCCCGGAGGAGCCCTCCGGGGCGACCGCGGGGACCACGCACGACCGAACCGAGGACAGCCAGTGAACGACGACAACGACGACCAGGGCGGCATCCGCCTGCAGAAGGTGCTCGCCGCGGCGGGCCTCGCCTCCCGCCGGGCGTGCGAGATCATGATCAGCGAGGGCCGCGTCGAGGTGAACGGCAAGCTGGTCCTCGAGCAGGGCCTGCGGGTCGACCCCGAGAGCGACGTCATCCGCGTCGACGGCTCCCGCATCCCGCCGCCCCGCCGGCACCTGTACCTGGTGCTCAACAAGCCGCGCGGCGTGGTCTCGACCATGGACGACCCGGAGGGCCGGCGCAACCTCAACGACCTGCTGGAGGGCAAGCGGCCGGGCAAGCAGAACCGGCTCTTCCACGTCGGCCGGCTGGACACCGAGACCGACGGCCTCATCATCTTGACCAACGACGGCGACTTCGCCCACAAGCTGGCGCACCCCTCCTACGAGGTGCCGAAGACCTACCTCGCCGAGGTCGCCGGCCAGATGCACCCCGCGACCGTCAAGCGGCTCCGCGAGGGGATCGTGCTGGACGACGGCCCGGTCCGGCCCAGCTCCGTGAAGCTCGTCTCGACGGCGGAGGACCGCTCGCTGGTCAAGCTGACGCTGCACGAGGGCCGCAACCACATCGTGCGCCGTACGATGGAGGCCGTCGGCCACCCCGTGCGGAAGCTCTCGCGGACCGGGATCGGCCCGGTGCGGCTGGGCAACCTCAAGAGCGGGGACCTGCGCGACCTCACCCGGGACGAGCTCGGCGGCCTGCTCGACCTGATCAACGACTGACCAGGCTCCGTCACCGGGCACCCGGGCACACCGAGCGAGGAGGGCGATGGACCGCCGGATCTACGGTCTCGAGACCGAGTACGGCGTCGCCTGCACGTCCGGGGGGACGCGGCGGCTCACCCCGGACGAGGTGGCGCGCTACCTGTTCCGGCGGGTCGTCACGTGGGGCCGCAGCAGCAACGTCTTCCTCCGCAACGGCTCGCGCATCTACCTCGACGTCGGCTCCCACCCGGAGTACGCCACCGCTGAGTGCGACGACCTGGTGCAGCTGGTCGACCACGACCGGGCGGGCGAGCGGATCCTCGAGGACCTCATCGTCGACGCCGAGCAGCGGCTGGCCAGCGAGGGCATCACCGGTGACATCTACCTGTTCAAGAACAACACCGACAGCCACGGCAACTCCTACGGCTGCCACGAGAACTACCTGATCAGCCGGGTCGGCGACTTCTCCAAGATCACCGACGTGCTGGTGCCCTTCCTCGTCTCCCGCCAGCTGATCTGCGGCGCCGGCAAGGTGCTGCACACGGCGCGCGGGGCGGAGTTCAGCGTCAGCCAGCGGGCCGAGCACATCTGGGAGAGCGTCTCGTCGGCGACCACCCGCAGCCGCCCGATCATCAACACCCGCGACGAGCCGCACGCCGACCCGGAGCGCTACCGGCGGCTGCACGTCATCGTCGGCGACTCGAACATGAGCGAGACGACGACGCTGCTCAAGGTCGGCACGGCCGAGCTGGTGCTGCGGCTCATCGAGGCCGGCGTGCCGATGCGGGACTTCACGCTGGAGAACCCGATCCGGGCCATCCGTGACATGAGCCGCGACCGGACCGGTCAGGTGCAGGTCGCGCTGGCCAACGGTCGGCGCATCTCGGCCCTGGAGCTGCAGACCGAGTACTACGAGAAGGTCGCCGAGTTCGTGGCCCGCGGCAACCTGGGCACGCCGGTGGTCGACCGGGTGCTGGACCTGTGGGAGCGCACGCTGCGCGCGGTCGCCGAGGACAAGCTGGCCCTGGTCGACACCGAGGTCGACTGGGCGATCAAGCTCAAGCTGCTGGACCGCTACGCCGCCAAGCACGGCCTGAGCCTCGCGGACCCCCGGATCGCCCAGCTGGACCTCGCCTACCACGACATCCGTCGTGGCCGCGGGCTGTTCTCCATCCTGCAGGAGCGCGGGCAGGCGGCCCGGGTGACCACCGAGCCTGCCGTCTTCCGGGCCAAGTCGGTGCCGCCGCAGACCACCCGGGCCAAGCTGCGCGGCGACTTCATCCGGGCCGCGCAGGAGGGCCGCAACGACTACACGGTCGACTGGGTGCACCTGAAGCTCAACGACCAGGCGCAGCGGACGGTGCTCTGCAAGGACCCCTTCCTCGCCGTCGACGAGCGGGTGGACCGGCTGATCGCGTCCATGCGGCGCCCCACCTTCTGAGACCCGACTCCTGTCGCCGCCCCGCCGGGGCGGGCCGCAGAGCACAGGGAGCACCCAGGCCGGGCAGGTAGGGTTCTCCGGTGCTCGCGATCCCCCAGAAGTCCCTGCTCGTCCTCGCGCTGAGCGGGTCGCTGTTCCTCGCCGCCTGCGGGTCCGACGGCGACGCCGCCACCGACCCGTCGGCCAGCGCGGTGCCGAGCGCCTCCGCCAGCGCCACGCCGAGCGCGACGCCGTCGAAGGTGCCCGTCTCCAAGGACTTCGACAAGGTCAGCGTCAGCGGCGACTACGGCAAGTCGCCGAAGATCAAGATCGACGCCCCCTACGCCGTCGACAAGACGCGCACGAAGGTGCTCGAGGACTCCGACGGGGTCGTGGTGCAGGCCGGTCAGACGGTCGAGGTCAACTACTTCGGCGTCGACGGGCGGACGGGCAAGAAGTTCGACGAGTCGTTCAGCGCCGGGAAGGCCGTCGCCTTCTCCCTCGACCAGGTGGTGCCCGGCTTCAGCAAGGGCCTCACGGGTCAGAAGAAGGGCAGCCGCGTCCTCATCGCCATGCCGGGCTCCGACGGCTACGACGCCAGCGGCGGCAACGCGCAGGCGGGCATCGAGGTGGGCGACACCCTCGTCTTCGTGGTCGACATCGTCGACGTCCAGCTGAGCGAGCCCTCCGGTGCCGCGGTGAAGCCGAAGGCGGGCCTGCCGACGGTCACCGGGGCGCTCGACAAGCCGGACATCACGATCCCCAAGACCGACCCGCCGAAGACCCTCGTCGTGCAGCCCCTGATCAAGGGCGAGGGCAAGAAGGTCGCCGCCACCGACACCATCACCTTCGCGTACCGCTGGGAGATCTGGGAGGACGGCCGGCTCGTCGAGCAGTCCTACGGCCAGAAGCCGGGCAACGCGGCCCTCTCCGGCCTCGTCGCCGGCCTGCAGGAGGGGCTGACCGGCCAGACCGTCGGCAGCCGGGTGCTGCTGGTGATCCCCCCGGACAAGGGCTACCCCGACGGCAACGCCGAGCCCAAGGTCGCCAAGGGCGAGACCCTCGTCATGGTCGTCGACCTGCTCTTCGCCCAGGCCGGCCAGTAGCAGGACCCCGCTCCCCGAGCTCGCCGAAGGCCCGAGCTCGTCGAAGGCCTGAGCCAAGGGCGCGGGGGGGAGCTCGGGGCGCGGTGAGCGCGGCTCAGGGAGGGGTGTCCACCAGGGCGGCCGCGTGCCGACCGGCGGCGGCGGCGGCGAGGAAGTAGGCCGGGTCGCCGTCCAGACCGCGGCCCATCGTGGACAGCGGCACCGGTGAGCCGGTGAGCGCGGTGTCCAACCCCGTGAGAGGCACCCGGACCGCCCGGTGCCGGCTCAGCGTGGCGACGGCGGCGTCCACCTCCGCGGCCACGGCCACCACGTCGTCGAGCCCGCCCACACCGGTCAGCGCGCCGGCGGCGGCGAGGTCGGGGACGGCGAGGTCGGCGGGCAGCAGGGCCACCCGGCCGTAGGCCGTGACGCTGTGGTGGGAGAGCCCGCGGTGCCGGGGCCGGGCGTCGGCCGTCGAGATCCGCAGCGAGCCGACCGGCCGCCCGCCGAGGGTCGCGGCGGCGTTGACCGCCTCGCCCACCCCGACGCCGGAGAAGCCCCACCGGGTCCCGGTGCCGAGGTTGCCCGGGCCCTGGCTCACCACCACGAGGTCCGCCCCGAGCGCGAGCCGGGCCGCCAGCAGGCCGGAGTGCACCGTGACGGCCTCCAGGTCGCCGCCGAAGGCCTGGCCCACCGTCACCGTGCCGGCGAGCAGGCCTCCCTCGCGGAGCCGCGCCACCGTGCGGGAGAACGCCAGCGGCAGGGCGCCCTGGTCGCTCATCACGTAGACCACGCGCGTGCCGGGCCGGTCGTGCGCGACAGCCAGCAGGGCTGGCGCGAGCGCGGAGTGCAGGTCGGCGACCAGCACCGGGAGCCCGGCGAGGTCGTCGGCGTCCGCCAGCAGGGCGTGGTGCGGGGACCCCTGCTCGTCCGCCCCCGCGACCATCGCCTGCTGCGGCAGGTAGCGGGCCTTGACGAGGTGGCCGGCGGGCTGCGGCGGCTGGCCGCGCAGGTCACCGTCGGGGGTCAGGGCGGCGATCACCAGGGCGTAGCCGCCGGTGCCCAGTCCACGCTCCAGCGCGGCGACGTTCAGCAGCACCCGGTCGCCGACCTCCGGAGCGGCCATCAGCGCGGTGTAGGCCAGCGCCCGCACGGCGGACCCGTCGGCGCGGGCCACGGTGAGCTCGACCGCCCCGGGCCATCCGCCGCGGACCACCGTGACGCGCCCGTCAGCCCAGATGATCATGCGGAGAACCCTAGGGGCTGGTGGCGGCTGGTACGGTTCCACCGACCCGTGGCCCCCGAGCGGGTGAGGAGAACGCACGCATGGCACCGCGCAAGACCGAGCGCATCCTCAACCTCACCATCTGCCTGCTGGTCTCCGGCCGTTTCGTGCCCAAGAGCCGCATCCGCGAGGCCGTCGAGGGCTACCACGACCTGACCGACGCCGCCTTCGAGCGCACCTTCGAGCGGGACAAGGACGAGCTGCGGGCGCTGGGCGTGCCGATCGAGGTGGGCACCTTCGACCCCCTCTTCGACGACGAGCCCGGCTACCGCATCCTCCCCGGAGAGTTCGAGCTGCCGCCGATCGACCTCGACGCCGAGGAGGCGTCGGTGGTGGGCGTCGCGGCGCGCGTCTGGCAGCACGCGAGCATGGCCGCGTCGACGGGGAGCGCGATCGCCAAGCTGCGGGCCGCCGGCGTCGAGCCCGACCCGTCCCTGCTGGCCTCGCTCGAGCCCTCGGTCCAGGCCACCGAGGCCGGCTTCGAGCCGCTGTGGGTGGCGGTGCTGGAGCGCATCCGGATGAGCTTCACCTACCGCGACGGCAGCCGCCGGACGCTGGAGCCGTGGGGGATGACGTCCTCGAAGGGCCGCTGGTACGTCATCGGCCGCGACGTCGACCGGGACGCGACCCGGATGTTCAAGCTCTCCCGGATGACCGACCTGCCCCGGCGGGAGTCCAAGCCCGGGGCGTACGCGGTGCCGGCCGACCTCGACCTGCGCTCGCTGGCCCGGGCGCTGAGCCCCCGCGAGCCGACCGAGGAGGCGGTCCTCGCGCTCCGGGCCGGGCGGGCCCCCGGGCTGCGCCGACGGGGCCGGCCCGGCAGCAGCGACGTCCCGCTGCCCAGCGGCTTCGAGGTGCACGTCGTCGCCTTCTCCGACCTGCGCTCGGGCGCCGAGGAGATCTGCCGCTACGGCGCCGACGTGGTCGTGCTGGAGCCGGCGGAGCTGCGTGAGCGGGTGGTGCAGGGGCTCACGGCGGTCGCCCGCCGCACGGCGGTGCCGGCGACCAGCGGGGCGGCATGACCTCCCAGGCGCAGGTGCGCCGGCTGCTGAGCCTCGTGCCCTACCTCCGCGAGCACGACGGCGCCGCGATGGCCGACGTGGCCAAGGCGTTCGGGATCAGCGTCCGCACGCTGCGCGAGGACCTCAACGTGCTCTGGATGTGCGGGATGCCGGGGCTGACCCCGGGCGACCTCATCGACATCGACATGGACGCCGTGGAGGGGGAGGGCGTCATCCACCTGAGCAACGCCGACTACCTGACGCGGCCGCTGCGGCTCTCCACCGACGAGGCCCTCGCGCTGGTGCTGGGGCTGCGGACGCTGCGCGAGATCGCCGGTCCCGGGCAGCGCGCGGCCGTGGACCGGGCGCTGCGCAAGCTGGAAGCCGCCTCGGGGTCGGCACCCACGGACCAGGCCAGCGTCAGCGTCACCGCGGCGCAGGACGAGATCCAGGCCCGGATCGCCGAGGGCCTGCAGCGGCAGGTGCAGCTGGACCTCACCTACGACGTGGCCTCGCGCGCCGAGACGACCCGGCGGATGGTCGACCCGCTGCGGGTCTTCGTCCTCGAGGGGTACGGCTACCTCGAGGCGTGGTGCCACTCGGCGGTGGCCCTGCGCACCTTCCGGCTGGACCGGATCGCGGCCGTCGAGGTGACCGACCTGCCGGTCGAGGCGCACGACGTCGTCCTCAAGGACCTGACCAAGGGCTGGTTCGAGACGCTCAAGGACGCCCCGCTCGTCACCCTCGACCTCGCACCCGAGGCGACCTGGGTGGCGGAGTACTACCCGACCGAGGCGACGTCCGCGCGCCCGGACGGCGGGCTGACGGTGACGCTCCGGGTCCGCGACCCCGGCTGGCTGCGCGGCCTGCTCCTGGGGCTGCGGGGCGGGGCCACCGTCGTCGCCCCGGCGGGAGCCGGCGACTCCGCGGCCGAGGCCGCCCAGGAGGCGCTGGACCAGTACGCCGTGCTCTTCGCCCCGGCGGGCTGAGCCCGGCTCACGCCGACGGGGAGGACCCGTCGGTGGCGCCGTCAGCGTTCTGACGGACCTCGGCGAGGTCGTCCTGCAGGTCGAGCACCATGGCGACCCCGGCGAGGTTGAGCCCGGCGTCGAGCAGGGCGGTGATCCGACCGAGCCGGACGACGTCGTCGCGGCTGTACAGCCGGGTGCCGCCCGCGGTCCGGCTGGGGGTGAGCAGCCCGCGGCGCTCGTAGAGCCGCAGGTTCTGCACCCCGGTGCCGACCAGCTCGGCGGTCACCGAGATGCCGTACAGACCGCGGGCGTCCGCGTCCGAACCCGGCTCCACTTTTTCTGCTGCCACGCTTGCAGGCTAGCCGCTGCGGGTGCTATAAACAATCTGTAGCAGCGAACACAGATCACTGCTCACCACCTCACATCACCGTCGAAGGGAGAGACCCCATGTTGATGCGCACCGACCCGTTCCGCGACCTCGACCGGCTCACCCAGCAGGTGTTCGGCACCGCCGCACGTCCGGCCATGATGTCGATGGACGCCTGGCGGGAGGGCGACACCTTCACCGTCGAGTTCGACCTGCCGGGCATCGACCCCAGCTCGATCGACCTCGACGTCGAGCGGAACGTGCTCACCGTCCGCGCCGACCGGCCCGCGCGCGAGGGCATCGCCGAGCTCGTCGCCGCCGAGCGGCCGCGCGGCGTCTTCAGCCGCCAGCTGATCCTCGGCGACAACCTCGACACCGAGCGGATCAGTGCCGCCTACCACGCCGGCGTCCTGCGGCTGGATATCCCCGTGGCCGAGAAGGCGAAGCCGCGCAAGATCAGCGTCCAGGCCAGCGAGGACTCGCAGATCGTCGAGGGCGAGAGCCAGAAGGTCCTGCAGAGCTAGCTGGTCCTCGCTCGGACGCGGACCGCGCTCCGGCCTCCGTCGACGTCGTCGACGGAGGCGCGCGGTCCGTGTGCCGGGTCGGCACCGCCGCCTCGTGCGGTGATGCCGAGCGAGACCACCTCTAGACTCGGCTCGTGCTCTGGGTCGTCCTGTTCCTCGTCCTCGCGCTGGGGGCGCTGGCCGTGCTGGTCGGCTACGCCGTCTGGCTGGCCCACAAGACCGCTGACGTGCTCAGCGAGGTGGGCCAGCTCGCGGACCGAGCCGCCCAGCTGGCCGACCTCGTCGGTCAGGTCGGGGTGCCCGCGGCGGCGCCCGGCGAGTCCCCGACCGGTCCTGTGACCGGACGTGCGGGGCGCGGGCGGTAGCAGCCGACCGGGGCGGCCGACGCCGAGACCCGGTCCCCGAGCGGACCCCGTTGCGGTGCGGCCGACGTAGGATGACCGACAGGCGTAGGCAACGCCGCCGCATCTGGGAAACGAGGCACCTCCATGCTCCACCCGCTGATCTTCAACCTCGGTCCGACCGAGCTGATCATCATCTTGGTCATCGTCCTGCTGCTCTTCGGCGGCTCCCGTCTCGCCGGTCTGGGCAAGAGCACGGGCCGCGCGCTGAAGGAGTTCAAGGAGGAGACCAAGGGTCTCCGCGACAAGGACGAGCCGGAGCAGGGCGGCACGACCGCCGGCGGCGCCACCAGCCAGACGCCGCAGATCGCCCCGTACCCGCCCCAGCAGACCGGCTACACCCAGCCGCAGCAGACCGGGTACGGCCAGCCGCAGCAGAACGGCTACGGCCAGCCGCAGGCCCCGCAGCAGCAGCCCTACGCCGACAACGCCTACCCGCCGGCGCCGTCCGACGTGGAGCAGCCCGCTGACCGCGACCTGCGCCGCGACGTCTGACCCAGACCCCCACCGGTGTCCCTCACCATCAAGGGGCGGCCCCTGAAGCTCAGCTTCGCCTGGCTCCGGCCGCCGCCCGCGCCCGCCGACGGGTCGATGACCCTCTTCGAGCACCTCCGGGAGCTGCGCTACCGCCTCGTCGTCGCCGCCCTGGCCATCACGGTCGGCACGATCGTCGCGTGGTTCTTCCGGGGGGTGCTCATCGACGTCCTGCTCGCGCCCTACTACCAGGCGGCGGCCGACCTCAAGGCCAAGAACCCGGCCGCGGTGCTGCAGGTCGTCAACAACGGGATCGCCTCGCCGTTCACCCTGGCCCTCAAGGTCTCGGCGCTGGCCGGGCTCATCCTCACCTCGCCGATCTGGCTCTGGCAGGTCTGGTCCTTCATCGTCCCGGGCCTGCTGGCCAAGGAGAAGAAGTGGGCGATGATCTTCATCGCCGCCGCCACCCCGCTCTTCTGCGCCGGCGTCGCCGTCGGCTACATCGTGATGCCGAAGGGCATCAGCGTGCTGCTCGGCTTCACCGAGGGCGGCGTCACCAACCTGCAGGACATCAACCAGTTCCTGTCGTTCCTGATGCGCCTGATGCTGGTGTTCGGGGCGGCGTTCCTGATCCCGCTGGTCGTGCTGATGCTCAACATCCTCGGCGTGGTGCCGGCCCGCTACCTGTCGAAGTACCGCACCTACGTCATCTTCGGCACCTTCGTGTTCGGGGCGATCGCCACCCCGTCCACCGACCCGTTCTCGATGCTGGCCCTCGCGGCCCCGATGACGGTGCTCTTCCTGGCCGCCGAGATCATCGCCCACATCCTCGACCGCCGGAAGGCGCGCCGCGCCGCCCTGGCCGGTGACGACCTGCTGCTGGCGGGGAGCGTCGACCAGGACACGGCGCTCCAGCAGCTCAGCGAGGACGACGACGACGACGACGGCTCCCGGAGCAGCGGGAGCTAGGGGGCCGTGCCCCGACGCATCGTGCTGGTCGTCAACCCGACGGCCGGCCGGGGCCGGGCCGCCCGGGCCCTGCCCGCGGTCCAGGACCGCCTCCGCGCGTCCGGGGCCGACCTCCGGGTGGTGCCCAGCACCGACTACGGGCACGCGCGCGACGCGATGGCCTCGGCCGTCGCGTCCGGTGCCGACGTGCTCGCGGTGATGGGCGGGGACGGGATGATGCACCTGGGCCTCAACGCGTGCGCCGACCAGGCGGCGGCCCAGCCGACCCTGCTGGGCCTGATCCCCGGTGGGACCGGCAACGACCTCTGCCGCGGCGTCGGGCTCGACCCCGCCGACCCGGTGGCGGCGGCCGGTGTGGTGGCCGACGGCACCCGCCGCGACCTCGACCTGATCCGGGTGGCGGGGCGCTACGTCGGGGCCGTGCTGGCCACCGGCTTCGACGCCCTCGTCAACCGGCGGGCCAACGGGATGCCCTTCCCGCGCGGCTCCGCCCGCTACCCGCTCGCGGCGCTGGCCGAGCTGCGGGTCTTCTCCCCGCTCCGCTACCGGCTGGTCCTCGACGGCGCCGTGCGCGAGCTGGAGGCCATGCTGGTCGCGGTCGGCAACACCACCACCTACGGCGGCGGCATGCAGATCTGCCCGGCCGCCGACGCCACGGACGGCTGGCTGGACGTCACCGTGATCCACCCGGTCAACCGGCTCACGCTGCTCCGGCTGCTGCCGCAGATGAACTCCGGCCGGTTCGCCCGGCACCCCTGCGTCGAGCAGCTGCGGGCCCGCGTCGTCCGGGTCGACGGGGAGACCGACGACGGGGGACCGCTGGTCACCTTCGGGGACGGGGAGCAGGTCGGCGCCGTGCCGGTCGACGCCACGGTGGCCCCGGAGGTCCTCCCGCTGGTGGTTTCGACGGCCCGGTAACTTGGGTCCATCATGGCCAACCCCGCGATGGACGACGACCTGACCGCTCCCCGGAGCCCGGCGGAGGCCTACAGCCGGTTCAAGACCCGCCAGTCCTCACCCCTGCTGACCCAGTTCGCCGACGGCTACGGGTTCGCCTTCGACGACTACCAGCGCGAGGCCTGCGCGCACGTCGAGTCCGGGTCGGGCGTGCTGGTGGCGGCCCCGACCGGCGCCGGGAAGACCATCGTGGGCGAGTTCGCCGTCTTCCTGGCCCTCCAGGAGGGCCGCAAGTGCTTCTACACCACCCCGATCAAGGCGTTGTCCAACCAGAAGTACGCCGACCTGGTCCGCCGGCACGGAGCCGCGAACGTCGGCCTGCTGACGGGGGACTCCTCGGTCAACTCCGAGGCGCCGGTCGTGGTGATGACCACCGAGGTGCTCCGGAACATGATCTACGCGCGCTCGGCGACCCTGGCCAACCTCGGCTACGTGGTGATGGACGAGGTCCACTACCTCGCCGACCGCTTCCGCGGCGCGGTGTGGGAGGAGGTGATCATCGGGCTGGCCGAGTCGGTCCAGGTGGTCGCGCTGTCCGCCACCGTGAGCAACGCCGAGGAGTTCGGCGAGTGGCTGTCGGAGGTCCGCGGGGCCATGGCCGTCGTCGTCTCCGAGCGCCGGCCGGTGCCGCTGTTCCAGCACGTCATGGTCGGCCGGACGATCTACGACCTGTTCGCCGACGAGGCGCCCACCGCCGTCGCCGCCCCCAAGGGCCGGGAGCCCGAGGTCAACCCGGCCCTGCTCAAGGTCGCGCGGGACGAGTCCCGGTTCGTCCGGGACGACTCGCGCCGCCCGCGGGGGCGCAACGGCAAGGGCCAGCGCGCCGTCGCCTACGGCAGCGGCAGCTACGGCGGCGCGCACCGCTCGCGGAACGACAGCGTCCGCACCGACGCCGCCGGGCGCCGGCCCCGACCGCTGAGCGCGCCCAGCCGGGCCGAGATGGTGGAGCGGCTCGACTCCGAGGGCCTGCTGCCCGCGATCGTCTTCATCTTCAGCCGGGTCGGCTGCGACGGCGCCGTCCGCCAGCTGCTCGCCTCCGGCGTCCGGCTGACCACCCGCGAGGCCCAGGCGGAGATCTCCGCCATCCTCGAGCGGCACGTGTCCGGCCTCAGCCCCTCCGACCTGCGGGCGCTGGACTACGACCGCTTCGCCGAGGCCCTCGTCCGCGGCATCGCGTCGCACCACGCCGGGATGCTGCCGGCCTTCAAGGAGTGCGTGGAGGAGGCCTTCGTCCGCGGCCTGATCAAGGTGGTCTTCGCGACCGAGACGCTGGCGCTCGGCATCAACATGCCGGCCCGCAGCGTCGTGCTGGAGAAGCTGGTCAAGTACAACGGCGAGACGCACGCCGACATCACGCCGGGGGAGTACACCCAGCTCACCGGGCGGGCCGGCCGCCGCGGGATCGACGTCGAGGGGCACGCCGTGGTGCTCTGGCAGTCCGGGCTGGACCCGCGCGCCGTGGCCGGCCTGGCCTCGCGCCGCACCTACCCGCTGCGCTCGTCGTTCGCCCCCACCTACAACATGGCCGTCAACCTCGTCGGCAGCGTCGGCCGGGAGCGGGCCCGCACCCTGCTCGAGCAGTCCTTCGCCCAGTTCCAGTCCGACCGCAGCGTCGTCGGCCTGGCCCGCTCGCTGGCCAGGAACACCGAGGCGATCCGCGGCTACCTCGCCTCCGCGCAGTGCGACAAGGGCGACTTCACCGAGTACGCGCGGATGCGCGCCGAGGTGGCTGAGCTCGAGGCCGCGGCGGCCCGGGAGCGGCGCACCGACCGGCGGGCCGAGGCCGTGCAGGCCCTGCTCGGGCTCAAGCCTGGGGACATCCTGCGGGTGCCGAGCGGGAAGAGCCAGGGCTGGGTGGTGGTGATCGACCCCAGCACCCGCGTCGAGGACCAGGGTCCACGGCCGATGGTGATGACCGACGACCGGCAGGTCCGCCGGCTGTCGGTCACCGACTTCCCGGTCCCGCCCGTCGTCGTCGGCCGGATGCGCGTGCCCAAGCACTTCAACGCGAAGGAGCCGGCGTCGCGCCGCAACCTCTCGGCCGCGTTCCGCAGCAAGCTGTCCGAGGTCGACCTGACCCCGACCCGGCAGCGCGGCGCCGCTGCCGAGGGAGAGCTCGCGGAGGAGATCGCCACCCTGCGCGACGCCCTGCGGCGGCACCCCTGCCACCTCTGCCCCGACCGGGAGGCGCACGCCCGCTGGGCCGAACGGGCGCTCAAGCTGGAGCGGGAGAACGCGCGCACGCAGGAGCGGGCGGCCACCCGGACCAACACCATCGCCACGCACTTCGACAAGATCTGCCTCGTGCTGGAGTCCCAGGGCTACCTGAGCGGCGACGGCCAGAGCCGGGTGACCGACACCGGCCGGATGCTGGCCCGGATCTACGCCGAGCTGGACCTGGTGGCGGCCGAGTGCATCCGCGACGGCGTCCTCGACGACCTCACGGCGCCGCAGCTGGCCGCGGTGCTGTCCTCGCTGGTCTTCCAGGCCCGCCGCAGCGACGACGGTGCCCGCCGGCCCCGGATGCCCGACCACCGCAGCAACGAGGCGATGGGTGAGGTCCGGCGGATCTGGCGGACGGTCTCGCTGGTGGAGCGGGACGCCCGGCTGCCCCGGGCCCCCGAGCCCGACATGGGGTTCAGCGAGATCGCCTACGGCTGGGCCGCCGGGCGTTCGCTGGCCCAGGTGCTCACCGACACCGACCTCACCGCCGGGGACTTCGTCCGCTGGGTGCGCCAGGTGACCGACTTCGCCGGCCAGATCGCCGACGCCGCCGGACCCGGCCCGCTGCGGGAGGTGGCCCACGAGGTGGTCCGCTCGATGCGCCGCGGGGTGGTCACCTACTCCGCCGACGACGACGAGCCCGCCGAGGACCTCATCGACCTCGGGTGAGGAGAGACCCGGCCGGAGCCACGGAAGCTCAGCTCGCCTGGCTGACCGTCGACATGTTGAAGTCGGGCACCCGCACCGGCGGCACCAGCGTGCGGTTGTAGAAGTCGTTCCACTCCCGGCACAGCGTGGACTCCGGGGCGCCCACCTCGGTGATCCGGCCGAGCAGCTCGACGGGTGACTCGTTCCAGCGGAAGTTGTTGACCGCGCCCTTCACCTCGCCGTCCTCGACCAGGTAGACGCCGTCCCGGGTGAGCCCGGTCAGCAGCAGCCGCTCCGGGTCGACCTCCCGGATGTACCAGAGGCAGGTCAGCAGCAGCCCGCGCTCGGTGCGGGCGATCATGTCCTCGAGCGTCGCCCCGGTGCCGGGCCCCGTGGCGGTCACCACGAGGTTGTCGGCCGGGGGCGTGGGCCGCTGTCCCGTGGTGGCCGCGTGCGCGCGGTTGCGGACCAGCTCGGTGAGCACGCCGTCGGTGACCCAGGCCGTCGGCTCGACGGCGAGGCCCGCGTCGAAGACGAAGGACGTGCCGTCCTCGGACTGCAGCTGGTCGACGAACGGCACCGTCTCCAGCCCGGGAGCCGCCGGGTCCGAGCGGAGGGTGATGGGCAGCGGGGCCAGCCGCTCGCCGACGCGGGTGCGGCCGTCGCCGGCGCCGAACACGTTCCGGCCCTCCTCGGCGTCGCGGGCGTTGGCCGTCCACAGCAGGTAGACCAGCAGGTCCGCCACCGCGCCCGGCGGCAGCAGGGTCTCGTAGCGGCCCGCCGGCAGGTCGACCCGGGTGGCCGCCCAGCCGAGCCGGGTCCGCAGCTGGCCGTACAGGGCGGCCACGTCGACGTCGGTGAAATCGCGGGAGGGGACGCCGACCCAGGCCGAGGCCGTGAGGTCGTCGGTCTTGCCGTTGAACTCGAAGCGGCCCGTCGGCTGGACCCCGCGGAGCCGCAGACCCGTGCTGCTGCCCAGGTAGGTCGTCGTGACGATGTGCTCGGCGAACCCGTACAGGAGGTGCCCGTGGCTGACGGCGGCCGCGAAGGCGGCGCCGAGGCCGTCGGCGACCTGCGTCAGGGCCTCGATGCTCGTCGTCGCCGGCGGCTCGTCGAACGCCGCCGACCGCTCGCCCTCGACGAGCGGCGCGGCGTTCTCCGACGGCGGACCACCCCGCGCGGCGCGCTCGGCCGCGGCCACCACCGCGGCCACCTCCGCCACGTCGACGACCTCCTGGCTGACGGTCCCCACAGCCGTGCCGCCCTCGACGGGAGCGGTGGCGACCACGGTCAGGGTGCGGCTGTGCATCTCGCCGTTGGTGGTGAGCTCGTTGGCGGCCCAGCGCAGGTTCGCCTCCCACCGCTCGGTCAGGCGGACGACGCCGGGCAGGGTGGCCCGGCCGAGCGCCTCCTCGACCAGCTGCTGGGCGGTGGCGGCGGCGGTGGTGGTGGTGGTGGGCACGGTCATCCCTGGCTCCCCTCGGCGGCGGTGTTGAGGATGTTGACGCCGCGGAACAGCGCGGACGGGCAGCCGTGGGACACCGGGGCCACCTGGCCCGGCTGGCCCTTGCCGCAGTTGAAGGCGCCGCCCAGGACGTAGGTCCCGGGTCCGCCGACCGCCTCCATCGAGCGCCAGAAGTCGGTCGTCGTCGCCTGGTAGGCGACGTCGCGGACCTGGCCGGCCAGCCGGCCGTCCTCGATCCGGTAGAACCGCTGGCCGGTGAACTGGAAGTTGTAGCGCTGCATGTCGATCGACCAGGACTTGTCGCCGACGACGTAGAGGCCGCGCTCGACCCGCCCGACGAGGTCCTCGGTGCTGGGGCCCTCGGCGGCCGGCTGCAGCGAGACGTTGGGCATCCGCTGCATCGGGATGTGGCCGGGGGCGTCGGCGAAGGCGCAGCCGTTCGAGCGGCCGAGCTGCTTCTCCGCGGCCATCTGCCGGTTCAGCTGGTAGCCGACCAGGGTGCCGTCGCGGACGATGTCGAACTCCTGCTGCGCGACCCCCTCGTCGTCGAAGCCGATGGTGGCCAGCCCGTGCTCCGCGGTCCGGTCGCCCGTCACGTGCATCACCGGGCTGCCGTACTGCAGGCGGCCGAGCTGGTCGAAGGTCGCGAACGAGGTGCCGGCGTAGGCCGCCTCGTAGCCGAGTGCGCGGTCCAGCTCGGTGGCGTGCCCGATCGACTCGTGGATAGTGAGGAACAGGTTGGACGGGTCGACCACCAGGTCGTAGCGGCCCGCCTCGACCGACGGGGCGGCGACGTGCTCCGCGAGCAGCGACGGCAGCTCGGCCACCTCGGCGTCGAAGTCCCAGCCGGTGCCGGTGAGGTACTCCCAGCCGCGGCCCGCCGGGGGGGCGAGCGTCCGCATGGTCGCGAACCCCTCGGCGCCGACGTGCACCGCGGTGAGCTGCGCCTGCACCCGGACGCGCTGCTGCGTCGTCGTGGTGCCCGCCAGGTTGGCGAAGTACTTGTTCTCCTGCACCCAGGCCAGGTCCGCGTTCGCGTGGGTGACGCCGTCGGCGGCCAGCAGCGGCTCCACCAGGGCCAGCAGCCGGGCCTGCCGCTCGGCCTCGTCCACGTCGAAGGGGTTGACCTCGTACGCCGACACCCAGCGGGCGTCGGCGTGCACCGGCTCGTCGGCCAGCTCGACCAGCTGCGGGGTGAGCGGCTTCGACACCCTGGCGGTGGCCACGGCGCGCTCGGCCAGCCGGGCGGCGCTGTCGACCGTCAGGGCGATGTCGCCGGCGAACCCCCACACGCCCTCGTGCACGACGCGGACCGAGAGGCCCAGCGTCTGGGTGTCGGCCGACGTCTCCAGCGCCCGGTCGCGCAGGCTCCGGTAGCCGCTGCGCAGGCGCTCGACGCGGACGTCGGCGTGGCTGCAGCCCAGCTCGGCCGCCCGCGACAGGGCCGCGTCGCGGAGCCGGTCCAGCGGCAGGGCGAGGAAGCTGTCGTCGAGTTCGGGCACGCGTGCACTGTAATCGGGTGGTGACCGGCACGGCTCCGCCCGGCAGGTCCCCCCGGTGGTCGACGGCGGGCTCCCGGGCGCCGCGCAGCCGGCCAGCGGGGAGGGTGACCTGACCTAGGCTGTCCGCCATGTCGGTCGCCGTCCGGGTCATCCCCTGCCTCGACGTCCACGAGGGCCGGGTGGTCAAGGGCGTCAACTTCGTCGACCTGCGCGACGCGGGCGACCCCGTCGAGCTCGGCTCCGTCTACGGCCACGAGGGCGCCGACGAGCTGACCTTCCTCGACGTCTCCGCCTCCGTCGAGGGCCGCCGGACGACGCTCGACGTGGTCCGCCGCACCGCCGAGACCGTGCTGATCCCGCTGACCGTGGGCGGCGGCGTCGGCTCGGTCGGCGACGTCGACGGCCTGCTCCGCGCCGGGGCCGACAAGGTCAGCATCAACACCGCGGCCATGCGCCGGCCCGAGGTGATCACCGAGATCACCCAGCGGTTCGGCAACCAGGTGCTCGTCCTCTCCGTCGACGCCCGTCGCTCCGCCGCCACCCCGTCGGGGTTCGAGGTCACCACGCACGGCGGCCGGCAGTCGGCCGGTGTCGACGCGGTGGAGTGGGCCGCCCGGGCCGCCGAGCTCGGGGTGGGGGAGATCCTGCTCAACTCGATCGACGCGGACGGGACGACCGACGGCTTCGACCTGGAGATGATCCGGGCCGTCCGGGCCGTCGTGGACGTGCCGCTGATCGCCTCCGGCGGGGCGGGCCGGGCCGAGGACTTCCCGCCGGCGGTCGCCGCCGGGGCGGACGCCGTGCTCGCGGCGACCGTGTTCCACTTTGGTACCGTGCGGATCTCGGAGGTCAAGCAGGCGATCCGCGACGCCGGCTACCCCGTGCGCCTCGGCGCCGCGTGAAGAGGAGCTGAACGGTGTCGCAGGAGATCCTCCGCGTGGCGTGGTTGCCCTACGCCGACCTCGACGAGGCCGAGGCCCGCACCGGCGGCCTCCCCGACGGCGTCCGCGTGGACTGCTTTCTCGACGACGGCTCCTGGCCCGACTCGGTCGCCGACGTCGAGTTCCTCGTGGTGCCCTACCTCAAGGGCCCGGAGGTGCTCCGCCGCGCCGAGGAGATGAGAAGCCTGCGGGTCGTCCAGACCCTCACCGCCGGCGTGGAGAACTACGTCCCGGAGGTGCCCGACGGGGTCCAGCTGTGCAACGCGGCCGGGGTGCACGACGCCAGCACCGCGGAGATGGCGCTCGCGCTCGCGCTGGCCAGCGGGCGGCACCTCGACGTCTACGCCCGGCAGCAGACCACCGGGACCTGGAAGTCCCGCTTCGGCTCGGCGCTGGCGGACAAGCACGTGCTGATCATCGGCTACGGCCACATCGGGGAGGCGATCGACGCCCGTTTGAGCGGCTTCGAGGTCGGCTCGGTCACCCGGCTGGCCCGCCGCGCCCGCGACGGCGAGCCCGCCGTCCGCGCGATCGACGACCTGCACGCGGTGCTGCCGCAGGCGGAGGTGGTCTTCGTGATCGCCCCGCACACGCCGCAGACGGAGGGCCTGCTCGGGGCCGCCGAGCTCGCCCTGCTGCCCGACGACGCCCTGCTGGTCAACGTCGCCCGCGGCAAGCTCGTCGACACCGACGCGCTGGTCGCCGAGACGGGCAGCGGCCGGATCCGGGCGGCGCTCGACGTCACCGAGCCGGAGCCGCTGCCGCAGGACCACCCGCTGTGGCGGACGCCGGGCGTCCTCATCGCGCCGCACGTCGGCGGGGCCAGCTCGGCGTTCTGGCCGCGCTCGGACCGGCTGATCGCGGCCCAGCTGCGCCGCTTCGCGGCCGGTGAGCCGCTGGAGAACGTCATCACCGCGGGCGGCTCGGCGTGAGCTGCCTCTTCTGCGCGATCGTCGCGGGGGAGATCCCGTCCCGCCGGGTGCACGAGGACGAGCACGCCGTCGCCTTCCTCGACCTCGCCCCGCTGCACCGCGGGCACACGCTGGTGGTGCCGCGCCGGCACGTGGACAGCCTGCTCGACGGCGCCCCGGCCCTCGCCGAGATCGGGAACTGCGTCGACGCGACGGCCCGGCTGCTGGTCGAGCGGCTGGACGCCGACGGGCTCAACGTCGTCTCCTCCGCCGGCGCCGTCGCCGGCCAGGAGGTCTTCCACCTGCACGTCCACCTGCTGCCGCGCTACGCCGACGCGCCGGGGCTGGCCCACCTGCTCGGCAGCCGCGGGGGCGCCTCCGACGCCGACCTCGACGCCGTGCACGCCCGGCTGACCGCGTCCCGGTGACCCGGGCCCGTCGCCTGGGGCGGCTGCTGGTCGAGGTCCTGCCCCCGTTCGTCGCCGCACTGCTGCTCCTGCCCTGGGTCATCTCCTACGGCAGGGCGTGGCCCTGGCAGCCATCCACGATCGACCTGCAGGTCTACGTCTACGCCGTCAGGGACATGCTGGCGGGGCTGAACATCTTCGAGACCACCACGCCGTTCTGGAACCTGTACTTCATCTACCCGCCGATCGCGGCGGTGCTGATGGTGCCGCTGGCCTTCGGCCCCTACGCCTTCTGGCAGGTCGTCTGGACGCTGGCCCTCGTCGGGGCGCAGCAGACGGTGCTGCGCCGCTGCGGCGTGCAGCGGGGCTGGGCGCTGGGCCTGCTGGGGGTGGCCGTGGTGCTGGCCGTCGAGCCGATCCGGACCACGCTCGGCTACGGACAGGTCAACACGCTGCTGATGGCCCTCGTCGTCGCGGACCTGCTGCCGGACCGGCCGGGCCCGGACGGGGTGCTGCCGCGGCGGCGCATCCCGCAGGGCACGCTGATCGGGCTGGCTGCGGCGATCAAGCTGACGCCGATGCTGTTCGTGGTCTTCGCGTTCCTGGCCGGCCGCCGCCGCGTCGCCGTCACCGGGGTCGTCAGCTTCCTCGCGTTCACCGGCCTCGGTGCCGTGCTGCTGTTCTCGGAGACGGTCGAGTTCTTCTTCGGGCTCTCCGGCGGGGACACCCGGACCGCCTCACCGCTCTACACCGGCAACCAGTCGCTGCTGGGCGTGTTCTTCCGCCTCTGGGACACCTCCCGGACGACGACCCTGCTGGGTCTCGCCGTCGCCGGGATCGTCGCCCTGCTAGGCACCCTGGTGGCGGCGCACTGGTGGCGCCGCGGCGAGCAGGTGTTCGCCGTCGCCCTGGTGGGGCTGTGCACCTGCCTCGCGTCGCCGCTGTCCTGGACCCACCACTACGTGTGGATCCTGCCGATGGCCGTGGCCGTGCTGCGGTCGCGGATCCCGCGCTGGGCCCGGCTGCTGGCCGGGGCCTGGGTGCTGTGGGTCTGCGCGTGCCTGCCCCTGGCCGCGCTGCCCTACGGGGGTGGCCGGGAGCGGACGTTCGACGCGCTGCAGCAGCTGGTCGCCAACCTCGGGCCCGTGCTGGGCGTGCTGCTCGTCGCCGGCCTGGCCTGGCAGCTGGTGGTGTCCGCCCGGACGGAGCGCTCCGCGGCCGTCACCGCTCGTCGCTGACGCCCGGCACCGGGTCTCGGGACGGGAGATCGGGGCCGGTCCTGGCGGCGTCGGGGGTTAGCGTGACGCCATGACCGCCGACACGCCGACCCTGGACACCGACGCCCCAGCACCGAGCACCGCCGCCGCCGGCGGCGTCGACATCAAGCCGCGCTCCCGGGTCGTCACGGACGGCCTCGAGGCCACCGCGTCGCGGGGCATGCTCCGTGCGGTCGGGATGGGCGACGAGGACTGGGAGAAGCCGCAGGTCGGCGTCGCCTCCAGCTGGAACGAGATCACCCCCTGCAACCTGTCGCTCGACCGGCTGGCCAAGGCCGTCAAGGACGGCGTGCACGCCGCCGGCGGCTTCCCGCTGGAGTTCGGCACCATCTCGGTGTCGGACGGCATCTCCATGGGCCACGAGGGCATGCACTTCTCCCTGGTCAGCCGCGAGGTGATCGCCGACTCCGTGGAGACGGTGATGAGCGCGGAGCGGCTGGACGGCTCGGTGCTGCTGGCGGGCTGCGACAAGTCCCTCCCCGGCATGCTGATGGCCGCCGCCCGGCTCGACCTCGCGTCGGTGTTCCTGTACGCCGGCTCGATCATGCCGGGCCGGGTGGGCGACAAGGACGTCACGATCATCGACGCCTTCGAGGCGGTCGGCGCCTGCCTGAAGGGCCTGATCACCCGCGAGCAGGTGACCGAGATCGAGAAGGCCATCTGCCCGGGCGAGGGCGCCTGCGGCGGCATGTACACCGCCAACACCATGGCCAGCGCCGCCGAAGCCCTCGGCATGTCGCTGCCCGGCTCGGCCGCCCCGCCCGCCGTGGCCCGCCGCCGGGACATCTACGCCCGGCAGAGCGGCGAGGCCGTCGTCGAGCTGCTGCGCCGCGGCATCACCGCCCGCCAGATCATGACCAAGGAGGCGTTCGAGAACGCCATCGCCGTCACCATGGCCTTCGGCGGTTCCACCAACGCCGTGCTGCACCTGCTGGCCATCGCCGCCGAGGCCGAGGTGGACCTGACCCTCGACGACTTCGTGCGGGTGGGCAAGAAGGTCCCGCACCTCGGCGACCTCAAGCCGTTCGGCCGCTACGTGATGAACGACGTCGACCGCGTCGGCGGGGTGCCGGTGGTGATGAAGGCCCTGCTGGACGCCGGCCTCCTGCACGGGGACTGCCTGACCGTGACCGGCAAGACGATGGCCGAGAACCTGGCCGACATCGCCCCGCCGGACGTCGACGGCACGATCGTCCGTGCGCTCAGCAACCCGATCCACGCCACCGGCGGCATCACCATCCTGCGCGGCTCGCTCGCCCCGGAGGGTGCGGTCGTCAAGAGCGCCGGCTTCGACACCGACGTCTGGCGCGGGACCGCCCGGGTGTTCGACGGCGAGCGCGCCGCCATGGACGCGCTCGAGGACGGCACCGTCGGCAAGGGCGACGTGGTGGTCATCCGCTACGAGGGCCCGAAGGGTGGCCCCGGGATGCGCGAGATGCTCGCCATCACCGGCGCGCTCAAGGGCGCCGGTCTCGGCAAGGACGTCATGCTGATCACCGACGGCCGCTTCTCCGGCGGCACCACCGGGCTCTGCGTCGGCCACATCGCCCCCGAGGCCACCGAGGGCGGCCCGATCGCGCTGGTGGAGGACGGCGACCCGATCGTCCTCGACGTCGCCGGCGGCACGCTGGAGCTCGAGGTCGACGAGGCCGAGCTGGAGCGCCGCCGTTCCGTCTGGACCCCGACCCCGCGGCCCGTCCGCCGCGGCGTGCTGGCGAAGTACGTCAAGCTGGTCCAGTCCGCCAACGTCGGCGCCGTCTGCTCCTGAGGGCCGCGGCCGCCCGGCCGTCAGGGCCCCCCGCACGACGAGCTCCGCGCCCCCCGCACGACGAGCTCCGCGCCGCCCGTGCGGGCGGGAGCTCGACGTGCGACCGGGGGGCTCGGCTCGCCCCGGCCCGGCCGGCCCTGCGGCGTAGGGTGCGGATCGGGGCTGCGAGGAGGGCGGCGATGGAGCTGCAGGTGGTGGGCGGGGGTCTGGCCGGCCTGATCGCCGCGGTCGAGGCGGCGGAGCGCGGCGCCCGGGTGCGGCTCGTCGAGGCCCACACCGAGCTCGGTGGCCGGGCCCGCGCGTCCAGCCCACCGCACGTGGCGCACGAGGGTCCGCACGTCCTCTACCGCGACGGGCCGACCTGGGCCTGGCTGACCCGCCGGCAGCTGGTCGGCGGGACCAGCGGGGTCCCGGTCCGGGCGCTCAACCGGTTCTGGTTCCGCCGGGCGGGGAGGCTCCGCCGGGTGCCACCGCGCGGCCTGCTGCAGGTGCTCGCCGCGCGCGGGCCCGCCCCGGTCGAGCGGTCCTTCGCGGCGTGGGCCGGGGACCGCTGGGGTCCTGCGCGGGCCGCCGAGGCCGCCGCCGCCAGCGGGGTCGCCACCTACCACCACGACCCCGGGTCGCTCTCGGCCCGCTTCGTGCAGGAGCGGCTGCAGCGGGCGTTCGGGTTCCCCGCCCAGGCCGTGTACGTGCACGGCGGCTGGCCGGTCCTCGTCGAGCGGCTGGCCGCGGCAGCGCGGCAGCGGGGGGTGCAGATCGAGACGGGCCGGCGGGTGACCGTCCTGCCGCGGGGCGGGCCGGTCGTGCTCGCCGTGCCGCTCGCGTCGGCCCGGCTGCTGCTGGGCGACGACGGCCTGCGCCAGCCGAGCGGGGCCACCGCCCTCGTCGACGTGGGCGTCGGAGCCTCGCGCGGGGACGCCTTCGTGGTCAGCGACATCGACACCGGCGGCTGGCTGGAGCGGTTCAGCCTGCCCGACCCGTCGCTCGTGCCGCCCGGGGAGTCCCTGGTGCAGGCGCAGGTGCCGTTCGGCCCGGACGACCGGCGCGAGGTCGCGCTGGGCCGCGTCGAGACCCTGCTGGACGCCGGGGTCCCCGGCTGGCGGCGCCGGCTGACCTGGCGGCGGGACGCCCTGGCCCGGGGCCGGACGGGAGCGGTCGACCTGCCCGGCCGGACCTGGCGGGACCGCCCGGCGGTCGACCGGGGTGGCGACGTCTTCCTGGCGGGCGACGAGGTCGCGGCCCCGGGCATGCTGAGCGAGGTGTCCTGCACCAGCGCCGTGGCCGCGGTGGACGCGGCGCTGAGCCGGGCACGGCTGCCCTGACGGCGTCGGCCCGGACCGCCCGCACCCCGCGCCCGGCCACCTAGAGTCGGACCGTGCGGTTGATCACCTCTGAGGAGCGACGGGCGAGGCTGGCGGCGCGGCACCGGCTGCTCCCGCGGCTGCGGGACGACGACCTCCCGGGGCTGGTCGACGACCTGGTCGGGCTGCACTCCTCGGACCCGGTCACCGTGTACCTCTCGGCGGCGGCCCGGATGCGGACGCCGTCGATCGAGGCCGTCGCGGCCGCCCTGTACGAGGACCGCAGCCTCGTCCGGCACCACGCCATGCGGCGGACGCTGTGGGTGGCCACGCCCGAGATGATCCGGCTCATGCACGCGGCCGCCACCCGGCTGCTCGTCGCCCCCGAGCGCCGTCGGACGCTGGCGATGCTCGCGGCGTCCGGGGTCGCGGACCCCGAGGACTGGCTGGCCGGCGCCCGCAACCTCGTGCTCGACGACCTGGAGACCCACGGCCCGAGCACGGCCCGGGACGTCGGCCGCCGGGTGCCGGCGCTGACCCGGCCGCTCACCGTGCCCTCGGCCAGCCAGCAGCAGGCGACCCAGGCCGCGCACACCCGGGTGCTGCTGAACCTCGGCTTCACCGGGGAGGTGCTGCGGGCGGCGCCCACCGGCACCTGGGTCAACGGCGCCTACCGCTACGGCGTCGCGTCCGCCTGGTTGCCCGGCGGGCTGGGCGAGCAGGCCGCCGAGCCGGCCGCTGCGGCCCTGGCCGGGGCCTACCTGCGCCGCTTCGGCCCGGTCACCGCCGTCGACCTGCAGTGGTGGACGGGCTGGACGAAGACCACCACCAGCCGGGCGCTGGCGGCGTGCGGCGCCGTCCCCGTCGAGCTGGACGAGGGACGGGGCTGGGTGGCCGCCGGGGACGAGGCCTCACCCGCGCCGGAGCCCTGGGTGGCGGCCCTGCCCAGCCTGGACCCGACCACGATGGGCTGGAAGGAGCGGGACTGGTACCTGCCGGCCGCCGGGGCGGACGCCTTCGACGCCAACGGCAACGCCGGCCCAACCCTCTGGGTCGACGGCCGGGTCGTCGGCGCCTGGGCGCAGACGAAGGACGGCCGGCTCGTCACCCACTACTTCGAGCCCGTCCCGGCCGCGCGCCGGGAGGAGCTGGCGGAACGGCTGACCGGGCTCGCCGCCGTGGTCGACGGCACGCGGTTCACCGTCCGCTTCCCCGGCCGGATCCAGCCGCGGCTGCTGGCGGCCGCGACCTGAGCGGCCGGCCGGCCCCGGCGGGTGCGGGCCGGCCGACGGTCCCGGGTCAGACGTGCGGCAGCCGCAGCGACACCACCTGGTAGGGCGGCTGGGCGGTCGTCTCGTCGAAGTGGCTGTCCACCAGCAGCAGCCGGCCGCGGGCGATCTTGGCCGTGGTGAAGACACGGTCGGGGTCGGTGGCCACGTCGCGGACCAGCCTCGCGGCGCGGCCGTCGTGGCGCAGCCGCAGCGTGGTGAGCCGCCGGGAGAAGTTGCGCACCACCAGCAGGGTGCCGCCCCGGCGCACCAGCCCGTCCGCGTCGACGAGGTCGGCGCCGCCGGTGTCGACGGCGCTCACCCGGCGGTCGGCCAGCCCGAAGCGCCACAGCAGACCGGCGTTGCCCTGGGCGACCACCAGCGAGCGGCGGTCGGGGGCGAGCACGATGCCGCCCAGGTTGAACCCCGTCCGGCGGGTGATGGTCCCGGTGGCGTCCGCCCACAGCCGCACCTGCCAGCGGCCGTGCTCGCGGGCCACCCGGAAGATCTGCGGTGCGTTGGAGTTCGTGAAGTAGGCGGCGCCGTCCGGGCCGACGGCGACGTCGTTGAGGAAGACGTCGGGCCGGTCGACCTTGAGCGCGGCCTCGAGCCGGCCCGACGCGCTGTACACCCACAGGTCGGGCCGGTCCGTGCCCAGGCCGTTCGGCCCACCGGCGACGTAGACCCGGTCGTGGCGGTCGGTGGTGATCCCGCGTGCGGTGGTGCGGCCGTCCGCGCCCTCCGGCTTCCACTCCTGCACCGGTCCGCGGCCCACCCGGCCCCGGTGGATCTCACCGCCGGTGGTCTCGCTGACGTAGAAGGTCCGTTCGCGGCGGTCGACCCCGATGCCCTCGAACTTGGAGCCGCCCGCGTCCCCGCTCAGGGTGTACGTGCGGGGGGACCGGTGCCCCTCGTGGGCCTCGGCGGGGAGGGTCCCCAGGCCGAGGGTGAGCAGGAGCGCGGCGGCGGTGCAGCCGGACGTGCGCAGGATCGCGTGCCTGGTCGTTCGCATGGTGGGTGCCTCCCGGCTGGGTCGTCGTCGACCCTCCTCTGCCAGACGAGCCCCGGCCCCGCGGGGTTCAGCGCCCGGCGTCCGGTGCTCAGCCCAGCCCGGTCTCCGCCCACTCCGCCAGCCGGCGCTCCTGCTCCTCCGGCGGCACGTCCTCGACCCGCGTCATGATCGCCCAGCGGTGGCCGAACGGGTCCAGCACCGAGGCGAAACGGTCACCCGTGACGAAGGTCGCGGGCGCCTCGCGCAGCGTCGCACCCAGCTCGACCGCGCGGGCGGTGACCGCGTCGACGTCGGCGAGGTAGAGGCAGGTCGACTGGCTGACCCGGTCCTCACCGCTGGGGGCGACCAGGCCGAAGTCCGGCATGGCGTCGCTCAGCTGGAGCCGGCCCTGGCCGAAGTCGAGCTCCGCGTGCGCGACCCCGCCGCCCGGCAGGTCCATCCGGCTGACCAGGGTCGCCCCGAAGGCCCGGGAGTAGAAGTCGATGGCGGCGTTCCCGTCGGCCACGCAGAGGAAGGGCGTCAGGCTGGTGTAGCCCTCGGGGACCGGGCGGACCGAGGTCGGGGTGCCGTCGGTGGAGGGTGCAGGTGCGTCCGTCATGGCGCCAGTCTGGGTACGGTCAGGGGGTGCCGGATTGGAAGGATGCGTCAGGCCCGGCCCCCGTCCGCGGCCTGGTGCGGCGCGCCGCCAGCACCGACGCGTTCCGCACCGCCCGCTTCCCGCCGGGACCCGCGTTGGCCCCCTGGGTCGACTACCTGTGGACCGTCGACTGGGACCTCGGCGACGCCGCGCCGGTGGAGTCCCGCGTGATCAGCTTCCCGGCCCTGCACCTGACGGCCGAGAGCGGGACGCCCGGCGAGGTGCGGCACGGCCAGGCCATGCCGGCCACCCTGCTGCACGGTGCCGTCAGCCGGGTGTTCCAGGTCCGGCTGAGCGGCGCCGGCTGGGTCGTCGGCGCCCGCTTCCACCCCGACGGCGCGCACCCCTGGACGCGCACCGACGCCGCCGCGCTCCGGGACCGCGCCGTGCCCGCGTCCACCCTCCCCGGCCCGCTGCCGGCCGACCTGCACACCGACCTCGCCGGCCTGCCGCCGGACGCGCGCGCGAGGGCCTTCGCGGCGGCGCTCGCCCCGCACCGGCCCGACGAGCCGGGGGAGGACCCGGCGCTGACCGCGCTGGTCCGCCGGATCGAGGCCGACGCGGGGCTGGTCCGCGTCGAGCAGCTGGTCGAGCTCGCGGGCTGCTCGGTGCGCACGCTGCAGCGCCGCTTCCGCCGCCACCTCGGGGTGTCGCCCAAGTGGGTGCTGGCCCGGTTCCGGCTGCAGGAGGCCGCGCTCGCGCTCGAGCAGGAGCCGGAGCCCGACCTGGCCGACCTCGCCGTCCGGCTGGGCTGGTACGACCAGGCGCACCTGACCAACGACCTGCGCCGGATGCTGGGGGAGACCCCCGCCCGCTACGCCGCCCGGGCCCACGCGAGCGCCCGGTGAGCGGCGTCCGGGCGGTCCGGCTGCAGCCGCTGACGCGGGCCCGGGTCGCGAGCCTCGGCGCGGAGGGCCGGGCCTGGCAGGACGCCCTGCCGGCGGTGCTCACCGCGCTGGCCGAGCAGTGGTCGCTCACCCTGGGCCGACCGGTCCCCGGCGGCAGCAGCTCCTACGTCGTCGCCGTGCGCACCGCGGACGGAGCCGACGCCGTCGTGAAGGTGGCCCTGCCCGACCCGGCGCTCGACGCCCAGGCCGCCACGCTGCGGCGGGCCGACGGCCGGGGCTACGCCCGGCTGCTCGCCCACGACCCCGCGCGGCAGGCCCTGCTGCTGGAGGCGCTCGGACCCAGCCTGGCGCAGTCGGCGCTCACCCCGGCCGACCAGCTCCGGCTGCTCGCCGACACCCTCGCCGAGGCGTGGCTGCCGCCGGCCGGGCACCCCGACCCGCCCCTGGACAAGGCGGGCAACCTGCACGACCTGGTCGCCCGGTCGTGGGCCCAGCAGGGGGCGCCCGCCGACGAGGCGGTCCTGGCCACGGCGCTGGAGTACGCCCGCCGGCGGTCCGACGTCGCGCCGGCCGAGCTGGTGGTCGTGCACGGCGACCCGCACCCGGCCAACCTGCTGCGGGTGACGACGCCGCGAGCCGGCGCCGCGTCGGGCTGGTGCTTCGTCGACCCGGACGGCTTCGTCGCCGACCGCGCCTACGACCTCGGGGTGGCCCTGCGGGACTGGTCGGCCCACCTCGACGGCCCGGGCGCGCGCCGACGGCTCGAGGGCTGGTGCCAGGTGCTGGCCGACCGCAGCGGCGTCGACGCCACCCGGATCTGGGAGTGGGGCTTCCTCGAGCGGGTGTCGACCGGGCTCCACGTCCGCTCCTTCGGGGCCGAGCGGGCGGCGGAGCCGTTCCTGCGGACCGCCGCGCTGCTGGTCTGAGCTCCGGGCCGGCGGCCGTCCGCGGCGGGGCGGAACTGCTAGGGGGCCCGACCGTCCTTCCGCATGGCAAGACGTCCGCCCGGGCCGTTGGCTTCGGTGGGGCGGAGGTCTAGGGTGATGACGTGCTTCGCACCGCGACCCTCGTAGTTAGCCAGCGTGTCGGCTGAGTCCACCAGAGCTCCCGACGCGCTCCCTCGTCTGCCTCCGGGCGGTCGGGGGTTTTTTTCTGGCTCGAGGAGCACGCGTAGCACAGGCGTAACATCCATCTCGGGTCCCCGGCGGGACCCAGCAAGGCCGAGGAGCAGCCGATGTCCGAGCCGCAGAGCACCGCCGACCACCTGACCGGAGCGCAGTCGCTCGTCCGGTCGCTCGAGGAGGTCGGGGCCGACGTCGTCTTCGGCATCCCCGGCGGAGCCATCCTCCCGGCCTACGACCCGCTCTACGACTCCACGAAGGTCCGCCACATCCTCGTCCGGCACGAGCAGGGCGCCGGCCACGCGGCCGAGGGCTACGCGATGGTGACGGGCAAGGTCGGCGTCTGCATGGCGACCTCCGGTCCGGGCGCGACCAACCTGGTCACCCCGATCGCCGACGCGCACATGGACTCGGTGCCGATCGTCGCGATCACCGGGCAGGTCGCCGGGCCGTCGATCGGGACGGACGCCTTCCAGGAGGCCGACATCCGGGGCATCACGATGCCGATCACCAAGCACAGCTTCCTGGTCACCCACCCCGAGGACATCCCGGGCGCCATCGCGTCGGCCTTCCACATCGCCTCCACGGGCCGCCCCGGTCCGGTGCTCGTGGACATCACCAAGGACGCGCTGCAGGCGAGCGCCGGCTTCAGCTGGCCGCGCACCCTCGACCTGCCGGGCTACCGGCCGGTCACCAAGCCGCACAGCAAGCAGGTCCGCGAGGCCGCCAAGCTGATCTCCGCCGCCCGCCGGCCGGTGCTGTACGTCGGCGGCGGCGTGGTCAAGGCCGGCGCCGCGCGGGAGCTCAAGGAGCTGGCCGAGCTGACGGGCATCCCCGTCGTCACCACGCTGATGGCGCTGGGCGTGTTCCCCGACAGCCACCCGCAGAACCTGGGCATGCCGGGCATGCACGGCACCGTGCCGGCGGTCGGGGCCCTGCAGCGCAGCGACCTGCTGATCACCCTGGGCGCCCGCTTCGACGACCGGGTGACGGGCAAGCTGTCGAGCTTCGCCCCGGGGGCCAAGGTCATCCACGCCGACATCGACCCGGCCGAGATCTCCAAGAACCGCACCGCCGACGTGCCCATCGTGGGCGACTGCAAGGAGGTCATCGCCGAGCTGGTGACCCTGCTGCGCAGCAGCGAGACCCACCCCGAGATCAGCGAGTGGGCGCACTACCTGCAGGACCTCAAGAAGCGCTACCCGACCGGGTTCGAGCTGCCCGACGACGGCAGCCTGTCCCCGCAGCACGTGATCAAGCGGATCGGCGAGATGACCGGACCCGACGCGTACTACGCCTCGGGCGTGGGCCAGCACCAGATGTGGGCGGCGCACTACCTGCCCTGGGAGCTGCCCGGACGCTGGCTGAACTCCGGTGGGCTCGGGACGATGGGCTACTGCGTGCCCGCGGCCATGGGCGCCAAGGTCGGCCGGCCCGACAGCGTGGTGTGGGGCATCGACGGCGACGGCTGCTTCCAGATGACCAACCAGGAGCTCGTGACCTGTGCCCTGGAGGGGATCCCGGTCAAGATCGCGGTGATCAACAACCAGAGCCTCGGCATGGTGCGGCAGTGGCAGACGCTGTTCTACGGCAGCCGCTACTCCAACACCGACCTCAAGACCAACCGGGTGCCGGACTTCCAGAAGCTGGCGGAGGCGATGGGCTGCGTCGGGCTGCGGGCGGAGGACCCCAACGACGTCGACGCCGTGATCGACAAGGCGCTCTCCATCGACGACGCCCCCGTCGTCGTGGAGTTCGTGGTGCACAAGGACGCCATGGTGTGGCCGATGGTGGCCGCCGGGACCAGCAACGACGACATCAAGGTGGCCCGCGACCTGGCGCCGGCCTGGGACGGGGAGACGCTGTGAGCTCGGAGCTGTCCACCCACACGCTGAGCGTGCTGGTCGAGAACAAGCCGGGCGTCCTGGCCCGGGTGTCCAGCCTGGTCTCCCGGCGCGGCTACAACATCGAGTCGCTCGCCGTCGGACCCACGGAGTACCCGACGATGTCCCGCATCACCCTCGCGGTGACCGTCGACGACCAGGTGCTCGAGCAGATCACCAAGCAGCTCAACAAGCTGATCGAGGTGCTCAAGATCGTGGAGCTCGAGGAGAACTCCGTCCGCCGCGAGCTCATCCTCGTCAAGGTCCGCTCGACGGCCGAGACCCGGGGGCAGCTGATCGAGATCATCGGGCTGTTCGGCGGCAAGGTCGTCGACGTGACCTCCGACATCCTGACGATCGAGGCCGTCGGCAAGCCCGAGAAGCTGGCCGCGATGCTCAGCCTGCTGGAGCCCTACGGGATCCGCGAGCTGGTCCAGTCCGGGCTCGTCGCCCTGGGCCGGGGCAACCGCTCGATGACCGACCGGGCCGGCCGGGCCGAGCGCACGAAGGCCGTCCACGCCGTCTGACCTGGTCCGACGACGGCTGCGGATCCGCCAAGATGGTCGGCGGCCCGCCGCCACCCGCACACCCACCTGCACGACTCACAAGGAGAAGCTCCCCAGTGCCAGCAACCATGTTCTACGACTCCGACGCCGACCTGTCCCTGATCCAGGGCCGCAACGTCGCGATCCTCGGCTTCGGCAGCCAGGGTCACGCCCACGCGCTGTCGCTGCGCGACTCCGGCGTCGACGTCCGGGTCGGTCTGCCCGAGGGCAGCAAGAGCCGGGCCAAGGCGGAGGCGCAGGGCCTGCGGGTGCTCACGCCGTTCGAGGCGTGCGAGGAGGCGGACCTGATCATGGTCCTGACCCCCGACCCCTCGCAGCGCAAGCTCTACGCCGAGGCGATCGAGCCGAACCTGGTGCCCGGTGACGCCCTGTTCTTCGCGCACGGGTTCAACATCCGCTACGGCTACATCACCCCGCCCGAGGGCGTCGACGTGGCCCTGGTGGCCCCGAAGGGCCCGGGCCACCTGGTCCGTCGCGAGTACGCCGAGGGCCGGGGCGTCCCCGTCCTCGTCGCCGTCGAGCAGGACGCGACCGGCAAGGCCTGGGACCTGGCCCTCGCCTACGCCAAGGGCATCGGCGGCCTCCGCGCCGGCGGCATCAAGACCACCTTCACCGAGGAGACCGAGACCGACCTCTTCGGCGAGCAGGCCGTCCTCTGCGGCGGCGCGTCCGCCCTGGTGATGGCCGGCTTCGAGACGCTGACCGAGGCGGGCTACCAGCCCGAGGTCGCCTACTTCGAGTGCCTGCACGAGCTCAAGCTGATCGTCGACCTGATGTACGAGGGCGGCATCGCCAAGCAGCGCTGGAGCGTCTCCGACACCGCCGAGTACGGCGACTACGTCTCCGGTCCGCGCGTCATCGACGCCCGGGTCAAGGAGAACATGAAGGCCGTCCTCGCCGACGTGCAGAACGGTGCCTTCGCCCAGCGGTTCATCGACGACCAGGACGCCGGCGCCCCGGAGTTCCTCAAGCTGCGCGAGCAGGGTGCGGCGCACCCGATCGAGAAGGTCGGCCACGACCTCCGCGAGCTGATGGCCTGGGTCAAGAGCCACGACGACGACTACGTCGAGGGCACCGCCGCCCGCTGACCCGGTCTCTCGGCGCATCGAGGCACCCTCCTGGCGTCGAGGCACCCCCAGGCGGGGGTGCCTCGACGCGGGAAGGGTGCCTCGAGCACTCGCGCAGCTTCTCGCGGTGGACCACGTCGCCGAGTCAGCGCCGGGGGCGAGCAGGCGGCCGTACTTGACGCGGCCGTCGAACTCCCCGAGGACCCCGTGCTCCGGCCAGCCGAAGTCGCACCGGGCCAGGAACCGGCCCTCGTCGTCGTGCACCACGAACTGCGGGACCGGAGCCGGCAGGCCGGCTTCGTGGAGGCGGACCCGGCTGACCGACTCCCCGACGCTCTCGCTGCGGCCGTCGGCCAACCTCGCCACGAGCAGGGCCCGGGCCACGCCCGGCCAACCAGGGCAACGCCCCAGCACCTCGGCCAGCGCGCGTGGGTCGAGGCCGAGGCGGCGACCGCCTGCTCAGGGGCAGCGACCGGCCGAGGTTGGCCACCGTGCGCGCCAGGGACGTCGTCGCCATGCCGTCGACCACGACGATGTCGGTCGCGGGCAGCTCGGACGCGTGGACGCGCAGGAGGGTCCGGGCCTTGCCGCCGCCCGTCCTCGGTCGGGTGAGGTGGACGCGCTGGAGCTGACCGGCCCAGACGGGGAGGCCGTGGAGCGCCGCCGCGGAGACGTGGGACACGGTGCCCGGCGCCCTCAGCTGCGCCCAGCCGGCCGCGACGAGCAGCGCGTGCGCCTGCTCCGGGGACTGCTCGCCGCCCGGCCAGGCGTAGGCCCCGCGGCGGAGCCGGACCAGCCGGCCCTCCCGCAGGAGGCGCTCGACCTCGGCGGCGGTGTACCCGCGGTCGCGCAGCGCGGGACGGAGGAGAGGCTCGGGCGCCCCTCCAGCCGACCACGTCCGGAGCCGCTGGGGACCGCACGCGAGCAGATCTGTGGATGACGGGGCTCCGGGCACCCTCTGCTCGCCGAGGCACCCCCAGCAGGGGGTGCCCGAGCGCCGAGAGGGTGCCTGGCAGGATCCTGCCCGTGAGCACGAAGACCTCCGACCTCGCCGGACGCCGCATCCTCGTCACCGGGGCGGAGGGCCGGATCGGCTCGGCCACCTGCGCCCGGCTCACCGAGCTGGGCGCCCGGGTGACCGCCTTCTCGCTGCCGCAGGACGACGCGCCGGCGGTGGCGGCGGAGCGGGTGCTGCACGGCGACACCCGCGACGACGCGGCGGTCCAGGACGCCCTGGACGGCGTCGAGCTGGTCGTGCACCTGGCCGCGATCCCCAGCCCGGACCTCGCCGACTGGACGACGGTGTTCTCCACCAACGTCGTCTCCACCTTCACCGTGCTGGCGCACGCGGGGGAGCGCGGGGTCCGGCGGGCGGTGATCGCCAGCAGCATCAACGCCTACGGGGGTCCGTACAACTCCCACGACGTGCGGCCGGCCTACTACCCGCTGGACGAGCAGCTGCCGGCCGACCTCGACGACCCCTACTCCCTCAGCAAGTTCACCGACGAGCGGACGGCGGAGATGGCGGCCCGGCACTGGGGGACCGACGTCATCGCCCTCCGGTTCCCGCTGACGGCGCCGCAGGAGGTGCTGCTGGAGCACGCCGCCCGGGCGACCGGGGACCTCGCCCACGGGGCGACCGAGGGCTGGTCCTACCTCGACGTCCGCGACGCCGCCCGCGCCGTCGAGCTGTCCCTGCTGAGCAGCGCCCGCGGTGCGCACGCCGTCTTCGTCGCCGCCGGTGAGACCGACGTGCCGTTCCCCACCGACGAGCTGCTGGACCGGTACGCCCCGGGGGTGCCGCGGCTGCGCTCCTTCGCCGGCCGGGAGGTGCCGATCGACCTCACCCGGGCGCGGACCCTGCTGGGGTTCCGGGCCGAGCACCTGCTGCCGGTGGAGCCGGCCCCGCTGCCGGGGGCCTAGCGCGAGCGGATCGAGAGCCCGACGAGCCGGTCGCCCTCCGCGTCCACCCCGGTGCCGACGGAGAAGAGCCGGCTGGGCAGCTCACCGGACTCGTCGGCGCCGTTCTCACTCGCCATCGCGCACAGCGAGCGGACGCCCCGGGTGGACAGCGGCGTCGCGACGTCCTCCCGGCACGGGCCGAACGACTCCCGGAGGGTGCTGTACGCCTTCTTCGCCGACGCCTTCGGCACCCGGAGCTGCGCGCTCATCTCGTAGTCGTGGGTGGCCCGGTAGCTCCCGGCCAGCACGACCGTGTCGGCGGGCAGGTCGAGGTCGGCGAAGAACTCGACGTCGGCGAGGTTCAACGGCTCGCAGGTGATGCCGGTGAGGTCGTTGCGGCACGGCGAGCCGTGCGCGGAGGTGAAGGAGAAGTAGGGGACGCCCCACTCCCCGGCCTGCCGGACGAGCAGCGCGAGGACGACGGCCACGAACGCCAGCATCAGGGCCGTGCCGCCCAGCACCCGGACGGCCTTCCTCCTGCGCAGCGTCGCCATGCCCCCAGGATGCCCGACCCGGGTGACCGGGGGTCGAACCGGCCACGAACGCCCGGGGCCGCAGGGCCCACGGGTCCGGCTCAGCGGCGGACGGCGACCAGGACCGAGGTGTCCTCGGCGACCATCACGTCGACGCTGGTGAAGCGCTCGTCGGAGAGCCACTCCAGGCGCAGGGTGTCCACCCGGCCGCGGACGAGGGGGGGCCAGCTGGGGCACGGGGTGAAGTCGTCGAGCACGATCATGCCGCCGTCGTCCAGCAGGGCGACGATCTCCTCCCGCGGCCACTCCCGGGCGCTGCTGGCGTCGAGGAAGATCAGCGAGAACGGGGCGTGCTCGCGCAGGCTGCCCCAGTCGGCGTGCATGACGTCGATGTCGTCGCCCGCGAACATCGTCATCACGCCGTGCGCGAGGCCGGGGTCGAGCTCGGCGGTGATCACGCGGGTGGTCTTGGGGGCGCCGCTGCGCAGCCAGGCGGCGCCGACGCCGCAGCCGGTCCCGCACTCGGCGATCGTCCCGCTGCGGGTGGCGGCCAGCGTCGCGAGCAGCCGGCCCGTCTCCGAGCGGGACGCCTGGACGTAGCCACGCTCCAGGGACATCCGGAGGGCGCGGACCACCAGGTCGGGCAGATCCGGGGGTGCGCTCACGTGCTCGAGTCTGACAGCCGCGCGCCGGGGGCCGGACCGGTCCACGATGTGGTATCACCCGGCCGCCGCCTCGGCCCGAGATGGTCGGACGTCCTACTATCTCGGGAGGTCGGTCCGGACCGGGCCGACCAGCGCCGGTCGAGGAGCAGTGCCGTGTACGAGATGTACCCCCAGAGCTGGGCTGTCGCCGACGCGCGGCCCCACGACGCCGAGCGACCGCGTCGCCGTCCGCGCAAGGCGCACTCGGTCCTGCCCGCCGTCATCGCCCGTCAGCTCGAGGGCCCCGGGCCCCGGCTCCCCGGCTGAGCGTGGGCGGGACCGCCTCAGACGGCGGCGGCGATCGCGTCGCCGACCGCGCTGGTCGAGCGGCGGGGCTGCCCACGGCGGGCCGCGATGTCGGCCACCGCGGCCTTCTCCACCCGGGCCGCCTCCTCGGCGAACCCGAGGTGCTCCAGCAGCAGGCCGACCGACAGGATCGTCGCGGTCGGGTCCGCGACGCCCTGACCGGCGATGTCGGGAGCCGAGCCGTGCACCGGCTCGAACATCGACGGGAAGGTGCGGTCGGGGTTGATGTTCCCGCTGGCCGCCAGGCCGATCCCGCCGGTGACCGCCGCCGCCAGGTCGGTGACGATGTCCCCGAACAGGTTGTCGGTGACGACCACGTCGAACCGCTGCGGGTCGGTCACCAGGAAGATCATCGCCGCGTCGATGTGCAGGTAGTCGGTCGTGACGCCGGGGTGCTCCGCCGCGACGGACTCGAAGACGCGGCGCCACAGCCCGCCCGCGTTCACCAGCACGTTGTGCTTGTGCAGCAGGGTGATCTTGTTGCGGCGACGGGTGGCCCGCTCGAACGCGTCCCGGACCACCCGCTCCACCCCGTAGGCGGTGTTGACGCTGACCTCGGTGGCGATCTCGTGCGGGGTGCCCGTCCGGACCGTGCCGCCGTTGCCGCAGTACAACCCCTCGGTGCCCTCCCGGACGACGAGGAAGTCGATCTCGCCCCGGTCCAGCACGTCGTCGGCGAGAGGGGTGGGGACGCCCGGGTACAGCCGGCTCGGGCGCAGGTTGACGTAGTGGTCGAACGCGAAGCGCAGCTTGAGCAGCAGCCCGCGCTCCAGCAGCCCGCTGGGCACGTCCGTCGCGCCCGGCGCGGCACCCACGGCGCCCAGCAGGATCGCGTCGGCCGCGGCCAGCTCGGCCAGCACGGAGTCGGGCAGCACCTCCCCGGTGCGCTGCCAGCGGCTGGCGCCGAGGTCGTAGCTGGTGGTCGCGAACGCGCCCGGCCCGGTCACCGCCTCGAGCACCTTGAGGCCCTCCGCCACCACCTCGGGACCGATGCCGTCGCCACCGATGACGGCGAGGTTCACGGGCGGGTGGGCGGAGGTCGCGGGGGTCGGAGCGCTCATCGCGGCATCGTAGCGAGCCCACCCCGCAGCACCCGCCTGGTCTCAGGGCGCTCCCTGTTAGCGTTCCGCGCGGGCTGTCCGGGCGTCCGGGCCGCGCCGGCCGCCCGATGCGACCCGTCCGCCCCGCGTCCCGACCGCCCCGCACCACCGCTCCCGTGCCCGCCCTCGTCGAAAGCAGTCCCGTGAGTCTTCAGTTCGAGCTCCGCGCCAACCCGAACCCGCGCACGGAGGCCGAGCGCGAGGCCGTCCTGGCCGACCCCGGGTTCGGGCTCAGCTTCACCGACCACATGGCCGTCGCCACCTGGACCGCGGCCGACGGCTGGCACGACTCCGCCGTCGTCCCCTACGGCCCGTTCTCGCTGGACCCGGCCACCGCGGTGCTGCACTACGCGCAGGAGATCTTCGAGGGGCTGAAGGCCTACCAGCACGCCGACGGCAGCGTGCACCTGTTCCGGCCCGACCAGAACGCGGCCCGGATGGCGCGTTCCGCCGAGCGGCTGGCCCTGCCGGTGCTGTCGACCGAGGACTTCCTGGCCAGCATCGACGCCCTCGTGGCGGCCGACCGCGCCTGGGTGCCCTCCGCCCCCGCTGGCGGAGCCGGCGCGCCGGTCCAGAACGAGCAGAGCCTGTACCTGCGGCCGTTCATGTTCGCCTCCGAGGCCTTCCTCGGCGTCCGGCCGGCCCAGCGGGTCACCTACTGCGTGATCGCCAGCCCGGCCGGCGCCTACTTCGCGCGCGGTGTGCACCCGGTGTCCATCTGGGTGTCCACCACCTACACCCGCGCCGCCCCGGGCGGGATGGGGGCGGCCAAGACCGGCGGCAACTACGCCGCCAGCCTCGTCGCCCAGCAGGAGGCCGCTGCGCACGGCTGCGACCAGGTGATGTTCGCCGACGCCGCCGAGCACGCCTTCGTCGAGGAGCTGGGCGGGATGAACGTCTACCTGGTGACCACCGACGGCGAGCTGATCACCCCCGAGCTGAACGGCTCGATCCTCGAGGGCGTCACCCGCGACTCGATCCTCACCCTGGCGACCGAGTTCGGGCTGACCCCCGTCGAGCGCCGGGTGGGCCTGCAGGAGCTGATCGAGGGCGTCGACTCCGGGTGGGTGGCCGAGCTCTTCGCCTGCGGCACCGCCGCCGTGGTCACCCCGATCGGTGTCCTGAAGGACGCGTCGGGCACCCACACCGTCGGCGGCGGCCAGACCGGCGAGACTACCGCGGCGCTGCGGAAGAACCTCCTCGACGTCCAGTACGGCCGCGCCGAGGACCGGCACGGCTGGCTCCGCCGGGTGCTCTGAGCGCACCCGTGGGACGACAGCGGCTGACCGGATGGCGGTCAGCCGCTGGACTGCCCTGCCGCACGGGTGCACACTGAGGCCGTGCCCATCCTGGTCGTGATCATTAGCTAGCGCGCTGGACTCCTCGTCAGCGCGCTGAACCTCCTGTCCTCGTACGGGAGGTTTTTTCGTTCCCGGACCAGGGCGCGGAACCCGTGCCACCCACCCATGCCCCATCACTCGAGGGATCTGCGATGTTCGCCCAGCTGAGGCCGAAGCCGGCCGAGTTCCACGTCTTCGACACGACCCTGCGCGACGGGTCGCAGCAGGAGGGGCTCAACCTCTCCGTCGCGGACAAGCTGACCATCGCGGGGCTGCTCGACGAGCTCGGCGTGGGCTTCGTGGAGGGTGGCTGGCCGGGCGCCAACCCCAACGACACGGCGTTCTTCGCCGCCATGGCCGACGGGGCGCACGCGCTCCGCAGCGCCACCCTGGTCGCCTTCGGCTTCACCCGACGGGTGGGCATGAGGGCGGCCGACGACCCGTTGACGGCCGCGCTGCGGGACTCGCGCGCGCCGGTGGCGTGCATCGTGGCCAAGAGCCACGACCGCCACGTCGAGCAGGCTCTCCGCACCACCCTGCGGGAGAACCTCGACATGATCGCGGACACGGTGTCGCATCTGAGGGCCGAGGGCCAGCGGGTGTTCGTGGACTGCGAGCACTTCTTCGACGGCTACCGGGAGAACCCCGCGTACGCCCTGGAGGCGGTGCGGACGGCAGCCGAGGCGGGAGCCGAGGTCGTCGTCCTGTGCGACACCAACGGCGGCATGCTGCCGCCGTGGGTGGGTGAGATCGTCACCGAGGCCGCCGCGACCGGTGTCCAGCTGGGCATCCACGCCCACAACGACACCGGTTGCGCGGTCGCCAACACCCTGGCGGCGGTCGACGCGGGCGCCATGCACGTGCAGGGCACGGTCAACGGCTACGGCGAGCGGACCGGCAACGCCGAGCTCATCTCGGTGGTCGCCAACCTGGAGCTCAAGTACGGCTGGCCGCTGCTGCCCGCCGGCTCCCTGCAGGAGGCCAGCCGGATCGCCCACGCCATCGCCGAGGTCACCAACGTCCCCTCGAGCGCGCGGCAGCCCTACGTCGGGCTGTCCTCGTTCGCGCACAAGGCCGGCCTGCACGCCAGCGCGATCAAGGTCGACCCGAACCTCTACCAGCACATCGACCCGGCCGTCGTGGGCAACGACATGCGGATGCTCGTCTCGGACATGGCCGGTCGGGCCAACATCCAGATGAAGGGGGAGGAGCTGGGCTTCGACCTCTCCGACCGGGAGCTCGCCTCCCGGATCACCGGCCGGGTCAAGGACGCGGAGGCGGCGGGCTACACCTACGAGGCCGCCGACGCCAGCTTCGAGCTGCTGCTGCGGCGCGAGCTCGACCAGCTGCCGGAGTACTTCGCCGTGCACTCCTGGCGGGTCTTCACCCAGGGCCACCCCCGGCCCGGCGCCGAGGGGGAGACCGACACCGAGTGCACCGTCCGGCTCACGGCCAAGGGCCAGAGCCAGCGGGTGGTCGGCGAGGGCAACGGCCCCGTCAACGCCCTGGACCACGCCGTCCGCAACGCCCTGCTGCCGGCCTACCCCGTCGTCGGCCGCTTCGAGCTGATCGACTACCGGGTCCGCATCCTCGACCAGGGCCACGGCACCGACGCCACCGTGCGGGTGCTGATCCAGACCACCGACGGCCGCCGGGCCTGGACGACGGTGGGGGTGGGCCAGAACATCATCGAGGCCTCGTGGGAGGCGCTCAGCGACGCCTACCTCTACGGGCTCATCCACGCCGAGAGCCCCGCGCCGGCCGCGGAGCCGGCGATCCAGGAGCGCGTCGCGGTCTGACGGCACACCCCGCCTGCGCGGGACCACCGCCTCAGGGACCGGCCGGCCCCGGGGAATGGGGGAGCCGGTGGTCGGGTTGCTCCCGGGTGACCGCCCGGACCACCGCGCGGGCCCACCGCGGCCCCGGGCCGGGCCGAACGGAGACCCCATGAGCACCCTCGTCCACCTCGACCTGCAGCTCGACCCGACCCGGCTGGAGCGGGGCCAGCAGGTCCTCGTCGAGACGCTGGCGGCCACCCGGGCCTGGCCCGGCAACGACGGTCTGCAGGTCGTCGTCGACGACACCGACCCGGCCCACCTGCTCGTGGTCGAGCACTGGGCGACGACGGCCGACCACGACGCCTACGCGGCGTGGCGGGCCACGCCCGAGGGTGCTTCGCAGCTGGGCGCGGTGGTGGTGAGCCCGCCCCGGAAGACCGTCTTCAGCACCACCCTGCCGCTGCCGTTCTGACGCCGGCTCAGCCGATGCGGTCGAGGACCAGCGGCTCGAGGTCGACCGCGGCCTCACCGACGGACCAGCCGCCGTCCAGGGCCGCCCGGGCCCGGTCGAAGCGCTCCGGGGTGTCGGTGTGCAGGGTGAACAGCGGGTCCCCGGCGCGCACCCGGTCGCCGGCCTGCGCGTGCAGTTGGACGCCGGCGCCGGCCTGCACGCTGTCCTCCCGGCGCGCCCGGCCCGCGCCCAGCCGCCAGGCGGCGAGGCCGACGGCCATGGCGTCGACGGAAGTGAGCACGCCGTCGGCCCCGGCCCGGACCACCTCCGTCTCCCGTGCCCGCGGGAGCGGGGCGTCGGGGTCCCCGCCCTGGGCGGTGACCATCCGGCGCCAGACGTCCATCGCCCGCCCGTCGGCCAGCGCCTCGGCGGGGTCGACGTCGGAGCGGCCGGCCGCGCCGAGCATCTCCCGGGCCAGCGCCAGCGTCAGCTCGACGACGTCGGCGGGTCCGCCGCCGGCCAGCACGTCCACCGACTCCGCGACCTCGAGCGCGTTGCCCGCGGTCAGCCCCAGCGGGCTGGACATCCGGGTGAGCAGGGCGACGGTGGTGACGCCGGCGTCCTGGCCCAGCCCGACCATCGTCACCGCGAGCTCGCGCGCCTGCTCGGCGGTCTTCATGAAGGCCCCGGAGCCGACCTTGACGTCGAGGACCAGCGCCGAGGTGCCCTCGGCGATCTTCTTGCTCATGATCGAGGAGGCGATCAGCGGGATCGACTCGACGGTGCCGGTCACGTCGCGCAGGGCGTAGAGCTTCTTGTCGGCGGGCGCCAGGCCGGAGCCGGCCGCGCAGATCACGGCGCCCACGTCCTTCAGCTGGGCCAGCATGTCGGCGTTGCTGAGCGCGGCCCGCCAGCCGGGGATCGCCTCCAGCTTGTCGAGGGTGCCGCCCGTGTGGCCGAGCCCGCGGCCCGACAGCTGCGGGACGGCGACACCGCAGGCCGCCACGAGCGGGGCCAGCGGCAGGGTGATCTTGTCGCCGACCCCGCCGGTGGAGTGCTTGTCGACGGTCGGCCGGGACAGCCCGGAGAAGTCCAGCCGTTCGCCGGAGGCGATCATCGCCGCGGTCCAGCGGGCCAGCTCCGTGCGGCTCAGACCGCGGAAGAAGACGGCCATGGCCAGCGCGGCCATCTGCTCCTCGGCCACCTCACCGTCGGTGTAGGCCTGCAGCAGCCAGTCCACCGCCGCCGGCTCCAGCTCGCCGCCGTCGCGCTTGCGGCGGATCAGCTCGACGGCGTCGAAGCGGGCGGGCTCGGCCGGCGCGGTGTCCTGCGGGGTCATGGGCCCCAGTGTGCCGGACGGGGCGGGGGCCCGTCCTCGCTAGGCTGGCCCCCATGCGCATCGCACGTTTCGCCTCTGGCGGCGACCCCCAGTACGGGGTCGTCGAGCTCGCCGAGGACGGCGGCCGGCACCCCGGCACCGTCTCCGTCCTGACCGGTGACCCGCTCGCCATGCCGGTCCAGCTGACCGGTGAGCGGCACGAGCTCGAGGGGGTGCGGCTGCTGGCCCCGGTCATCCCGCGCAGCAAGGTCGTCGGGGTCGGCCGCAACTACGCCGCGCACGCCGCCGAGCTCGGCAACGAGGTGCCGGCGACGCCGTTGACCTTCTTCAAGCCGAACACCTCGGTGATCGGCCCCGGCGACGCCATCGTGCACCCGCGGGTCAGCCAGCAGGTGAGCTTCGAGGGCGAGCTGGCCGTGGTGATCGGCCGGATCTGCAAGGAGGTGCCCGAGGCCCGGGCCGCCGACGTGATCTTCGGCTACACCGTGGCCAACGACGTCACCGCCCGCGACCTGCAGAAGAGCGACGGCCAGTGGGCCCGCGCCAAGGGCTACGACACGTTCTGCCCGCTCGGCCCCTGGATCACCACCCACCAGAGCCTCGCCGAGGTCGCCGACCTCGGCATCCGGACCACCCTCGACGGCGAGGAGAAGCAGAACGGTCGCACCCGCGACATGCTGCACGCCATCCCGGCGCTGATCGCGTACATCACCTCCTTCACCACCCTGCTGCCCGGTGACGTCATCCTCACCGGCACCCCCGAGGGCGTCGGCGTGATGCGGCCCGGCCAGGAGGTCAGCGTGGAGATCGAGGGGATCGGCACCCTCACCAACACCGTGACGTCGGACAGCGCCGACGTCACCCGCAGCACCGAGACGGAAGAAGCCCCGTGACCGACCCCTCCACCGCCGCCGACGACCGCAGCCTGCGCGGCGTCGCCCCCGCCGACGTCCGGGTCCGGTTCCCCCCGTCGCCCACCGGCAACCTGCACGTCGGCAACGTCCGCAGCGCCCTGTTCAACTGGGCCTTCGCCCGTCACCACGGCGGCACGTTCGTGCTGCGCATCGAGGACACCGACGCCGGCCGCAACCTCGAGGAGTCCTACACCGGGCTGCTGGAGTCGCTCGGCTGGCTCGGGCTCGACTGGGACGAGGGTCCCGTCAAGGGCGGCCCGCACGGCCCCTACATCCAGTCCGAGCGCAGCAGCATCTACGCGGGCGTGGTGGCCAAGCTGCTGGCCGCCGGCCTGGTGTACCGGTGCTTCTGCACCCGGGAGGAGGTCGAGGCCCGGCAGAGTGCGCAGCCGGCCGGGACGCCGCCGGGCTACGACGGCTTCTGCCGCGACCTGCCGGCCGAGCGGGTCGCCGAGCTCGACGCCCAGGGCCGGGCGTCGGTGGTCCGGATGCGGGTGCCGGACGCCCCGATCGTGTTCGACGACCTGGTCCGCGGGCCGATCCACTTCGCACCCGAGCACGTGCCGGACTACGTGCTGGTCCGCGGCAACGGTGAGCCGCTGTACACCCTGGTCAACCCGGTCGACGACGCGCTGATGGAGATCACCCACGTCCTCCGCGGCGAGGACCTGCTGCCCTCGACCCCGCGCCAGATCGTCCTCTACGAGGCCCTGGCGCAGGTCGGCGTGGGGAGCGGCCGGGTGCCCGTCTTCGGCCACCTGCCGACCGTGCTGGGGGAGGGCAACCGCCGGCTCTCCAAGCGCGACCAGGGCTCCGGGCTGGCCGAGTACCGCGACCAGGGCTACCTGCCCGAGGCGCTGCTCAACTACCTCGCCCTGCTCGGCTGGGCCATCGCCGAGGACCGCGACGTCTTCTCCCTCGCCGAGATGGTCGAGGCCTTCGACATCGGCCGGGTCAACGCCAACCCGGCCCGCTTCGACGCCCGCAAGTGCGAGGCGATCAACGCCTCCCACATCCGGGCGCTGCCGCCGGCCGAGCTGGAGCGGCACCTGCTGCCGTTCCTGCACGCGGCCGGGCTGGTGTCGGAGCCCCCGACGCCGGCCCAGAGCCAGCTGCTGGCCGCCGCCACCCCGCTGGTCCAGGAGCGGATGAACACGCTGGCCGAGGTGGTCGACATGCTCGGCTTCCTGTTCCGCGCGGACGCGGACGTGGTGATCGACCCGGCCGCCGGGCTGAAGCCCGACGCGGACGCGACCCTGGCCGCCGCCGCCGAGGCGCTGGAGGGGCTCGACTCCTTCGACCACGCCTCGGTGGAGGCCGCTCTCCGGGCCGCGCTGGTCGAGGGTCTGGGACTCAAGCCCAAGCTCGCCTTCGGCCCGGTCCGGATCGCCATCACCGGGCGGCGGATCTCCCCGCCCCTGTTCGAGTCCATCGAGCTGCTCGGTCGGGCGTCCGCCCTGGCCCGGATCGCCAAGGCCCGCTCTGCGCTCGCCGACCAGCCGGCGAGCTGACGGTGGCGAGGCCCTCCGCACCCGGCACCCCGCCCCGGAAGGGCCGGTCGGGCAACCCGGCGGTCCGCTCCGGGGCGCAGCCGCCCCGCCCGACCCCGGCTCGCCCGACGCCGCCGCGAGCCCGGGCGACCCCGCCCCGGGCCGCCGGCCCGGTCGGAGCCCGTCGGGTGCCGTCGGAGGCGCCCACGGAGGTGCTGCCCCCGGACGGCGCGCCGTACCCGCTGGTCCTGCGCGGTCCCGGCTACGTCCCGGGCCGTTCGGTCCTCGGCGTCGTGTTCGGGCTGTCGCTCTTCGTGCTCTTGACGGGCCTGGTGAGCCAGGTCGTCGTCCTGCTGGGCTGGGCGCTGACCGCGGGGGACGTGGTGCACGCCGACTACGCCCGCCAGGCCCTGGCCTTCGAGCGGCCGATCGGCCTGCTGAGCGCCAACCTCGGCATCGCCATGCTGATCCCCATCGCCTGCGCCATCCTCTGGCTCGTGCACCGGGTGCACCCCCGGTGGCTGCTGTCGGTCCGCCCCGGGCTGCGCGGCCGCTACCTGCTGGCGTGCCTGGGGATCGCGCTGCTCAGCCTGAACGGGGTGCTGCTGCTCTCCCAGCTCGCGGCGCCCGAGCCGCTGTCCTTCGCGGTCCAGCCCGGGTTCTGGGGCTTCCTGGTGGTCATCCTGCTCACCTCGCCGCTGCAGGCCGCGGCCGAGGAGATCTTCTTCCGCGGTTACCTGATGCAGGCGCTCGGCAGCCTCGTCGCCCAGCCCTGGTTCGGCGTCGTGGTCTCCTCCGTGGTGTTCGCCCTGCTGCACGGCACGCAGAACCTCCCGCTGTTCGTCGACCGGCTCGCCTTCGGGCTGCTGGCGGCCGTCCTGGTCTGGCGGACCGGCGGCCTCGAGGCGGGCATCGCCGCCCACGTGGTCAACAACGTGTTCGCCTACCTGATCGCCGGGCTGACCACCGGCATCCCCGCGCTCCGGGCCGTGCGGGGCATCGGCTGGACCGACGCGGCCTTCGACGTGGGCGGCTTCGCGGTCTTCGCCGTGCTCGCCTACCTGGCCTTCCGGGCGTTGCGGATGCGCGACGTGGTCGACCTCCGGGCGGGCGCGCAGCTGGTCCGCTGACCCGCCGCCGACCCGGTTTGGGCTGGGGCCCGACGTCGAGTAAAGTCTCTCCCCGTGCCCCGCGAGGGGCGCGACCGAACGGCGCAGGACAGCCAGAGCCGTGCGGTGGGGTATGGGGTAATTGGCAGCCCGACTGGTTCTGGTCCAGTTAGTCTAGGTTCGAGTCCTAGTACCCCAGCGAGTGGGAGCCGCGGATTCGCCGGATGATCGGTGAGTTGGTAGGCTTCCGCGGTCGGATCAGCGATGATCTCGACGCTAGGGCCCCGTTGTGTAGCGGCCTAGCACGCCGCCCTCTCAAGGCGGTAGCGCGGGTTCGAATCCCGTCGGGGCTACTCCATCCGAACGGCACCTGACCTCGTCAGGTGCCGTTTCGTCGTCCTGGGTCTGGCTCGTCCCGGCTGCGACGAGCGACTCCAGCCCCCCGGTCAGACCGTCAGCACCCGCAGGCCCGCCGCGCGCAGGGCGTCCACCTGCTCCGGCGCCGCACCGCGGTCGGTGACGACGTCGCTCACGCCCGACAGCAGGCTGATCCGGGCGAAGGTCACCCGGCCGATCTTCGAGCTGTCGGTGACGACGACGCTGCGGCGCGAGCGCCGCAGGAAGGCCAGGTCGGTCTGGGCCTCCATCTCGTCGTAGGTCGTGCAGCCCTCCTCGGGGGTGAGCCCGTCGACGCCGATGAAGGCGATGTCGAGGTGGTAGTTGGCCAGCATCGCCTCGGCCGCCGGCCCCACGAGCTCGAAGGAGTGCCGGACGATGCCGCCGATCACCACCAGACGGATCCCGCTGTGGCCCGCCAGCTCGTGGGCGATGTTGATGGCGTTGGTGACGATGGTGATGCCGCGGCGGCCGGCGAGGGCGCGCGCCAGCTCGAGGGCCGTCGTCCCGCCCGTCATCCCGACCACCGCGCCGTCCTCGACGAGGTCGGCCGCGGCCCGGCCGATCCGCCGCTTCTCCGGTTGGCGGAGGGCCGCCTTCACACGCGTCGGCACCTCGTCGCCGACCGCGTTGGCCAGCGCGCCGCCGTGGGTCCGGACCAGCAGCTGGTCCCGGCTCAGCGACTGCAGGTCGCGGCGCACGGTCGCGGCCGAGACCTGCAGGCCGGCGGCGAGCGCGCCGACGTCGACCCGGCCGTGCTGGCCGACCTGGTCGAGGATGGCGCTCAGCCGTTCTGCCCGGTCCATGGGGCGCACTCTACGAGATGAGCGGCCGCTGCGCGATCACGCAATTGACTGCGTGTTTGCGCACACCCATTGACCCGCTCGCGGTGCGAACCCTACGGTCCAGTCACATCCGCGCACGGCGGCGAGGCCGCTGCGCGAACACCGTGCAGTCCCGGACGACCTTGACGGAGGCACCATGACGGGGAACACCACGCGACGGACCCGCTCGGGGTGGCGCGCGCGGCTGCTGGTCGGGGTGGGGCTCACGAGCTTCGCCCTGGTGAGCGCCGGCTGCGGGGGAGGGGGGCGGGTGAGAACAGCAGCGGCGGCTCGACCCAGACCAGCGGCGTGACGATCACCGTCGCCCTCGCCTCCGACCCGCCCCCCAAGGCGGCGCTGGAGGAGTTCACCCAGGAGACCGGCATCACCGTGACCTGGGTGAACGTCGACTGGGACAGCCTGCAGACCAAGATCTCCGCCGCGGCGACCGCCAAGACCTACTTCGCCGACGCGACCAACGTCGACTGGTCGCGCGTGGGCCAGCTCGGCCAGCTCGGCTGGTTCTACCCCATGGAGGACTACCTGGACACCGCCGCCATGGCCGACGACGTCCCGCAGCTCGCCTCCTTCACCACGGACGGGCACGTGGTCGGGATCCCCTACGACGCGTCGTTCATGGTCACCACCGTGAACCAGGACCTGTTCGAGAAGGCCGGCGCCGACCCGGCGCCGAAGACCATCACCGCGTACACGGCGGCGCTGCAGAAGGTCAAGGAGGCGGGCGTCGCCGAGCACCCGCTCAACATCCCCTTCGCCGCCGCGGAGGGCCTCTCGACCTACTGGTACGAGACGACGGCGGCCTTCGGCGGCACCGTCCTCGACGCCGACGGCAAGCCCCAGTTCTCCACCCCGGACTCCGCGGGGTACCAGGCGGCCCAGTGGATGGTGGACGGGATCAAGAACGGCCTCGTGCCCCCGGGCAACATCAACACGACCGACAGCCAGGGCCAGCAGACCCTGATGGCCCAGGGCAAGGTGGCCAGCACCTTCTCCGACTACTCGGGGACGGTCGGCACCCTCTACAACGTCGAGGACTCCTCCGCCGTGGTCGGGAAGGTCCGCTACATCCCGACGCCCGGGGTCGACGGGCCCGCGGCGAACCTCAGCAACCCCGACGGGGTGGGCATCCCGAAGGAGGCCAAGTACCCGCAGGCGGCCGCGAAGTTCATCGAGTGGTTCACCGCCACCGAGCAGCAGGCCGACTTCTCCGGCGTCAACGGCTCCGACAAGGCCTTCGAGGGCTACCCGATCCCGTCCCACCTCTCCGCGGTGAAGCAGATGACCGCCAAGGGGAACCTGGTCGGCGGCGAGGTGCTCGAGCCGATGCTGCAGGGCTCCAAGCCGGTCTTCGAGGGCGGCGCGCCGTCCTGGTACCCGAAGTTCTCCAACGCCGTCTACACCAACCTGCACGCCGCGGCGACGGGCTCGATGACGGTGGAGCAGGCGATGCAGGCGATCACCGACACGGCGAACGAGCTCGGGGCCTCGTGAGCGAGTCGGCTCCGGCCGGCTCGCTGGCGAGCACACCCCGGGTCGACCGGCCGCGCGCCGGCGTGGTCGCCCCGGTCCGCGGCCGCCGGTTCGACCCCCTGCCCTACCTGCTGGTCGCGCCCGTGGCCCTGTTCATCCTGGGGCTGGCCGTCGTCCCCGCCGTGGCCACGGTCGTCCAGTCCTTCTTCAAGGTGGACGCCCTCGACCCGCCGACCCGGTTCGACGGTCTCGGCAACTTCCGCCGGCTGCTGGCCGACGACGCCGTGGTCGCCAGCGTCGGCAACACCGCGTTCTACGTGGTGGTCGGGGTGACGCTGTCGACGGTGCTCGGCATCGCCATGGCCGTCGTCCTGCAGCGCCCGTTCCCCGGGCGCAGCGTCGTGATCGCGGTGCTCATCCTGCCCTGGGCCCTGCCCGGGGTGGTGGAGAGTATCCTGTGGACCGGGATCTTCGACGCCAACGGCGGCCTGGTGAACAGCCTGCTGGCCACCCTGCACCTGGGCGACGGGACCGCCGTGCTGCTGGGCCAGGACCGGCTGCTGACCATCACGCTCATCGAGCTGGTGCAGGTCTGGCAGATCACCCCCCTCTCGGCGCTCCTGGTGCTGGCGGCGCTGCAGCTGATCCCCGCCGAGCTCTACGAGGCGGCCACCATCGACGGCTGCGGACGCTGGGGCGCCTTCCGGCGGATCACGCTGCCGCTGGCCCGGCCCGGCATCGCCGTCGTCATGGTCCAGGCGCTGGTCGCGACCCTCAACGTGTTCGACCAGCCCTACGTGCTGAACGGCGCGGCCAGCACGGCGGCGTCGGTGACGATGCAGACGTACTTCATCAGCTTCCAGGACCTCGACTTCGGCCAGGGCTACGCGCTCTCGCTGCTCATCACCATCGTCACCCTGGTGGTCTCGCTCGGGATCGTCCGGGCCGTCTACCGCCGGGTCGAGCTGTGAACCGGCGCACGCCCGTCGGGCGCTACGTCGGGGTCGCGCTGATCCTGCTCTGGTCGCTGGTGCCGGTCTACTGGGCGGTCAAGACCAGCCTGCAGACCGAGGGCGACGCCCGGGCCATCCCGGCCCAGTACGTGCCGACCGACCCGACGCTGCGGAACTACGCCACGCTGCTCACCGGGGACGGGGACATCCCCGCCCAGATCCGCCGCTCGGCGGTGAACATCGTCGTGGAGTGCGGGGTGGCCACGCTGGTCACCGTGCTGCTCGCCACGCTGGCCGCCTACGCCTTCGCCCGCATGCAGTTCCGGGGCCGCACCGTCCTCTTCTACGCCGTCCTGGCCACCATGGCCTTCCCGGCGTACACGACGCTGATCCCGCTCTACCGGCTGATGAGCCTGCTGGGCCTGGTCAACACCTACACCGGCATCGTCCTGGTCTACGTCTCGGGCTTCCTCCCGCTGGCGACCTGGGTGCTGCACAACTACTTCGCGAGCCTGCCCGCGGGCATCGAGGAGGCCGGGCTGGTGGACGGGGCGCACCGCCTGCAGGTGCTGTGGCACCTGCTGCTGCCGCTGGCCCGCCCGGGGATCATCTCGACGGCGCTGATCACCTTCCTGTTCGCCTGGGGGCAGTTCCTGTTCCCGCTGGTGCTGTCCAGCGACATCTCCACCCAGCCGCTCACCATCGTGATCGCCGCCCTGCAGGGGCGCCACGTCGTCCCCAGCACCCTGTTGAACGCGGCGGGCGTGCTGGCCATCATCGTGCCGGCGCTGCTCGCGCTGGCGTTCAACCGCTACATCGTCAACGGGCTGCTGGCCGGCAGCAGCCGGTGAACCCGGACCCCACCACCCCCGCACCACCCCCGGTGCGGTGCCCGACCCACGAAAGGCACGCGTGAGCGAGAACTCGATCGTCCTCATCGGCGCAGGCAGCACGGTCTTCACCCCGGGCCTCATGACGGACCTGGCCTCGTCCCGGACCTTCGACGGGTGGACCGTGCACCTCGTCGACCTCAACGGCGAGGCGGCCGAGACGATGGCCCGGGTCGGCCGCCGGATCGCCGGGCAGCGGGGCGCCGACCTCACCTTCGTCCCGCACGAGGACCGCCGCGACGCCCTGGCCGGCGCCCGCTTCGTCACCACGACCATCGCCGTCGGGGCCGCCGAGGGGTGGCGGCACGACGTCGACGTGCCGGCCCGGCACGGCATCGCCCAGACCGTCGGCGACAGCGTCGGACCGGGCGGCGTGCTGCGCGCCCTCCGGCACGTGCCGGAGGTGGTCGCCATCGCCGAGGACGTGGCCGACCTCGCCCCGCAGGCACAGCTGGTCAACTACTCGAACCCGCTGACGGCCAACGTCCGGGCCATCACGGCCAGCACGCCGGTGCAGGCCGTCGGGCTCTGCCACGGCACCATGCACACCCTCGGCAAGCTGTCCGACGACCTCGGCGTGCCGCGCGAGGAGGTGCACGCCGTGTTCGCCGGGCTCAACCACCTCTGCTGGCTGCTCGACCTGCGGCGAGGCTCCGAGGACCTCTACCCGCGGCTGCGCGAGGCCGTCCTGGCCACCGCCGGCGGCCGCGACGCCCCGAGCACCTCCGAGGAAGGCGTGCACCTGGCCGTCTCCGCCGACCTCTTCCGGACCTTCGGCCGCTACCCGGCTCCCGGTGACCGGCACGTGGCCGAGTTCTTCGGCTGGTACCTCCGGGGCGCCGACGGCGGACCCGCCGACGACACCGACCTGCCCTGGGGGCTGCAGGGCGGCCGCGACGACACGATGCTCTACATCGGGGAGAAGAGCGACCTCTGGGAGCGGCTGCACGCCCAGGCCGACGGCAGCGCGCCGCTGCCCGAGGGGGAGAACCAGGAAGCGGAGCGGCTCGTCGCCATCGCCGAGGCCGTCGTCACCGGCCGCGACCACGTCGAGCTGGCCGTGAACCTGCCCAACCGGGGCCTCATCCCCAACCTCCCCCCGACCGCCGTGGTGGAGGTGCCGGCGGTCGTCGGGGCGGCAGGCATCACCGGCCTCGGCGTCGGGCCGCTCCCAGACGCCATCGCGGCCGTGCTGACGGCCCGCGCGCAGCAGCAGGAGGTCACCGTGCAGGCCGCGCTCACCGGGAGCCGGGCGCTGGCCCTGCAGGCCCTCGTGCTCGACCCGCTGGTGCCCGGCCTGGAGGTGGCCACCGCCATCCTCGACGAGGCGGTCATCGCGCACGGACCGGTGCTGGCGGCGTTCGCACCCGTGGGGCCGGCCGCGTGAGCGCGCCCGAGGACCTCGCGGCTCGCGGGGCGGCCGCGACCTGGCCGGAGATCCAGCAGCAGCCGGAGGCCTGGCGCGACGTCGCCCGCATCGCGCGGGCCGAGTCGGCGCGGGTGCGGGCCTTCCTGGACCCGCTGCTCGCGCAGCCCGGGCTCCGGGTGGTGCTCACCGGCGCCGGGACGTCCGCCTTCGCCGGCGAGGTGCTGGCCCCGGCGCTCGCGCGGCGGCTCGGCCGCCGGGTGGACGCGGTGGCGACCACCGACATCGTCGCCAGCCCCCGGGAGACCTTCGCCGAGGACGTGCCGACCCTCCTGGTGTCCTTCGCCCGGTCGGGGGACAGCCCGGAGAGCGCGACCGCGACCGCGCTGGCCGGCCAGTGCCTGAGCTCGGTGGCCCACCTCGTCCTCACCTGCAACCCCGACGGCCGGCTGGCGCTGGAGCACGCCGGCGCGCCGGGCTCGCTGGTGCTGCTGACCCCGGCCGGCACGAACGACCGCGGCTTCGCGATGACCTCCAGCTTCACCTCGATGCTGCTCCTGGCCTGGCTGGTGCTGACCGGCGCCGACGACGCCGACGTGCTCGCGGGCCGGCTGGCCGGGGCGGCCGAGACGGTCCTCGCGGGGGCCGACCGCGCCGAGGCGATCGCGGCCCGTGGCTACGACCGCGTCGTCTACCTCGGCAGCGGGGCGCTCGGCGGCCTGGCCCGGGAGGCGGCGCTCAAGCTGCTCGAGCTGACCGCCGGTGGGGTCGTCAGCTACTTCGACACCGCGCTGGGGTTCCGGCACGGACCCAAGGCCGTGCTGCGCGCCGGCACCCTGGCGGTGGTCTTCCGCTCCAACGACCCCTACACCGGTCGTTACGACGACGACATCGCCGCGGAGCTGCGGCGGGCGCTCGGGCCGGAGGACGTCCTCGTCCTGACGACCGGGGGCGGCGACGACGGCTGGACGGTCGACGGTCTGGCCGACGTCGACGACGTGCTGCTGGCGCTGCCCTACGTGGTGGTGGCCCAGCTGCTGGCCCTGCGGTTCTCGCTGCGGCTGGGCCGGACCCCCGACAACCCGTTCCCCGACGGCGAGGTGAACCGCGTCGTGCAGGGGGTCACGGTGCACCCGCTGCCGGCATGAGGACCTACCTCGGCGTCGACGGGGGCGGCACCGGTACCGCGCTCTGCCTAATCAGCGAGGACGGCGACCTGCTCGGCCGCGTCGAGGCCCCCAGCTGCTACTACCTGGGCAGCGCCGCCGGCGAGGGGGTCGGCCAGGTCGCCCGCGTGCTCACCGAGGCGGTCGCCGTGCTGACCGACGTGACCGGCACCACGGCGGCCGCCATCGGGTACGCGTTCGTCGGTCTCCCCGCCTACGGCGAGGTCAGCGCCGACGTGCCGGCCCTGGACGCCGCGCCCCGGGAGGCGCTCGGCCACGACCGCTACCGCTGCGACAACGACATGGTCTGCGGCTGGGCGGGGTCGCTCGCCCTGGCCGACGGGGTCAACGTCATCGGCGGCACCGGCTCCATGACCTACGGCCGGCGCGCCGGCCAGGGGCTGCGGGTGGGCGGCTGGGGCGAGGTGTTCGGCGACGAGGGCTCGGGCTACTGGATCGGCGTGCAGGGCCTGCGGGCCTTCTCCCGGATGAGCGACGGCCGGCTCCCGCCCGGTCCGCTGCTGGACGTCCTGCGGGCGCGCCTGGGGCTGGCCGCCGACCTCGACGCGGTCGACGTCGTGCTGAACCGCTGGCGCGGCAGCCGTCGAGAGGTCGCCGCGCTCGCGCCGGCCGTCGTCGAGGCCGCCCGCCGCGGGGACGGCGTCGCCGCCGCGGTCCTGGACGAGGCCGGGGCGGAGCTGGCGCGGCTGGTCACCACCACCCGCCAGCGGCTCGGCTTCCGCGCGGCCGAGACGGTCCCCGTGTCCTACTCGGGCGGCGTCTTCGGCGCCGTCGAGGTGCTCGACGCGTTCCGCGCCCACCTCGTGGCCGCCGGGGGTCCCGTCGACCTCCGGGCACCGGTGCTGCCCCCCGTCGTCGGCGCGGCGCTGCACGCGGCCCAGCTCGCGGGGTCACCCTTGTCGGCGGCCGCCCTCGCCCGGCTGCGGCGGGTCGTCGCGACCACCACCCCCACGCCCGACCACCCCACCCCCGGAGGACTCGACCCATGACCACCCGCATCGGCATCCTCGGCTTCGGGCTCCGCGCGAGCCTCGCCTCCTACGCCCACCAGCCGGACGCCGGCTCCCGGGTCGTCGCGGTCGCCGACCCCGACCCGGCCCGCCGCCGGGCCGCCGCCGACGCCCTGGGCGGGGACGTCACCCTCCTCCCGGACCTCGACGCCCTGCTCGACCAGGACCTCGACGCGCTGATGGTCCTGACGCCGGACCACCTGCACGAGGAGCACGCCCTGCGCGCGCTCGAGCGCGGCGTGCCGACGTTCCTCGAGAAGCCGCTGGCGGTCAGCACCGAGGGCGCGGACCGGATCCTCGACCAGGCGTGGCGCACGGGCACCCGGCTCTACGTCGGGCACAACATGCGGCACATGCCGGTGGTCCGGGCGCTGCGCTCGGCGGTGCAGGACGGCCGGATCGGTGAGGTGAAGGCCGTCTGGTGCCGGCACTTCGTCTCGACCGGCGGCGACTTCTACTTCAAGGACTGGCACGCGGACCGGTCCAAGACGCTGGGCCTGCTGCTGCAGAAGGGCGCCCACGACATCGACGTCATCCACTGGCTGGCCGGCGGCTACACGACCCGCGCCCAGGCGATGGGGACGCTCGCGGTCTACGGCGACATCACCGACCGCCGCGACAACAGCGACCGGCAGATGCGCGACTGGTACTCCACCGACAGCTGGCCGCCGGCCTCCCAGCGGGAGCTGGCGCCGGTGCTCGACGTCGAGGACCTGTCGATGGCGAACTTCGCCCTCGACAACGGCGTGCTCGCCTCCTACCAGCAGTGCCACTTCACCCCCGACTACTGGCGCAGCTACACCGTCATCGGGACGGAGGGGCGGCTGGAGAACTTCGGCGACGGCGGGGACGCCACCGTGGCGCTCTGGGACCGTCGCTCCGACACCTACCGCGCCGAGCCCGACGCGACGCTGCCGGTCGGCGCCGCCGACGGCGGGCACGGCGGCGCCGACCCCCTGCTCGTTGCGGAGTTCCTGCGCTTCGCCCGGGAGGGGGGACCGACGGACACCTCACCCGTCGCGGCGCGCCAGGCGGTGGCCGCCGGGGTCGCGGCCACGTCGTCGCTGCGGTCGGGGGGCGCGGTGGTGGAGGTCCCGCCGCTCCCGGCGGAGCTCGAGGCCTACTTCGCGGCCTCCCAGACGCGTCCCGACGCCGGCGCCTGAGCGCTGCCGCGGACGTCCGCCAGGACGCGCGCGACGGCGGCGACGGTGCGGTCGACGTCGTCCTCGGTCGTGCGCCAGTTCGAGACCGAGATCCGCAGGACGGCCCGGCCCTGCCACACCGACGGCGTCATCCAGGCGGTGCCCTCGGCCAGCAGGCGGCGTGCCACCTCCCGGGTCTCGGCGTCGCCGTCGAAGGCGACGCAGACCTGGGTGAAGACCACGTCGTTCACCACCTGGACGCCGTCCAGCCGGCCGAGCGCGTCCGCGAACCGGGTGGCCCGCCGGGTCAGCTGCTCCACCAGGTCCGCGACGCCGGAGCGCCCCAGCGAGCGCAGCGCGGCCCAGACCGCGAAGCCGCGCGCCCGCCGGGAGAACTCGGGGACGGCGGCGACCGGGTCGGGCCGCTCGTCCTGGATCAGGTAGGCGGCGTGCACGCCCATCGCCGCGTGCAGCGCCGCCGGGTCGGCCACCACGGCGATCCCGCTGTCGTAGGGGACGTTCAACGTCTTGTGGGCGTCGGTGGCCCAGGAGTCGGCCCGCTCGACGCCGTCGGTGAGGTGGCGCAGGCCGGGGACGGCGGCCGCCCAGAGCCCGAAGGCCCCGTCGACGTGCACCCAGCCGCCGTGCCGGTGCACCAGGTCGACCGCCGCGCCCAGCGGGTCGAAGGAACCGCTGTTGACGTTGCCGGCCTGCAGGCAGACGACCAGCGGGCCCGGCTCGCGCGCCTCGAGCAGCTCGGCGAGCCGGTCGAGGCGCAGCCGGCCCTGCTCGTCCGCCGCGACCACCCGGCTGCGCGCGTGCCCCAGGCCCAGGTACCGCAGGGCGATGTCGACGGCGTCGTGGCGCTCCTCGCCGACCACCACCGTCAGCGGCGGCGCGCCCAGCAGGCCGTCGGCGTCGACGTCCCAGCCGGCGCGGCGGTACACCGCGTGCCGGGCGGCGGCGAGGCAGGTGAAGTTGGCCATCATCGCGCCGGTCACGAAGCCGACGGCGGCGGCGGGCGGCAGGCCGAGGAGGTCCAGCAGCCACCCGGCGGCCGCCCGCTCCGCCCCCGCTGCGGCCGGCGAGCTCACCAGCAGGCCGGCGTTCTGGTCCCAGAGCGACGTCAGCCAGTCGGCCCCGAGGGCGGCGGGCAGCACCCCGCCGATCACCCAGCCGAAGAAGCGGCCCGACGGCATCGCGACGACGCCGGGTCCGGCGCCGGCGACCAGGGCGTCGACCACGGCGAGGGGGTCCAGCCCGGTCTCGGGCAGCGGCCCGCCGAGCGCGGCCGCCACCTGGTCGACGTCGGCGGCCGCGTTCACCGGCCGCCCGTCCAGCCCGCCGAGGAAGGCCTCCGCCTCCGCGACCACCCGGGCCATCACCGCTCGCTCTGCGTCCACGTCGTGCTCCCTCGGCCGGTGTCGTGGGGAGGAGTGCCCACCCCCCGCCGTGATACACCCGCCGGACCCGTCGCCGGAAGACCCGCCGACGCGGTCAGAGCGTCAGGGCGCGACCTCCGGCTGGCTGTGCGGGGCGACCAGCAGGCCCGTGTCGTCGAGCTTCTCGGCCAGGCCGGCGCCGTCGGGGGCGTAGAGCCAGGGCACCCGGGCCGCGCGGCCCGAGACGTCGTGGTCGCGGTAGCTCGACCCGGCCAGCACGGCCTCGCCCGGGCTCAGCTGACGGATGCAGACGGCGGCCACCTTCTCGGCGTGCCGGGCCACGAAGGCCCCGTAGATGGCCTCGTCGTGCTGGCCGTCGTCGCCGACCAGCAGCCACTGCACGTCGGGGAACTCCTCCGCCAGCCGCTCCAGGCTGGCGCGCTTGTGCTCCCGCCCGCTGCGGAACCAGCGGTCGGGGGTGGGTCCCCAGTCGGTGAGCAGCAGCGCCCCCCGCGGGTACAGGTTGCGCGACAGGAAGCGGGTCAGGGTCGGCGCGACGTTCCACGCCCCGGTGGAGAGGTAGATGACGGGCGCCCCGGGGTGCTGGGCGGTCAACCGCTCGTAGAGCACGGGCATGCCGGGTGTCGTGGCCCGGGCGTGCTCGTTGACGACGAAGGTGTGCCAGGCGGCCAGCAGCGGCCGGGGGAGGGCGGTGACCATCACGGTGTCGTCGATGTCGGAGACGAGGCCGAAGCCGACGTCGGGGTCGATCACGTTGACGTGCGCGCTGACCGGCGGGGAGCCCTCGGCGCTCAGCCGGATCTCGTGCCAGCCGGGAGCGGAGTCGACGGCCACGACCGCGTCCACGATCCCGCTGTTGTCGGCGGTCACGACGGCGGTCTGGTCGCCCACGTGGACCTCGACCTCCGCGTCCTCCACCGGCACCTTCGTGAAGTTGCGCCAGCCGCGGGCGCCGACCGCGTCCCCGCTGGCGCGAACCTCGGGCCGGTCCAGCACGACCCGGGCGAGCACCCGGATCCAGCTGGTGGACCCGTAGCCGGTGTAGGGGATGACGGTCGCGACGTAGCCGTGGTCGCGCACCCGGCGGGCCCGCCAGCGCATGACGGCGTGGTCGACGCGGAGGGCGCGGTTCACCTGGGGGGTGGTGTCGGTCACGGCGCCAACCTAGGGCATGTCTCCCCGCCCGTGGCGGTGCTGCGCACGATGCTCCGGCTCACTCGGCGCCGCTGCGGCGCAGGACCTCGCTGAGCCGCTCGGCGGCGGCGATGACGGCCGGCGCGTGCAGCCGGCCCGGCTGCCGGGACAGGCGCTCGATCGGGCCCGAGACGCTGACGGCGGCGATGACCTTGCCGGAGGGGGAGCGGACGGGGGCGGAGACAGAGGCGACGCCCGCCTCGCGCTCGCCGACCGAGTGGGCCCAGCCGCGGCGCCGCACCGCGGCCAGGGCGACGGCGGAGTAGCGGCTGCCGCGCAGCCCGCGCTGCATCCGGTCCGGCTCCTCCCAGGCCAGCAGGACCTGCGCGGCGGAGCCGGCCGTCATGGCCAGCTGGGTGCCGACGGGGATGCTGTCGCGCAGCCCGGACATCCGCTCGGCCGTCGCCACGCAGACCCGGAAGTCGCCCTGGCGGCGGAACATCTGGGCGGACTCGCCGGTGATGTCGCGGAGCCGGGCCAGCACGGGGCCGGCGGTCGCGAGCAGCCGGTCCTCCCCGGCGGCCGAGGCCAGCTCGCCGAGCCGGGGCCCGAGGATGAACCGGCCCTGCAGGTCGCGACTCACCAGGCGGTGGTGCTCGAGGGCCACCGCGAGCCGGTGAGCCGTGGGACGGGCCAGGCCGGTGGCGGCCACCAGACCGGCCAGGGTGGTCGGTCCCGTCTCGAGCGCGCTCAAGACCAGGGCGGCTTTGTCGAGCACGCCCACACCGCTACTGTTGTCCATGCCTTGATACTGCCGTCTCGGATGCTGAAACTCAAGTTGGGCGCCCGAGCCCGGCGGGGCGACAGTGGAGATGCGGCCGGTGAGTGGCGGCCGCAGCGACGAAGGAGATCCTGATGGGCAAGACACTGAGCGAGAAGGTCTGGGACGCGCACGTCGTGCGCTCCGCCGAGGGCGAGCCGGACCTGCTCTTCATCGACCTGCACCTCGTGCACGAGGTCACCAGCCCGCAGGCCTTCGACGGTCTCCGGCAGGCCGGTCGTCCCGTCCGCCGCCCCGACCTCACGCTGGCCACCGAGGACCACAACACCCCGACGCTCGACATCGACCAGCCGATCGCCGACCCGGTGTCGCGGACCCAGGTCGACACCCTGCGCCGCAACGTCGAGGAGTTCGGCGTCCCGATCCACAGCCTCGGCTCCGCCGACCAGGGCGTCGTGCACATCATCGGCCCGTGGCTGGGCCTGACCCAGCCCGGCATGACCGTGGTGTGCGGTGACTCCCACACCTCCACCCACGGCGCTTTCGGTGCGCTGGCCTTCGGCATCGGCACCTCCGAGGTCGAGCACGTGCTGGCCACCCAGACGCTGAGCCAGGCCAAGCCGAAGACGATGGCCGTCAACATCAACGGCGCGCTGCCGCCGGGCGTCACCGCCAAGGACGTCGTGCTGGCCCTGATCGCCAAGGTCGGCACCGGCGGTGGCCAGGGCTACGTCGTCGAGTACCGCGGCTCCACGATCGAGGACCTCTCCATGGAGGGGCGCCTCACGATCTGCAACATGAGCATCGAGTGGGGGGCCAAGGCCGGGATGATCGCCCCCGACCAGAAGACCTTCGACTACGTGCAGGGCCGCCGGCACGCCCCGACGGGCGCCGACTGGGACGCCGCCGTGGAGTACTGGAGGACCCTCAGGACCGACGACGACGCCGTGTTCGACGCCGAGGTCGACCTCGACGCGACCCAGCTGAGCCCCTTCGTCACCTGGGGTACCAACCCCGGCCAGGGCGTCCCGCTGGGCGCCTCCGTCCCCGACCCCGAGACCTTCGCCGAGGAGGCCGACCGCACCGCGGCGGCCCGGGCGCTGGAGTACATGGGCCTGGAGGCCGGGCAGCCGATGCGCGACATCCGGGTCGACACGGTGTTCCTGGGCTCCTGCACCAACGGCCGAATCGAGGACCTGCGTGCGGCCGCCGCCATCATCCAGGGCCGGCACGTCGCCGAGGACGTCCGGATGCTCGTCGTCCCCGGCTCGGCCCGGGTGCGCCTGCAGGCCGAGGACGAGGGCCTCGACGTCGTCTTCAAGGAGGCGGGGGCCGAGTGGCGGGCCGCCGGCTGCTCCATGTGCCTGGGCATGAACCCCGACCAGCTGGCGCCGGGCGAGCGGGCCGCGTCGACGTCGAACCGCAACTTCGAGGGCCGCCAGGGCAAGGGTGGCCGCACGCACCTCGTCTCGCCGCCCGTCGCCGCCGCCACGGCGGTGCTGGGCACCCTCAGCACCCCCGCCGACCTGCAGAGGATCTGATCATGGACGCCTTCAGCACCCACACGGGAACCGCGGTGCCGCTGCGCCGCAGCAACGTGGACACCGACCAGATCATCCCGGCGGTCTACCTCAAGCGGGTCACGAAGACGGGCTTCGAGGACGGGCTGTTCGCGGCCTGGCGCAACGACCCGGCCTTCGTGCTCAACCAGCCCCAGTACGCCGGCGCGACGATCCTGGTGCCCGGACCGGACTTCGGCACCGGGTCGTCCCGTGAGCACGCGGTCTGGGCCCTGCAGAACTACGGGTTCAAGGTGGTGATCGGCGCCCGGTTCGGCGACATCTTCCGGGGGAACGCGGGCAAGTCGGGCCTGCTGATCGCGGTGGTCGACCAGAAGATCGTCGAGGAGCTGTGGGACCACGTCGAGGCGCACCCGGCCGCCCCGCTGACCGTCGACCTCCGGGAGCGGACGATCACCGCCGAGGGTTTCTCGACCACCTTCGAGATCGACGACTACACGCGGTGGCGCCTGCTGGAAGGCCTGGACGACATCGGCCTGACCCTGCGCCAGGCCGACCACATCGACGCCTACGAGCGGTCCCGGCCCGCGTTCAAGCCGGTCACCCAGCTCACCGCGGGCTGACCGACCGACCCCCGGGCGGCCCTCCGGAGCACGTCGGGCCGACCCGGTCCTGGCGCGCGCACGCCGTTCCTCTACCGTGGCAGGGAATCCGCCACCCGGCGGTTCATGATCACGGGTCACCGGCCCGGCGACGAAGGGTGGGGACCACGTGAACAAGGCAGAGCTGGTCGAGGCGCTGGCGCAGCACTACGACGGCAGCAAGACCGAGGCGTCGCGGGCGCTCAACGCCGTCGTGCAGACCATCACCCGGTCCACGGTGGCGGGGGAGAAGGTCGCCATCACCGGGTTCGGCGTGTTCGAGAAGGTCGAGCGGCCGGCCCGGATCGTGCGGAACCCCCGGACGGGGGAGCGCAAGGAGGCGCCGGCGACGTCGGTGCCCCGCTTCCGTGCCGGCACCGAGCTCAAGGCCTACGTGGCCGGGCAGCGCGAGCTGCCCGAGCTCAGCGCCGAGACGGCGGCCCCGGCCGCCCGGCCGACCCGGACCAGCACCCGCCGCCCTGCGGCCCCCGCGCCGGCCGCGGAGCAGGAGCCGCTCGTGGCGGCTCCGGCGGTGACCGAGGAGCCGCCGGCGAAGGCCGCGAGGAGCAGCCGGAAGGCGGGCGCCCCGGCGGTCGTCGCCGGGAAGAGCGCCGGGAAGAAGGCCGACGCCAGGGCGGTGGCCACGAAGGCGGTCAGCGCGAAGGCCGACAGCAAGAAGGCGGACAGCAAGAAGGCCGACGCCAAGAAGGCCGACAGCAAGAAGGCCGACAGCAAGAAGGCCGCCAAGAAGGCCGACGCCAAGAAGGTCGACGGGAAGAAGAGCGGCAAGAAGAAGTGACCGGCGTCGGCTAGAGCCAGGCCGACAGGACGACGCCGTCGGCGTGCACCGCGTGCAGCCGTTGGCCGATCCTCAGCGGCGTCCGCAGCCCGTCGACCGCCGCGTCGGGGAGCACCAGCCGGTGCCCCTCGGTGCTGACGGCGAGCGGGCGCCCCGCGTCGTCGGACCAGCCCGTCGTCGTCACGACGGTGCTCGTGGCGAGCCGGAGTGCACCGGGGACGAGCAGGGGCGTGGTCGCGGGCCCCAGGCCGAGCCCGGCGGCCGGGCCGAGGTCCACCTCGGTGTCGACGTCACAGCGCGCGTCCGGCACCCCGGTGCCGAGCCGGTCGTCGGTCAGCGGCACGGCGCCCGACTGGTGGTGCGCCGCCGCCGAGCGGCCCTGGAAGTGCGGGTCCAGCGGGACGCCGTGGGCGACGAGCATCGTGGTCCCCACCCCCGAGGCGTCGGCGAGGAAGGCCCGTCCACCGTCGACGGCGTCGAGCACGGTGCGCACGGACGCGGGCCGCAGGGCCGGCAGGTCACCCACGCAGCCGAGCACGGTCCGGTACCCCCGCGCCGCCGCGACCGCGGCGCCGCGGTCCAGGGCTCCGTTCATGCCGTGGGCCCCCGCCTCGGGGACCACCTCCACGTCCAGGCCGGCCCGGGCCAGCCGGCTGGCGAGCGCCGGCTGGTCGCTCACCACGAGGAGCAGGTCGACGGCCCCGCCCAGCGCCCGCAGGGTGTCGACGGCCATCGTCCAGGCCAGCCGACGGCGGAGCGGGTCGGGCAGCGTGCCCAGCCGCGACTTGGCGTGGGCGACGGGTTTCAGGGCCACGACGGCGGCCGCCGGACGCGGCGGCTGCACCGCCCCCGGGTCCGTGTCCATGATCAGGCGATGCTGCCACGATCCCGTAGGGTTGCCCCACCTCGGGGTGGGCCGGACCACCCGTGTGCGAGAGCTGGGTGATCGGGAAGAAGGTGGGCATGGGCGACGCGGTGCAGTCGACGTCCGGGGCCGACCTGCCGCCGCTCTCCCAGGCCAACGCCGAACCCGGCGGGCGGATGATCTTCGGCGTCGTCAGCCTGCTGCACGCGATCATCGAGCCGCTCGTCGACCGCGACTGGCGTGAGCAGCAGAAGATCCCGGCCCGCGGCGGCGTCGTGCTGGTGGTGAACCACATCTCGAACGTCGACCCGCTGGCCGTCGGTCAGTTCGTCGCCTTCTCCGGCCGCTGGCCCCGCTTCCTGGCCAAGGAGTCGCTCTTCCGGATCCCCGTCGTCGGGGCCGTCATCCGGGCCTGCGGGCAGATCCCGGTGCGCCGCGGCACCGCCGCCGCCCAGGACGCGCTCGTCGAGGCGGTGCGGGCGGTGGACGCGGGCCGGGCCGTGGTCGTCTACGCCGAGGGCACCATCACCCTCGACCCCGACCTGTGGCCGATGCGCGGACGTACCGGGGCCGCGCGGATCGCCCTGAGCACCAGCGCCCCGGTGGTGCCGATCGGCCAGTGGGGGGCGCAGGACGTGATGTACGGCAAGCGGATCCACCTGCCGCACCTGCGGCCCCGCACGACCTTCCGGCTCCTCGTCGGGGACCCGGTCCCGCTGGACGACCTGCGGGGGCAGCCGTTGACCACGGCCGTGCTCACCGAGGCCACCGACCGGATCATGGCCGCCGTCACCGCCCTGGTGGCCGAGCTGCGCGGCGAGCAGCCGCCGGCCGAGCGGTTCGACCCGCGCGCCGTCACCGCGGGGGTGCGCCGATGAGCGACGTGGTGACCGGACGTCCCGCCAAGATCGCGGTGATGGGCTCCGGGTCGTGGGGGACCGCCTTCGCCCTGGTGCTGTCCGACGCCGGCAACGACGTGACGCTGTGGGCCCGGCGACCGGAGCTGGCCGCCGCGATCAACGCCGAGCACCGCAACCCGGACTACTTCCCGAGCGTGGAGCTGCCGCCGGCGCTGCGGGCGGTCAGCGACCCGGACGAGGCGATGGTGGACGCGGAGTTCGTCGTCCTCGGCGTGCCGTCGCAGTCGCTGCGCACCAACCTCAGCCACTGGCCCATCCCGCGCGACGCCGTCGTCGTCAGCCTGGCCAAGGGCATCGAGCTGGGCACCGGGCTGCGGATGAGCGAGGTCGTCGCCCAGGCGGGCGGCATCGAGGCCGACCGGATCGCCGTCGTGACCGGCCCCAACCTGGCGCGCGAGATCGCCGAGCGGCAGCCGTCGGCCAGCGTGGTCGCGAGCACCGCGGAGGAGACGGCGGCCGCGCTGCAGCGGGTCTGCCACACGCCGCGGTTCCGCGCCTACACCAACACCGACGTGATCGGCTGCGAGCTGGGCGGCGCGACGAAGAACGTCATCGCCCTCGCCGTCGGGATGGCCGTCGGCCTCGGCTTCGGCGCCAACGCCACCGCGTCGGTGATCACCCGCGGGCTCGCCGAGATCTCCCGGCTGGGGCAGGCGCTGGGTGCCGACCCGTACACCTTCTCGGGTCTCGCCGGCCTCGGCGACCTCGTCGCCACGTGCTCCTCCCCGCTGTCGCGCAACCGCACCTTCGGCGAGGAGCTCGGCCGCGGCCGCAGCGTCGCCGAGATCAGCGCGTCCACCCGGCAGGTGGCCGAGGGCGTGAAGTCCTGCGCCTCCATCCAGGCCCTCGCTGCCACGCACGGCGTCGAGATGCCGATCGTGGAGAACGTCGCCGCCGTCATCGCCGGCGAGCTCACCCCCGCCGGCCTGATGACGACCCTGATGTCCCGCTCGGCGAAGCCGGAGCGCTACTGACCCGCGAGCCCTCAAGCCGTGAACGAACTTCGACTAGACGACGAGTTCGGCCACACCTTGCGGGCAGCGGGGGCAGGGGCTGAGCCAGCCCGACCACCCGCGCAACCGGAGGGCCGACGCCACCTGGTAGGCGACCGAGCACGGCCGGCCGGCCACGTCGGCGGTGCCGTAGCGCAGCGTCATCTCCCCGGCCAGCGCGGTCCGGTTGTCGCGGCGCATGTCGCGGAAGTGCCCGTCGCCCTCGTGCCCCAGCCGCCCGTCGAGCTCGACGACCAGCCCGTGGCGGTAGACCACGTCACGGCGGAACGGCAGGCCCGAGCGGTTCTGGCGGTCGCCGCGGGGAAGGTCGTGCGCCCGCTCGACGTCGCGGAGGTACCGCACCTCGAGCGGTGACTCGGCCCCGGCCGCGACGTCGACCAGCAGCTCCTCCAGCAGCTGACGGTGCCGCGCCCGGCGGCGGCCGTCCAGGGCCCGCCGCAGCTGGGCAGCACTGGTCCGGCGGCCCCCGACGGCGTCGGTGACGAGGCCGACGGCACGGGACGGCGTGCTGCCGTCGCAGAGATCGAGCACCGTGTCCTCGACCGAGGTCCGGGGCGGCGAGCCCACCGACGCCCCGCGGACCCCGACCGCCTCACGCCGGAAGTGCCAGGGCCGGCGGTCACGCGTGACCGCGTGCTCCGGGACGAGCACGAGGATCTGCGCCGGTGCCGCCGGGAGCAGGCCGTGCAGGTACCCGGCCGCCGCTCCGCCGATCCGCGCGTCCTGCCCGCCCAGCAGCACACCGCCCCAGGCCAGCGCGCGCCACTCGGGCGGCCCGGGTGCTGCGAGGTAGAGCGAGCGCGTCAGGCGCTGCCAGCGCCCGGACAGCCCGAGCCGGTACAACGCCTGGCTGGACAACCCCGCGGCCTGCGTCTGGGCCGCCGTGACCACGCCGTCCTGCTGGGCGGCGAGAGCGAGCAGCTGGGCATCGGGCTCCTGGCGCGGCAGCATCTCGCCAGCCTGGGAGCGCGGGACGCCGACGGCGGAGGTCAGACCTCGATCTGTGGACAACTCCGCTCAAGCCGTGAACGAACTTGGCGTCTAGTCCAAGTTCGTTCACGGCTTGCCGGGGACAGGAGGGTCAGGCCAGGGAGTCCAGCGCCTGGGCGAGGTCGGCCCAGAGGTCCTCGACGTGCTCGATGCCGACGCTGAGCCGGACCAGGCCCTCGGGGACGCCGGCCAGCTCCCCGGCCCAGCGGCGGCGGCGCTCGAAGCTGGACTCGACGCCGCCCAGGCTGGTGGCGAAGACCCAGATCTTCGCCGCGTCGACGAAGGCGTCGGCGGTGGCCGCATCGGCCAGGTCGACCGAGATCAGCGAGCCGAAGCCGGACATCGTCGCGGCGGCGCGGTCGTGGCCCGGGTCGTCGGGCAGGCCGGGGAAGCGGACGCGCTGCACGGCCGGGTGCCCGGCCAGCCGCTCGGCCAGCACCTGGGCGTTGGCCTGCGCCCGCTCCAGCCGCAGCGGCAGCGTCCGCAGGCCGCGGAGCGCCAGGTAGGCCTCCATGGTGCCGGGCGTCGCCCCGCGGGCGCTGCGGCCGGCGAGGAGCTGGCGGAACAGGTCCTCGTCGGTCGTCTGCACGACCAGGGCGCCCAGCAGGGCGTCGGAGTGGCCGGCGATGAACTTGGTGACCGCGTGCAGGACGATGTCCGCGCCGACGGCGAGCGGCTGCTGCAGCAGCGGGGTGGCGAAGGTGTTGTCGACGACCAGCCGCACCTTCCCGGCCAGTGCGGCGCCGAGGGCCGGCAGGTCCGCGACCTCGATGGTCGGGTTCGTCGGCGACTCGAGCCACACCAAGTCGGCCCCCTCCGCCGCGGCCAGCACGGCGTCGGTGTCGGCGACGTCGACCTTGCGCAGCGTCCAGCCGTCCTGGGCGGCGCGGGCGTCGATCGACGCGGCCACCCCCAGGTAGCAGTTGTAGGGCAGCACGATCGTGCTGCCTGGGGCGAGCAGGTCCAGCACGGCGTGCGCGGCCGCCATCCCCGAGGAGAAGGTCAGCGCCCGGCCGCCCTCCAGGGCTCCGATGCCGTCCTCCAGCGCCTGCCACGTCGGGTTGCCGTACCGGCCGTAGCCCAGCGAGCCGGACGTGGTGTCGTGGTCGCCGACGTAGGTCGCGGCGAAGGTCACCGGGGTGTTCAGCGGGGCGTCGACGACGCGGGCCGGCCGGCCGACGGTCACCGCCACCGTCTCGGGGTGCAGGCGCTCGGGGTGCGGCGCGGGCTCAGAGGTCATGGTCCTAGTCTCGCGCGTCGCCACCGGGTCGGCTCACGCGCCGCCGGTAGGGTCGGGGGCCGAGCCACGCCACGACGAGGGGTACCCATGAGCGACAGCCTGTCGCGGCAGGACCAGGCCGGGGACGGGCGTACCCGGGTCGCCGTCGTCTTCGGCGGCACCAGCAGCGAGCACGGCGTCTCCTGCCTGACCGCCGCCGGCGTCGTCGGGGCGCTCGACCCGGAGCGCTACGAGGTGCTCGGCATCGGCATCACGCGCAGCGGCCGCTGGGTCCTCGTCGACGACGCGGCCCTGGCCCGGCTGGAGGTCGCCGACGGCCGGCTGCCCGAGCTGAGCGAGGACGCCGCCGACGCGGTGCTGCTGCGCGAGGGCGCCGGCACCGGCCTGGCCCGCCGCGAGCAGCACGGGCCCGAGCGCTCGGCGCTGGCCGAGGTGGGCGGGATCGACGTCGCCTTCGCCCTGCTGCACGGCCCCTTCGGCGAGGACGGCACCATCCAGGGCCTCTTCGAGATGATGGGCACCCGCTACGTCGGGGCCGGGGTGCTGGCCAGCGCCGTCGGCATGGACAAGCAGGTGATGAAGCTGGTGCTGGCGGCCTCCGGGCTGCCGGTCGGCCCCTGGGTCGCCCTCCCGCCCGCCCGCTGGGCCACCGACCGGGCCGGCTGCCTCGAGGCCGTCGCCGCGCTCGGGCTGCCCGTCTTCGTCAAGCCCGCCCGCGGCGGCTCCAGCCTGGGCATCAGCCGGGTCGACCGCGCCGAGGACCTCGTCGCCGCCGTCGAGGAGGCCCAGCGCTTCGACCCCAAGGTGATCGTCGAGGAGGGCTTCGTCGGCGCCCGCGAGCTGGAGTGCGGCGTGCTCGCCGACCTCGACGGCGGACCGGCCACCGCCAGCGAGGTGGCGGAGATCCGCGTGCAGAGCGCGTCCGGCTTCTACGACTTCGAGGCCAAGTACCTGCCGGAGGAGCAGGTCGCCCTGGACGTGCCGGCCGACATCCCCGCCGAGCTCGCCGACCGCGTCCGCGCCGTCGCGCTGGCCACGTTCGAGGCGATCGGCTGCGAGGGCCTCGCCCGGGTCGACGTGTTCGTCACCCGCGAGGGCCAGGTGGTGGTCAACGAGATCAACACCATGCCGGGCTTCACGCCGCACTCGATGTTCCCGCGGATGTGGGCGGCCAGCGGCGTCGCCTACCCCGAGCTGGTGGACCGGCTGGTCCAGCTGGCGCTCCGCCGCCCCCTCGGACTGCGCTGACCACCGGACCCGGGGACCGGCCTCAGCGGCAGGGTCGCTCCAGCGGGTCGTGCGCCCCCACCGCCGCGGCCAGGTCGACCAGCACGTCCACCTCGGGCGCGTAGCCGGCGGGCACCCCGACCTCGACGAAGGCAGCCCGGCCGATCGTGGTGAACAGCGTCCCGCCGTCGGCCGGCTCCCGGAACCAGCCGACGCCGTCGACCTCGACGCACTCGCTGGTCGCCGTCAGCCCGGGCGGGGCCGGCACGCCGCAGCGCAGCACGATGGCCGGGTCACCCCAGGCCCGGCTGAGCGTCCCGGGGCGGGTCGGCCGGGTCGTGGACTCCAGCACCTGGTCGGGCAGGGCGGCGAGCACCGCGTCACAGGTCGCGCGGGTGGCCGGGTCGGGCGTCGGTTCGGGCACCTGCACCGCGCCGGCGCAGCCGCTCAGCAGCAGCGCCGCGACGACGGCCGGCAGGGCGGCGGGCGAGCGGGGGAGGGCGCGCGACCTCACATGTGGACGACGGGGCAGGTGACGGTCCGCGTGATGCCCGGGATCGCCTGCACGTGCGCCAGCACCAGCTGGCCGAGGGCGTCGACGCTGGCCGCCTCCGCCCGGACGATCACGTCGTAGGGCCCGGTGACGTCCTCGGAGCGGACCACCCCGTCGACGGCGCCGATCGCGCGGGCCACCTCGCCGGCCTTGCCGACTGCGGTCTGGACCAGGATGTAGGCCTGCACGACCATGGGGGTTCCCTTCGCCGATGTCCTCCGGGACGGACGCTACCCTCGCCGGATGCGTCACCGTACCCCCTGGAACCCCTGCGTGACCGGCCAGGACCCGCGATGACCGGGGTCGCCGCGCTGCCCGGTACGGCCACCCTCGCCGAGATCGGGGAGCAGGCCGTGATCGCGACGCTGACCGCCGGGCTGCCGCCCGCCGCGGACGTCCTGGTCGGGCCCGGTGACGACGGCGCCGTGCTCGAGGTCGCGGGCCCGCTGGTCACCTCCCTCGACGTCCTCGTCGAGAACGTCCACTTCAAGCTCGGCTGGTCCGACCCCGCCGACATCGGCCGCAAGGCGGTCGCGGTCAACGTCGCCGACCTCGAGGCGATGGGCGCGCGGGCTACCGCCGTCGTCCTCGGCTTCTCTGCCCCGCCGCACCTCCAGCTGCGCTTCGTGCGCGAGCTGACGGCCGGGCTGCACGCCGAGTGCGCCGCCGCCGGCGTCAGCCTGGTGGGCGGGGACGTCACCCGCTCCCGCGACCTGACCCTCAGCGTCACCGTGCTCGGCGGGCTCGAGGGCCGGCCCCCGGTGCTGCGCAGCGGCGCCCGGCCCGGCGACGTCGTCGCCCTCCGCGGCCGGACCGGCTGGGCCGCCGCCGGCCTGGCGGTCCTGAGCCGGGGGTTCCGCTCACCGCGCGCGGTGGTGGAGGCGCAGCGCGTCCCGCAGGTGCCGTACGGCGAGGGGGCCGCCGCCGCGCAGGCGGGGGCCACGGCCATGGTCGACGTCTCCGACGGGCTGCTCGCCGACCTCGGGCACGTCGCGAGCGCCTCGGGCGTCGTCGTCGACCTGCGCCGGGACGCCTTCGAGGTGCCCGAGCCGTTGCAGGCGGTGTCCGCGGCGACGGGCGCCGACCCCTACGACCTGCTGCTGACCGGCGGCGAGGACCACGCGCTGGCCGCCACCTTCGCGGCGGGGGCGGTGCCGGAGGGCTGGCGGGTGGTCGGGGAGGTGCGGGCCGTCGGGCCGGACGCGGGCGCCGGCGTGCTCGTCGACGGTCGGACGTGGCCGGCCGCGGCCGGTTTCGACCACTTCGGCGCGGCCCGCTGACCGGCGTGTGACAGCCGTCCGGCGGAGGCCGATCGCGTAGCCTGCCAGCATGGCGACCCGCGCGTCTTCCCCACCGCGGTCCCGTAGCACTCCTGCTCCGAACGGATCAGGGACGCGACCGCGGTCGTCCGGAAGCAAGTCCAGCCCTGCCCCTCGGTCCTCGACCGCGCCGCAGGCCCGTCCCGCCGCGCGCTCGGGGCGCTCGCAGAACTCCGGTCCGGTCCCCCGGGGCCGCGGGTCGAGCGCCGCCCGGCCCCGGGGCCAGGCCGCCCCGCCGCGCCGCTCCTTCCTCGAGCAGGTGGCACGCGGTCTCGGCGCCCTCTGGCTGGGCGTCGCGCACGCCCTCGGCGCCGGTGCCCGCAAGATCGGCACGGGTGCGCGGGACATGGACCCGGCCCTGCGCCGCGACGGTGCCGGGCTGTTCCTGGTCGCCGCCGCCGTCGTCGTCGCCGCCGAGTTCTGGTGGGGCCTGCCCGACCCGGTCGGTCACGTCGTCCACGTCGGCGTCGCCGGCGTGGTGGGGACGCTGGCCTACGCCGCCCCGCTGCTGCTCGCCCTGATGGCCTGGCGGACGTTGCGCCACCCCGACCGCAACGGCCCGGGCGGGCGTCAGGCGGTCGGCTGGAGCGCCCTGCTGCTGGGCCTGCTCGGCCTGGTCAACATCGCGCACGGCCTGCCCCGCACGAACGCCCCGGAGCAGCTGCGGGAGGCGGGCGGCATCGTCGGCTACATCTCCTCGAGCCTGCTCAGCGACCTGCTCAGCGTCTACGTCGCCGTCCCGCTGCTGGCCCTGCTCACGCTGTTCGGCGTGCTCGTCGTGGTCGGCATCCCGCTGCACGAGATCCCCGAGCGGGCCCGCGCGGCGCGCGCCGTGCTGGCGCGGCCGTCGACGGTGATCGAGGGCGAGGTCGTCGAGCCGGAGTACGGCGTCGACGAGGCCTACGACACCCCGGTGGTCACGGAGAAGAAGGGCCGGCGCAAGCGTGCGCTGCCCGCCGTTCCCGAGCCCGGGCCCTTCGACGGCGAGGTCGACGCCGACCCGTTCGCCGACCCGTTCGCGGACGCCGACGCCCCCTCCGACGGGGACGACCCGGGCGACGACGAGCCCACACGGGCGGTCCGCCGCCCGGTCACCGCCGGCCTGCCGCCGGGCGTCACCGTGCACGGCGAGGACGACGACAAGCCGGGCCTCGAGGCGCCGCCGCACACGCCGATCCCGCAGCGGGTCGAGCAGCTGCAGCTCTCCGGGGACGTGCAGTACATGCTGCCGGACTCCGAGGCGCTCAAGCAGGGGAGCGTGCACAAGGCCCGCACCGAGGCCTCCGACGCGGTCGTGCACCGGCTCACCGAGGTGCTGCGGCAGTTCGAGATCGACGCCCAGGTCACCGGCTACTCGCGCGGCCCGACGGTCACCCGCTACGAGGTCGAGCTGGGCCCGGCGGTCAAGGTCGAGAAGGTGACGGCGCTGAGCAAGAACATCGCCTACGCCGTGGCCAGCGCCGACGTGCGCATCCTGTCGCCGATCCCCGGCAAGTCCGCGATCGGCATCGAGATCCCCAACACCGACAAGGAGGTCGTCTCCCTCGGCGACGTCCTCCGCTCGAGCACGGCGCGCAACGACCACCACCCGATGACGGTGGGGCTGGGCAAGGACGTGGAGGGCGGCTTCGTCGTCGCCAACCTGGCCAAGACCCCGCACCTGCTGGTGGCCGGCGCCACCGGCTCGGGCAAGTCGAGCTTCGTGAACTCCATGATCACCTCGATCCTGATGCGGGCCACGCCCGACGAGGTGCGGATGCTCATGGTCGACCCGAAGCGCGTGGAGCTGACGGCCTACGAGGGCGTGCCCCACCTGGTCACCCCGATCATCACCAACGCGAAGAAGGCCGCCGAGGCGCTGCAGTGGGTCGTGCGCGAGATGGACATGCGCTACGACGACCTGGCGGCGTTCAACTTCCGCCACATCGACGACTTCAACAAGGCCGTCCGTGCCGGCAGCGTGAAGCCGCTGGAGGGGACGGAGCGGGTGCTCGTGCCCTACCCGTACCTGCTGGTGATCATCGACGAGCTCGCCGACCTGATGATGGTCGCGCCGCGCGACGTCGAGGACTCGATCGTCCGGATCACCCAGCTGGCCCGGGCGGCCGGCATCCACCTGGTGCTGGCCACGCAGCGGCCGAGCACCGACGTGGTCACCGGCCTGATCAAGGCCAACGTGCCCAGCCGGCTGGCGTTCTCGACGTCGTCGATGACCGATTCGCGGGTCATCCTCGACCAGCCCGGCGCCGAGAAGCTGGTCGGCCAGGGCGACGGCCTGTTCCTGCCCATGGGCTCGTCCAAGCCGATCCGCATCCAGGGCGCCTGGGTGACCGAGAACGAGGTCCGCCAGGTCGTCGCGCACGTCACCGAGCAGCTGAAGCCGACCTACCGCGACGACGTCACCGCCGCCGCCGAGGCCAGCACGAAGGTGGCCGAGGACATCGGCGACGACCTCGACCTGGTGGTCCAGGCGGCCGAGCTGGTCGTCAACCTCCAGCTGGGCTCGACGTCCATGCTGCAGCGCAAGCTGCGGGTCGGGTTCGCCAAGGCCGGCCGGCTGATGGACATCATGGAGACCCGCGGCGTCGTCGGCCCGTCCGAGGGCTCCAAGCCCCGTGAGGTGCTGGTGAAGCCCGACGAGCTCGACGTGGTCCTGGACAACCTGCGGCTGGGCTGAGCGCCCTCAGCCGCGGCCGGAGCGCACCCCTGCGGCGCGCACCCACCCCTGCTGCGGCCTGAGCCCACCCCTGCTGCCTGAGCCTGTCGAAGGCCCTTCGACCAGCTCAGGCGGGGAGGGGTGCTCAGCGCGGGGTGGTCACCAGCCGCCGAGCTGGCCCACGGCGGTGATCCTCACGACGGCGGTGCCCTCGGCGTCGCTGGCGGCGAGGTCGACCTCGGCGGTGATGCCCCAGTCGTGGTCGCCCGCCGGGTCGTCGAGGATCTGCCGGACCACCCAGCGGCCCGGCTCCTCGGTGACCAGCAGCAGGGCCGGCCCCCGGGCGGCGGCGCCGGTCTGCAGGCTCGCGTGCTCGGCGAAGTACGGCTCCAGCGCCTCCTGCCAGGCCTCCGCGGGGAACGACTCGTCCAGCTCGCCCAGCGCCCACCAGTTGCGGCGGGCGGCCAGCTCGACGCGGCGGAACAGGGCGTTGCGGACCAGCACCCGGAAGGCGCGGACGTTCGCCGTCACCGGGGGTGCCGCCCGGTCCACCTCGACCACCGACTGCACCTCGGCGGTGGGGCTGCGCAGCGACTCCCACTCCTCGAGCAGGCTGGAGTCCACCTGCCGCACCAGCTCGCCCAGCCAGGCGATCAGGTCGGCGACGGCGTCGGTCCGCGCCTCCTCCGGCACTGTCTGCCGCAGCGCCTTGAAGGCGTCGGCCAGGTAGCGCAGCACGATCCCCTCGGCGCGGGCCAGGCCGTAGAAGCTCACGTACTCGGTGAAGGTCATCGAGCGCTCGAAGAGGTCGCGGGCCACCGACTTCGGCGACGGCTCGGTGTCCAGCACCCAGGGGTGGGTCTGGCCGAACGCGGTGTAGGCCACCCGCAGCAGCTCCGCCAGCGGCTGGGGGTAGGTGACGTCCTCCAGCAGGACCATCCGCTCCTCGTACTCGAGGCCGTCGGACTTCATCTCCGCCACCGCCTCGCCCCGCGCCTTGGAGCGCTGCGCGGTGAGAATCGGCCGCGGGTCGTCGAGGGTGGCCTCCAGCACCGAGAGCACGTCGAGGGCGTAGTCGTCGGACTCGCGGTCCAGCAGGTCCAGGCAGGCCAGGGCGAACGGGGACAGCGGCTGGTTGAGGGCGAAGTCCTGCTGCAGGTCGACGGTCAGCCGCGCCGTCCGGCCCTGGGCGTCGGGGCGGGGGAGCTGCTCGACGACGCCCGACTCCAGCAGCCCCCGGTAGATCTGCAGCGCCCGGTGGACGTGCCGGCGGTTCCGCACCGGCGGCTCGTCGTTGTCGGTCAGCAGGTGGCGCATGGAGGCGTAGCAGTCCCCGGGCCGGTTGACGACGTTGAGGAGCATCGCGTGGCTGACCTTGAACGAGGACTCGAGCGGCTCGGGCTCGGCTTCCACCAGGCGCTCGAAGGTCGGCAGGCCGTAGCCCACCGTGCCCTCGGGCGGCTTCTTGCGGACCACCTTGCGGCGCTTCTTCGGGTCGTCGCCGGCCTTGGCCAGCGCCTTCTCGTTGGCCACCACGTGGTCGGGGGCCTGGACCACCACGGTGCCGGACGCGTCGTAGCCCGCGCGGCCCGCCCGACCGCCGATCTGGTGGAACTCCCGGGCCGTCAGGAGGCGCGGCCGGACCCCGTCGTACTTGCTCAACGAGGTCAGCAGCACCGTCCGGATGGGGACGTTGATGCCCACCCCGAGCGTGTCGGTGCCGCAGATGATCTTGAGCAGCCCGGCCTGGGCCAGCAGCTCGACCAGCCGGCGGTACTTCGGCAGCATCCCGGCGTGGTGCACGCCGATGCCGTTGCGGACCAGCCGGGACAGGGTCTTGCCGAACCCGGCGGCGAAGCGGAACCCGCCGATGAGGTCGGCGATCTGGTCCTTCTCCTCGCGGGTGGTGACCTTGAGGCTGTTCAGCGCCTGCGCCTGCTCGATGGCGGCCGCCCGGCTGAAGTGCACGACGTAGACGGGGGCCTGGTGGGTGGCCAGCCGCTCCTCGATCGTCTCCAGCAGCGTGGAGGTCACGTACTCGTGCTGCAGGGGGACGGGGCGCTCGGCGGAGGCGACGACGGCGGTGGGCCGGCCGGTGCGCCGGGACAGGTCGGCCTCGAAGCGGGTGACGTCGCCGAGCGTCGCCGACATCAGCAGGAACTGCGCGTGCGGCAGCTCCAGCAGCGGCACCTGCCAGGCCCAGCCGCGCTCCGGGTCGGCGTAGTAGTGGAACTCGTCCATCACCACGGTGGTGACCGTGGAGTCGGCACCCTCGCGGAGGGCGAGGTTGGCCAGGATCTCGGCGGTGCAGCAGATGATCGGCGCCGCGGCGTTGACGCTGGCGTCGCCGGTCATCATGCCGACCCGGTCGACGCCGAAGACCTCGACGGCGGCGAAGAACTTCTCCGAGACCAGCGCCTTGATGGGGGCGGTGTAGAAGACCCGGCCGGTCGGGTCCCCGCTCTCCCGCCGGGCCAGGGCCGCGAACTGCGCGGCGGTCGCCACCAGGCTCTTGCCCGACCCGGTCGGCGTGGACAGGATCACGTTCGACCCCGAGACCAGCTCGATGACCGCCTCGGTCTGGGCCGGGTACAGCTCCAGCCCTCGGTCCGCGGCCCAGCCGCTGAAGGTCTCGAACAGGGCGTCGGGGCCAGGGTCGGCGGGGACGAGGTCACTCAGCAGGGACGGCATGGCCCCTCGATCTTTCCACCTCCGGCGACACCGCTCAGCCGGGGACGGCCTCCCGGGCGTCGAACCAGGTGCTGCGGTCGGTCCCGCCGGGGGCGACCTGCACCACCCGCGCGATCGTCAGCAAGCGGTCGAACTGCCGCCGCCGGGCGGCGGCGCCGCCCTCGTCGCCCGCGAAGTCGGCGACGCAGGCTTGGGGTCCGCCCAGGTCCCAGCAGATCGTCTCGGACTCCGCGTCCTGCTGCACCCGGGCCGTCACCCCGCCCACCCGGACGGTCCGTTCCCCCTGGGCGGTGGCGCCGAAGAGGGTGCCGACGCTGACGTAGACGGCGTTGGGCGACTCGGGGGTCTCGCCGGTGGGCAGCACCAGCACCGCGAGCTGGCCGTCGAGGTCGTAGATGCCGCTGACCTCCTCCCCGTCGGGCAGGTCGCTGAGGTCGACGGGCACCAGCACGGGGACCTCGGTGGGGGCGACCATCGCGGCCACCGCGAGCAGGTCCGCCTCGACGCTGTCCCCGGAGCAGCTGAGCACCAGCGCCAGCCCCGGGCCGGTCGTCCACCACAGCTCCGCGCCGCGGTTCCCGTCCGAGGGCAGGAAGCGGCCGGTGAACCCGTTGACGCGGGTGGGCCGTCCGTCGGGGGCCTCGACCGGCTGGTCGCTGCTGGTGGCGCTCAGGTCGCAGGTCCGCCGCTCGTCCGCCGTCGGCCCGGAGTCCTCGTCGATCAGCCGAACGGTGTCGGTCGACGCGGTGAGGAACCGGTCGACCACGCGCAGGCCGGTCCCCGGGCGGACCTCGTACCCGTAGACCCAGGCGCCGGCGGCCCGCGTGTAGGGGTCGGGCCGGAGCACCCCGGGCAGCACGGTCGCGGTGGTCGCCAGCGCCGCGAGGACCAGGGCCACCAGCACCCCGCGGCCGCGGAGGCGGCGTCGACGGGCCTCGAGGCGACGGCGCGCCGTCTCCACCGCCCCGGGCTCGGGGACGGGAACGGCCGCCACCACCAGGTCCAGCTGGTAGCCGGTGGCGCCGACGGCCGTCGTCGCGGTCTCCAGGGCGCGGGCCACCGCCGGCGCGCCGCGGTCGGTCAGCCTGGTCAGGTCGGCCAGCGTCAACTGCTCGAGGTGCCGGAGCACCAGGACGGCCCGGGGGAGCGGGGCCAGGGCCGCCAGCCGTCGCCGCACCTCCTCCAGCTCCGGCTCCGGCAGCGGCTCCCGGGGGGCGGCGGCTGGCTCGCGACGGCGGCGCAGGTGGGCCCGGACGAGGGCGGCCCGAGCCTCCGCGTCGGGATCGGTGTCGAGCTCGGACTCGGGAGACGGGTGCCGGGCGGGGCGGGCCGTGGCGATCCGCGCGGCCGCGAGCAGCTCGGCGGCCCCGGCGGTGTCGCCGGCGAGGGCGCACGCCAGCGCCTCCAGCCGACCGGTGTCGGTCTCGATCAGCGCACCCCCCTCCCGGCCGACCCAGGGTACGGGGACGTGCCCGCGAGCGGGGGCCGTTCCGCCCCACCCCGGGCCGTCACCCAGCACCCCGCCACGGCCCCTGACGGATCGGGAGGACGACGGTGTACCGTCCCCCTAAACCGGTTTAAACCAGCGACTCGACGAGGAGCCATGGACACCCGACGCCCCACGATCGCCGACGTGGCGAAGCGCGCCGGGGTGAGCAAGGGCCTGGTCTCCTTCGTGTTCAACGACAAGCCCGGGGTCGCCGCCCCGACGCGCGTCCGCATCCTCGCCGCGGCCGAGGAGCTCGGGTGGCAGCCGGACCCGGTCGCCCGGTCCCTCTCCACCCAGCGCGCGGCCGCGCTCGGCCTCGTCGTCCGCCGGGACCCGACGGTGCTGGCGGCCGACCCGTTCTTCCCGGCGTTCATGGCCGGGGTGGAGACGGCGCTGACGGAGCGCCGGCAGGTCCTGGTGCTCAGCCTCGTCCCGGACGCCGCTGCGGAGACGGCCACCTACCGCTCCCTCGCCGCCCACCGCCGTGTCGACGGGGTGTTGCTGACCGACCTCCGGCACGACGACGACCGGTTCCCGCTGCTCGCGGAGCTCGGGCTGCCGGCCGTCTGCGTCGGCAGGCCCGACGTCGCCGGCGCCTTCCCGGTGGTCAACCTCGACGACGCCGCCGGCCTGCGCTCCGCGGTCGACCACCTGGTCGGGCTGGGACACCGGCGGATCGCCTACGTCGGCGGTGACGTCGGCATGCTGCACGGCCGCCGGCGCCGGAAGTCCTTCCTCGAGGCCCTGGCCCGGCACGGGCTCGACCCGGTCGGGGTCGTCGACACCGACTTCAGCGCAGCCGCGGGGGCGCGGGCGGTGGTCGAGCTGCTGGCCGGGGCGGTGCTGCCCACCGCCCTGGTCTTCGCGAGCGACCCGATGGCCGTCGCCGGCCTCGCGGTCCTGCAGCGCCAGGGCGTCCAGGTGCCGCGGGACTGCTCGGTGACCGGCTTCGACGGCATGGACCTCGGCCGGCACCTCCACCCCGCCCTGACGACGGTGGAAGCCGACCCGCTGGCCTGGGGTCGCGCCGCCGCGACCGTGCTGCTCCGGCTGCTCGACGACGGTCGGGCCGACGACCTCGAGCTGCCCTCGGCCGCCCTCGTGCTGAGGTCCTCGACCGCTCCACCGCCCGACCCCCCCGGCTGACCGGCGACCCGTTCCCCCACCCACCCCCACCCAAGGAGTTCCCGTGCACCGACGCACCCTCGCCCTCCGAGCCCTGGCCGGCCTGGCCGCCCTGGGCCTCGCCCTCACCGCCTGCGGAGGGGGCGGTGACGCCCCCTCGACCACCGAGGCCCAGACGAAGAAGGGTCCGATCACCGTCTGGTACTCCAACAACGAGCAGGAGGTCGCCTGGGGCAAGGCCATGGTCCAGGCCTGGAACTCCGCGCACCCCGAGGAGAAGGTCGAGGGCCAGGAGATCCCCGCCGGCAAGAGCAGCGAGGAGGTCATCGGCGCGGCCATCACCGCCGGCACGGCACCCTGCCTCGTCTTCAACACCGCTCCGTCGGCGGTCGGCCAGTTCCAGCGCCAGGGCGGTCTGGTCAACCTGGCCACCTTCCCCGACGGTGCCGGCTACATCAGCGAGCGCAGCGGCGCCACGGCCGACCAGTACAAGGCGGCCGACGGCGGCTTCTACCAGATGCCGTGGAAGTCGAACCCGGTGATGATCTTCTACAACAAGAAGCTGTTCTCGAAGGCCGGCCTCGACCCCGAGAAGCCCGCCCTGGCGACCTACGACGAGTTCCTCGCGGCCGCCGAGAAGATCAAGGACTCCGGCGCCGCCGACTACGCGATCTACCCGGCTCCGACGAGCGAGTTCTTCCAGACGCAGTTCGACTTCATGCCGCTCTACGCCGCCGCGAGCGGGGGCAAGTCCCTGGTCGCGGACGGCAAGGCGACGTTCACCGACCAGGCCGGGATCGACGTCGCGACCTTCTGGCGGGACGTCTACGCCGGGGGCTACGCGGGTCAGGAGACCTACCAGGGCGACTCCTTCGCCGACGGCAAGGCGGCGATGGCCATCGTCGGGCCGTGGGCCATCGCCGTCTACCAGGACAAGGTGGAGTGGGGGTCGGTGCCGGTGCCGACCAAGGCCGGCATCCCGGCCGACCAGACCTACACGTTCAGCGACGCCAAGAACGTCGGGCTGTTCAGCGCCTGCCAGAACCAGGGGACCGCGTGGGAGGTGCTGAAGTTCGCGACCAGCGCCGAGCAGGACGGCCAGCTCCTCGAGAAGACGGGGCAGATGCCGTTGCGGACGGACCTGCAGGCGGCCTTCCCGGACTACTTCCAGGAGAACCCGGCCTACCTCCAGTTCGGCAGCCAGGCCGCTCGCACGGTCGAGGTGCCCGCCGGGCCGAAGACGGTGGAGATGCTCCAGGACTTCCGCGACCAGTGGACCAAGGCGGTCATCACCGGCGACGGCGACGTGACGGCGGCCCTGCAGACCGCGGCCGACCAGATCAACGCGCTGGCCGGCGAGCGGTAGCGCGGTGACCGCTCTCGCCGACACCCGCCCCGGCGGCACCGCCGCCCGGTCCGGGACGGAGCGACCGCGGCCGGCCCGGCTCGGGCGCCGGCTGCTCGGCCGGCACCCGCTCGGGCTGCTGCTCAGCGCGCCCTACCTCGTCTTCGTGCTGGTCGTCTTCGCCTACCCGCTCGTCTTCGCCGGCTACATGTCGTTCCGCGACTACTTCTTCGCCGCCCCGGGCGTCGACGTCGACCGGCCCTTCGTCGGGCTGGAGAACTACCGGACCCTCGTCGCCGACCCGGCCGTCCGGCGGTCCTTCGTCAACGTCGCGGTGTTCCTGCTGATCAACGTGCCGCTGACCGTGGTCGGCTCGTTGGTGCTGGCCTCGCTGCTCAACCGGGTGGTGCACCTGCGGACCTTCCTGCGGGTGTCGTACTACCTGCCCTACATCGCCGCCAGCGTCGCGATCGTCGCCGTCTGGCTGTTCCTGTTCAGCGGCGGCGGCATCGTCAACCAGGTGCTCGGCCCGCTGGCGCCCGACCCCACCTGGTTGATCAACTCCGCGTGGGCCATGCCCTCGATCGCGCTCTTCGTGACCTGGAAGCAGATGGGGTTCTACATCCTGCTGTACCTGGCCGCGCTGCAGAACGTGCCGGAGGAGCTCTACGAGTCCGCGGCCACCGACGGGGCGACCCGGCTGCAGCAGTTCGTGAACGTCACCGTGCCCGGGGTCCGCCCTGCCACCGTGCTCGTGCTGCTGCTCGCCACCGTCACGGGGGCCAACCTGTTCACCGAGCCGTACCTGCTGACCGGCGGCGGCGGCCCGAACGGGGCGTCGGCCTCGCCCGTCCTGATCATGTACCAGGAGGGGATCGAGCAGGGCAAGCCCGGCTACGCCGCCGCCATCGGCGTCGTGCTGGTGCTCGCCACCCTGGTGATCGCCCTGCTGCAGAACCGCTTCGCCGGGGAGAGGGACCGATGAGCCGCGCCGCCACCGTCCTGCGGGGGCTGGTGCTGGGGCTGGGTGCCCTTGTCTTCCTGTTCCCCTTCTACTACATGGTGATGGGCTCGCTGCAGACCGCACCCGACCAGAGCGTGGCCGGGGCCTTCCCGCACCCGGGCAACCTGACCGGCGCCAACTACGTCGCCATCGACAGCCGGATCAGCCTCGTCCGCGGGCTGGTGAACTCGGGCATCTTCACCGGCGGGGTGGTGCTGTGCACGGTGGTCTTCGCCGTGCTCGTGGGCTACGCGCTGGCCGTGCTGCAGTGGCGCGGCCGCGGGGTGACCTTCGCCCTGGCGCTGCTCGTGCAGGTGGTGCCCTTCCAGCTGCTGATCATCCCCCTGTACGTCCTGATCGCGCGCAACTACGGCCTGGCCGACAACTACCTCGGGATGATCTTGCCGTTCGCGATCAACTCGACCGCGGTGATCATCTTCCGGCAGTACTTCCTGCAGGTGCCCAAGGAGCTCTTCGAGGCCGCCCGCATCGACGGCGCGGGCGAGGTCGGGCTGCTCGTCCGCGTCGCCCTGCCCCTGGTCAGGCCGGCCCTGGTGACCGTCGTCCTGCTCACCTTCATCGGGCCCTGGAACGAGTTCCTGTGGCCGTTCCTGATCACCAAGCGGGCCGACATGCAGCCGCTGGCGGTCTCGCTGGCCAACTACATCACCAACGTGGCGGCCACTGCGGCGAACCCGTTCGGCGCGGCGATGGCGGGCGCCGTGGTCCTGGCCGCCCCGCTCGTCGTGCTCTTCATCGTCTTCCAGCGCTACTTCATCTCCACCGACCTCGGGTCCGGGGTCAAGGGATGACGCCGCACGCCGAACCCTCCCGAGAGGCCCCCGCTCCCATGACCGCCCTGCTCCGGACCGCCCCCGCTCCCGCCGTCGAGGCCGACCGCTTCCCCTACCGGCTCAGCCGCCTCGGGGTGGTCATGAGCCCCGAGGAGGGCAACCCGCACGAGGTCGAGGGGGTCCTCAACCCGGGTAGCGGCCGCACGCCCGACGGCCGGCTGCACCTGCTGCCCCGCCTGGTCGCCGCGGGCAACGTCTCCCGGATCGGCCTGGCGGAGGTGGTCCTCACCGACGGCGTGCCGACCGGGGTCCGCCGGGACGGGTTGCTGATGGAGCCCGACCGCAGCTGGGAGCGCGGGGTCGGCCACGGTGGTGTCGAAGACCCGCGGGTGACGTTCGTCGCCGCCCTCGGCCTGCACGTGATGACCTATGTCGCCTACGGGCCGCTGGGCCCGCGGACGGCTGTGGCGACCTCGTCCGACCTGCGCACCTGGACCCGGCTGGGCCCCGTGCTCTACGGCTACGACGACGCCCTCGACTGCGACCTCAACCTCTACCCCAACAAGGACACCACCTTCTTCCCGGAGCCGGTCACCGCTCCGGACGGGACGCCCAGCCTGGCGGTCCTGCACCGGCCGATGTGGGATCTCGGGGAGATGGTGCCGGGCGAGGGCGACCAGCCGCCGACCGGGCTGCCGGACGACCGCGGCAGCATCTGGATCGCCTTCGTGCCGCTGGCGGAGGCCCGGGCGGACGTCCGGGCGCTGGTGCACTGGCGCCAGCACCGCTTCGTCGCCGGACCGGAGCACCCGTTCGAGGAGCTGAAGATCGGCGGCGGCCCGGCGCCGCTCCGGGTGCCCGAGGGCTGGCTGCTGCTGCATCACGGCGTGACGGGCGAGCTGGTCCGGGCCTTCGCGCAGCAGAAGAAGGTCCACTACGCCGCGGGCGGGATGATCCTGCACGCCGAGCGACCCTGGGAGGTGGTGCTGCGGACGAGCACGCCGCTGCTGGAGGCCGTCACCGCCGAGGAGCGCTCGGGGATCGTGCCCAACGTCGTCTTCCCCACCGCCATCGAGACCGTCGACGACGTGCACTACGTCTTCTACGGGATGGCCGACTCGAAGATCGGTGTGGCCCGGCTCGACCGGACCGCCGACCCCGCCTGACCCGTCCAGCCCCTGCCGCCCGACCCGAGGACTTCGATGACGAAGCACCGCCTGACCCGACTGCTGCTCGCCGGCACCGCCTCCCTCAGCCTCGTCCTCGGGGCGGCGGTGACCGCCGGCCCCGCCGAGGCCCGGGCGCCCGAGCCGCGGACCGGGCCGGGCGTGCTGACCAACACCGCGCACCTGGACTTCCTGCTCGACCAGGTGAGCCCCGCCGCCCTCCCGGAGCACACCACCTACCGGCTGGCCGACGAGCCCGCGCTGACCATGCCCTGGACCTACGCCGACGCCCGGGCCGCCGGCACCTTCGAGCGGGTCGGCGGTGGGCCGGAGGACCCGGTGACCGGCGACTACGGCCAGGGTGCCTTCAACGCCGACGACGTCTCCCGCGCGGCGGTGGTCTACCTGCGGCACTGGCGCCAGGTCGGTGACGACGCCAGCCGCCGGAAGGCCTACCAGCTGCTCCGTGGCCTCACCTACCTGCAGACGGCGACCGGCCCGGACCGCGGCAACGTCGTCCTCTGGATGCAGGCGGACGGCGACCTCAACCCCAGCGCGGAGCCCGTCGAGCTGCCCGACCCGTCGGACTCGGAGGAGAGCTACTGGCTGGCCCGGACGCTGTGGGCCCTCGGTGAGGGCTATGCCGCCTTCGCGGACACCGACCCGGCCTTCGCGGCCTTCCTGCAAGACCGGCTCCAGCTGTCCGTCGGCGCCGTCCGTCGCCAGGTGCTGGACCAGTACGGCCGCTACACCGTCAGCGACGGCAGGCGGGTGCCCCGCTGGCTGATCGTCGACGGCGCGGACGCCACGGCGGAGGCGGCGCTCGGGCTGTCGGCCTACCTCGGGGCGGCGCCCCAGGACCGCGCCACCCGGCGCGTGCTGGGTCAGCTGCTCGAGGGGGTGGCCGCGATGGCGACGGCCCGCTCGGGCTGGCCCTACGGCGCGGTCCTGCCGTGGGCGGAGTCCCGGTCGATGTGGCACGCCTGGTCCTCGCAGATGGCCGGCGCGCTCGCCCTCGGCTCCGCGACGCTCCGCCGTCCGGCCCTGCTGCGGCCGGCGGTCCGGGAGGCCGTCGCCTTCGACCCGACGCTGCTGGCCGCCGGCGGGCCGGACAACGCGTGGTACCCGACCCCGGTCGACCGCACCCAGATCGCCTACGGCGCCGACTCGCGGGTGCAGAACCTGCTGGCGACGGCCGACGCGGCCCGGCTGCCCGGGCTCCTCCCGCTCGCGGCGATGAACGCGAGCTGGTTCTTCGGCACCAACCGCTCCGGGGCCCCCGTCTACGACCCGGCCACCGGCGTCACCTTCGACGGCGTGGCCCCCGACGGGACCGTCAACCGGAACAGCGGGGCGGAGAGCACCATCCACGGCCTGCTCACCATGCTGGCGCTCGACGCCCACCCCACGGTCCGGGCGCAGGCGGTCGGCTGGACGCGGGCCCCCGTCCGGGACGGCCTGGTCAGCGTGGAGGCCGAGACCGCGACGGCCACCACCGGCTCGACCGTCACCCCCACCTCCGCCTGGACGGGGGAGTCCCAGCTCGGCGGCGGCGCCTACCTGCGGCTGGACCGCGGGGAGCGGGCCCGGCTCGTCCTCGGCGCCGACGACCAGCCGCGGCTGCTGGAGCCGGTGGTCCTGCGGCCGGCGCGCTCCGGACCGGTCAGCCGCTGGTCGACGGGCGACCGGGCGACGACGCTGCGCTCGCCGGCGCTGGCCCAGGGCATCTCGCCCGTGCCGGGCGTGCTGCTGCCCCAACGGCTCGGCCCCCTGCTGGCCCCCGACGAGGACGCCGTCGCCGTCCGGGCCCGGAGCGGCACCCTCGCCCTGGACGCCGTGCTGGCCCGGCCGCAGGTCTCCCGCGTGCTCTACCCGACCGCCGGCGGCGGCACCGAGCTCCTCACCTCCGCCGCCCCCGGGCGGGTTCAGGCCTCCACCACGCTGGCCGGGCCGCGCCGCGAGGTCCGCTACGACCGGGACGGGGTGCTCGTGTCCCGCCGGCTGCTGGACCCGGGCCAGCGGGCCCGGGTGGAGCCGGGCGGCTTCACGGTGGTCAGCCGCTGAGCCGGCCGGGGACTGGGGGCTGGCGAGCCGGCGGGCGGCGCGACGGGTGCCGCTGGTGCGTCCGGTGAGCTGGTCACCGGCCGCGTCGCCGGGCCGAGCATCGGCCGTGCGCGATCGGTCATACTGGGCAGGCCATGCCTGTCCCCACTGCGCCCACCCTGCCCACCCTCGCCCGGGAGGCCGACGACCTGCTCGCGGTCCACCTCGTCACGCTCGGTTGCGCGCGCAACGAGGTCGACTCCGAGGAGCTCGCGGCCCGGCTCGAGGACGGCGGCTTCCGGCTCGTCGCCGACCCCGAGGACGCGGACGCGGTGATGGTGAACACCTGCGGCTTCGTGGAGGCGGCCAAGAAGGACTCCGTCGACACCCTGCTGGCGGCGGCCGATCTCAAGGAGCAGGGCCGGCCCCGGGCCGTCGTCGCCGTCGGCTGCCTGGCCGAGCGCTACGGGAACGAGCTCGCCGAGTCGCTGCCTGAGACCGACGCGGTGCTCAGCTTCGACGACTACGCCGACGTCGCCGGACGGCTGTCCGCCATCCTCGCGGGGCAGCCGCACACCGCCCACGTCCCCCGCGACCGGCGGACCCTGCTCCCGATGGCTCCCGCGGCCCGCCGTGCGGCCGCCCAGGGGCAGAGCCTGCCCGGGCACGGCACCCCGGCCCCCGCCGCCGCTGCTCCGGACCTGCCGGTCGGTCTGGCCCCGGCCAGCGGTCCGCGCCCGTTGCGCCGCCGGCTCGAGGGCGGGCCCACCGCGCCGCTCAAGATCGCCTCCGGCTGCGACCGCCGCTGCGCCTTCTGCGCCATCCCCGCCTTCCGTGGCGCCTACCTCTCCCGCCCCGCCGCCGAGGTCGTCACCGAGGCGCGCTGGCTGGTCGAGCAGGGCGTCCGCGAGCTCTTCCTGGTCAGCGAGAACACCTCGTCCTACGGCAAGGACCTGGGCGACATCCGCGCCCTGGAGGCCCTGCTCGGCGAGCTCAGCGCCCTGGACGGGCTCGACTGGATCCGGGTGTCCTACCTGCAGCCGGCCGAGGTGCGGCCCAGCCTGGTCAGCGCGATGACGAGCACGCCCAAGGTGGTGCCGTACTTCGACCTCTCCTTCCAGCACGCCTCGCCGACGCTGCTCCGGCGGATGCGCCGGTTCGGCGACCCGGACTCCTTCCTGGCCCTGATCGCCTCCATCCGGGCGCAAGCGCCCACCGCCGGCATCCGGTCCAACGTCATCTGCGGGTTCCCGGGGGAGACCGAGGCCGACGTCGACGTCCTGTGCGACTTCCTCGGTGAGGCCGGCCTCGACGCCATCGGTGTCTTCGGCTACTCCGACGAGGACGGCACCGAGGCGGCGCGGCTGGACCGCCAGCTGCCCCTCGACGTGGTGGAGGAGCGGCGCGAGCGGCTCGCCGACCTGGTCGACGAGCTGGTCGCCGAGCGCGCGGCCCAGCGCGTCGGCGAGACGGTGCAGGTCCTGGTGGAGGAGGTCGACGACGTTGTCACCGGCCGCGCGGCCCACCAGGGGCCCGAGGTCGACGGCTCGGTCGAGCTCGTGGACGCCGCCGGTGCGCGGGTCGGTGCGTTCGTGCCGGCCGTGGTGACCGCCAGCGCGGGGGCCGACCTCGTCGCCCGACCGCTCCCGACGTGGTCCGGCCGTGTCTGAGGCGTCGACGCCGAAGCCGGCGAGCGGGCCCGACGCGGACGCCGTCGCGCCGTCGGAGCGCCACCCGATCGGGCCGATGGCCGAGCCGGAGACCAGCTCTTGGAACGTCCCGAACGCGCTGACGGCGCTGCGCATCGTCCTCGTCCCCGTCTTCGCCTGGATGCTGCTCGCCCACCCCGACGAGACCGGCTGGCGGATCGCCACCGCTCTGGTCTTCCTGGGGGCGATCCTCACCGACAGCCTGGACGGCCACCTGGCCCGCAAGCACAACCTCATCACCCGCTTCGGCAAGCTCGCGGACCCCATTGCCGACAAGGCGCTCACCGGGATGGCGTTCATCGGGCTGTCGCTGGTCGGTGAGCTGTGGTGGTGGGTGACGGTCGTCATGCTCGTCCGCGAGTGGGGGATCACCCTGATGCGCTTCGTCGTCCTCCGCTACGGCGTGATGGCAGCGGGCCGCGGCGGGAAGCTCAAGACGGTGCTGCAGGCGGTGGCGATCATGCTCTACCTGCTGCCCCTGCCCGGCTGGGCGCACGTCGTCGCCGTCGTCGTGATGCTCGTGGCGCTGGCCGTCACCGTCGTCACGGGCCTCGACTACGTCCGCGACGCCGTGGCCCTGCGCCGCCGGAGCCGGACCGGGTCGTGACGGCGGGTCCGGACGTCGACGTGGCGCCCGCGCCCGGCGTCGACCCCGCGGCTGCGGCTGCCCTGGCGGCGTTGGCGGAGCACGGGGCCACCCTGGCCACCGCGGAGTCGTTGACCGGCGGGCTGATCGGTGCGCTGCTGACCTCCGTGCCGGGGGCGTCGGCCGGCTACGTGGGCGGGGTGATCAGCTACGCCACCCGGCTGAAGCACACCCTCGTCGGGGTGCCGTCGACGACGCTCGACGAGCTCGGTCCCGTCGCCGCCCCCACGGCGCGCGCCATGGCGGCCGGGGTGGCCGCGCGCTGCGACGCCGACTGGGGCCTGGCGGTGACGGGCGTCGCGGGACCGGAGCCGCAGGACGGCCACCCGGTCGGGCAGGTGTTCGTCGGGCTGGCCCGCCCGTCCACCGGCTGGACGAAGGTGGAGGAGCTGCGGCTCAGCGGTGACCGGGCCGCCATCCGCCGGCTCACCGCGCAGGCCGCGCTCACGCTGCTCACCGCAGCGGTGCGGAACAACGGGGCCGGCAGCGGGCGTTGAACCACCGGCGTCCCAGCCCGAGCCAGGTCGGGGTCCGGGGCGCGGAAGAGGTGAGTACAGTTTCTGCATGGGTCAGGAGCGTCCGATGAAGCAGGTGCTGGTGCGTGAGCTCATCGGGGAGTCGCTGCGCGAGGAGCGGGTCGCTCAGAGCCGCACCCTCCGCGAGGTCTCCAAGGCCGCCCGGGTCAGCCTCGGCTACCTGTCCGAGGTCGAACGGGGCCAGAAGGAGGCGTCGAGCGAGCTGCTCGCGTCCATCTGCTCCGCCCTCGACCTGCCGCTCTCGGTGGTGCTCAACGTGGTGAGCGAGAAGATGTCGATGTACGAGCGGGTCACCCCGCTACCGACCGTCCGGGCCGTGCCGCAGGCCGCCGCCGCCTGAACGGACCCCCCGCCTCACCTCTCCGCCGTCCCGAGCTCCTCGGGGCGGCGGTGCTGTCTCCCGCCCCGGCGGCGGGCTCAGGCCGAAGGTCGTAGCCGGAGGCCCTGCGGGGTCATCCGGAACCCGGCGCCCTGCAGGGCGTCGCTCACCAGCGTCGAGCCGAAGACGTGCCCGCCGTCCGCCCGTTCGACGCTCAGCTTCCCCAGCTGGCCGCGCTGCACGGCCTCCGCGAGCACCGTCGCGGCGGGCGCGAGCCGTCGCGGGTCCTCGGTGAAGGACAGCAGCGTCTTGCCGCCCCGCTCCACGTAGAAGGCCAGCGCGCCGTCGACGAGCACGACCAGCGCCCCCGCCTTGCGCCCGGGCCGGTGGCCCTCCCGCTCGGGCCAGGGCAGCGCCGCCCCGTACGGGTTGGCGGCGTCGCAGGCCGCCAGCACCACCGCCTGCGGCGCCTCCGGCTCGCGCTGGAAGGAGCGGAGCCGGTCGACGGCCCCGCCCAGGGCGAACTGGGCGGCCCCCAGCCCTTCGATGAAGTAGCCCCGCCGGCACTGCCCCGACTCCTCCAGCGAGCTCAGCGCGCGGTAGGCCGCCCCGAAGCCGCCCTCGCCGTTCTCCGTCATCACGCTGCCACGACTGACCACGCCGTAGCGGTCCAGCTGGGCGAAGACGTCCGTGGCCAGCCGCTCCGCCGGTGTCGTCCCCGCCCGGTGCACCAGGGACCAGCGCCCGACGGTGGTGGGCGACGCGATCCGCGGGGCGCGACCGGGCCGGCCGAGGCCGCCACCGGCCAGCCGGGCGCGGTGGGTCCGGGCAGTGGGCCGGGTGGGCGCCTTGCGGTGCGCCCCGCCCGAGAGCGCCCGGACGGGCGCGAAGGTGTCACCGGTGACCAGGCCCGACCAGACGAGGTCCCAGAGCGCCGCGACGTACTCGTCCCGGTGGCCGAGCGAGCCCGGGGGCAGCAGGGCGTCGAAGAAGTAGGCGCCACCCCCGGCCAGAGCGTCGAGGAGCTCCTGGCTGCGGTGGTGGGCGGGCGCCCGCACCTCCGACGGCTCGGCGCCGGCGACGTACCAGCGGACCCAGCCGTCGGAGTCCCCGATGCCGCCGTCGCCGACCCAGGTCACCTCGCCGCTGGCCGTCAGCTCGTCGAGCATGGCCGGGGTGTACCCGGCCACCCGGGCGGGCAGGACCACCGACTCGACGGCGCTGGCCGGCATGGCGTAGCCGGCGAGCTGCTCCAGGGCACCGAGCACGGCGTCGCTGCCGCGGGCTCCCGAGCCGACGCCCTGCCACTCGGCGAGGAAGCGCGCGTAGGCCACCTGCTCGACCGGCTCGACCTCCTTGCGCAGCAGTGCCAGCGTCCGCCGCTTGATGAGCGACAGCATCTGGCCGTGGCAGTACTGCCGGCGCTCCTGCCCGGCCTCGCCCTCCAGGTCGACGAACGATCCGCTGACCACGGTGCCCGCCGCCACGAGGGCGTCGCAGGCCTGCTCGACGACGGCCCGGCCCAGGCCGTAGCGGGAGGCGACGGTGCCGGCGACGAACGGGCCGTGGGTGCGCGCCCAGCGCAGCACGAGGTCCTCGACCGGGTGCGCCGCCGTCTCGTCGAACGTGGCGGCGACCCCCGGCGGCACCGGGATGCCGAGGCCGTCGCGCAGCCGGGGGACGTCCTCGGCCACCGCGACCATCGGCACGCCGGCGATCCGGACCTCGACCAGCCGCCGGTCGAGCAGCAGCCGCTCGAGGGCGGGCTCCGGGGCGAAGTCCTCCACGGTGCGCAGGGCCAGCTCGGCCCGGCTGAAGGGACCGGCCGTCCGGACGAGGTCGTACAGCTGCTCGGCGGTCGCCGCCTGGCGCTCGGGGCTGAGCCCCTGGACGTCGGCCTCGCTGCGGGCGATCACGGAGGCGTCCAGCAGCTGCTTCAACCCGTCCTTGCCCAGCAGCTCCGCCAGCAGGGTGGCGTCGAGCGACAGCGCGGCGGCCTTCTTCTCGGCGAGGGGGACGTCGCCCTCGTAGACGAATGCGCCGACGTAGCCGAACAGCAGGGACTTCGCGAAGGGCGAGGGCTCCTTCGTCTCGACCTCGACCAGCCGGATCTTGCGCGCGGCGATCTCCCGCTGCACCTCCAGCAGGCCGTCCAGGTCGAAGACGTCGGTCAGGCACTCGCGCATCGTCTCCAGGACGATGGGGAACTCCGGGAACTGTGCGGCGACGGTCAACAGCTGCGCGGACCGCATCCGCTGCTGCCACAGCGGAGAGCGCGACTTGGGGTCGCGGCGCGGCAGCAGCAGCGCCCGGGCCGCGCACTCGCGGAAGCGGGCCGCGAACAGGGCCGAGCCGCCCACCTCGTCGGTGACGACGGACTCGATCGTCTCCGGGTCCAGGATGACCAGGTCGGCGCTGGGCGGTTCGGACTCCGTGTCGGGGATGCGCAGCACCATGCCGTCGTTCGTGGCGGTAGCCTGCACCTCGAGGCCGTAGCGCTGCCGGGCCGCGTGCTCGACGGCCAGCGCCCACGGGGTCAGCACCCCGGTGCCCAGCGCGCTGTGGACGCAGACCCGCCAGTCGCCCAGCTCGTCGCGGAACCGCTCGACGACGATCGTCTGGTCGGTGGGCAGGGCGCCGGTCGCGGTGGACTGCTCGGTCAGGTAGGCGACCAGGTTGCGGGCGGCGTACTCGTCGAGGCCGCTCTCCCGCAGTCGGGCCGTCGCCCGGGGCGCGGTCATGGTCCCGACCTCGCGGACGAAGCCGCCGAAGGCGCGACCCAGCTCGAGCGGCCGCCCGGGGGAGTCGCCCTTCCAGAACGGCAGCTTGCCGGGGACGCCGGGCGCGGGCGTGACCAGCACCTGGTCGTGGGTGATCTGCTCCACCCGCCAGCTCGTCGTCCCGAGGGTGAACACGTCGCCGACGCGCGTCTCGTAGACCATCTCCTCGTCGAGCTCGCCCACCCGGCGACCGGGGGCGTGCTTGCCGGAGGCGTTGCCCTCGCCGACGATGAAGACGCCGAAGAGGCCGCGGTCGGGGATGGTGCCGCCGGAGGTGACGGCCAGCCGCTGGGCGCCGGGGCGGGCGGTCAGCAGCCCGGTGTCGCGCTGCCACACCAGGCGCGGCCGCAGCTCGGCGAAGTCCTCCGAGGGGTAGCGACCGCTGAGCATGTCGAGGACGGCCTCGAAGGCGCTGTAGGGCAGGTCGCGGAAGCTGCTGGACCGGCGGACCAGGGCGTAGAGCTCGTCCACCTTGGTCTCCTGCCCGGACACGATGGCGACGACCTGCTGCGCGAGCACGTCGAGCGGGTTCCGCAGCTCGGCGACCTCCTCGATCGCCCCCCGGCGCATCCGCTCGACGACGACGGAGGACTCGATGAGGTCGCCGCGGTGGTTGGGGAAGAAGACGCCGCGCGAGGTGGCGCCGACCTGGTGCCCGGCCCGGCCGACCCGCTGCAGCCCGCTGGCCACCGACGGCGGGGACTCCACCTGGACCACCACGTCGACGGCGCCCATGTCGATGCCGAGCTCGAGCGAGGAGGTCGCCACGACGCAGGGCAGCAGCCCCGACTTGAGGTCGGACTCGATCTGCGCGCGCTGCTCCTTGCTCACCGAGCCGTGGTGGGCCCGGGCGATGGCGGGCGCGTGGGTGCCGTCCTGGCCGGAGGAGGCGCCGGCCTGGGCCATCACCTGCGCCGGCGGTCCGGTCGTCCCGTCGGAGGGCGCGGCCACCCCCAGCCGCTCGGCGTGCAGCTCGTTCAGGTGGGAGGTCAGCCGCTCGGCCAGCCGCCGGGAGTTGGCGAAGACGATGGTCGACCGGTGCGCGGCGATGAGGTCGAGGATCTTGTTCTCGACGTGCGGCCAGATCGACGGCGGTCGCCGGGGCGCCTGCTCGTCCTCGAGGCTGGCGGGGGCCGACGCGGCGGCGCCGAGGTCGCTCATGTCCTCGACCGGCACCACGATCTCGAGGTCCCACGCCTTCTCCGACGTCGGAGCCACCACCTGCACCGGGTGGGGGCCGCCGAGGTAGGACGCGACCCGCTCGGCCGGCCGGACCGTCGCCGACAGCCCGATCCGCTGCAGCGGGCGGTGCGGGGCCTCCGGCGTGGCCGACTCGGCGGTCAGCGCCTCCAGCCGCTCGAGGGACAGGGCGAGGTGGGCGCCCCGCTTGGTGCCGGCCAGCGCGTGCACCTCGTCGACGATGACGGTGCGGACCGAGCGCAGCACGTCGCGTGCGCTGGAGGTCAGCATGAGGAACAACGACTCGGGCGTGGTGATGAGGATGTCGGGCGGCCGGGTGGCGATGACCCGGCGCTCCGCGGTGGTGGTGTCGCCCGAGCGGACCCCGACGGTGACGTTCGGCGGCGCCTGGTCCAGCCGCAGCGCCGTCTGGGTGATGCCCGCCAGCGGGGCGCGCAGGTTGCGCTCGACGTCGACGGCCAGCGCCTTGAGCGGGGACACGTACAGGACGCGGCAGCGCTCCTTCGGGTCCGGCTGCGGCGACCGGGTGAGGTCGTCCAGGGCCCAGAGGAAGGCGGCGAGGGTCTTGCCGGAGCCGGTCGGGGCGACCACCAGCGCGTTCTCGCCCGCGGCGATGGCCTTCCACGCGCCGGCCTGCGCGGCGGTCGGGCGGGCGAAGACCTCCCGGAACCACGTGGCGGTGGCGGGGGAGAAGACCTTCAGGACGTCGGCGGGCACGTCCCCATACTGCCTGCCGACCCTGACAGTTCCGGGCGCCGTCGGCGCCCGGTTGGTCCCGGCGGTCGCGCTGGGGAACACTGGGAGGCCGACGAGGGTGGGCGGGGGTGGCAGGGCGTGAAGGAGACCGAGCTGTGGCAGCGGCTGCAGGACCAGCTGGGGGCGGGCTACCACCGGGTCTGGGCGGCGGAGTACAGCCTCGCCGAGCTGCAGGGCCGCACCGTGGTCCAGGCGGTCGACGACGGCATCCCGGTGAAGACCGTCTGGCGGGCGGTCTGGGCCGCCCTGGAGCTCCCGGCCCGCGAGCGCTGACGCCCGCACGGGCACCGCGCAGGACGGCGCGGACCGCACCGGCGTGTCCGCTCGCCGTTCGAACACCTGTTCGGTAAGTTGTCCACCGGGTCGGTCGACGCCCCGGCGCTGTCCACAGCGTCGCCGCGTCCCGGACCTCTGTCAGTGCCTCTCCTTAGAGTCCCTGCACAGACCGCACGACACGGAAACGCCCGGACGGGTGAGGGAAGGACATGATGGCGACCAACGACCGCGAGAAGGCGCTGGAGACAGCACTCGCCCAGATCGACAAGAACTACGGCAAGGGCTCGGTGATGCGGCTGGGCGACAACGTCCGCGTACCGCTGGAGACGATCCCCACCGGCTCGATCGCGCTGGACCTCGCGCTCGGCATCGGCGGGCTGCCGCGGGGCCGGGTCGTGGAGATCTACGGCCCGGAGTCCAGCGGCAAGACGACCGTCGCGCTGCACGCCATCGCCAACGCCCAGGCCGGCGGCGGCATCTGCGCCTTCATCGACGCCGAGCACGCGCTCGACCCCGACTACGCCGCCAAGCTGGGGGTCGACACCGACTCGCTGCTGGTCAGCCAGCCCGACAACGGCGAGCAGGCGCTGGAGATCGCGGACATGCTGGTCCGCTCGGGCGCCCTGGCGCTGATCGTCATCGACTCGGTGGCCGCCCTGACGCCCCGCGCCGAGATCGAGGGCGAGATGGGCGACAGCCACGTCGGCCTGCAGGCCCGGCTGATGAGCCAGGCGCTGCGGAAGATGACCGGCGCGCTCAGCAACTCCAACACCACCGCCATCTTCATCAACCAGCTGCGCGAGAAGATCGGCGTGATGTTCGGCTCGCCCGAGACCACCACCGGTGGTCGCGCGCTCAAGTTCTACTCCTCGATCCGGCTCGACGTGCGTCGTATCGAGACCCTCAAGGACGGCCAGGAAATGGTCGGCAACCGGACCCGTGTGAAGGTCGTCAAGAACAAGGTCGCGCCGCCGTTCAAGCAGGCCGAGTTCGACATTCTCTACGGCAAGGGAATCAGCCGGGAGGGCAGCCTCATCGACCTCGGCGTCGAGGCCGGCATCATCCGCAAGGCCGGCGCCTGGTTCACCTACGACGCCGACCAGCTCGGCCAGGGCCGGGAGAACGCCCGCGGCTACCTGATCAGCAACCCCGACCTCGCCAACGAGCTCGAGAAGAAGATCAAGGAGAAGATGGGCATCGGTCCGCAGCTCGACGTCCCGGCGGGCGTCGACCCCGTCACCGGTGAGGTGGAGTTCTGAGCCCGGCCCTCGACCCGGCCCGCGAGCAGCGCGGGCCGGTCGGCGCGGACCCGGTCGACCAGGTCCGGTCGTGGCTGACGGCGCAGGGGGCCACCGTGCCCCCGGTTCCGGAGCCGTCCCGGCCCGACCGTGCACGCCGGTCCCGGCCAGAGCCGGACCGGGCCGCCGACGCGGAGGCCGGGCGCTCGGCCGGACGGGCCGCGCCGGACGGTGAGCGTCGAGGTCGCCGCGGCTCGGGGCGCAGCCGACGGAGTGAGTCCGCTCCCGAGGCCCGCCCGGACGACGTGGAGGCCGACCCGGAGGGTGTGGCGCGGACGGTCGTCCTCCGCAAGCTGGCGGTGCAGGCCCGCACCCGGCACGAGCTCGCGACGGCGCTCGCCGCCCGCGAGGTCCCCGAGGACGTCGCCGACGCCGTCCTGGACCGGATGGAGGCGGTCGGCCTGGTCGACGACGAGGCCTTCGCCCGGGACTGGGTGGAGTCGCGTCAGCAGCGCCGGCACCTCTCCCGTTCCGCGCTCCGGCGCGAGCTGCAGACCAAGGGCGTCGACCGCGACCAGATCGACGAGGCCGTCGCCGGCGTCGAGACCGACGACGAGGTGGAGGCGGCGCTCGCGCTGGCCACCAAGAAGTTCCGCTCCATGCAGGGGCTGGAGCGCGACGTGCAGTACCGCCGGCTGGCCGGGGCACTGGCGCGCCGGGGCTTCAACGGCGGGGTGGCCGCGACGGTGCTCAGCCGGGTGCTGGACGGCCCGCGCGACTGACGGCGGGCGGCCTCCGGCCCCGCCCGCACCGGGTGCGCCCTGCTTGACCGCCGGTAGCCCGAGCCATACTCTGCCAGCAGAGGTTTCAGCGTGTTTTGTTCGACCCGAAATGTGAACCGTCAACCAATACCGACGGCTTGATAAATCGCCCGATCTGTCGTTTTGAGTTCTGCCCCGCGACCACCCAGGACGCGCCGTGCGCCGGTTGGTCCACCGTTTCCAGTGCTCGTCTGCGCAGGCTGAAGCCTCTTGAGTACACGCGGGAGCGTGTAGACGGGAGTGCGCCATGAGTTCAGTGCTGGCCTGGGTCGTGCTGGTCGCGTTGGTGGTCGTCGTCCTGGCCCTCGTCGGCATCGTCGTGATGGTGCGGCGTTCCGCCGCCCTGACCGCGTCGACGCCGAGCGCCGGGCTGACCGCCGAGGTCGTCGAGGATCCGCGGCACCAGGCCCAGGAGGCCGAGATCGCGGCCGCCCGGGAAGAGCTGGCCGGGCTGCGAGCGCGCTCCGAGCAGGAGCTGCGGGTCACCCAGGAGAAGACGGGCGCGCTGATCGCGACCGCCGAGAGCGCCCGGGCCGAGGCCGACCAGGAGGCGCGCGCCCGCCGGGCCGAGCTCCAGGAGCAGCGCTCCGACCTGGAACGCCGTGAGCAACGGCTCGTCGACCGGGAGGAGCGGCTGGACAGCGAGGGGCGCAGCCTGGACGACCGCGCGCGGCAGCTGGACGAGCTGAAGGCCCAGCTGAAGGCCCAGCGTCACGCTCTAGCTGAGGTCGAGACCGAGCGCCAGCAGGCGCTGGAGCGGGTCGCCGGCCTCACCGCCGAGCAGGCGAAGGCCGAGCTGGTCGCCGCGGTGGAGCACGACGCGAAGCGGCAAGCCGTCCTCGTCGCCCGCGACGTCGAGCGCCAGGCGACCCGGGACGCGGACGCCAAGGCCCGGATGATCGTCGTCGGGGCCATCCAGCGGGTCGCGTCGGAGCAGACCTCGGAGTCCGTGGTCTCGGCCGTGCACCTGCCCGGCGACGACATGAAGGGCCGCATCATCGGCCGGGAGGGCCGCAACATCCGGGCCTTCGAGCAGGTGACCGGGGTCAACGTGATGATCGACGACACCCCCGAGTCGGTGCTGCTGTCCAGCTTCGACCCGGTCCGGCGGGAGACCGCCCGGATGACCCTGACCGAGCTGGTCAAGGACGGCCGCATCCACCCGCAGCGCATCGAGGAGGTGCACGAGCGGAGCAAGGCCCAGATCGAGCAGCAGTGCCTCCGGGCCGCCGAGGACGCGATGGCGGAGGTGGGCATCTCCGACCTGCACCCGGCGCTGGTCCCCATCCTGGGCACCCTGCGGTACCGGACCTCCTACGGCCAGAACGTCCTCAAGCACCTGGTCGAGTCGGCGCACATCGCCGGCCTGATGGCCGCCGAGATGGGCCTCGACATCGCCCAGTGCAAGCGCTCGGCGTTCCTCCACGACATCGGCAAGGCGCTCACCCACGAGGTGGAGGGGTCGCACGCCGTCATCGGCGCGGACCTCGCCCGCCGCTACGGCGAGCACCCGGACGTGGTGCACGCCATCGAGGCGCACCACAACGAGGTCGAGGTGAAGACCGTCGAGGCGATCCTCACCCAGGCCGCCGACGCGATCAGCGGCAGCCGGCCGGGCGCCCGGCGCGAGAGCATCGAGGCCTACGTGCAGCGGCTCGAGCGCCTGGAGGAGATCGCCGGGGCGCGGGACGGCGTGGACAAGGTCTTCGCCATGCAGGCGGGCCGCGAGCTGCGCGTGATGGTGGTGCCCGAGGTGGTCGACGACATCGAGGCCCAGGTGCTGGCCCGCGACATCGCCAAGCAGATCGAGGAGGAGCTGACCTACCCCGGTCAGATCCGGGTCACCGTCGTCCGGGAGTCCCGGGCCACCGAGACGGCCCGCTAGCCGCCGGCCGGTCGGCGGCCCGTGCCGTCGGACCCGGCCGGACCCGTTGATAGGTTCGGCCGGGTGAGTCTCGACCTCGTCCGCGTCCGCGCCGACTTCCCGGCCCTCGAGGCCGGGTTGGCCTACTTCGACAGCCCGGGTGGCACGCAGACGCCGGCGCCGGTGGCCGAGGCCGTCCGGACGGCGATGAGCGGCCCGCTCTCCAACCGGGGCACCGCCAACCTCGCGGCCCGGAACGCGGACACCATCGTCGTCGAGGCCCGCCGGGCGGTCGCCGACCTGACCGGGGCCGACCCCCGGGGCGTCGTCTTCGGGCGCAGCGCCACCCAGCTCACCGTCGACTTCGCCCGGACCCTCGTCCGGGACTGGGCGGCCGGCGACGAGCTGGTGGTCACCCGGCTCGACCACGACGCCAACATCCGGCCCTGGGTGCTGGCGGCGCAGGACCGCGGCGTGACGGTGCGCTGGGTCGACTTCGACCCGGCCAGCGGTGAGCTCGACCCGGCCGCGGTCGCCGCGGTGCTGACCGAGCGCACCCGGCTCGTCGCCCTGACCGCGGCCAGCAACCTCATCGGGACCCGCCCGGACGTCCGGGCCGTGGCCGACGCGGCGCACGCCGTCGGCGCCCTGGTCTGGGTCGACGGCGTGCACTACGCGGCGCACGCACTGGTCGACGTCGGGGCGCTGGGCTGCGACGTCTTCGTCTGCTCGCCCTACAAGTTCTTCGGGCCGCACCACGGCGCCCTGGTCGCCGACCCCGCCCTGCTCGAGGGCCTCCACCCGGCCAAGCTGCTGCCGTCGAGCGACGCCGTCCCCGAGCGCTTCGAGCTGGGCACGCTGCCCTACGAGCAGCTGGTGGGGACGACGGCGGCGATCGACCACCTCGCCGGTCTGCTGCCCGGCACCGGGACGCGCCGCGAGCGGCTCGCCGCCAGCATCGCCGCGGCCGAGGAGCACGAGGCCCGCCTGCAGGCCCGGATCGAGCAGGGCCTGGCCGAGCTCGACGCCACGCTGTACAGCCGGGCGGCGCACCGGACCTCGACCCTGCTGTTCGACCTGCCGGGCCTCGAGGCCGCGCACGTCGCGGACCGGCTGGCCGGTGTCGGCGTCAACGCACCGGCCGGTCACTTCTACGCGATCGAGGCCTCGCGGCACCTGGGGCTGGGCGACCGCGGGGCCGTCCGCGTCGGCCTCGCGCCGTACAACGACGACGCGGACGTGGACCGCCTGCTGGCCGGGCTGGGCGCCCTCTAGAGGACGCCGACGCCCATCCCGCCACCGACCGGGGCGACCTGGGCCTGGTCGTCGGGGTCCGGCGGCGGGGTGCCCTTCGCGGAGCGCTGCAGCCGGCGCTCCAGCAGCCGCGCGAGGAAGGTCAGGCTGTAGTTGATGAGGATGAAGATCGCGGCCAGCACGATGAAGGTCGGGATCAGGTTCCCGAAGTTCGTGCTCAGGTTCTGCCCGCCGCGGATCAGCTCGGAGAAGTTGATGATGTAGCCGAGGGCGGTGTCCTTGAGGATCACGACCAGCTGGCTGAGCAGCGAGGGCAGCATGGCGGTCACCGCCTGCGGCAGCAGGATCGCGGTCATGGCCTGGGACGGCGTCAGCCCGACCGCCAGCCCCGCCTCGCGCTGGCCCCGGGGCAGCGAGTGGACGCCGGAGCGGATGAGCTCCGCGATGACGGCGGAGTTGTACAGCGTCAGGCCGGCCACGACGCCGAACAGCGAGGCCGCGTCGCCCGTGATGCCCACCACGAACACGGCGAAGTAGTACGAGAAGATCATCATGACCAGCACCGGCACGGAGCGGAAGAACTCCACGTAGGTGCCGCAGACCAGCCGCAGCACCCGGGACTGCGACAGCCGGCCCACGCCGAGCACGAGCCCGACGACGACCGAGAGGACGACGGCGATGGCCGCCGCCTTGAGCGTGTTCACCAGCCCCGGCAGCAGATAGGCCGTCCAGGTGACCGGATCGAGGAAGGGTCGCCACTTCTCCGCGGTGAACTGGTTGTCGTCCGGGTTCGCCAAGCCGCGGACCACCAGGACGAGCAGGGCGACGAGGACCAGCACGGCCACCACGCCGACGACCCGGTAGGTGCGCCGCGCCCGCGGTCCGGGGACGTCGAAGAGGACGACCGGTGCGCTCATCGCTGCACCACCAGCCGGCGCGAGAGATAGGTGAACAGCAGCCCGGTGGGCAGCGTGAGCACCACGAAGCAGACCGCGATCAGCACGAAGATCGCGTACAGCAGGGACGGGCTGAACTCGATCATGTTCCGCATCTGGTACGCGAGCTCCGCCACGCCGATGGTGGCCACCACGGTGGTGTTCTTCGTCAGCGCGATGAGGGTGTTGCCGAGCGGGGCGATCGCGCCCCGGAAGGCCTGGGGGAGCACCACCTCCCGCAGGGTGGGCAGGAAGCCGAGCCCGATCGCCCGGGCCGCCTCGGCCTGGCCCTGGGGGACGGTGTTGATGCCGCTGCGCAGGGCCTCGGCCACGAAGGAGGCGTGGTAGACCGCCAGCGCGATCACGCCGAAGCGGAAGGTGTTGTCCGCGATCGAGGTGGGCGAGGCCGGGTCGGCCAGCTGCACCCGGAGGGTGTTGCTGATGCCGAACAGGCAGAAGAACACGATCAGGGTGAGCGGGGTGTTGCGGATCAGCGTCACGTAGGCGGTGCCGAAACCGCGCAGCACGACGACGGGGGAGACCCGGCAGACCGCGACCACCGTCCCGATGACCAGCGCGCCGACGGCCGAGGCCACCGTGAGCTTGATGGTCATCCAGAACGCGCCCAGCACGTCGTACTCGGTGAGCAGCCTGGCGAAGCCGTCCACGGCGTCCTCCTCGGTGGTCGAGCCGGAACCCGGGCGGGACGTCGCCCACCCGGGGCCGTGATGATCAGGAGCAGGGGTCCGGCTTCGGCGGGTTCGTGCTCGTGTCGGGCTTGAAGCCCGACGCCCCGACCGTGTCGTCGAGGGCCTTCTGCCACGAGCCGTCGTCGACCATCTTCTGGATCGCGGTGTTCACCGACTCGCAGAGCGCGGTGTCGCCCTGCTTCAGACCGACGCCGTAGCGCTCCTCCGAGAAGGGGGCGCCCACCACCTTGAGCTTGCCCTGGTACTGCGACTGGGCGGCGAAGCCGGCGAGGATCACGTTGTCGGTGGTGACCGCGTCGATGGTGCCGCTGTTCAGCGCCTGCACGCACTTGGAGTAGGTGTCGAACTCCTGGAGCTGCACCCCGGAGGCGTAGTTGTCCTTGATCTTCTGCGCCGACGTGGAGCCGGTCACCGAGCAGAGCTTCTTGCCGTTCAGCGCGTCGGGGCCGGTGATGTCGCTGTTGTCGGTCTTGACCAGCAGGTCCTGGCCGGCGACGAAGTAGGGCCCGCCGAACGAGACCTTCTGCTTGCGCTCGTCGGTGATCGAGTAGGTGGCGAAGATCATCTTGACCTGGCCGCTCTGCAGCAGCGTCTCGCGCTGGGCCGACGGCGACTCCTTGAAGGTCACGTCGGTGAAGCCGAGCTCCTTGGCGACGTAGCGGGCGACGGTGACGTCGAAGCCCTGGTAGTCGTTGCCGACCTGCTGGCCGAGGCCCGGCTGGTCGAACTTGATGCCGATGGTGACGGGGCCTCCGGAGCTCGCCGCGTCCCCGGCCGGGGCGGCGTTCTCCTCGTTGACGCAGCCCGCCATGGCCAGCGTGAGTGCCGCAGCGGCGGTGCTGCCGGCGATCTTGGTGATGGTCCTCATGGTTCCCCTCCGGTGTGGGCGCGGGAGAGCAGGCCGCTGCTCCCGATCGCTCGGGTCGTTCCCCGTGCACCGTGCCGCGACCGGTGGGTCACCGCACCGCACGTCCTGAGCTAGTGGGTCAGGATCTTGCTCAGGAAATCCTGGGCCCGCGCCGAGCGCGGGGCGGTGAAGAAGGTCTCGGGCGGTGCCTCCTCGACGATCTGGCCGTCGGCCATGAACACGACGCGGTTGGCCGCCTTGCGGGCGAAGCCCATCTCGTGGGTGACCACGACCATCGTCATGCCCTGCCGGGCGAGGGACACCATGACGTCGAGCACCTCGTTGACCATCTCGGGGTCGAGGGCGGACGTCGGCTCGTCGAAGAGGATGACCTTGGGGTCCATGGCCAGGGCGCGGGCGATCGCCACGCGCTGCTGCTGGCCGCCGGAGAGCTGCGCCGGGTACTTCTCGGCCTGGGAGTCGACGCCCACCCGCTGCAGGATCTCCATCCCGCGCCGCCGGGCCTCGGCGGCGTTCGTGCGCCGCACCTTGACCGGGCCGAGGGTCACGTTCTCCAGCACGGTCTTGTGGGCGAACAGGTTGAAGGACTGGAACACCATGCCTACGTCGGCCCGCAGGCCCGCCAGCGCCTTGCCCTCCTCGGGCAGCGGCTGGCCGTCGATGGTGATCGTGCCGCCCTCGATGGTCTCCAGACGGTTGATGGCCCGGCACAGCGTCGACTTCCCCGACCCGGACGGGCCGAGCACCACGACCACCTCACCGCGGCCCACCGTGAGGTTGATGTCCTGAAGCACGTGCAGGCTGCCAAAGTGCTTGTCGACGCCGCTCAGCACGACCAGCGGCTCACCGACCGGCGTCGCCACCGCGGGAGACGTGGCGTCGTCGTGCCCCGTGCCCGCGTGCGGACCTGCAGGCGGCCCTCCCGACTCCGTCATGGGCCGACCCTAGAGGAGCCAGGTCGCGGTTGGGGGCACCGACATGTTGAGATCCGGTTACGGGCCCCGGCCCGGTCAGCGCCCGTTGACGCCCCAGCGGCCGGTGTAGGTCTTGCCCGGCGCCAGCACGATCAGCCCGTCGTGGGTGATGCCCTCGTTGAACGCGTCGGGCCCGCAGGTCATCGGCTCGATGGCCAGCGAGAGGTCACGGCGGTCCTCACCGGTGAAGACCTGGATCCACGTCATCGTGTCGTCGCCCCACAGCTCGGCGGCGCGGTCCCCGAGAGCCAGCTTGACCCGCCAGCGGCCGTCCTCGTCACGGTCGAGGTCGGTGAACGCGTGGTCCAGGTTGGTGGCCCCCAGGTGGGCGCCCGCGCGGAGGTCCTTCTCGGTGCCCTCGACCGGGGCGAGGCGGACGGGGAGCAGCCGCTCGTCGACCTCGAGGTAGGTGCGCGCGGGGACGGTGACCGCGACCTCGTCGACGGTGGTCTCCCCGACGGTGAAGTAGGGGTGCGCGGCGTACCCGAAGGGCACGTCGACGTCGCCGATGTTGGTGGCCCGGACGGTCACCTGCAGGCCGCGCTCGCTGACCTGGTGGGTGATCGTCGCCTCGACGATGCCCGGCCAGCCCGACCGCGGGTAGACCCGCACGCTCTGGGTGAGGGTGTCCTCGGTGTGGTCGACGAGCGTCCAGGGGACGTGCCGGACCAGGCCGTGGATGGCGTTGTGGCGGTCCGGCTCGCTGAGCGCGAGCTGCTGCTCCTCGCCGCCGAACGTGTAGAGCCCGTCGCGGATCCGGTTCGGCCAGGGCAGCAGCTGCTGCCCGCGGCCCTTGTGGACCACCTCGTCGGCCTCGAAGCCGCGGACGACGTGCTGCCCGCCGACCGTGTAGGTGCGCAGCGTCGCGCCGACCTCGGTGACGACGACGCGGTGCTCGCCGGAGACGATCTCGTACTGCTCGCCGGTGGGGTTGGTCATGGGTCGAGAGCGTAGTGCCGGGGTCCGGGGCGCCCGCGCGGAGGACGGTCCGCGACGCCCGCGGCGGGGCTGCGGCCCCGCCGGTGGCCGTTAGGCTGGGACCGCCATGTCGACCCCAGTCCTCGCTCCTCTTGCCGGGCGGACCTACGAGATCCGCACCCACGGCTGCCAGATGAACGTCCACGACTCCGAGCGCCTCGCCGGCCTGCTGGAGGGCGCCGGCTACCGCCGGGCCGACCGCGGGGGAGCCCCGGACGTCGTGGTGTTCAACACCTGCGCGGTCCGGGAGAACGCCGACAACAAGCTCTACGGCAGCCTCGGCCACCTGCTGCCCACCAAGAACGCGACGCCCGGCATGCAGATCGCGGTCGGCGGCTGCCTGGCCCAGAAGGACCGCACCGAGATCGTCCGCCGCGCCCCCTGGGTCGACGTCGTCTTCGGCACGCACAACATCGGCGCCCTGCCGGTGCTGCTCGAGCGCGCCCGCGTCGAGCAGGAGGCGCAGGTCGAGATCGAGGAGGCGCTGCAGACCTTCCCCTCGAACCTGCCCACCCGTCGCGACTCCGCCTACGCCGCCTGGGTCTCGGTCAGCGTCGGCTGCAACAACACCTGCACCTTCTGCATCGTGCCGGCGCTCCGCGGGAAGGAGACCGACCGCCGCCCGGGCGACGTCCTCGCCGAGATCGAGATGCTCGTCGCCGACGGCGTCCAGGAGGTGACCCTGCTCGGCCAGAACGTCAACGCCTACGGCGTCGAGTTCGGCGACCGGGCCGCGTTCGCCAAGCTGCTCCGGGCCTGCGGGGAGATCGACGGGCTGGAGCGGGTGCGCTTCACCTCTCCGCACCCCAAGGACTTCACCGACGACGTCATCGCCGCGATGGCCGAGACGCCCAACGTCATGCCCCAGCTGCACATGCCGCTGCAGTCCGGCTCGGACACCGTGCTGCGGACCATGCGGCGCTCCTACCGCAGCGACCGCTACCTCGGCATCATCGACCGGGTGCGGGCGTCGATGCCCGAGGCCGCCATCACCACCGACATCATCGTCGGGTTCCCGGGCGAGACCGAGGCCGACTTCCAGGCGACGCTCGACGTCGCGGCGGCCGCGCGGTTCGCGGCGGCGTTCACCTTCCAGTACTCGGTCCGCCCCGGGACGCCCGCGGCGACGATGCCGGACCAGGTGCCGAAGGCCGTCGTCCAGGAGCGCTACGAACGGCTGGTCGCGCTGGTGGAGCAGAGCGCCTGGCAGGAGAACCAGCGCCTGGTCGGCACCGAGGTCGAGGTGATGTTCGCCGACGGCGAGGGCCGCAAGGACGCCGCGACCGCGCGGATGTCCGGCCGGGCCCGGGACAACCGGCTGGTGCACGTCGCCGTCCCCGAGGACCCCGCCCGCCGGCCGCGTCCCGGCGACCTGGCGCGGACCACCATCACCTACGCCGCCCCGCACCACCTGACGGCCGACGCCGGGATCACCGGTCTCCGCCGGACCCGCGGCGGGGACGCCTGGGAGGGGCGCCGGGCCGCCCCGGCCCGGCCGGCGGTCAGCCTGGGCCTGCCCGCCGTGGGGGTACCGGCCCCGCTCGCGCCGGCGGGCGCCTGCCAGGTCGGCTGACCTCGGCAGGGCCCACCTGCCGGGTCCGGGGACGCGACAGCCCCGCCGGTCCGCGGACCGACGGGGCTGCTGAGGCGGTCAGGCGGGCGGCGTGTCCTTGCGCAGGAAGTCGCCCAGCTTCTCCTGGGCGACGCCGACGCCCCGGTCGATCTGGTCGGTGTGCTCGCCCCCGGTCCGCCGGTCGGCGAGGTCGGCCGCCTTGTCCAGACCCTGCTCGACCTTGTCCGGGTGCTGGCTCAGCACGTCCTTGGCCTTGTCGAAGATGCCCATGGTGTCGCCTCTCGGTCGGTGTCGTGGTCTGTCGCGGGCGGTTGGATCGCGGGCCCGCGCCACTCCAGCCTGCCTTGCCGCCCGCAGTGCTCGACCACCGGGTCCGGACGTCGGTCGGGCGCCGCAGCCCGCTGGGCCACACTGGTCGCCGTGACCGTGGTGCTGGTGGGTCCGACGGCCGTCGGCAAGACCGCCCTGGCCGTGGCGCTGGCGCGCCGCTACCGGGAGCAGGGCCGGCCGGCCGAGGTCGTCAACGCCGACTCCATGCTGGTCTACCGCGGGATGGACGTCGGGACGGCCAAGCCGACGCCCCAGGAGCGGGGCGGCGTGCCGCACCACCTGCTCGACGTCCTCGACGTGACCGAGACCGCGACCGTCGCCGAGTTCCAGGCCCTCGCCCGCGCCGCCATCGCCGACTGCCGGGTGCGCGGGGTGGTCCCGGTGGTCGTCGGCGGGTCGGCGCTGTACGTGCGCGCCGTCGTGGACGACTTCGACTTCCCCGGCACCGACGCGGGCGTCCGCGCCCGGCTGGAGTCCGAGCTGGCCGTCGTCGGCCCGGCGGGTCTGCACGCGCGGCTGGCCGCGGTCGACCCGGCGTCGGCCGCGACGATCGGCCCCGGCAACGGCCGGCGGCTGGTCCGCGCCCTCGAGGTGGTCGAGCTGACCGGCCGGCCCTACGCGTCCACGCTGCCCGCGCACCGCTACCTGCTGCCCGGGGTCGTCCAGATCGGGCTCCGGATCGACCGGCCCACCCTCGACGCGCGCATCGCGCAGCGGGTCGAGGCGATGTGGGCGGCGGGCTTCGTCGACGAGGTGCGCCGCCTCGCCGAGCGCTCGCCGGGTCTGCGCGAGGGCGTCACCGCCTCCCGGGCGCTGGGGTACCGCCAGCTGCTCGCGCACCTGGACGGCGAGCTGACCGAGGCCGAGGCCCGGGAGCAGACGGTCGCGGGGACGCGCCGCTTCGCCCGCCGGCAGGGCGGCTGGTTCACCCGCGACCCGCGGATCACCTGGCTGGACTGGGACGCCCCGGACCTGGTCGACGCCGCGCTCGCCGCCGCCGGACCCGGCGGCGAGGGACCCGACCGGGGGACGGCCGTCGGCGGGGACCTCCCGCCGGCTCTGGGAGACTGAGCCCATGCGCAGGTGGTCGTTCAGCAAGGGGCACGGGACCGAGAACGACTTCGTGGTCCTGCTCGACCGGGACGACACGATGGGCGTCGGCCCGGCCGAGGTCCGCTACCTCTGCGACCGGCACGCCGGCCTCGGCGGCGACGGGCTGCTGCGGGCGGTCCGGGCCCGGCACGTCCCCGAGTGGGACGGCGACGGCTCGCTGTGGTTCATGGACTACCGCAACGCCGACGGGTCGGTGGCCCAGATGTGCGGGAACGGGCTGCGCGTCTTCGCCCGCTTCCTGCTCGACCACGACCTCGCCAGCGGCCCCACCCTCCAGATCGCCACCCGCACGGGCCTGCAGGAGGCGACGGTCCTGCCCGACACGCGGATCCGCGTCTCGATGGGCCCTGTCCGCGTCGACGCGCCGGCGACGCCCGTGACCGTGCGCACCGGGGACGGCACCGAGCACGTCGTGCTCCCCGCCGACGTGGGCAACCCCCACGGGGTGGCCTTCGTCGACGACCTCGGCGCGCTGGACCTGCACACCGCCCCGCAGGTGCCGGCCGACGTCTTCCCCGAGGGGGTCAACGTCGAGTTCGTCCGCGTGCTGGGTCCCCGGCACATCGCGCTCCGGGTGCACGAGCGCGGGGTGGGGGAGACCCGCTCCTGCGGCACGGGGACCGTCGCGGCGGCCGCCGCCGCTCGCGTGCACACCGGTGACACCACGCCGCTGCCGGTCACCTATCGTGTCGAGGTGCCTGGCGGCGAGGTCGAGGTCGAGCTCGCCGAGGACCAGGCCCATCTGACCGGCCCGGCGGTGCTCATCGCCCACGGCCAGGTCCTGGTACCCGAGGAGGGGTAGTGGCAGTCCTGGACACGTTCTCGCTCGCCGGCAAGGTCTCGGTGGTCACGGGGGCGAACCGCGGCATCGGCCGCGCGCTCGTCACCGCCCTGGCCGAGGCGGGCAGCGACATCGTCCTGCTCGTCCGCGACGCCGACGCCGGCGCGAGGACGAAGGCCGAGGTGGAGCAGCTGGGCGTCCGCGCCCACGTCGTCACCGCCGACGTGACCCACCCCGACCAGGTGCAGCGGGCTGTCGAGGAGTCCGTCGCCGGTCTCGGCCAGGTCGACGTCCTGGTCAACAACGCCGGCTTCTGCGTGCACCGGCCCGCCCTCGAGGTCACCCCCGAGGAGTGGAGCTCGGTGATGGACGTCAACGTCACCGGCGTCTGGAACTGCGCGCAGGCCTTCGGCCGGGTGATGGTCGAGCAGGGCAGCGGCGCGATCATCAACATCGGCTCCATCTCGGCCCAGATCGTCAACCGGCCGCAGCACCAGCCCGGGTACAACGCGTCGAAGGCGGCGGTGCACCAGCTGACGAAGTCGCTCGCGGCGGAGTGGGCGCCGATGGGCGTCCGGGTCAACGCGCTGGCCCCCGGCTACACCAAGACCGAGATGGCCCCGGTCGACAGCCCGGAGTTCCGCCGGCACTGGATCGAGGACGCTCCCATGCAGCGGTACGCGCTGCCCGAGGAGCTCGGCCCGAGCGTGGTGTTCCTGGCCTCGGCCGCCTCCGGGTTCATCACCGGTGAGGTACTCGTCATCGACGGCGGGTACACCCTCTTCTGAGCGGGCGGCCGTGCGCGGCCGGGGGAGCAGGAAATGCCCTCGGCGCCGGTTGTCGCCCCGTGAGACCCTGGAGGGACGATGACTTCACCTGAGCCGCAGCCCGTCAGCCCGAGCGACGCGGTCGAGGACGACCTGCTGATCGAGCGCCTCGACCCCCGCGACCACCCCGAGTTCGCCCGACCCGCGCGCCGCCCCGCCGCCGAGCCGGACGACGCCTACGACGGCGACCAGCAGGACCTCGCCGACCGGCAGTCGCTGCGCCGCGTGGCCGGCATGTCGACCGAGCTCACCGACATCACCGAGGTCGAGTACCGCCAGCTCCTGCTGGAGCGCGTGGTGCTGGTGAGCGTCTGGACCACCGGGACCGCCGCCGACGCGGAGAACTCCCTCGCCGAGCTCAAGCTGCTCGCCGAGACCGCGGGCTCGGAGATCCTCGAGGGTCTCGTCCAACGGCGCAGCCGGCCCGACCCCGCCACCTACATCGGCAGCGGCAAGGTCGACGAGCTCCGCGAGGTGGTGGTGGCGACCGGCGCGGACACCGTCATCTGCGACGGCGAGCTCTCCCCGGCGCAGCTGCGCAACCTGGAGGACAAGATCAAGGTCAAGGTCATCGACCGGACCGCCCTGATCCTCGACATCTTCGCTCAGCACGCGCAGAGCGCGGAGGGCAAGGCCCAGGTCGAGATGGCCCAGCTCAACTACCTCAAGCAGCGTCTCCGCGGCTGGGGTGGCAACCTCTCCCGGCAGGCGGGCGGACGCGCCGCTGGCGGCGCCGGGATCGGCGGCCGTGGCCCCGGTGAGACCAAGATCGAGACCGACCGTCGACGGATCGGCAGCCGGATCGCGAAGCTCCGCCGTGAGCTGCGGGACCTGGACAGCACCCGGCAGGTCGAGCGGGCCGGGCGCCGGCGCAACGAGATCCCGTCGGTGGCCATCGTCGGCTACACCAACGCCGGCAAGTCGAGCATGCTCAACCGGCTGACCGACGCCGGCGTGCTGGTGGAGGACGCCTTGTTCGCCACGCTCGACCCGACCACCCGCCGGGCGGGCACCCCCGACGGCCGCGTGTACACGTTGACCGACACGGTCGGCTTCGTCCGGCACCTGCCGCACGACCTGGTCGAGGCCTTCCGCTCCACCCTCGAGGAGTCGGCGCAGGCCGATCTCCTGCTGCACGTCGTCGACGCCTCCGACCCCGACCCGGAGGGCCAGATCAAGGCCGTGCGGGGCGTGCTGGCCGAGATCGGCGCGGGTGAGGTGCCCGAGCAGCTGGTGCTGAACAAGGCCGACCAGGCCGACCCCGGGGTGCTGACGGCGCTCCGGACCAGCTACCCCACCGCCGTGATCGCCTCGGCCCGGACCGGGCTGGGCCTCGACGACGTGCGGGCGGCGCTGGAGGCCCGGCTGCCGCGCCCGGAGGTCGTCGTCCGGGTGCTGCTGCCCTACGAGCGCGGCGACCTCCTCAACCGCATCCACCAGGCGGGGGAGATCACCACCCTCGAGCACACCGGGGCCGGCACCGTGGTGAACGCGCGGGTCCTGCCGTCCCTGGCCGGGGAGCTGGAGCCCTACCTGCAGACCGCGGGCGGCCCGGCCTCCTGACGGCCCCGTCCACAGCGGCGGGGTCGGCGCGTCCACAGCCCCGTCGCGCGCGGAGGGACCTGTCGGTGGCGGCCGTTAGAGTTCTTCGGTGACCCCCGCCACCGCCACGACCCGCCCGACGGCGACTGCGGCCGGCCACCGGGACGTCCTCGTCGCCGCGGTGGAGAAGATCGGCGGCCGTGAGCGGCCGGGGCAGGTCGCCATGGCCGACGCCGTCGACGACGCCCTGGCCACCGGCCGGCACCTGCTGATCCAGGCCGGCACCGGCACCGGCAAGTCCCTCGGGTACCTGGCGCCGACGCTCGTCCGGCTGGCCCGCTCGCGGGAGCGGATCGTCATCGCGACCGCCACCCTCGCCCTGCAGTCCCAGCTGGCCGACAACGACATCCCGGCCGCGCTGGACGCGGTGCAGAAGGTGACCGGCCGCCGCCCCAAGCACGCCGTGCTGAAGGGCCGCACCAACTACGCGTGCCTGCTCCGCGTCCGCGACGGCAGCGAGACCGACCAGAGCACGCTGATCAGCGCCGCCGACCTGGCCAGCACCATCACGCCCAAGGCCAGCCCCGAGTCGGCGCTGGGCGCCGAGGTGCTCGCCCTGCGGGAGTGGGCCGAGGAGGAGGCGACCAGCGGCGGCGTCGCCGACCGGGACGGCGCGCCCAGCCACACCGACCGGGGCTGGCAGCAGGTCTCCATCCCGGTCCGGGAGTGCCTGGGGGCGCAGCGCTGCCCCTTCGGTGACGAGTGCTTCGTCGAGAAGTCGCGCGAGGCGGCGCGGTCGGCCGACCTCGTGGTCACCAACCACGCCCTGCTCGCCATCAACGCCATGCACGGCGGCACCGCCCTGCCCGAGCACTCCGCCGTGATCATCGACGAGGCCCACGAGCTGGTGGCCCGGGTGACGGGGGCGGCCTCCGCCGAGCTGACGCCGGCTCAGATCGAGCGGGTCGCGCGGCGCGCCATGGTGCACCTGGACGACGACGTCGCGCTCGACCTGCTGGAGTCGGCCGAGACGCTGCGGGGGGCGCTGGAGGGCGCGCCCCTGGAGCGGGTCGAGAACGCGGCGTCGGCCTTCGTCGAGGGCTGCGCGACCGTCCGCGACGCCGCGCGTACCGCGGTGAGCAAGATGAGCGGTGGCGACGAGAAGGCGGACGGGGAGCGGCGGCAGGCGGCGGCCGCCGTCAAGGAGGTCTTCGACGTCGCCGAGCGGATGGCCGCCCTGCACTCCACCGACGTCGTCTGGGTCAGCGAGTCCGAGCGGATGGGCAGGGCCGCCCGGGTGGCGCCGCTCAGCGTCGCCGGGCTGATGCGCAGCGCCGTGTTCGGCGAGGCGACCATCGTGCTGACCTCCGCCACTCTGAAGCTGGGCGGCGAGTTCACCCCCATGGCGGCCAGCGTCGGGCTGCGGGCGGCCGAGCGCGACGACAGCACGGCCGAGCCCGAGAGCTCCGTCCGCGACACCGACGGCCCCGACACCGACGAGGCGGCCCCGGTCCGGTGGCGGGCGCTGGACGTCGGCTCGCCCTTCGACTACGGGCGGCAGGGCATCCTCTACCTCACCCGCTCGATGCCGGCCCCCGGCCGGGACGGCATGCCCGCCGAGGTGCTGGCCGAGATCGCCGAGCTGGTGTGGGCGGCCGGCGGTCGCACGCTCGGGCTCTTCTCCTCCCGCCGGGCCGCCGAGGCCGCGGCCGTGCACGTGCGCAAGCAGCTGCCCCAGCAGACCGTGCTGTGCCAGGGGGACGCCCAGCTCTCGGAGCTGACCCGGCGCTTCGTCGCGGAGGAGCAGACGAGCCTGTTCGGCACGCTCTCGCTGTGGCAGGGCATCGACGTGCCGGGCGCGACCTGCTCGCTGGTGATCATCGACCGGGTGCCCTTCCCCCGGCCCGACGAGCCGCTCACCCTGGCCCGGCAGCGGGCGGTGGCGGAGGCGGGGGGCAACGGCTTCATGAGCGTCGCGGCGACGCACGCCGCGCTGCTGCTGGCCCAGGGCGCCGGCCGGCTGATCCGCCGGACCGACGACAAGGGAGTGGTGGCCGTGCTGGACCCGCGGCTGGCCACCGCCCGCTACGGAAGCTTCCTGCGCGCCTCCATGCCGCCGATGTGGCAGACGAGCGACCGGGAGACGGTCGTGCAGGCACTGCGGCGGCTGTCCGGCCAGGCCTGAGGGCGGACCGGACGCCGCCGGCCGTCAGAGCTTGCGGAGGACCGCGACGACCTTGCCCAGGATCGAGGCGTGGTTGCCGTCGATCGGGTCGTAGGCGGGGTTGTGCGGCATCAGCCACACCTGGCCGTCGCGCCGCTTGAACGTCTTGACCGTCGCCTCGTCGTTCAGCAGGGCCGCCACGATGTCCCCGTTCTCGGCGGTCGGCTGCTGACGCACCACCACCCAGTCGCGGTCGCAGATGGCGGCGTCGATCATCGAGTCTCCGCGGACCTCGAGGAGGAACATGGTGCCCTGGCCGACGAGCTGGTGAGGGAGGGCGAACACGTCCTCCACCCGCTCCTCGGCGAGGATCGGGCCGCCGGCGGCGATCCGTCCCAGCACGGGCACGTGCACCGGGGCCGGGTAGGCGTCGCCGCGACCGGTGTCGTCGACCTCCGCCTCGGCCAGCACGGGGCGCGCGGCGCCCTCGGCCGGGACGGCCGGACGGCTGTCGGCCTCGCCGGGCAGCAGCACCTCGAGGGCCCGGGGACGGTTGGGGTCGCGCCGCAGGAAGCCCTTCTGCTCCAGGGTCTTCAGCTGGTGGGCGACGCTCGAGGAGCTGGCCAGGCCGACCGCCTCGCCCATCTCGCGGATGCTGGGCGGGTAGCCGCGGCTGTCCACGGCCTCCTTGATGACCTCGAGGATCCGCCGCTGGCGCGGCGTGAGGCCGTGTGCGTCGGCGGGCCCGTCGGGCAGCGACCGGACCGTGCCGCTGGCCCCGAGCTGCGCCTCGACCTCGGCGGCGCTGGGTCGGCCGCGCTTGCGGGCCGGGCGGCCCGGCGCGAGGTCGGCGGAGGAGGTGGTGTCGTCACGGTCTGCCATGCGGCTGAATCTAGGGAAGGCCCGCGGTGAAATCAAACACCTGTTCGAGCGTGTCGCGACCGCGTCCGAGCGGTCCGCGGCGGCGACGCCCGAGAACTGTCAGTGGTCCCTGGTGAGGTGAGGACATGAGCACGACGACGGCGAACTCTCGACCCGAGGTCGAACACGCGTTCGCATGTGCTTGGCAGCCGCCGTCTGGTGCGGTACAAATCAAACACACGTTCTATCGAACGTCTGTTCGACTTCTCCTGAGGAGCTTGACCATGGACGTCACCACCCTCGAGGCGCCCCAGGGTGCCACGGCCGCCGGGTACCGCGCGACCGCTCGCCCGACGTCGCCCACCCGGGCGCCGGGACGTCCGCGGCGCCGGACCGGACGGGGCACCGGCCCCCAGGCCCGGCCCGCGCGTCCGCTGGCCGGCGGCACCCGGGTGCTGCGTCCGCAGGCCTGCGCCGTCGACGCGCCCGCGGCCCCGGCCGTCGCGTCCGCCGGCTGGCGGCTGACCGAGCGCGGGATCGCGCTGGTGCTGGTGACGGCCCTGCTGATCGTCACCGCTGCGGTCACCGTGGTCGGGCTCACCGCCCTCCGCGTCACCGGCGAGCGCTACGCCGACGCCGGCCGGACGGTCCTCGTCCAGCCCTGACCTGCCTGGTGCACGGCGCCGTCGGCCACCCCGCTGGTCCGCCCTGCGGGCAGAATGGCCGGGTGAGCACCGAGGCGCCGGCCCGCCCGTTCCGGGCAGCCCGTGGCGTCGCCCAGCTCGCCGGCGTCGCTGCCTTCGGGGTCACGCTCAGCGCGCTGTACGCGGGCACCGGCGTCGGCCTCCCGTGCCCCTTCCGGATGGCGACCGGCTGGGAGTGCCCCCTCTGCGGCGGCACCCGGCTCGGGAGCGCCCTGCTGCACGGCGACCTCGTCGCCGCCTTCGCCTACAACCCGGTCGTGCTGGTCGGCCTGGTCGTCCTCGCCGTCCTGGGGGTGCTGTGGAGCGTCGAGGCCCTCGGTGGCCCCGCCGTCCGGCTCCCCGCCCGGGCGGCGGCGGGTCTGATCCGTGTGCGCCCCACCCGGTGGCTGCTGCTGGGTCTCCTGGGCGCCACCGTCTTCGTCGTCCTGCGCAACCTGCTCTGAGCTCGGGCGTCCCGACCCCCCGCCGTCCGCGGGGGCGCTGCGGCACGCCTTCCGCGGGCTCGCCCCGGCGCGCCACGCCCGGTGGGCCGGTCTCTTGCGGTCGGGGCCGTGCAGACGTACGCTCTCTACATCTAGTAGTTACACCGGTGTTCTTCCTCCACAGGTAGTGGTTGGTCGTCCACACCGATCCACAGCACGGTCCACATCCTCTGCACAGGGTTGTCCCCAGGACGGCTCGGCGGAGACCCCGGGAGGAGTCGCGCGTGTTCTGCCCCTACTGCCGTCACCACGACTCCAAGGTCCTCGACTCGCGCACCGCGGAGGACGGCTCGAGCATCCGTCGCCGCCGTCAGTGCCCGGACTGCAGCCGTCGCTTCACCACGGTGGAGCAGATGCAGCTCGTCGTCGTGAAGCGCAGCGGGGTGGTCGAGCCCTTCGCCCGCGACAAGGTCATCGGTGGCGTGCGGAAGGCCTGCAAGGGTCGCCCGGTCACCGAGGACCAGCTCGCGCGGCTCGGCCAGGTCGTCGAGGACACTCTGCGGGCCTCCGGCTCGCCGGAGGTACCCGCGGACGAGGTCGGCGTCGCCATCCTCGGCCCGCTCCGCGACCTCGACCAGGTGGCCTACCTCCGGTTCGCGAGCGTCTACCGGCAGTTCCGCTCCGTCGACGACTTCGAGGCCGAGATCGCGCTGCTCCGCGTGGAGCAGGACCCGACCGGCATCGAGCCCCTCATCCCCGACCCGGCCGCGGACCAGAAGGTCAGCGCCTTCACCCCGCACCGGTTGACCCCGGGCCGCAAGGCCCCGCCGTAGGGCTCAGCCCCTGCCCCCCGATCCCCGGGGCAGGGTTCGCGCGGCCGGGAAGGTCTGCGTGAGCCCAGCCCCGGTTCCACCCCTGCGACGTGCCCGCCCCGCGAGCCCGACCGGGGGCCGCACGACAGGCGTCACCGCACGACCGGCCACCACCTGCGGGTGGCCATGGCCCCTCGGGGCCACCGCACTCTCGGGGTAACCCATCGTCAGCACCGTCCGGCACGACGCCGGGCAGCACAGGAAGGCTCCACATGACCGAAACCGCTCGTCCGGCGAACGGACGCTCGGACGCGAAGCGGCCCGGCCGCGGCAAGAACGCCGGCCTGACCATCGACCGCGTCTTCAGCACCCCGGGCGTCCACCCGTACGACGACGTCGTGTGGGAGCGCCGGGACGTCGTGCAGACCAACTGGAAGACCGGCGAGACCGTCTTCGAGCAGAAGGCGGTGGAGTTCCCCGACTTCTGGAGCGTCAACGCCTCCACGATCGTCACCACGAAGTACTTCCGCGGCGCCCTCGGCTCCCCGCAGCGCGAGCAGGGGCTGCGCCAGCTCATCGACCGCGTCGTGCACACCTACCGCCGGGCGGGCGAGGAGCACGGCTACTTCGCCACCCCGGCCGACGCGGAGGTCTTCGAGCACGAGATCACCTGGATGCTGCTGCACCAGTACTTCTCGTTCAACTCCCCGGTCTGGTTCAACGTGGGCACCCAGTCCCCGCAGCAGGTCAGCGCGTGCTTCATCCTGAGCGTCGACGACTCGATGGACTCGATCCTGAACTGGTACCGCGAGGAGGGCTTCATCTTCAAGGGCGGCTCCGGCGCCGGCCTGAACCTGTCCCGGATCCGCTCGTCCAAGGAGCTGCTCAGCTCCGGCGGCACGGCCTCGGGCCCGGTCTCCTTCATGCGTGGCGCGGACGCCAGCGCAGGCACCATCAAGTCCGGTGGGGCGACCCGCCGCGCGGCCAAGATGGTCGTCCTCGACGTGGACCACCCCGACATCGAGGAGTTCATCGAGACCAAGGCCAGCGAGGAGAACAAGATCCGCGCGCTGCGCGACGCCGGCTTCGACATGGATCTCGGCGGCAAGGACATCACCTCGGTCCAGTACCAGAACGCCAACAACTCCGTCCGGGTGAACGACGAGTTCATGCGCGCCGTCGAGGACGGCAAGCCGTTCGGCCTGCGCGCCCGCAGCGACGGCAGCGTCATCGAGACCGTCGACGCCCGCGAGCTCTGGGGCAAGATCGCCCAGGCCGCCTGGGCCTGCGCCGACCCGGGCATCCAGTACGACGACACGATCAACGACTGGCACACCACGCCGGAGTCGGGTCGGATCAACGCGTCCAACCCGTGCTCGGAGTACATGAGCCTGGACAACTCCTCGTGCAACCTGGCCAGCCTCAACCTGCTCAAGTTCCTGGGCGACGACGACCAGTTCGACGCCGAGAAGTTCGAGCGGGCCGTCGAGCTGATCATCACCGCGATGGACATCTCCATCTGCTTCGCCGACTTCCCGACCGAGGCGATCGGCCAGACCACCCGGGACTACCGTCAGCTGGGCATCGGCTACGCGAACCTCGGCGCGCTGCTGATGGCGACCGGCCACGGCTACGACTCCGACGGCGGCCGGGCCTTCGCCGCCGCGGTGACCTCGCTGATGACCGGCACCTCCTACCGCCGCTCGGCCGAGCTCGCGGCGATCGTCGGCCCGTACGCCGGGTACGCCCGCAACGCGGTGGCCCACCAGCGGGTCATGCGCAAGCACCAGGCGGCCAACGACTCGCTGCGCACCGTGGGCACGCTGGACACCCACGTGCAGCAGCGGGCGACCCGGGCCTGGGAGGCCGTGGTCAAGCTGGGCGAGACGAACGGCTACCGCAACGCGCAGGCGTCCGTGCTGGCCCCGACCGGGACCATCGGCTTCATGATGGACTGCGACACGACCGGCATCGAGCCGGACTTCTCGCTGGTCAAGTTCAAGAAGCTCGTCGGCGGTGGGTCCATGCAGATCGTCAACCAGACGATCCCGCGGGCGCTGCGGCGGATGGGCTACGCCACCGAGACCGTCGAGGCCATCGTCGAGTTCATCGCCGAGCGTGGCCACGTCATCGACGCCCCCGGCCTGAAGCCGGAGCACTACGAGGTGTTCGACACCGCGATGGGCGCCCGGGCCATCAAGCCCATGGGTCACGTACGGATGATGGCGGCCGCCCAGCCGTTCCTGTCCGGCGCGATCTCCAAGACGGTCAACCTGCCCGAGACGGCCTCGGTCGAGGAGATCGCCGACGTCTACCTGCAGGGCTGGAAGTACGGCCTCAAGGCGCTCGCCGTCTACCGCGACAACTGCAAGGTGGGTCAGCCGCTCAGCGACGGGGGCAAGAAGAAGGACGCGGCCCCGGTCGAGGCGGCGGCCGCCGCCGAGCCGACCGTGGTCGAGAAGATCGTCTACCGGCCGACCCGCAACCGGCTGCCCAAGTCGCGGCCGAGCCGCACGACGTCCTTCTCCGTGGGCGGCGCCGAGGGCTACATGACCTCGGGCTCCTACCCCGACGACGGCCTGGGCGAGGTGTTCCTCAAGCTCGGCAAGCAGGGCTCCACCCTGGCCGGCGTGATGGACGCCTTCTCGATCGCGGTGTCCATCGGCCTGCAGTACGGCGTGCCGCTGGAGACCTTCGTGCAGAAGTTCACCAACCTGAAGTTCGAGCCGGCCGGTCTGACCGACGACTCCGACATCCGGATGGCGCAGTCGATCATGGACTACATCTTCCGCCGCCTGGCGCTGGACTACCTGTCCTTCGACGAGCGGTCCGAGCTGGGCATCTACACCGCCACCGAGCGGGCGCGTCAGGTCGAGACCGGGTCCTACCTGCCGGAGGAGGACGTCACCGAGGCCGACTCGCTCAAGAACGACGCGGGCGACGAGGTCGACACCGACCTCCTCGACGAGCCGGACGTCGCCGTGGCGAAGCCCGCGCCGGCGACGGCCCGCACCACCTCGGAGCTGTTCGAGTCGCTCACCGGGACCAGCGTCGACGCGCCGCTGTGCCTGACCTGCGGCACGAAGATGCGGCCGAGCGGTTCCTGCTACGTCTGCGAGGGCTGCGGCTCCACCAGCGGCTGCAGCTGACGTCGAGGCACCAGCACCGGCCCGGTCCCCTCGGGGGACCGGGCCGGTGCTCGTGGGGGGCTCACCGAGCAGGGTCGGGCCGCCACGTCGGCGCGCGACCCGGTCCAGCGATCGGGCGGGGCCGTTCCCCTGCGGTGACCGGACCCCCGAGGATGGGGCGCATGGAGATCGCTGGCGACACGCTGCAGAAGGCCCTGCGGATCAACCTCGACCCGCGCTGGTACGGGACGGTCGCCGAGATCGGGGCGGGCCAGGAGGTCGCCCGCTGGTTCTTCCGGGCGGGCGGGGCCGCGGGCACCATCGCCAAGTCGATGTCGGCGTACGACATGGCGGTCTCCGACGCCGTCTACGGCAAGTCCCAGCGCTACGTCTCCCTGGGTCGCCTGCAGGCGATGCTCGACTACGAGCTCGACCTCAACGTGGACCGGCTCTCCCACACCCGGGGTGACGACAGCTGCTTCTTCGCCTTCGCCGACACGGTGGTCGCCCGCAGCTACGCCGGCGGGAACGAGTGCCACGGCTGGATGGGCGTGCGCTTCCAGGCCCACCCGATGGACGAGCCGAACCAGATCGTCGTCCACGTGCGGATGCTCGACGACGACGCCGGACTGCAGCAGGAAGCCCTCGGCATCGTCGGGGTGAACCTGCTGCACGCCGCGTTCTTCGAGCGCCAGGAGCCCGAGGAGATCGTCCAGCGCCTGCTGGACCGGCTGTCCACCGGGCGCATCGAGATCGACATGATCCAGTTCAAGGGGATCGAGTTCCGCCACGTCGACAACCGGCTGATGGCGCTGGAGCTGGTGCGCCTGGGTCTGTCGGGGGTGGCGATGTTCGGACCCGACCGGGAGGTCCTGCAGCCGAGCGAGGTGCTGCGCAAGCACGCCGTGCTCGTCGAGCGCGGCAGCTTCCGCCCGCCCACCGTGGTGAACATCGACATGCTCGACTGCGCGCGGGAGAAGTTCCAGCAGGACCCCGCCGTCGCGGGCAAGCCCGTGCTGGCCCTGGCCGAGCTCTCGATGCGCAAACTCCTGGCCGGCGGCGCCGTCGACCGTCGGGACTTCCTCGCGCGCGCCGACCTGCTGGCCGCGTGCGGGATGACGGTGCTGATCTCCGACTACTTCGAGTACAACCGGCTGGCCCAGTACCTGGCCGCCCGCACGACCGAGCGGATCGGGATCGTCATGGGGGTCCCCAGCCTGGCCGACCTCTTCGACGAGTCCAACCACACGCAGATGCAGGGCGGCCTCCTCGAGAGCCTGGGCCGGCTGTTCAAGAACGACCTCAAGCTGTTCGTCTACCCGATGAGGCGGCCCGAGGACGGTGCGGTCGTCACCGTCGAGGACCTCGACGTCGGTCATGGCACCCAGCTGCTCTTCGACTACCTGGCCCAGCGCGGCAGCTTCGTCCACCTCGACCAGTTCAAGCCGGAGTACCTGCCGATCCTGTCGCGCGACGTGCTGCGCCGGATCGCCTGCGGCGACCAGGCGTGGGAGCCCATGGTGCCGGCGGCCGTCGCCGAGCTGATCAAGAAGCGGGCCTTCTTCGAGTACCGCGAACCGGCCGGCTGAGGGGCTCGGCCGGCTCCGGCCCGCGGCTCACCCCGTCGGCGGCCCCGGGGCGGGCCCGCGGCGCACGTCGGTCCCCGCTCGGCGCCGGTCCGGCCGCTGTTGGTGCCACTCCTCCAGCAGCTCGGGCATCCGCCGCTCGAAGAACCGGAAGAAGTCGACCATCTCCTCGATCCGGTCCCGGGCGGCGGAGTCCTCGCCCATCCGCGCGGCCGCGGCGGCCAGCAGCTCCGTCAGGTTGCGGTAGAGCCCCGGCCGGGTGAGCGTCGCCGTGTACCAGGGGCTGTGGGGCAGCGTGTAGACGTGCCGCCGGGAACCCGGCAGCGTCCCGGCCCGGATGAAGCCGAGCGTGCCCAGGTATCGGACGGCCCCGGAGATCGCGGCCGGGCTGGCGGTGAGTCGGGTGGCCAGCTCCTCCGCGGTCAGCCGGCCCTCCTCGCTGGCCGTCAGCGCCATGATCACCCGGGCCGGCATGGCCGGGAACCCCTGGTGGGCCAGCTCCGTGGCGGCGCCGGCCAGGAGCTCGGTGGGTGGCTCGGCGGTCACGCGGTGAGGTCCCGCCGACGCAGGGCCAGGGCGGCCGCGCCGGCGAGAGCCAGCGCGACCAGGGTCATCGCGACGAGCGGGGACCAGTCCTGGACGGGCAGCGTCGGCAGGTGGCTGAAGGGGCTCAGGGTCCGGGCCGGGTCGGGCAGCCCCAGCAGCAGCCCGAAGACGCCGCCGGCCACCGCCAGGCCGAAGAGCGCCCAGGACGTCGCGGCCGCCCACCGGGGCAGCACCGCCACGAGGGCGGACCCCAGGCCGACGAAGACGAGGGCCGCCGGCAGCCCGGCGAAGGCCTGCCGGGCGGCCAGCGAGGCGTGCGCGCCGTCCCCGAGGACCGCGAAGCCCAGGGCGGCCGTGACGGACACCCCGGCCAGCACGGCGAGGGCCGCCAGCCCGCCGAGGACCAGCCCGTCGACCAGCCAGCGCGCCCGCGAGACCGGACCGGCGAGCACCAGCTCGACCGTCCCGTCGGTCTCCTCGGAGCGCATCCGCAGCACGGACTGCAGTCCGGCGGCGGCGGCCAGCACCCCCACGAGGCTGAGGATCGCGGTCAGGAAGACCCCGACCAGGTCGCCGCCGGCGCCCGACGCCAGGCTGGCCAGCACCGCCCGGACCTGGGCGTTGTCGAGGGTCGCGTCGGCGACCGCCCGCGACAGCGAGCCGGTCGCCAGACCGAGCACCGCGGCGCCGGCCGCCCAGCCGAGCACGGCCGGCCACTGCAGCCGCCACGCCAGCCCGAGCCCGCTGCGGAGCCCGGGGCCGGCGGCGGCCCGACCGGTCCGCTGCGGGAGCAGGCTCTGGCCGAGGTCGCGGCGGGCCTGCAGCCGGAGCGCGACGGCGCCGGTGGAGGCCCCCAGCGCCAGGCCCAGCAGCAGGGGGGTCGGCCGGTCGGCGGTGAAGGCGAAGGTCTGCTCGCCCCAGCCGATGGGGGACAGCCACGACGGCCAGGCGGCCCGGGTGGTCAGCCGGTCCAGGTCCACCCGGCCCAGGGCGTCGCCGGCCGCGCGCAGCAGGTAGGCGGCCCCGACCACCGCGCCGGCCAGGCCGTTCGCGGACCGCGACGTCGGCGCGAGCTGGTTCACGAGCAGGCCGAGGCCGAGGAAGGCGAAACCCGTGACGCCGAGGGCGGCACCGGCGAGGAGGGCGCCCGCCGGCGGCAGCCCGAGGACCGTGAAGCCGGCCGCGGCGACGGCGGCGACCACGACGTCGACCGCGGTGCCCAGCACCCAGGTGGCGCTCACCGACGCCGTCCGCCCCACGGGGGCGGCGAGCAGCAGCTCGCTGCGACCGCGCTCCTCGTCCCCGCGCCCGTGCCGGGTGGCCAGGAAGGTGTTGAGCAGCGCGACCACGACCGCGATCCAGGAGAACAGCTGGAAGAACAGCAGGGAGCCCTCACCCGGCCCGTTGGGCACGCCGCGGAAGGCGAGCAGGGCCGGCGTCACCAGGGCCAGCCGCAGCAGCGGAGCCCGGTCGGCCTCGGTGGGGAACTCGGCGAGCACCGTCCGACCGGTGACGACGACCAGGAGCCCGATGGCCAGCACCCAGATCAGGAGCTGGCGTCGGTCGCGCCGGGCGCGGAAGCGCAGCAGGTGCGTCACCGGACCTCCTGGAGGGCTGGTGCCGTCCCGTAGTGGCGCAGGAAGAGCTCCTCCAGCGACGGCGGCGACACCGTCAGGCCGGAGGCCCCGGACCGGCCGAGCGTGGCCAGCACCGCGTCCAGGGCGTCGTCGTCGGCGTCGAACACCAGCTGGCCGGCCTCTCGGTGCAGACCGTGCACCCCCGGCAGCGCCGCGATCTCCGCCTCCCCGGCCGACGTTCCGACGCGGAAGGTGCTGCGCCGGAGGTGCCGGAGGTCGCTCAGCGCCCCGGTCTCCACCGTCACCCCGGCCCGGACGATGGTGACCCGGTCGCACAGCTGCTCGACCTCGCTCAGGATGTGGCTGGAGAGCAGCACGGTCGCCCCGTCGTCCCGCACCCGCTCGACCTCACGGCGGAACACCGACTCCATCAGCGGGTCGAGTCCGCTGGTCGGCTCGTCGAAGAGGTAGAGCGCGGCCGGACGGGCGAGAGCCGCCACCAGGACCACCTTCTGCCGGTTGCCCTTGGAGTAGGCGCGGCCCAGCTGGCGGGGGTCAAGCTCGAAGTCGGCCAGCAGCCGCCGCCGCAGCGCGGGGTCGGCGCCGCCGCGCAGGGCGGCGAGGAGGTCGATCATCTCGCCGCCGCTCAGGTTGGGCCACAGGCTGACGTCGCCGGGGACGTAGGCCAGGTCCGCGTGCACGGCCACCGCGTCCCGCCAGGGGTCGCGTCCCAGCACCCGCGCCGTGCCGGCGTCGGGGTGCAGCAGGCCCAGCAGGACCCGGAGGGTGGTGGACTTCCCGGCTCCGTTGGGGCCGAGGAAGCCGTGGACCTCGCCCGCGGTGACGGAGAGGTCGAGCCCGTCGAGCGCGCGCCGGCGCCCGAACTTCTTCACGAGGCCCGCGGCCTCGATCACTGCTGCCATGCTCCGGACGGTACGCCGGATTCAGGAAGTTGTGAATGTTCTGCAGGTCACAGCCTGCCCGCCGGCGTGGTCACCCCGCCACGACGCCCTTCGTCACCAGGAAGCACGCGTAGCTGCGGGTGTCGCCGGTGAGGACGACGGCGAACGCGCCCCTGGCCTGCTGGTAGAAGGCTGTCCGTTCCAGGGGGGCCACGTCGACCTCACGGCCCTCGGTGGTGGCGAGGGCCTGCCCGAACGAGGCGTGGGCCCCGACGGCCGCGCCGGGGTCGCCGTCCGGGGCCATGGCGAAGACCGCCGGCTCGACGGCCCGGTCGACGGGCAGCAGGGCGCCGATCGCCGTGATGGCCTCGTCGATGCCGACGCCGGCGAGCGGCAGGACGCGGCCGTGCAGGGCGTGGGCCGGGTAGTTCGCGTCGCCCACCGCGAGCGTGTCGCCGTGACCCATCGCGGCGAGCGCCCAGAGGAGGTCGGGGGTGAGGACGGGAGGGATGGTCTTGAGCATCGGACGCGGGTCCTTTCTCGGTGGCGCAGCGGGGGTGGCGCGGGGGACCGCGCACCGGCCCAGTGTCCTGCCGCAGGGCAGGTGTTCGTGCACCTGCCGAGCCCGGCCCCGGTGGCTAGCGTCGGGAGCCGGGGCGAGGTCCGCCCCGCCTCGAGGGGGAGTGCCATGACCATCACCGACGACCTGCACGCGCAGCTGACCGGGTTCCAGGGACCCGTCACCAGCCGGGGGGACCGCGACTACGACGCCGCTCGCAGCGTCTACAACGCCATGATCGACAAGTCGCCGCTCATGGTCGCCCGGGCCCGGACGACGGCGGACGTCGCCCTCGCGGTGGAGGTCGCCCGTCGGGACGGGCTGCTCCTCGCCGTCCGGGGTGGCGGCCACAACGGCGGCGGCCTCGGCACCTGCGACGACGGGCTCGTCCTCGACCTCGGTGACCTGGACAGCGTCGAGGTCGACGCGGAGGCCCGGACGGCGACCGTCGGCGGGGGCTGCACCTGGGGACAGGTGGACGCGGCGACCGGTGCCCACGGCCTGGCCACCCCGAGCGGCATCATCTCCACGACCGGCGTCGGCGGGCTCACCCTGGGCGGCGGGCTCGGGCACCTGACCCGCGCGTTCGGCCTCACCATCGACAACCTGCTGGGCGCCGACGTCGTGCTGGCGGACGGCCGTCAGGTCCGGGCCAGCGCCACGTCCGAGCCCGACCTCTTCTGGGCCCTGCGCGGCGGGGGCGGCAACTTCGGCGTGGTCACCTCCTTCACCTTCGCGCTGCACGACGTCTCCCGGTTCGTCGGCGGGCCCACGTTCTGGGCCGTCGAGCAGAGCGAGCAGGTGCTGGCCGCCTACCGCGAGTTCCTGCCCTCCGCACCGCGGACCCTGAACGGGTTCTTCGCCTACACCCAGGTCCCGCCGGCGCCGCCCTTCCCCGAGGAGCTGCACCTGCGGCCCGTCTGCGCCGTGGTCTGGGCCCACGTCGGCGACGAGGACGCGGCGCGTGCGGCCATGGCGCCGTTCCTCGACAGCCTGCCCGCGCCGCTGCTGCACGGGGTCGGCGCCCTCCCGCACGCCGGGCTCCAGTCCGCGTTCGACGCCCTCTACCCGCGCGGGCAGCAGTGGTACTGGCGGGCTGACTTCGTCCGCGAGATCCCCGACGAGGCCATCGCGATCCACCACGACTTCGGCAGCCGGCTGCCGACCTTCCAGTCGACGATGCATCTGTACCCGATCGACGGCGCCGCTCACGACGTCGGGCCCTCCGACACCGCGTGGGGCTACCGGGACGCCACCTGGGGCTCGGTGTTCGCCGGGGTCGGTCCCGAGCCGGCGGACGCGCCCGCGGTCCGGCGCTGGTCGGTGGACTACTTCGAGGCGCTGCACCCCTACTCCGCCGGCGGTGCCTACGTGAACATGATGATGGACGAGGGCCCGGAGCGGGTCCGGGCCAGCTACGGCCGCAACTACGAGCGGCTGGCCGCGGTCAAGGCCCACTACGACCCGGACAACCTCTTCCGGGTGAACCAGAACATCCCCCCGGCCGGCTGAGGCGTCCTCGGACGGGGGCGTCCACAGCAGACCCACAGGCGGCTGAGGGCTCGCCGAGATCCTCCACCGGCAGGATCGTCGACATGAGCGAGCAGACGACGACGGGTGCGCCGGGTCCGTGGCGCAGCGGGTCCCGCTGGGAGCCGCTGACCGGTCCTGCGGAGGCCGCCGTCCGGGCGGCGCCCGGGACCGGAACGGGCACCCGGGGCCGTCGTCCCTCGCGGCTGCTGGTGCTGCTGTTCTCGGTGCTGGCCCTCGGGGGCGGGGCCGGCGGTCTGGCGGCCGCCCGGTCGTCCGCGCCGACGCCGGACCCCGTCCCGGCGGTGCCCGCCGCGGCCGCGCCCGGCGAGCGGGGCGACCAGCCGGTGGGCGGCCGTGACCACCGCGGCGGGTCGGGCCGCCACGGCGGTCCCGATGTCGGCGACGGCTGGGCCTCCGGCGACGACAGCGGCTCCGGCCACCCGCAGGACGGTTCCGCCGGGGTGGGGGCATGACCGCCCTGGCCGACACGCCCACGGCTCCGCTCCCCGTCCCGGCCGCCGCCCCCGGTCTCCCCGGGAACGCGTCCAGCCGGGCCGACGCGACGGTCCGGACGGCCGCCGCTCTGGTTCTCTGGCTCGGCCTGCTGCTCGTCACCTCCTGGTGGACGGCGGACGGCGGGGTCGGCGACCTGGCGCGCTGGGGCGACGGGCTCTCGGCGGTGGGCCGGCTCACCGGTCTCTGGTCGGCCGACCTGCTGCTGGTCCAGGTGCTCCTGATGTCCCGGCTGCCCCCGCTCGAGCACGCCTTCGGCCGTGACCGGCTGGCCAGGACCCACCGCGTCGTCGGCTTCCTCTCGTTCGACCTGATGCTGGTGCACATCGGCACGATCGTGCTCGGCTACGCCTCGGGTCGCTGGTCAGCGGTGCCAGGCACGGCCTGGGAGCTGGTCCGCGACGAGCCCGGCATCCTGCTCTCGGTCGCCGGGACGGTCTGCCTGGTCCTCGTCGTCGTCACCAGCCTGCGGGCCGCGCGCCGGAAGCTCCGCTACGAGTCCTGGCACCTGCTGCACCTCTACGCCTACCTGGGCGTGGGGCTGGCGCTGCCGCACCAGCTGTGGACGGGCACGGACTTCCTGGGCTCACCGGCGCGGACGCTCTACTGGTGGGGTCTGTGGGCGGCGGCCCTGGCCGCCGTGCTCGTCTGGCGGGTGGGCCTGCCCCTGGTCCGGAACCTGCGGCACGGGCTGCGGGTCACGTCGGTGGCCCGGGAGTCCTCCGACGTCGTCTCGGTCTACATGACCGGGCGTCGGCTGGACCGGCTGCCGTTCCGGTCCGGCCAGTTCATCTCGGCCCGCTTCCTCGACGGACCGGGCTCCAGCCGGAGCAACCCGTTCTCCCTCTCCGCCGCCCCGGACGGCCGCAGCCTGCGCATCACGGCGAAGGGCCTCGGCGGCGGCAGCGCCCGGCTCGCCTCCCTGCGGCCCGGCACCCGCGTCCTGTTCGAGGGACCGTACGGCCGGCTGAGCAGCCGGGTGCGCACGCGGCCGCGGGTCCTGCTGCTGGGCGCCGGGGTGGGCATCACCCCGCTCCGGGCGCTCGCCGAGGACCTCGAGGCCGGGCCCGGCGACATCACGGTGCTGCAGCGCTGCACCACCGAGCCGCTCTTCGTCCGGGAGCTCGAGGTCCTCGCCGCCGAGCGGGGCCTGCTCCTCGGGGTGCTCCCCGGCCCGCGCCCCCACCCCGGCTCCGTCCTCGGCGCGGCGGCCGGGCCGGACGAGCTCGGCGCCCTGCTCACCTGGGTCCCCGACGTCGCCGACCGGGACGTGTTCCTCTGCGGCCCCACGGCGTGGACCGACGGTGCCGAACGGCTCCTGCACGCCGCGGGCGTTCCCCGTGACCACATCCACACCGAGAGCTTCGGATGGTGACACCGTGAGAAGAATCGTCCTCTGGCTGGCCTCGACGGTGACCGTCGTCGTCCTGCTCTTCAGCTACCACACCTCCACCGACTCCGCGGCCACGGCGCCGGCCAGCACGGCCAGCAGCCGGCCGACCAGCAGCGCCGCCGCGGGCAGCGGGTCCGGGACCGGTGGTAGCGGGAGCGGCGGCTCGCCGGTCCCGACCCCGACGGCGTCCCCCACCCCGTCGCCGTCCAGCACCGCGTCGAGCGCCGGCCAGGCGTCGGGCACCTACACCGGCACGGTCGCCCAGACCCGGTGGGGCCCGGTCCAGGTGCAGATCACCACCGCGGCCGGGAAGGTCACCGCGGTCGACGTGGTCGAGTACCCGACCGAGAACCCGCGCGACCAGGAGATCAACGCCCGGGCGGTCCCCGAGCTGGTCCGGGAGACCATCGACGCCCAGAGCGCCGACATCGACATGGTCAGCGGCGCCACGGTGACCAGCGAGGGCTACCTGCAGTCGCTGCAGTCCGCGCTGGACCAGGCTGGGATATGACCGCCGCCGGCAGCGAGACCGCCGAGGTCGGGCCCGTGCCCGGGTCGCGCGGCCCGCTGCACCGGCGGGCTGCCGAGGTGATGGGCACGGTCGTCAGCCTCGCCCTGCGCGGTCGGCACGCCGGCACCGCGACGGGGGAGGCGGCCTGGTCCGAGGCCATGGCCCGGCTCCGCCGCGCCGAGGCCATGTTCAGCACCTACCGTGCGGACTCCCTGGTCAGCCGCCTCGAGCGGGCCGAGCTGCTGCTCGCCGACTGCCCGCCCGAGGTGCACACGGTGCTGGCGCTCGCCGACCGGGCCGAGCAGGAGTCCGGCGGCGCGTTCGCCGTCCGCCGCCTGGACGCGACCGGGGTGGTCCGTCTCGACCCCAGCGGCGTGGTGAAGGGGTGGGCCGCCGACCGGGCCGCCGCCGCGCTGGCCGCCCTGGACGGCACCGACTTCTGCCTCTCCGTCGGCGGCGACCTCGTCTGTCGGACCCTGGACCCGGCGTCGCCGCCGTGGCGGATCGGGATCGAGCACCCCCACGACCCGACGCGGCTGGTCGCCACGGTCCCGGTCCGGACGGGTGCCGTCGCCACGTCGGGGACCGCGCACCGCGGCGCGCACCTCGTGGACGCCCGGACCGGGACCGCGCCGGCGGGGGTGGCCTCGGTGACGGTCGTCGGGGCCGACCTCACCAGCGTGGACGTCGACGCGACCGCCGCCTACGCCCTCGGCCCGGAGGCCGCACGGTGGCTCCGCACCCGGCCGGGACGCACGGGGCTCGTCGTCTGGGCCGACGGCCGCCCGGAGCTGGTCACAGGTCCGACCGGTCGAGGCTGAAGCGGTAGCGCACGTCGTTCGAGCCACCCGGTGCAGGGCGGTCTGCACCCGGGCGGACGGCAGCACCCCGACGTCGGCGGTGATGCCGTGCCGGCCGCAGAGGTCCCGCAGGGTCTGGGTGGCCGGCCGCCGCTGCCGGACGAGCTGAGCCGCCTGCGACCGATGAGCAGGTCGAGGGTCTCCACGCCGACCCGCCCGAGGTGACCGACCGAGCAGACGAGGCGTCGAGACCCAGGCAGCGCAGGTGCGGGGCGAGGTCGTGAGCGGCGGAGGCGGTGTTCAGCCCCCCGGCTCCGCGGTGCGGCTCTCCGACGCGTACTGGGCGACCCGGTCCCGGTCCGGCTCACCGGGGCCCGGCTGGGGCGGACCCCGGCCGGCGACCTGTTCGGGCACTGGGCCGGCCACGACGTGGCCGAGCTGGCGCAGGTCGCCGCAGCGCAGCGGTCGGGGGTGCTCGTCGCGGACCTCGAGCCGGTCGACCTCTGGGCCCTGCTGATCGCGCTGGCCGGCACCTGGGCCCAGGCCTCGATCACCTGGACCGCCACCCCCGACGTGCCGGAGGTCGACCACGAGCGACGCCGGCGGGCGCTCGCCGCCACCGTCCGGCGGGCCCTCTGCCGCTGACCCCGGCCCGCCTACTGCAGCGGGAACGGCGGCTGCGCGACGGCAGGCCGGTCGTCGAGCTCGACCGACGCCACCCACTTCACCCACCAGAAGCCCCGCCGGCCGGGCGCGACGAGCCGGACCGGCGCTCCGGTGCCGGCGGTCAGCGGCCGGCCCTCGACCGCGGTGGCCAGCCAGAGGGCGCCGACCTCGGCGGCGGGGAAGCGGCGACGGTAGCCGGTCACGCTGGTGACGACGACGCTCCGGGCGGCCGCCACCCGGCCCGGGTCCAGCAGGGCGGCGAGCGGCACGCCGGTCCAGGTCGCGTCGGCGAACCAGCCGCTCGTGCAGTCCAGGCGGGCGGCGACCGGGGTGCCGCGGCTCGTCAGCGCGGCCGCGGTCACGTCGACGCCGTCGACCCGCACCCGGTGCCGCGCGCGGTCCAGCGCCGGCACCCGGTCCAGGAGCCAGGTCGTCGCCGGGATGGCGGCCGGCGGGAGCCGGTGCGAGCCCGTCGCGATCCGGGCGGCGGCGCCGCGGCTGATCCGGCGGTCGGTCAGCTCCGCGACGGCCCAGGTCGCCGCCGCGGCCAGGCCGAAGGCGCCGCTGACCAGCAGCCGCCGCCGCGAGGCGTCCCGCCGGGACAGCCCGACGGGCCGGTGCCGCAGCACGTGCACCACGCCGAACCCGAGCAGGCCCACGGCCGAGCCGACGTGGACCTGGACCGGGCTGACGCCGAGGACGCGGCCGTACCCGCCGAGCACCTGGACCACCCCGGAGGCCAGGCAGACCGCCAGCAGGCCCAGCAGGGCCAGGCTGGCGCTGTGCAGCCGGGCGGCCCGCAGCACCACGACCGACTTCCAGGGGGCGAGGACCAGCACGCCGAGGCCGGTGACGCCGTGCGCGACCCGGGCGGCGGTCGCCGGCCCCGGAGTGCCGGCCGCGAAGAGCAGCCCGCCACTGGCCAGGGCGCCGAGCAGGAGCAGGCCCAGGCCGAGGTTGGTCCGCCGACCGGCGCGCCGCAGCGGGCGCCACGCCCGGCGGCGGACCGCGCCGCTCGGCACCGCGCTCACGGCTCGGCCCTCAGCGGACGCCCGGCCAGCCGCCGGGCGGCGGCGGCCCGTACGCGGGCGGCGGGCTGACCGGCGGGGGAGGGGGCGGGGTCGCGGCCGGACCCGGCAGCGGCACCGACCGGGGCCAGGGGAGGGGCGGGCGGCCCGCCGTCGGCGGCAGGATCACCCAGGGCCGCAGCGCCTGCGCGTGCTGCAGCAGTCCGAGCATCCGCTGGTTGACGTCGGGCGGCGCGTGGCCGGACAGCGCCCGCAGGTGCAGGAAGGCGATCTCGGTCAGCGTCTGCTGGAACGCCCGCAGCGCCTCCGCGGCCGGCCGGCCGGCCCGCTGCCGCGCGTACCCGCGCGAGGAGACCCGGTCGCCGAGCCGGGCGACCCAGCGGATCTCCTCCGGCCGGGTCCAGCCCAGCTGCGTGGTCTGCAGCAGGGCGGCGGTGAGCATCCGGCCCTCGCGGACCCGCGCCCAGATCGCCACCGCCAGCAGCACCACCAGCGCGGGCAGCATGATCGCCCCGTAGACGGTGGAGAACCCCTCGGTGCCGTAGTAGGTGCTGCCGTTCCAGACCCCGTGCAGCGTCACGGCGACGAGGAAGCCGAGCGCGGGGGCGAGCCAGCGCAGCACGGGCCGGCGGGTGCTCACCGCGATGCCGACCCCGAGGCCGGTGGCGGCGGTGAACAGCGGGTGCGCGAACGGGCTGATGATCCCGCGGACGATGAAGGTGAGCGTCAGCCCGATCCCGCCGCTCTGCACCAAGGCGGACAGGTAGTAGAGGATGTCCTCGACGAAGGCGAAGCCGATCCCCACCAGCCCCGCGTAGACGAGACCGTCCAGGACACCGTGCACCTGCTGACGCCGCAGCAGCACCACGGTGAGCAGGAAGAGGCCCTTGCCCGCCTCCTCGACCAGCGGCGCGATCACCGCCGTGTCGACGAAGGAGTCCGTGCCGGGCAGGGCGAAGAGCAGCTGCTCGCCGACGAAGGCGATCACCACGGCGACGACGGCGCCCCAGCCGAGCGCGGCGACGCGGTAGCGGCCGGGCTCCGGCTCGTAGCGGTCCAACCAGAAGCAGATCCAGATCAGCAGCGGGAACGAGATCGCGGCCAGCAGGGTGGTGACCACCGCCGCGACCGGGCCGCCGAAGACCACGACGAGCACGGCGATCAGCAGCGCGCCGACCCCCAGCACCGCCATCGTCACCCGGGTCAGCACCGAGGAGCGTCGGCGCAGCAGCTCCGGGGGGACGACCGGCACGGGGGCTCCGGCCGGGTACGGCTGACCGGTCATCGCTGCCTGCTCATGCTCGGCCGTCCTCTCTGGTGCCCCCGCGGGCGCGGTGCTGCGCCCCACCCTAGGCACGGCGGCCGACACCGCACCCGGACGCGGCCGCCCGCACCGCCGGTCCGGCGGCGCTCGCCCGGACCCGACAGCGGGGTGCGCTAGGTTCGGCGCGAGGAGGGAGGTGGTGGCTGACGTGGACGACTTCGACCTGGACCGCAGCACCGCGCAGGCCTGGACGGACTTCCAGGCCCGGCTGGCGGAGGTGGTGTCGGTGATGGACGACACGGCCGACCTGACCATCGGCGTCGAGTCGGTGAGCGAGGAGCCGGCGCCGTTCCTGCGCTTCAGCGCCCCGGCCCAGGACCGGATCCGCTGCGAGGCGGCCGGCAACGCCACCCTCGGCCCCGACTTCCGGCTGGACGAGCAGCAGGTCGCGACCCTGACGGCGCTCGGCTGGCAGGCCCCGACGGCGGCGGGTCCACGGCCCAGCCCGAACTTCTGGGTGGAGGACGAGCAGGAGCGCAGCGACCGGGTGAGCGCGCTCGCCGTCGCCGCCCTCCGGGACGTCTACGGCGTCCAGCACCCCGTGTTCCTCGCCCCCGACCAGCTGACCGAGGTCCTCCGGGGTCCGGCACCCGGGTCCCGGGCCGTCCTGGACCGCGCCCAGCAGCTCGACGCGCTGGTGGACGAGGAGCTGACCCGGATGTACGGGCACCCGCCGATGCGCGACGCCGACGGCGACGTGGCCATCCGGGTCGGCTCGACGATGCTGTTCCTGCGCACCTCCCCGGACGGCCAGGAGGTGACGGTGTTCGCCGCGGTGGTGCACGACGTCGACGGTCGCTCCCGCGCCGCCGAGGTGCTCAACGACCTCAACGTCGAGGCCCGCTGGGTGAAGTTCCAGCTCATCCGCGACCGGGTCTTCGTCACCTTCTCGGTGCTGGCCCGGCCGTTCGTGCCCGAGCACCTGCAGCACGCCGTCAGCATCCTCTCGGAGGTCGCCGACGGCATCGACGAAGACCTGGCAGCCAAGCTGCACGGCCGGACCACCTTCAGCGAGCACGACGGGCCCTGACGACCCGCGACGTCAGGCCGACCGGGAGCCCCGTCCACGCCGCCACAGCAGCAGGGCGCTGAGCCCGACCAGGGCGAAGAACCCGGCCAGCCAGAACCCCGCGTGGGTGGTGTCCGTCGCGGCCAGCGCCTCCAGCAGCGCGGGCCGCCAGCCGAGGGCCTCGGTGAGCAGCGTCGCGACCGCCACCGCGCCGACGAGCAGGCCGCTGGCGATGCTCACGCCGGTGATCAGCAGGTTGTAGTCGATCTTGCGCGCGGGGTCCTCGTCGGCCGTGCGGTAGAGCCGCAGCATCATCAGCCCGTTCGAGGTGTCGCCGAGGGTCATCGCCGCCGTGAACAGGAACGGCAGGCACAGCAGCGACGCCGCGGGCGCCCCGGCCAGGGCGGTCCCGGCGGTCACCATCAGCAGTCCGATCTGGCTCGAGGTGTCGAAGCCCAGGGCGAACAGCAGCCCGACCACGTACACGTGCCGCGGGTGGCGGACCCGGCGCAGCGGTGCCGTCATGATCCGGGCGGCCGGTCCGCGGGGGCTCAGCGCCCCCGGCGGCAGCACCAGACCGGGGTCCGCGCGCAGGGCCCGGCGGAGCCGGAAGGCCTGCCGGAAGGTGGCGAGGTTCGCCACGGCGACCAGCAGCAGGTAGAGCCCGGAGACCGCGAGCCCGACGAACCCGAGCACGCGGGCCGCCCCGGTGCTCTCGTCCAGCGCCACCCGGACGAAGCCCGCGCCGGCGATCACCAGCACCCCGGTCGCCACCACCACCGAGGAGTGCCCGAGGGAGAAGGCCAGCCCCACCGAGGCGGGGTCGCGGCCCTCGGCCACGAACTTCCGGGTGGAGTTGTCGATCATCGAGATGTGGTCGAAGTCGAAGGAGTGCACCAGACCACGGAAGTAGGCGAACGCGGCGGCGCCGACCGTCACCGCGCCGACGGCGCCCGACACGACCCCGTACCCGAGCAGCCCGAGGCCGACCACGTGCAGGACGGCGATGGCGACGAAGGCGGCGCGCACGCGGCGGCCGAACGGCTGCGCGGCCCGGCCCTCCGTGGTCAGCAGCGGGTGCCGGTGCCGAGGTCGTGCATCCGCTGCGGTGGTGCGGCTCATGTGTCGTAGCCTCGATCCCGGAGGGTGGCGTCCCGCCCACCCTACGGAACAGGTGTCCCGCGCGACACCCGAGGTCCGGAGCGGGCGGCCGGGAGGAGGGACCGTGGTGGAACCGGAGCTGGTGGCCCGCGAGGCCCTGCTCGACGCCCGGGACGGCCTGCCCGACCTCGTCGACCGGCTCGCCGCGTTCTCCGACCCGACGCGGTTGCAGCTGCTCATCGCCGTCCACGCCGCGCCCGGGTCGCCCGTCAAGGCGCTGGCCGCCGCCACCGGACTGGCCCCGAACACCGTCACCCAGGCCCTGATCACGCTCCGGGAGGCCGGCCTGGTGGAGCGGGCCCGCGACGGCCGGCTGAGCCGGTGGACGCTCTCGAGCACGGCCGCCCACGCCCTGCTGCACCACCTCGGGGCGCCGCACTCCAGCCTGCACCCGCCGCACTGAGCGCGGCCGACGTCCCGGCAGCGCCTACCATGGAGCCGGTGTCCAGCACGGTAGTCCCGGAGGTCTCCTCCGTCGCCTCGATCTCCTTCGACGAGGCGCTGCCGATCACCGCCTGGCACGACGAGATCGCCGCCACCATCGCCGCGCACCAGGTGGTCGTGGTGGCCGGCGAGACCGGGTCGGGCAAGACCACCCAGCTGCCCAAGATCTGCCTCGAGCTGGGGCGCACCTCGATCGGGCACACCCAGCCGCGGCGGATCGCCGCCCGCACCGTCGCCGAGCGGATCGCCGAGGAGCTGCAGGTCGGGATCGGCCAGCTGGTCGGCTACCAGGTCCGGTTCACCCGGATGGCGTCGCGGCAGACCCGGCTCAAGGTGATGACCGACGGCGTGCTGCTGGCCGAGATCGCGCACGACCGCGACCTGCGCCGCTACGACACGATCATCATCGACGAGGCGCACGAGCGCAGCCTCAACATCGACTTCCTGCTCGGCTACCTCAAGCAGCTGCTGGTCCGCCGCCGCGACCTCAAGCTGGTGGTCACCTCCGCGACCATCGACACGGCCCGCTTCGCCGAGCACTTCGCGGAGCCCGACGGCACCCCGGCCCCGGTCATCGAGGTGTCCGGCCGCACCTTCCCGGTCGAGGTCCGCTACCGGCCGCTGCTCGACCCGGAGGCGGGCGGGGAGACCGACCAGATCGCCGGCATCACCGAGGCGGTCAAGGAGCTCAGCGCCGTCGGCGGGGGCGACATCCTCGTCTTCCTGTCCGGGGAGCGGGAGATCCGCGACACCGCCGAGGCGATCAACGGGATGAAGCTGCGCGGCACCGAGGTGCTGCCGCTCTACGCGCGGCTGTCGGCGGCCGAGCAGCACAAGGTGTTCACCCCGCCCAGCTCCGCGGTCAAGGGCACCGCCGGCAGCACTCGGCGGATCGTGCTGGCCACCAACGTCGCCGAGACCTCCCTGACCGTGCCGGGCATCCGCTACGTCGTCGACACCGGCACCGCCCGCATCTCGCGCTACTCGGCGCGCACCAAGGTGCAGCGGCTGCCGATCGAGCCGATCTCCCAGGCCTCGGCCAACCAGCGGTCCGGCCGCTGCGGCCGGGTGGCGCCGGGGGTGGCCATCCGGCTCTACGACGAGGAGGACTTCGCCGCCCGGCCGGAGTTCACCGAGCCGGAGATCCTGCGCACCAACCTGGCGTCGGTCATCCTGCAGATGACGGCCGCGGGCCTCGGCGACATCGCCGCGTTCCCGTTCGTCGAAGCCCCCGACGGGTCCCAGATCGCCGACGGCCTCCGCCTGCTCGAGGAGCTCGGTGCCCTGGCCGAGGGCGGCAGCCGCAGCACGGTGACGCTCACCGAGGTGGGTCGCCGGCTGGCCGTGCTGCCCGTCGACCCCCGGATGGGTCGGATGCTGCTGGCGGCCGAGCAGCAGGGCTGCCTGCGGGAGATGCTCGTCATCGTCTCCGGGCTGAGCATCCAGGACCCGCGGGAGCGGCCCGCCGAGCACCGGGAGGCGGCGGACGCGCTGCACCGGCGCTTCTGGGCCCCTGCTGCACCACCGGTCCCCGAGCCTGTCGACGGGCGTCCTTCGACAGGCTCAGGGAACGCGAGAGGCTCAGGGAACGGACCAGGGGACCAGGGTCCCGACCCGGACGGCAGCGACTTCATCGCCCTGCTCCGGCTGTGGGACCACCTGAAGCAGTCCCAGCGCGACCTCTCCGGCAACGCCTTCCGGCGGATGTGCCGCGACGAGTTCCTGCACTTCCTCCGCATCCGGGAGTGGCAGGACCTGCACAGCCAGCTCAAGCAGATCACCCGCGACCTCGGGCTGCACCGCAACGAGAACGCCGCGGCGCCCTCCGCGGTGCACACGGCGGTGCTGAGCGGGCTGCTCTCCCACGTCGGCCTGGCCGACGTGCGGGAGGAGACCCCCGGCAAGCCCGGGGCCCGCCGCAAGGGCCGCGCGCCGGCGCGGGAGTACCTCGGTGCGCGCGGGACGCGCTTCGCGATCAACCCGGGCTCCAGCGTGGCCAGGAGCGCGCCGCCGCTGGTGATGGCGGCCGAGATCGTGGAGACGACGCGGCTGTGGGCCCGCACCGTGGCCGCCATCAGGGCCGAGCAGGTCGAGGAGGTCGGCCGGCACCTGCTGAAGCGGCAGTACTCCGAGCCGCACTGGTCGGCGCGCGCCGGGTCGGTGCTGGCGTACGAGCAGGTCAGCCTCTACGGGGTCCCGATCATCGCCCGCCGCCCGGTCTCCTACGGCCGGGTCGCGCCGGCCGAGGCCCGGGAGATCTTCCTCCGGTCCGCCCTGGTGGAGGGGCAGTGGCGGACCCGGCACCACTTCTTCCGCGACAACCAGGCGCTGCGCGCCGAGGCCGAGGCCCTGGAGGAGCGCGCCCGGCGCCGCGACCTCGTGGTGGACGACGACACGATCTTCGCCTTCTACGACGCCCGGGTGCCGGCCGGCACCACGTCGGTCGCGCACTTCGACAGCTGGTGGAAGAAGGCCCGGCACGAGACGCCGGACCTGCTGACCATGACGCTGGACGACCTGACGACCGGGGCCGCCGACCTGCTGGACACCGACGCCTTCCCCGACACCTGGACCGTGCCGGGCAGCGAGGGGGCCGAGCACGAGCTCGCGGTCGCGTACCTCTTCGAGCCCGGGACGGCCCGGGACGGGGTGACCGTCCGGGTCCCGGTGACGGTGCTCAACCAGCTCGACGGGGCGCCGTTCAGCTGGCAGGTGCCGGGGCTGCGGGCCGAGCTGGCCACCGAGCTGGTCCGCTCGCTGCCCAAGGCGACGCGGCGGAACTTCGTGCCTGCGCCGGAGTTCGCCACCCGGGCCCTGGCCTGGCTGGCGCAGCACCCCGGCGCCCCGACCGAGACGCTGCCGGCCGCGCTGGGCCGGGCGCTGCGGGCGCTCACCGGCGAGGTCGTGGCGGCGGAGGAGTGGAACCCGGCGGCCGTGCCGACGCACCTGCGGGTCCGCTTCGTCGTGCTGGCCGAGGGGCGTGGTGCGGGGGAGCCGGGTGCCGGTGACCCCGCGGCCGGCGTGCTGGGCGCCGGCGAGGACCTCGAGGAGCTGAAGCAGACGCTGGCGCGCCAGGTCCGGCAGACGCTCTCCTCGGCCGCGTCCGAGCACACCCGGACCGGCCTGACCACGTGGGACCTCGGCGCGCTCCCCGAGCAGGTCCAGCTGAGCCGCGGCGGTCACGCCGTCGTGGGCTACCCGGCGCTCGTCGACGAGGGCGCGACCGTCGGCGTCACCGTCCTCGACACCCCGGAGCGTCAGGCCACCAGCCACGCCGCCGGACTGCGCCGGCTGGTGCTGCTGGGCACCCCTGACCCGACGAAGTGGGTCATCGCCCACCTCGGCAACGCCGAGAAGCTGGCGCTCGGTCAGAGCCCGTACCCCGGCGTGCCCCAGCTGCTGGCCGACGCCCGGCTCGCGTCGGTCGGCTCGCTCGTCGTCGCGGCCGGTGGCACGGCGGTCCGCGACGCGGCCGCGTTCCAGACCCTGTGCGACACCGTCCGGGCCGACAACGCCGACCGGATGCGGGAGGTCGTCCGGCTGGCCTCGACCACGCTGGCCGGGTGGCGGGGCGTCCTGGCCGACCTGCCGCGCGTCGAGGCGGTCAGCCCGCCGGCGGCCGCCGACCTGCGCGAGCAGCTCGCCAACCTCGTCTTCCCGGGCTTCCTGGCCGTCACCGCCTACCCGCACCTGGTCGACCTGCCCCGCTACCTGCAGGCGGCCCGGATCCGCATCGACACGCTGCTGTCCACGCCGGCGCGGGACGCGACCCCGCTCGCGACGATCAGCCGCTGCGAGGACGCGTACGCCGAGCTGTGCGGCGCCGTGCCCCCCGGACCGCTGCCGGCCCACGTCGAGGAGGTCGGCTGGCTGCTCGAGGAGCTGCGGGTCGGCCTGTTCGCCCAGCCGCTGCGGACCAAGGTGCCCGCGTCGGAGAAGCGCGTGATGAGCGCGGTGCGGGCGGCCCGGGCCCGGCTCTGACGGGGTGAGGTGGGTCGTCCCCCTCCCGGACACGGGCGGCGCCGAGCCCGGGCGAGCCGTCCGTCGCGGCCTCGTCCGACCGGTCGGGCGGGTCGGCGCGGGTAGATTGGTGCGCATGATGGACCCGGCCGACCTCTACACCGTGGACGAGGCCGTCGTGGCCAAGATGGCGCAGGCCCACCCGGTGCTGATCACCCAGCTCGACGGGTTCGTGGACGCCGGGCAGGCCGGTCGGCTGCTGTCGGCGCACCTGCTGGAGCACCTCGACCACGAGGTCCTCGCCGAGTTCGACCACGACCAGCTGCACGACTACCGCAGCCGCCGGCCGGCCATGATCTTCGACACCGACCGGTGGAAGTCCTACGCCGACCTGCACCTGCGGCTGCACCGCGTCGTCGACGAGCAGGGCGAGGTGTTCCTGCTGCTCAGCGGCCCGGAGCCCGACGTCCAGTGGGAGCGGTTCTCGGCGGCGCTCGTCCAGCTGGTCGAGCGGCTGGGTGTCCGGCTCACCGTCAGCGTGCACGGCATCCCGATGGCGGTCCCGCACACCCGGCCGGTCACCCTGACGGCGCACGCGACCGACCCCGCGCTGGTCCAGGGCTACCGCAGCTGGATCGACCGGGTGGAGGTGCCGGCGAGCTTCACCGGCCTGCTCGAGTTCCGGCTGGGCCAGCTGGACCGCAAGGCCATGGGCTTCGCCGCCCACGTGCCGCACTACCTGGCGCAGGCGGCCTTCCCGGAGGCCGCGCTGACGCTGGTCCGCTCGCTCAACCAGGCGACCGGGCTGGCCGTGCCCCTCGACGCGCTGGAGAGGTCCTCGGCCGGCAACCTCGCCGACATCGCCGGGGAGATGGCCGGCTCGGCCGAGGTGCAGGAGCTGGTCGGCACCCTCGAGCAGCAGTACGACGCCCTGAAGGCCGAGCAGCAGAACGACCCGGTGCCCAGCGCCGAGGAGATCGCAGCCGAGTTCGAGAAGTTCCTCGCCGACCGCGAGAAGGACGTCTGACCGCCCCCTGAGCCCGTCGGAGGGCTCGTTCGCCGGGCCTGTCGCCGGGCCTTCGACGAGTCAGCCCGCAGGGGACAGGGGCGCTGTCCGGGCCAGGCCCGCCCTCAGGTCAGCCGCTCGCGCCGAAGCGCTCCACCCGGACCCGGCCGGGGTCGACGCCGAGACCGACCAGCAGGTCGCTGGCGCCGCCCGCGAACGGCGCCGAGCCGCAGACGAAGCACGTGGCGGCGTCGTCCAGCAGGGGGGCCAGCTCGCTGGCCAGCAGCCGGCCGGCGGACCGCCCGTCGGGGCCGGCCTCCCGGGACAGCGCGACCAGCGCGCCGGCCGCCCGCAGCTCGTCGGCGTAGGGGAGACCGTCCAGCGTCCGGGCGGCGACGGCCAGCCGCAGCAGCTCGGGGCGTCCCACGTCGGCGGCGTGCCGGAGCATCGCCACCAGCGGGACGACGCCGCTGCCGCCGGCCACCCCGAGCGCCGGGCCGGTGGCGTCCCAGACGAACCAGCCGCCGATCGGTCCCCGGACCTCGAGCTGGTCACCGGGACCGACCGCCTGGGCCAGGTAGGGCGACACCTCGCCGTCGGGCAGCTCCTCGACGTACAGCTCGACCAGCGGGTCGGACGGCGCCGAGGCCAGGGAGTACGAGCGGGTGGCGGTGTAGCCGTCCTCGGCGGTCAGCCGGAGCACGTAGTGCTGGCCGGGGAGGTGGTCGACGCGGTCGGGCACCTCGAGCCGCAGCACCACCCCGTGCGGGTGCGGGTGCGCGACCTCGCGGACGGTGGCCGTGCGCCAGGGTCCGGCGGTCGGGGCGAGCACCCTCAGTCGCCCTGGTAGCGCTGCTCGCGCCACGGGTCGCCGAGGTCGTGGTAGCCGTTGCGCTCCCAGAAGCCGTGCTGGTCGTGGTCCAGCAGGGTCAGCCGGGTGATCCACTTGGCCGACTTCCAGAAGTACAGGTGCGGCACCAGCAGCCGGACGGGGCCGCCGTGGTCGCGGGCCAGCGGCTGGCCGTCGAAGCTCCAGACCACCCAGGCCTGGCCGCCGCGGACGTGCTCGAGGGGCAAGTTGGTGGTGTAGCCGGTCGTCGAGGTGGCCAGCACGTGGGTCGCCGCGGACGTCGGGCCGGCAGCGTCGAGCAGCAGGTCGACGCTGACCCCGGCGAAGCGGGTGTCGAACTTGGACCAGGTCGTGACGCAGTGGATGGGGCCCCGGTACTCGGTCTCGGGCAGGGCGTGCAGGTCGTCCCAGCTCCAGGTCTGCGGGTGCTCGACGAGGCCGTCGACGGTCATCGTCCAGCGCTGCGGGTCGATACGGGGCGTCACCTCCGCCGTCAGCACCGGCCAGTCGTCGCCGGTGTCGTACTGGCCGGGCGGCAGGTCCTCCCGCGGCGGCCGCCGCCGGCCCACGAAACCGAACTGCGCCATCTCGTCCTCCTCGTCTGCGGTCCTGGGTCCATCCTGGCGCACGGGGCTCTCGATAGGCTGCGCCGCATGCCCCAGTCCGTGGACGAGCTGATCGCGCTGCTGGACCTCGAGGAGATCGAGGTCGGCCTCTACCGCGCCCGTCAGCCGCGCAGCAGGCTGCAGCGCGTGTTCGGGGGCCAGGTGCTGGCGCAGGCGCTGCTCGCCGCGAGCCGGACCGTCCCGCCGGACCGGACGGTGCACTCGCTGCACGCCTACTTCCTGGTCGCCGGGCGGACGGACCTGCCGTTGGTCTACGACGTCGAGGCGGTCCGCGACGGCGGCTCCTTCTCCTCCCGCCGGGTGGTGGCCCGGCAGGCCGGGAAGGTGATCTTCTACCTGTCGGCGTCGTTCCACCTGCTCGAGGACGGCTACGAGCACGCCGACCCGGTGCCCGACGGCGTCCCGGCTCCCGAAAACTGCCCCCGGCTCAGCGAGGCCCTGGCGAAGGCATCGGGGCGGCCCGCGTCGGCCTGGGAGGAGGAGTGGGGCGCGATCGACGCCCGCTACGTCGGCGACTCCCGGCTGGGCGGCCTGCCACTGGACCCGGAGCACCCGGCCCGCGCCCGCGTCTGGGTCCGGACCAGCAGCGCCCTCCCCGACGACCCCCGGCTGCACGAGGCGGCGCTGGCCTTCATCAGCGACCTGACCCTGCTCTCGGCCAGCACCGTCCCGCACGGCGTGCTCATCGGCCAGGACGTCCAGGCGGCCTCCATCGACCACGCGATGTGGTTCCACCGCCCCTTCCGGGCCGACGAGTGGCTCCTCTACGACCAGATCTCCCCCTCCGCCAACCGGGCGCTGGGCCTCTCGACGGCCCGCCTCTTCCAGCACGGCACCCTGGTCAGCGACGTGGCCCAGGAAGGCCTGATCCGGCCCCTTTCCCCGGAACGGCGCTCGCGCGGGCGCGCCTAGACCCCGTCGACGGCGTCAGGACGGAACGACGAGCGTGTTCCGTCCTTCCTTCTTCCGACGGGGCCGCGCGACCCTCGACGCTCACGCCGCGGGGCGAGCACCGCGAGGAGGGCTCGACCGATGCAGCGTCGGCGAGCGTCGAGGGAGGCTCACGAGAACGTCTCAGCGCCCCCGCGCGAGCAGGCTGCCCAGAAAGCACAAGACCACCCGGAGGGGGGCTCCGGGTGGTCTTGGGTGCGGTACTGGCCGCGAGGGGGATCAGGCAGCCAGTACGGACTTGCCGCGCAGCTTGGCGATGGCGTGACGCTCGATCTGGCGCACCCGCTCGGCGGTGATGCCCCACACGGCACCGATGTCGGCGAGCTTGGCCTGACGGCCGTCGACCAGACCGTAGCGGCGTCGTACGACGTCGGCTGAGCGGTCGTCCAGGGTGGAGAGCATCGCCTCGAGGCGGGCGTGCTCCTCGGCGTCGAGGAAGACCTCGTCCGGGCCGGGCATCGGCTCGCGGGCGATCAGGTCGCCCAGAGCGGTGTCCCCACCCTCCTCGACCGGGGCGTCGAGGCTGACGTGGTCACGGCCGTAGCGGATCAGGTCCAGCACCCGCTCGGGCGTGAGGTCCATCTCGGTGGCGATCTCGGTGATCTCGGGGTCCCGTCCGAGACGGCGCTCCAGGGTGCGCCGGACGGCGCCGACCTGGTTGACCTGCTCGGCGACGTGAACCGGGAGCCGGACGATGCGACCCTGCTGGGCGATACCGCGGCTGATCGACTGCCGCACCCACCAGGTGCCGTACGTGGAGAACTTGAAACCCTTGGTGTAGTCGAACTTCTCGACCGCCCGGATGAGTCCGGTGTTGCCCTCCTGCACCAGGTCGAGCAGCGGCATCTGCGACCGGCCGTACTTGCGGGCGACTGAGACGACCAGGCGGAGGTTGGCGGTGACGAAACGCTGCATGGCGCGCTGACCCTCTTCGGCCAGGAACCCCAGCTCGGCGCGGGTGGGACGCTTGGCCCCCTTGCCGCGCTCGGCGGCGGTGACGTCGCCGTTCAGGATGTGCTCGGCGTAGAGCCCGACCTCGATGGTCTTGGCGAGCTCGACCTCTTCCTCGGCCGTCAGCAGCGGCGTCTTGGCGATGCCTTCCAGATATAGACCGACTGCATCCTTGCCATCGATGCCTTCGGAAACTCGCGAACGAGCAGTTGCTGCCACGGTGGCCCCTTTCGTTGCCTTCGACAGATTCAACGTCCGGGACGGCGAGAAGGATTCCTCGGGAGCCCTGAAGAATCCCTGAGACGTCCTGCTGTTGAACCCTCGGTCCTAGTTCGGAGCCGATGCAGACACTGGATGCATACCCATCGGAGGCACCCTCAGCGTCGTCACAGCGAAATGCCGCCCTCCCGGTGGCAGGAGGGCGGCGTCGGGGCCGGTGGTCAGCCGGTGATCTGGTCCAGGATCCAGGCGTACTCGAACGCCGTCTCGCGCCAGCTCTTGTAGCGCCCGCTGACGCCGCCGTGACCGGCCGTCATCTCGGTCTTGAGCAGGATCGGCCGGTCGTCGGGGTTGGTGGCGGTGTGCCGCAGGGCGGCCACCCACTTGGCCGGCTCGACGTAGTAGACGCGGGTGTCGTTGAGGCTGGTGGTGGCCAGGATCGACGGGTAGTCCTGGGCGCTCACGTTCTCGTAGGGCGAGTAGCTCTTCATGTAGGCGTAGACCTCGGGATCGTGCAGCGGGTCGCCCCACTCCTCCCACTCGATGACGGTGAGCGGGAGCTCGGGGTCGAGGATCGTGGTGAGGGCGTCGACGAACGGCACCCCGGCGTGGATCGCCCGGAAGGTGCCCGGCGCCAGGTTGGCGACGGCACCCATCAGCAGGCCGCCGGCGCTGGCCCCGCGGGCCGCCAGCCGGTCGCTGCTGGTGTAGCCGTTCTCCAGCAGGTGGTGGGCGGCCGCGATGAAGTCGGTGAACGTGTTGCGCTTGGTGAGGGTCTTGCCGTCCTCGTACCAGCGCCGGCCGAGCTCCCCACCGCCGCGCACGTGCGCGATCGCGAAGACCACACCCCGGTCCAGCAGCGACAGCCGGGCCAGCGAGAAGGTCGGGTCGATGCTGATCTCGTAGGAGCCGTAGCCGTACAGCACGGCGGGGGCGCGGCCGTCGAGTGCGACGTCGGCGCGGCGGACGATGGACAGCGGCACCCGCGTCCCGTCCTCCGCGGTCGCCCAGGCCCGCTCCTGGACGTAGCGGGCGGGGTCGAAGGGGCCGAACGTCGGGTCGTCCAGCACCGGGGTGCGCTTGAGCAGCGTCAGCTCCCCGGTGGCCAGGGTGTAGTCGTAGACCGAGTCCGGGGTCAGCATCGAGGCGTAGCTGAGCCGGATGGTCGGCGTCTCGTACTCGGACTCCCCGGGGGCGTCGACGACGTGCAGGATCTCGTCGAAGGCGATGTCGGCGCCGGGGCCGAAGTCACCGGCCGCGTCGCGGGGGAGGACGTGCAGCGCGGTCAGGCCGTCGCGCCGCAGCGAGACGACGGCGTGGCCGGCGTAGGCGCTGACGCCCAGCAGCCGGACCCCCGGCTGGTGGGGGAGCACGGTCTCCCACTGCTCGGGACCCGTGGCGTCCAGCGGCGCCTGGGCCAGGGTGAAGTCCTCGGCGCCGCCGTCGTTGTGCACGACGAGCAGCCGGTCGCCGGCGGGCTCGACGTCGTACTCGACGCCCTCACGCCGGGGCGCCACCAGCCGGGGCGTGCTCTCCGGCTCGTCGGTCGGCAGCAGGTGGTACTCCGAGGTGAGCTTGGAGCCCATCCCGATCACGATCCAGCGCTCGTCCCGGCTGGTGTCGACGCCGACCCAGAACCGCTCGTCGGGCTCGGTGATCACCTCGGCGTCCCCGGCGGGGTCGCTGCCCAGCCGGTGCCGGAGGACGACGTAGGGCCGCCAGGCCTCGTCGGCGCGGGTGTAGAAGAGGTGGCTGTTGCCGGCCCAGGCCACGCCGTAGGCGGTGTCGTCGATCTGGTCGGGCAGCTCGGACCCGGTGCTCAGGTCGCGGACCCGCAGCGTGAAGCGCTCCCCGCCGGTGGTGTCCACCGAGTAGGCCAGCAGCCGGCCGTCCTCGGAGACGCTGAACGCACCGACGGAGAAGAAGTCGTGGCCCTCGGCCTCGGCGTTGCCGTCGAGCAGGACCTGCTCCCCGACGATCTGCTGCCCGGGGTCGGGCGGCGTACCGCGGTCCGCGGCCTCGACCCGGCAGAAGATCGCGTACTCCGAGCCCTCGACGGTGCGGCTGTAGTACCAGTACGCGCCGCCGCCGCGGTGCGCGGCGTAGCTGGGCACCGACAGGTCGGTCTCCTGCGTGCGGGCCTTGATCTCCCCGAACACGGCGTCGGTCAGGTCGGCCAGGTGGGCGGTGCGGGCCTCGGTGTAGCGGTTCTCGGCCTCGAGGTGGGCGATGACCTCGGGGTCCTCCTTGTCCCGCAGCCACTCGTAGTGGTCGGTGACCGTGTCACCGTGGTGGGTCCGCTGGTGCGGCCGCCGGTCGGCGGTCGGCGGCAGCGGCGTGGCGGTGGGGTCGGGCACGGGAGGCATGATCCACCGACCTTAACCGGCGCTGCCGGGCGCGGCGGCGCTCAGCCCGAGGGGGCGACGAGATCGCGCAGCAGGGCGAGGTCGTGCCGGTCCTGGGGCCGGGGCGGGTAACCGGTGTGGAAGCGCTGCTGCCGGGCCGCGGACAGGCATGGCAACGGGTGGTCGGCGAGCACCCCCAGCACCAGGTCGGCCGCGGGGTAGTGGAAGGTGGCGCCGTCGAGCCCCGCCTGGACGCCGTCGCCCCAGGCGTCGAAGACGACGGGGTGCAGGTCGACCCAGCGGTCCTGCGGCGCGGCGAGCTCCAGCCGGACGGGCAACCAGTCGGTCTCGGGGGCGTAGCCGAGGGCGGCGAGCGTCTCCACGGCGGCGTCGAGGTGCTCGGCGTCGACGGCCAGGTCGAGGTCGCGGTGCGGCCGCGTGACCCGGCCCACCAGCGCGTCGACGCCCCAGCCGCCCGCGACCCAGTGCGGCACCGCCGCCTCGTCCAGGGCCCCGGTGACGGCCAGCACGTCGGTGAGCAGCACGGACGTCACGCTAGCCGGGTCCGTGGTCGGCGCCACGGCGTTGACGGTGGGGACCTTTACGACAGGATGTGCGCATGGGAGCCGAGGTCGACCAGACCACGTTCACGCGCGAGGACCGCAAGCGGCACCGGGAGAAGGTGCGCCGGGGCCTCGACGTGCTCGCGCGGATGCTCACCGAGTCGCGCTTCGACTTCGAGCGGCCCATGGTGGGGCTGGAGATCGAGCTGAACCTGGTGGACGAGCAGTGCGAGCCGGCGATGCGGAACGCCGAGGTCCTGCAGGCGATCGCCGACCCGGCCTTCGTCACCGAGCTCGGCCGGTTCAACATCGAGATCAACGTGCCGCCCCACCGGCTCAACGAGTCGGGCTTCACCCGCTTCGAGGAGTCGGTGCGCGCGGCGCTGAACGCCGCCGACCCGAAGGCGCAGGAGATCGGGGCGCAGACCGTGATGGTCGGCATCCTGCCGACGCTGCGCCCCGAGCACGTGCGGGCCGGCAACCTCAGCGAGAACCCGCGCTACTCGCTGCTGGACCAGCAGATCTTCGCCGCCCGCGGGGAGGACCTCGAGATCGTCATCGACGGCGTCGAGCGGCTGCAGATGGTGTCCGACACCATCACACCGGAGGCCGCCTGCACCTCCACGCAGGTGCACCTGCAGGTCAGCCCGGACGACTTCGCGGGCTACTGGAACGCCGCGCAGGCCATCGCCGGGGTGCAGGTGGCGGTCGGGGCGAACTCGCCCTACCTGTTCGGCCACGAGCTGTACTCCGAGTCCCGGATCCCGCTCTTCGAGCAGAGCACCGACACCCGGCCCGAGGAGCTGAAGGTGCAGGGCGTGCGCCCCCGCGTCTGGTTCGGGGAGCGCTGGGTCACCTCGATCTTCGACCTGTTCGAGGAGAACTCGCGGTACTTCCCGGCGCTGCTGCCGGTCACCAGCGACGAGGACCCGGCGGCGGTGCTGGACGAGGGCGGGGTCCCGCGGCTCGAGGAGCTGAAGGTGCACAACGGCACCGTGTACCGGTGGAACCGGCCGGTCTACGACGTCTCCGACGGCAAGCCGCACCTGCGGGTCGAGAACCGCGTGCTGCCCGCCGGCCCCACCGTCGTCGACACCCTCGCCAACGCGGCGTTCTTCGCGGGACTGGTCCGGGCGCTGGCCGACGACGACCGTCCGCTGTGGAGCCAGATGTCGTTCCAGGCCGCCCAGGACAACTTCGTCGCCGGCGCCCGGCACGGCATCGGCGCGGAGGTGTACTGGCCGCGGGTCGGCCAGGTGCCGGCCGCGGAGCTGGTGGTCCGCAAGCTGCTGCCGCGCGCCGCCGAAGGGCTCGCGCTGTGGGGCGTCTCGGACGCCGAGAGCGGTCGCCTGCTGGACATCGTGGAGCGCCGGTGCTTGACCGGGGTCAACGGGGCCACGTGGCAGACTGCCGAGGTGCACCGTCGGGAGCGGGCGGGGGAGTCCCGCGAGGCGGCCCTGCGCGGCATGCTCAGCCGTTACCTGGACGGGATGCACAGCAACGAGCCCGTACACACGTGGGAGGCGGACTGATGTCCGAGACGCAGCAGACCGGGTCGCCGCGGACCTCGCCCGGGACCGGCACGTCCGGCGCGGCCGCGGCGCCGCGGGTGATCGTCGTCGGCTACTCCTCCAAGCCCGAGGGCCGCGCGGCGCTCGCCCGCGCGCTGACCGAGGCCCGGGCCCGGAACGCCGAGGTCGTCGTCGTGCACAGCTCGCCCGACTCCGAGCTCGCCGGGCTGCGGGCGGAGCTGGCTGCGTCGGGGGTGCCCCATGAGATCAAGGAGGCCGCCGACGCGCTCGACCCGGCGGAGGAGCTGATCACGACCGCGGACGCCCGCGCCGCCGAGTTCATCGTCATCGGGCTCCGCAGGCGCTCCCCGGTCGGGAAGCTGCTGCTGGGGAGCAACGCCCAGCGGGTGCTCCTGGACGCCGCCTGCCCGGTGCTGGCGGTCAAGGCCGAGACCGTCTGAAGGCTCGCCGCGAGCCCTCCCCCGCGCGCCCGGCGCGGGTGCCGCTGGCTCGAGGGTTGCTCCCGCGCGCGTACGCTGGACGCAGACCCTGCAGATGCACACTGAGGAACTCTCCGTGAATCCTCAGTGCGATGTTTGGAGGGCCGTGACAGACTACGTCCTGGAGCTCCTGTTGACATCCGCGGGGCTCTGCCTGCCCTTGTTCCACCTCGCAAGCCCGAGAGGTACTTTGTGACACCCCCCTCCCACGCAGACCCGTCGTCCACCGTCGCCGTGAGCGCGGCGGCCGCTGACCGTGCTCCTCAGGTGAGCGCCCCGGTGAAGAAGGCGCCCGCCAAGCGTGCTCCGGCCAAGAAGGCCGCCCTCAAGGCGGTCACCACGGAGGGCAAGGCCCCGGTCCGGCGCGGGCCCGCGGCCAAGACCGCGGCGGCTCCGGTGTCCGACGACGACGCGGTGCCCACCGAGCTCGAGGACATCAGCGTCGAGGAGCTGGCCGCGGCCGTCCCCGAGGGCGAGGTGGCCGGCACCGACGTGGTGGTCGAGATCGACGCCGACGAGCTCGTGGTCACGGTCGGCAAGAAGCTGACCCTGGACGACGTCGACGAGAACGCCTTCGAGCCGGCCAAGGTCGCGCCGCTGGAGAAGGAGCTGGTCGAGGACCAGGGCTTCGTCCTCTCCGCCGCCGACGACGCCGACGAGCCCGAGCAGCAGGTCATGGTCGCCGGCGCCACCGCCGACCCGGTCAAGGACTACCTGAAGCAGATCGGCAAGGTCGCGCTGCTGAACGCCGAGATGGAGGTCGAGCTCGCCAAGCGGATCGAGGCCGGCCTCTTCGCGGACGAGAAGATCAACGACCCCAAGGTCAAGACGAAGGCCGCCCAGCTCGAGGACTTCGAGTGGATCGCCGAGGACGGCCGCCGGGCCAAGAACCACCTGCTCGAGGCCAACCTGCGTCTCGTGGTCAGCCTGGCCAAGCGCTACACCGGCCGCGGCATGCTGTTCCTGGACCTGATCCAGGAGGGCAACCTGGGCCTCATCCGTGCGGTCGAGAAGTTCGACTACACCAAGGGCTACAAGTTCTCCACCTACGCGACGTGGTGGATCCGGCAGGCGATCACCCGGGCGATGGCCGATCAGGCCCGCACCATCCGCATCCCGGTGCACATGGTCGAGGTCATCAACAAGCTGGCCCGGGTGCAGCGCCAGATGCTGCAGGACCTGGGCCGGGAGCCCACGCCGGAGGAGCTCGCCAAGGAGCTCGACATGACTCCGGAGAAGGTCGTGGAGGTGCAGAAGTACGGTCGCGAGCCGATCTCCCTGCACACCCCGCTGGGCGAGGACGGCGACTCCGAGTTCGGCGACCTGATCGAGGACTCCGAGGCGGTCGTCCCGGCCGACGCCGTCAGCTTCACCCTCCTGCAGGAGCAGCTGCACGACGTGCTGGACACCCTCAGCGAGCGCGAGGCCGGCGTGGTCTCGATGCGGTTCGGCCTGACCGACGGCCAGCCGAAGACGCTCGACGAGATCGGCAAGGTCTACGGGGTGACGCGTGAGCGGATCCGGCAGATCGAGTCCAAGACCATGAGCAAGCTGCGGCACCCGTCGCGCTCGCAGGTCCTGCGCGACTACCTGGACTGAGATCTCGGGCTCAAACCGCGCCTGGCTAGGTGTTCAGCGGCCTTCGGCCGAGTCCGCTACCTCGCCCAGCGCTCTAGTCCAGAGATAGTGCGGTAGGTCAGGACGTGCCAGAGCGCGTCCTGTCCCTACTGCTGTCCTCGCCGAGGTGCTCGGCTCCTGGAAGCTGCACCTGCGCGCCGAGCGGAAGTCGCCGCAGACCGTCAAGGCCTACGGAGACGGCGTCCGGGCCTATCTGGCCTGGTGCGCCCGGGCCGAGCGGTCTGCGGTGATCGACCGTCGGCAGTTCCGCGAGTTCGTCGACGACCTGCTCAGCGACGGCGCCCGGCCCGCGACCGCGGTTTCACGGCAGCTCGCCGTCCGGCGCTTCTCGGCCTGGCTGACCGAGGAGGGTGAGCAGGCCAGCGACCCGCTGCTGGGGCTGAAGGCCCCCAAGCTCGACAAGCCGGTGGTCGAACCCTTGAGCGACGACCAGCTCCGCGCTCTGCTCAAGGCGTGCCGCGGACCCGAGGTCCGCGACAAGCGCGACGAAGTCATCGTGCGGCTGGTGTTCACCACCGGTGCCCGGGCCGGTGAGGTCGTCGCCCTGCAGACCGGTGACCTCAGCCTGCGGTCCGACCCGCCCACCGCCACCATCCGTCGGGGCAAGGGCGGCACCGGCCGGGTCCCCTTGGCCGTCGAGACGGCCGCCGCGATCGACCGCTACCTGAGGGCCCGCAAGGGCCACCGGCTGGCGGGGGAGTCGGCCCTCTGGGTGGGCGATCGCGGCAAGGGCTTCACCTGTGACGCCCTGCACAAGACCCTCGCGATGCGGGCCCAGGCGGCCGGCATCGCGGGTTTCCACCCACCCCTGCTCCGGCACACCGCGGCCCACCGCTGGCTTGCCAAGGGCGGTTCGGAGGGCGGGCTGATGGCGGTGGCCGGCTGGACCCGGCCCGACATGCTGCTGCGCTGCACCAAGGCCCAGGCGTCGGTCCGCGCCGCCGAGGAGGCACGGCGGCTCAACCTGGGGGAACTTTGATCTGACCTGGTCAGTGGCGTCTTCGGCAACGTTCCCCCGGTCTTCGGGGTGGTGACTCGCAGCGGAGGGAGCCCGGGATCGTCGGCCCTTCAACGTCTGGCGGTGTCCCCGGGCCGGGCTGGCTCGTCCCAGCGGCGGCGGCACCCTCTCGTCCTGGTGGACCCCTTTGCTCGGGTCGCCCACGCGTCAGCGGTGGTGACTGGTCGAGCGCTCCTGAGCAGCCCTGCAGGTGACGAGTTGGCGCTGCCGGAGGCCCGAGCTCGGGGCCCAAGTTGTCCACAGGTCCGACAATGCAAGAGGTGTGTGGCACTTCGATCTTTGGGTCGTACCCCTGCTGGTCGCGTCGAAGACTGCGAAGCTGCGTCGCCGGTGTGCCGGCTCAGGGGCAGGCTCCGGCCGCTGACGACAGCCGAGTCAGAGCAATTGAGATGCTGGGCACACCGTGCCTCTGCTGTGGGCCGTAGGTGCGGGAAGGTCCTGACTCCCGGGCCGAACGCGGTGTCGGTGCTGATGGCCACCACCGACGACTGGGCGGTGTTCGGCGAACCGCCGGGGCGGAGGGGCCGGCTAGTGGTGGGGTGGGACCGGATGCAGCTGGTCGTCGATAACCAGGCTCTGCTAGACGACCTCAACCGCTACGCCCCTGACGGCCTGTGGGCGGCGAGGACGCCCTCCACGGCAAGTGTGTGGTCGTCATCGCCTGAGACGGTGACGTCGACTTCGCCCACCACGACGCCGGCGCCCAGTTCGCCGCGCTGACGGGCATCGGCCAGGCCGTGTTCGCCGTACTCCCGCTGCCAGCGGTCCTACAGGAGCAGTCGACAAAGTGCTCTAAATCCTGCGGGTGGGACGGTCTTGGTCCAATCCGCACAGCGGCAGCTGCGTCCGACCCCTCGGTTGACCGGTCGGCCGGTTGACCGGTGGGGCCTGCGTCGGTGCGTCACAGACGTTGGGTCACCCGCCCGGCGGACGTCTCTCGGCGAGTGGACGCTCGAAGCAGCATGAGGTGAGGCCCAGGGGTCACGCACCGGACGGCAAAGTAGGGCAGAGGCGGAACACTCCCCACCGCGTCACTGATGCTTCCGGTCCCTCCTGACCCTTTTCGCAGCCCCCCGAGCAGGCCTATGAGGGTTGAGCCGGGGAAGGTTGCAGGGGTGGCAGGCTCCAAAATCGAGCACTCAGCCTACTTCACGCTGATGTGTACGTGGTTCTTGTGGTTGGCGGAGTCGCCGCCGCGGTTGGCCATGGCGCGCCAGCCCTCACTGCTGCGTCTGGCACTCCAGATGTGTTGGTTCCAGATCACGTAGGTGATCCCCAGCGTCTTGGCGTTGGTCCTGGCCCAGGCGGCGACCTTCCCGCCGAGCTGCTTGCCGGATGTGGACCTGTAGGCGGGGATCATGAGATCCACCGCCCGCCCGGTCGCGTGGTCGCCTCCACCAGGACGGACTCCGTAGACGGTCTTGATCCTGGGGAACTTCGCTACCGCCGCGTTGGAAGTCCTGGCGGCGTTCGGCTTGAGCCCTCTCGGCGTGACCGACGACCTTGGTGCCGGCGCCGACCTGGTGGACACTTTGGAGGTCGACAGGTACTTGGTGCTCACCCAGCCGATCGCGTTGGCGTTCTGCACTCGGGCAAACCCGTTGCTCGACCGGCCGGTCAGGGTCACTCTCACGCCTTTCCGCAACACCTTGATCACCCCGTAGGACCGGCCAGGGCCTTTGCGCAGGTTGAGGTTGGCAGTGGTGGTCCGCGCTGTGCCATCGGTCGCCTTACTGGCGCTGGCGCTGGCGCTTGTCGCAGCAGCAGCCGTGGGAGCTGTCGTTGGCAGCGGTGCTGCCCCAGCGAACAGCAGGGCAGTGGTTACGGCGCTTGCCGCGATGGCACGGCTCAGTCTGGTGTCCACGGTGACTCCTCGCGGCCCGAGGGCCAGGTTGGTAGAGGTGGTGCGTGTTTCGGTGTGTCAGTCCGACTCCGTCTGCAGCGACAACCCGACGTTCCCCGGGACCCTAGGCGTTATAGAACCGTTACCACAAGCTCAGCGTTGGAACGTGCCATTACGGTGTCGTCGGTGTTCTTTTCTCACTTCGGAGGGCTGCGACGTGCTGGTAATCACCATGTCTGCTGGCTGCTCCGTCCGCGCCGCTGTCCACGTCGTCCTCCACGTCAGGGCGGACCCGGCGGGGCGCTTCAACCGCAGTTGTCACCACAACGACGGTTCGCCGCCATGCCGCGGAGTAAGCCGCTGCAGTCGGGTGAGGGCTCAGCTAGTTGCCGGCCGACGACACCAGCCTCAGCCAGCGATGCCTCCGGGCCTGAAATTGTTCAGAGGTTCACTTGCCCTGAGCGCGCTGTGCTTCTGCTGCGACGTCGTGGCCTACCGACAGCTGGTGAATGCCAATAAGCCCGGACACCCGAAGGGTGTCCGGGCTTCCTGCTCAGTCGAGCTTGTTTCTCAGCCTTTGCAAGAACGAGGTCAGCGCAGGACGCCGCAGACTGCGCGGTCGGTGGCCTCGGCGGACAGGGCAGCGTTGAGCTCGACCAGCCTCGGAACTTCCACGCCTGACCCTGGCGCATGATGCCCCACCTGCCAGCCGTGACAGGACCAGCCCAAGCGCGCAGCTACCGCGACGAGTGCAACTTGAGCCAAGGTCGATCACGACGGCCATCGAGCCAGTGGCGGCGTCTCCAGGGAACGGACGCTGGGCTCACCACCAACGCTCTCACGGTCGGTAGCAACTTCAGCCATCCGCACGGGCGCCCACCGGCGGCTGCTCTGTCATGGGGCCGACCAATCCTTTCCGTGGTCGGTGTCGAACCTTTTTCGGTGAGGCCGTGCGGCTCGGAACATCCGGGCGTGACGCCGGAGCCTCCACCCTTTCAAGGAGGAAAGATGCGGAATATTCAGAGACTTGCTGGGGTGGCGTGCGGTGCGGCGGCTCTGGCCGCGTTCGGGGCCGGTCCGGCGCTGGCGGCGACGGGCAGTGTGCACGCGAACCTACGGCCGGTCGCGGAGAACGGCGTCGACGGCAGTGGCACGGCGATGGTGAAGGTGAGCGGCAACTCGATCACCGTGACGATGGCCGCCATGGGTCTGCTGGCCGACGCCCCGCACGCCGCGCACATCCACTTCGGCGCTGACGCCCGGCACGAGTGCCCGACCGCCTCCGACGACAGCGACGGCAACGGCCGCCTGAACACCACCGAGGGTGGCCCGGCCTACGGTGCCATCGTGGTGTCGCTGACCAAGACCGGGGACACCAGCCCCGACAGCGGACTGGCGGTCGACCGGTTCGACACCGCCAAGGGCGGCAAGATCAGCTACGAGCGCGGCAGCATCAAGGTCTCCGACGACGTGGCCAAGGCCATCACCGACGGCCAGTCGGTGGTCGTCATCCACGGCGTGGACCACAACCACGACGGCAAGTACAGCGGCAAGGCCAAGAGCGACCTCAACCCCGACCTCCCGACCGAGGCCACCGACCCCGCGCTGTGCGGGGTGTTGAGCACCGCCCCCGACGGAGGGATGGCCACGGGTGGTGGCGCGACCGCCGCCGGACCGAACACCACGATGATCGCCCTCGGTGGTGGCGCCCTCCTGGCCGCCGCTGGCAGCGGGTTCGTCGCCGTCCGACGGTTCCGCACCCAGGCCTGAGGGACGCAACCATGGCAGACGGTGGCCGTCGCAGCGGACTGATCGCTGCGGCGGCTGCCGTCGTCCTGCTGCTCGTCGGGATCGTCGTCCTCACCCTCGGGGTACAGGGCCGGGCTGGACCCCCGCAACCGGCAGCCGCTGAACCCGTCGTCACCGTCAGCCCGACACCGGAACCGACGAGGAGCGCACCCAGCCCCAGCCCGGCGAGAAGCGGCGGAGGCCGGACCCCGGCGCGGCCCGCGCCGTCGGCTGAGCCCAAGACCCGGATCGGCGCCTTCCTGCCGGCCTCGGCACCGACGGCCCTCGACATCCCCTCGGTCGGCATCCGCTCCACCAGCTTCGTCGACCTCCAGGTGGCGAAGGACGGCACCCTGAACGTGCCCGGCAGCGCCGACGAGGTCGGCCTGTATGCCGACGGACCCACGCCCGGCCAGCTCGGACCGGCCGTTCTCGGCGCCCACGTCGACAGCAAGAAGGGGCCGGGCGTCTTCTACCGGCTCGGCGCGGTCGAGAAGGGCGACAAGATCCACGTCACCCGAAGGGACAAGACCCGGGTCACCTTCACCGTCGACAAGGTCGCCGTCTACCCCAAGGACGACTTCCCCACCGACGAGGTCTACTACGGCGACTTCGACCAGCCCCAGATCCGGCTCGTCACCTGCGGCGGTCCCTTCGACCCCGTCGACCACTACCTCAGCAACGTCATCGTCTTCGGCCACCGCACCAGCTGACTCATCGTGGTCGGCCACTCGGGCGAGCCCGAGGAGACCAACTTCGATCTGGCTGTCCGCTAGCGACCGCGAAGGCAAGTGCTGCTCCGACGTCGGCTGATGCCGGCTGGCGGGGAGTGCCGTGGAGTCGGCGGCAGCGTTACCGGTCCGAGCCGTGCAGGTGCGAGGCCGGCACGAGTCGGAGACTTTGGGCGCTGGACAGCTGCTGGCCCAGTGTGTCGGTGAGATCGTGCTCGAGCTCGTGGAAGCGTCCGACGGGCATGGCCGGGTCCGTGGTGACGGTGGCTTCGCTGTCGAGCTGGTGCCCGACCCAGCGGATCCTCACGGCGGTCACGCCAGCGATTCCGGGCGCGGCGGCGACCAGGTCTTCAGCGATGTGGACCAGGTCGTAGGGCCTCGCGTTCGAGTTGCTTGCTCAGCTCGATCAGCAGCTTCTTGGGCGCGATCCGCAGCGCAGTGCCGATCGGTAGAGCGGCGAAGGGGGAGTCGGAAAGGTGTGAGCGGATTTCGATGGGCGGGCTCGGTAGCCGGAGGGGTGCCGGGATGTGCGCTGGGGCAGGTTTGCGGGTCGGCAGTTGGGCGGCCGAAGAGCAAGCCCTGACCCAGCCTGGCTCCGAGAGCGGCGGCGGTCTCGCAGTGGGTTCGGTTTCGATGCCTTCGGCGAGCAGCAGAGCACCGGACCGTTCGGCGTAGGCGTTGACCGCGTTCATGATTTCGGCGATAGCGCGCGAGGGCCGGTCCTGGACGAGTCGGAGGTCGAGCTTGACCACGTCGGGCCGCAGGATCTCCATGAACGCAAGCGCAGCGGGGTTCGCGCCGACGTCGTCCAGGGCCACCCTCCAACCCAGCTCGCGTACCCGGCTCACCGTGCTGAGCAGTTCGGCGGGTCGGGCTGCCAGAGCCCGTTCTGTGATCTCCAGCACCACCAGTAGTCGGGGGTTCGCGTGGGCGAGCGCGGCCAACTCGGTCGCCGGAGCGCTGTCGAGAACTTCGGGCTCGACGTTGACGAAGAGGTGCAGCGGCGCGAACAGGCCTTGCTCGAGGGCTGCCGTCAGCGCCGCTGAGCGGCAGGCCCGGTCCAGCTCACCAAGGCGACCCGCCGCCCGGGCGGCGTCGAAGAGCGCGATCGGGCCCTCCAGCTCGGTGCCGGCCGGGCCGCGGGTGAGGGCCTCGTAGGCGACGACCGAGCGGTCCTCGAGAGCAACGATGGGCTGCCACACCGTCCGCAGACGGTGCTCGGTGAGCACCGCGTCGATCGTGACGGCAGTGGCTGATGGTCTGGCCGGATAGGACGTGGGGATGGTCACTGTTCTCCGTCGACAGGTTGAGCGGCGGGTGGTGTTGGCCGGGTCGCGTGATGGTCAGGAGGCGGCTGTCTGGATGTGGTTGTCGAGGGCGGCGGTGATGTCGGGGGTGATGGTGGTGATGCCGTGGTGGGTGGCGGCGTGCTGGGCGATGTCGTTCATGAGGTGAGCGCGGTTGGTGTTCTCGAAGCGGGCGGAGCAGCCGGGCATGACGTCGCCGCAGGCAAGCTTGAAGATCATCGGGTCTCCTCGTTGAGGTCAGGGGTGGTGAATGGGTGGGCTGTGGTCGGGTGTGTGGGGTGGTGGGGGATGCGGACCCAGAAGGTGGCGTGCTGGTCGTCTTGGTCGACGCCGAGGGTGCCTCCGTGGGCGACTGTGAGGGCGCGGGCGAGGTAGAGACCGATGGTGACGCCGGTGCCGTCATGGTTGGCGTCGAAGGGGTCGAACAGGGCTTGCAGGATGTCGGGGCTGATCGGGTCGGCGTCGCGGACGACCCGGAACTCCATCCAGCCGCCGGCGGTCGGGTGGACGTGCAGGCTGCGGGCGCGGGGAACAGGCAGCGAGTTGGCGGCGTCCCACAGGTCACGCAGGATGCGGGAGAACCGGTCGGGATCGACCCACACTTGGGTGGTGGCGCCGGCCCCAGAGATCACTGGCAGACCGGTCAGATGGCCGGTCAGGGTGCTGATCGTGGTGAGCTGTTGGGTGAGGGTGAGGCGGCCCAGCGAACAGGAGGCGAGGAGCTCGACATCGAGGGTCCGTTCGGTCAGCCGATCCAAAGCCGCCCCCAGCTTGTCGAGAACGCTGGGGAGCGCGGACGGGGGTAGCGCGCCGCTGCGGAGCATGCTGGCCCAGCCGGTGGCCGTGGCCAGGGGGGTGCGCATCTCGTGGGCGAAGGCGGCCAGGAACCGGTCGCGTTGGTGGGCAGCGTCGGCGTCGGGCTGGTTGGTGACCTGGGCGGTCCCGGCCGCGAGGAAGTCCTCGGTCCAGCGGCGCAGCAACGCCAAGTCCACATCGCGCTGCTGTGCGACCGTGGCGATTGCCTGACCGGCCAGCACGTCCAGCACGGCGGCGACTCGTATGTCGCGGGCTTCGGCAGGCGTGGGAAGAGCGGGGACGAGATGGAGGCGGTTCAACGCCTTGTTCCTTTCCTGCACGGTCGGCCCCGAGGCAGTCAGATCCTAGCCAGGGGTTGTCGGTGCTTGTTTGCGGTCGGGTTGCGCTTCGGGCGGTGGGGGGCTAGGTGGGGCGGCGTCCGGAGGTGTAGTGGTTGAGGGCGTCGGTGGCGGTGAGGGTGCGTCCGTAGACGGCGACGTCGTCGACGCTGGCGGCAAGAAAGCTGCTGGTGGGGGCGTTGGTCCAGCCGGTGAGGTTGTCGTACCCGACCCGGAAGTTGCCGCTGTAGGAGGCGGCGATCACCGTGGCGCTTGTCGTGACGGCGGTGCCGTCGACGTAGAGGGTGAGGCCGGTGGGGCCGGCGGTGGCCATGATGTGGTGCCAGGCGCCGTCGTTGTAGGGGTTGGGGGTCGTGAGGGTGGCTTTGGCGGCGTTGTTGACTCCGAACGCGACCCGGCCGGTGTTGGTGAGGTAGAGGACGCGGTCGGTCGTGCTCGACGCGCCGGTGGCGGCGGCGCCGAACCCGGTGATCAGGCCGCCGCGGGCGGTGGTGGTCCGAATCCAGGCTTCGCTGGTGTAGCTGGTGTTGGTGGTCAGCGCTGTCGCGTAGTTCACGTAGCCGGTGGTCCCGTCGAGGGTGATGGCGGTGCCGGTGTCGCGAGTGCAGGCGCCAGCGACGCCTTTGGTGACCGCGCCCTGGTAGGTGCCGGTGCGGGCGCTGGCGCCCGAGTCAGCAGCCGTCGTCCCGGTGTCGTCGAGCTTGTAGTAGATGCCGGGGGTGTTGGCGGTGTAGGCGGCTGCGCAGGTGAAGTAGTCGGCAGCTTTGGTGCCGTTGGTGCCGTTGGTGACTTGTGCGGTGATCGCAGCCCTTGAACCGGGCACGAGCGCGGCGGCAGCACTCAACACGAGCACCACAACCAGAGTGACCATCAGCAGGTGCCGGAGCGGCCCGCGCACTAGGTGCTGCCAGCGCCGCGCCACGGCTGGTCGGCGGGTCACGGCAGCCGCCCCTCGTCGGTGGGATAGGTGTCGGTGGGCAGCTCGGCTGTGAGGCCGACGATTGTGGTCCAGAGCAGGGGAATGAGGCAGACGACGATCATGGCGACCAGCCACCAGCCGGTCAGGTGGGGGGCACCGTTGACCATCAGCGGACCGCCGGCTGCGTTGGCGGCGACGGGAACGGAGCCGACCTCGCCGAGGTGGAGGTCGACATGATGCCCTGGTAGGCCGGTGACCCGGGTGGGGAGCAGGCCGCCAGACACGATGGTGGCGTGCAGCCCGTCGCCGGTGGCGGCCACGGTGACCAAGACGGGGTGCACGAACGGTCGAACGATCAGCGAGGTGACCGCCACCAGCATGGTGCTGCCGAGGATGCGGACGCTGGAACGCCACCGGGTCGGCACGTAGAGCGCAGACCCGATGACGAGGACGACGATCCCCAAGAGGAGAGTCGGCAGCCCGCGGACCAGCCAGCCCAGCCCCCGGTAGTGAGCGACGACCTCACCGACCAGGTCGTCCTGGGTGACCGGGAACGGGTCAACAGCGCCGTTGATGTCGCCGCGGACCTGCACCGACCCGTCGTCCAGGATGGCGACCACCCGGTGGGTGATGAGGTTGTCGGGCATGTTTCGCGGCCGGTAGGTGACGATGTCCCCCACCGATAGGTCGGCCGGCAGGGCGGGGCGGGTCAAGATCAGCGTCCCGACCGGGGCGGCCACTCCCATCGAGGGAGTCTCGATGATCGCCCACTTCCCGCCGGTGAGCCGCCACACCGTACCGGCGGTGACCAGCACCAGACACACCGCCAAACCCGCCAGCACCGCCGCCATCGAGGTACGAGCCGACCGCTGGTCGGCGGCACCGCCCAGTCCTTGGACGGTAGCGGTGTACGCCATGACGGCTCGAGCTCCCTCATCCCCGAGAGATCGTGTGGTGGACCCTGCGGCCCCGACCCAACCCGTCGTGCTCAGGTTGGGCCGGGACCGCTGGAGGTCTAGGTGGTTCGGTCAGGCGGTGAAGGTCCAGACCAACGGCTGCGAGGCGGCCAGACCCTGGTAGGTGTTCCCCGCGCTGGCGGCCAGGGTGACGGCGAAGGTGAAGGAGACCGTGGCGCCGGCGGCGACCGGGGCGGCCAGGGTCAGCGCCCCGCCGGCAGCGAGGCTGGTCAGGCTCGACGACGCCGGGGTGATGGTGCTGGTGGTGGTGCCAGCGGTCTGAGTGATCACGATGCCGAGCTTGGCGCAGAAGTCGGTGGCGCTGCCCGACACGTTGCCGGACTGGGTGCAGGTGCCCGGAGCGAGCGTGAACGAGGTGGCGGCCGCGGTGCCGGTGTTCTTGATCGTGACCGTGGTCGAAACCGTCTGGCCCGGCACCATGGTGGTCGAGCCGCCGTACTTGTTGATCGTGGCGCAGGTGGCGGCGTTGGTGGCCACGTTGTTGCCGGTGCCGTCGGTGGAGAGGCAGGTCACGGTGCCGGCGGCGTTCTTCTCCTCCATGATCACGGTGCCGGCAGCGGCGGTGTTGACCGAGTTGGTGATAGAGGCGGTGAACGCGGCCAGGCTGGAGTTCATGGACAGCGCCAATACCACCACCCCTAATACCCCGGTCAGCAAGGCAGCCAGGGTGAACCGGCGACGGGGGGAACCAACCGAAGGTGACGACGTGGACACGAACCAGCTCCTGACGGGAGAACGGTGGACATTTCGGAAGAGGCCGCCCCCGCCGCCTGCCAGGACTCTATGGATCACGCGTGAGGTTGACAACGGTGTCCTGTCTGGTTGCGACCTTCGGCTCCTGAGGTCGGGACGAAGGTCCCGACTCCCGCTGTGGTCCTTGACACATCACTTCGCGCGTGAGGTGATATGCGCTCGAAGGAGGCCTACCTGTGACTTCACTACCTGTGGCCGCTCCGCCCGTGAGCGTTGAACAGCACCTGGTGGTCGATGACCGGCCGGTCACCGCCGTTGCGCTTCCCGACCGGGTTGTGGTCGCCGACCGGCTGCGGTTGGATGAGCAGCTGTGTTTCGCCCTGTACGCGGCGACGAACGAGATCGTTCGTGCCTACCGGCCGCTGCTGGCCGAGCTGGGGCTGACCTACCCGCAGTACCTGCTGCTGATGGCGCTGTGGGAGCACGACGATCAGACCGTCACCGAGTTGGCGGAGACTCTGCGCTTGCCTGCGCATGGGCTGCTGCCTGTGCTGACGCGTCTTGAGCAATCCGACCTCCTGCTCCGTAATCGCGACGCTGCTGACCGGCGGGTCGTGCGGATCACCCTCACCCCCGGCGGTCGAGCGCTCGAACGACGGGCAGCGCGGGTCCAACATCGGGTGGCGTGTCAGACCCGACTGCCCGCCGCCGCCCTGGCCGAGCTCCGCACCCAGCTGCATCACCTCAGCCAGGACCTGGGCGGCGACTGATCACTGGGGACAAGGACCGGAACGGCGGGGTCATGGTGGGCAGACAGGCGGCCGCGGTCAGGTTCGACGACCTCGACTCGACCGTGCTGGACGACGAACGCGGTAAGGTCTGCTTCGCACTCGAGGATGTCGACTACGAGAACGAGCTGAGCACCACCCACCAAGACCAGTTCCACGTCGGCATCGAGCCTTCTTCGGACTCTGCCGGTGTCGTCGACCAGGCCGAGGAGACCCGGACGGACCGGCGACGCCGCGACAAGCCGGTCATTCCGCCCGAAGGTCATCACCAGATCGACGAGCTGGTCCGCCGCTACCAGGCCGGTGCGAGCATGAGAGCCCTTGCAATCGAGCAGGGCTTGAGCCGCGGCACCATCCGCCGGCTCCTCCTCGCTGCCGGTGTGCAGCTACGTCAGCAGCGCCAGTTGCCTGCGGACCCCATCTGGTGGGCCGCTCGGATCGGCGGAGGTCGGACCGACGAAGAGGTCGCCGCCGAGTTGCAGGTCCACCCCTACACAGTCGCCCGCCATCTCAGGAATGCTGGCCTTCGCCAGCCTGCCGACCGCGGCGAGCAGCCGTTCGCCGAGTGGCTGAAGGCCCGCACTGCGGCTGACGGCGCCTGCCTGCGTTGGATCGGCGGACACACCAGCAGCGGCTACGGTGAAGGCCGCTATCAAGGCGCAAACGTCTGGCCCACCGGGTCGTCTGGAAACACCACCACGGAGCGGTCCCCGACGGCCACGAGCTCACCCGCACCGCCGACTGCCCCCACCCCGATTGCGTCAATCCTTCACACCTGCAACCCATGACTCCTGCCGACCGAGTCCGCATCAAGACCGATGCCGGCGCCTTCGCCCACGGCGAGAAGCACTGGAACGCGCACCTCAGCGAAACCCAGGCTCGCACCATCAGGGCCAGCACCGATACCGTCGCCGCCCTCGCTGCCCGCCACGGCGTCAGCTTGCAAACCGTCGCTAGCATCCGCGCCAGCCGCCGCTGGGAACACCTCGGGACTTGATTGATCCTGCCCCTGCGAAAGCAGTCATGGCCGCTCCACGGGCGAGGCGCACGAACTTGAACGATCCCGACTGTGTCGATCGTCAGCTGACTGGGAATGCTGCTGTGCAGTCTCGTCAATCAGTGCGCTCGACTACTGGACAGCGATCGGACCTGGTAGACGCACTGAGGGCAGGCTTAGCCTCATTGTCCATGATGTCTGGCCTTTCCGGTCGGGTCACCGGCATGATCGGGTAGAGGCACCTCATCGCGGCGGCAGGCGCAAGGGGCCGCGGGACTTCCACGGCTCGCCGCTCGGGGCCGTTGAGCGACGCGGTGGAATCTGTGGAGCCGAGCACGGCGTGGAGCCGAGGCTGCCGTCGCTCAAGGACGCGCGATCCATCGGAGCGCTGGTCGAGGGCTACGACGCTGATCCCGCCGAGGTGAGGGCCTGGTTTCCGCTCCACGCGGCGGAGCTCTGGTTCGCCGAAGCAGGACCGCCCGAGTACCTGCACCAGCTCACCGAGAGGCTGACACGCGGGCCCGCCTTCTAGTCCATGTGCGAGCAATCGTCGCGAACCAGACGTGCACGCAGTGGACGACCCTCGTGCGGAGCGGGTCAGTGGACGACCCTTAAGCGGGACACTTCGAAGGTGCCTGTCCAATGCAGGTCGTGGCGGGTGGCGGTCAGGGGTCTACGTTCGTGCTGTTGCTTAGCTCGATCCAGGCGTCGAGTTCGGCTTGCTGGTTTGCCAGGTTGGTGCGGATCGACTCGACGGCGTCTGGACCCAGGGGGAGATGCAGTGGCGGGTTTGGCTGGGCGAGGGCGCTAATGATGGCTGCGGCGGCCTTGGCAGGGTCGCCGGGCTGCTGGCCGTCGGCTTCGGCGAAGCGGTTCCGCAAGGGCCCGAGTTGGTTGTCATAGGCGTCGATGGGTGTCGAGGTACCAATAGCGCCTGCAGTGTTGAAGCCGGTTCGGAAGGCGCCGGGCTCGACGATGAGGACCTTGATGCCGAATGGTTGCAGCTCGGCGGCCAGCGCTTCCGACCATCCCTCAAGGGCGTACTTCGACGCGGAGTACGCCCCTACGCCCGGAAAGGTCGTGCGGCCACCCATGCTGCTCATTTGCACGATCGCACCTGAGCGGCGGTCCCGCATGGACGGCAGGACGAGCCGCGTGAGTGCGGTCGGGCCGAAGAAGTGGAGGTCCATCAGTTGCCGCAGCTCGTCGTCGGTCGTTTCCTCGGCGGCTCCGAGGTGGCCGCGGCCCGCGTTGTTGACCAGGACATCGATGCGTCCGTGCTCCGCGAGGACCTGATCCACGACCCCCGGCATGGCGTCGAGGTCGGTGACATCGAGCTCGACTACCGACGCCTTCTCCGCGAGCTCGCCCAGGGCGTCCGGACGACGCACTGCTGCCACCACCGTGAACCCCTCGACCAGCGCCGCTTCGGCGACCGAGCGTCCGAAGCCCGACGACGCGCCGGTGATCAGCCACACCTGAGAGTCCATACCCCGAGTGCGCCACCTCCTCCAGCACGGTGTCAAGGGATGTCGCACGAGCGTCGCCCGACTGTCACGCCCTTGTCGCGAAGGAGGTCACTCACCAGTGTCAACGGCAACAACCAGTTCTCCTGGACCCCGGATAGCCGATCCCTATCTGAAGCACTAGCGGGGCCGCCCCTGAGGACGAAGACTGCAATGACCGATTCAGCAGGCAGCAAAGGTCCGGCGTGACCCAACCAGCAAGGGTGCGATGAGTTGACCTACCAAGTAGCAAGCCCCTAGCACTACTGTGCGGCGGACAGTACCGTCGGCTCATGCCGGTGGCTGATGACCCGCGAACCGCGCCGCAGCCTGTTGCATCGAGGCGTGCTGGATATGTGCGTGTTGTCGATGGTGGGTCGACAGCCCGACCGCGTGTACGCGCTTGTCGGCCGGATGGCGGACCGAGGACTGGAGCCGTGAGCTTCGGCAGCCTCTACCCTGTGGGCAACCGGCTACGCCAGCAGGGCCCTGCTGGACGAGACCAGTGTGACGAGTCTGGTCGGGTCTCCTCGCACGGTGCTCTCGCTGACCAGCGCCGGTGAGGCAGCACTGGCACGCTGGTCAAGGCAGTGGCGAAACCTGAATGCCGTGGTGGGGCGTCTGCTCGAGCAGCTTGAAGCCGGCCAGGGCACGGTCCAGCTGCAGGCGGCGAGTGCGCTGTGATCAAGCCGGAGCTGGAGTGGCTTCTTGCGTCGTGGGTCCGGCTGGTCCGGTCGCGGTGGGCCGCGACCGGCATGTCCCGAGAAGATCGGGCGGTGCTGCTGCGCCAGCGGCTGAAGGACCTGGCGGCGGCGCGAGCGGTCGGGGCGACGATCAACGAGCTGGTCGCCACCGTCGCGCTGGCTCGGCTTCGAGCTGGTCCTGAGCAACCTCGCGGACCCCAGCCGCTGCCCGATGTGCTGACCCTGACCATGGGAAGCGCGTGGATCGGCGGTCCTGACCGGTATCCATCTCCGAACGTCGTGTCCGATGCCTGGCGAGCCCGAATCGAGGAGACGTCATGCGCTACCTGCTATTGATCTGCTTTGAGGCGTCTGCGGCGGCGAACGCACAGCCAGGGTTGACCGCCGACTCCCAAGCGTGGGCCAAGGCGTTGGAGGAGCAGGGGATCCGCACTGTCGGCGGCCCCTTGGGACCGATCAGCGATGCACGGTCGGTGCGGGTGCGAGATGATCAGGTCCTGCTCGAGGATGGCCCGTTCACCGAGACATCGGAGCAGATCGGCGGCTTCGAGCTGATCAACTGCGCCGACCTGGACGAGGCGGTGGCGGTGGCCGCCCAGCATCCGGTCGCCAAACTGGGCACAGTTCAGGTGCGCCCACTGGGCGAGGAATGAGAGTTCTCCGCTCCAGAAATACCCTTCGATCGGTGAGGAGCCAGAAGTGGGACTAAGTGAACACAAGGTCGAGGTCGTCATTGCCGTGTCAGACCTCGATCAGGCCCGAGCGTTCTATGAGGACCAGCTCGGCCTGCGACTTGGCCCGAGGCAGGACGTGGAGGACCAAGGGGTGCGCTATACCTGCGCAGCGGGGACGGGGATTTTCGTATACCTCTCGCCAGACAACGCAGGCAAGTCCTCGGCAACCCTGGCGGGCTGGTTCGTTGACGACCTCGACGAGACCATGACCGACCTCTCGTCGCGAGGAGTTACCTTCGAGCACTACGACCTGCCCGGGATCAGCACTGATGCCCGCGGAGTGTTCGACGACGGCCGACTCAAAGCCGCCTGGGTCAAAGACCCCGACGGCAACACCATTGCCCTTACCGAGCTGTCCACCTAGCTACGACGGATGCGGACGCATCATCGTCAGTTGCCGACCCTCGTGCTGAGACGTCAGTGGACGACCCTCGTGCGGGACGCACGCAGTGGCCTACTCCCTAGCGGCTGAGTGAGCATGGCAGGTGCGGCCCGCGGAGTCGCTGACAACAACTGGCTGAGTGACGCTGATAACCCTGCTAGACAACTCCAGCGCCGTCGCGGCAGACACCGTAGGTTATCGACGTGGTGCAGAGAACACCTCGCGTCGGCTTCTTGGAGTCCTTCAACGAGCCTGAGCAGCGACGCGCTATGCGCGCCATCGCGACCAACGACACGTTGGTTGAGATTGCGGCCGGACTCCGAGCGCTCTATGCGCTGAGCGAGCAGCAGCTGTCTGTGTCCCGCGACATCGCAGCCATGCTTCAGCGCGCAGAGCAAAGAGATCTGAGGAGAGCCGGCTACCCCCCACATCACTAGTCTCCCAGCGAACGTCGGGTGCATTCGGGGCCAGTAGGCCCTGGCGATCCCTTGCTGGGGCGTGGGTTCTCAAGGTGTCGCCTGGGACGGGAGGCACGCAAGCCGACCGGCTATTGCGACTCCGGCCAGAGGAGCACGCGCCGATAGAGCTCCGCGTCGCTGGCGTCACGCATCTGCCGGAATTGTCGGCGAGCCCTGGGATTGCGACCGATGCCCGGGGCGTCGGCGGATCGCTCTTGGGCCTCAGCCCAGTCCCTCATTCTATGAACGCGCGGATCGGTCACGCCCTTGAGGTCACGCTCAAACTCCTCCAAGGATCGCCACCACAACTTGGCCATGGGCATCAGAGTAGGAGGCGAACCTCAAAGCGGCTCACCGTTGCGCGAAGCGCATGCGGTGGCCGACCTCCGTGCGGAGCACGTCAGTGACCGACCCTCGTGCGGAGCACGTCAGTGACCGACCCTCGTGCGGAGCACGTCAGTGACCGACCCTCGTGCGGAGCAGGTTCGTGGCCGACCGTGGTACGGGACGCATGCGTTGGCTGCAGCGGGAGGCTCGTTGAAACTGCGGGCGAAGCGGCGTGTGGGGACGAGGTTTTCTCGACTCGGTGAGGGTCGCTAAGAGGTTGTGATGGTGGTGGGTCAGGGTTGGAAGGGGTCGCGGTCGTCGGCCAGGAGGTCTTCGCCTTCGCCGGGGAGCAGCCATCGTTGGGTGTTGAGCTGGGCGGATCGGGTGAGGTAGGCGTTGCGGCGTTCGGCGCTGGTGGGGGGGTGCTCGTCGGCTCGGGGGAGGCGTAGCTCGGTGGCTGGTGTGCCGAGGTAGCTGATCTGTTCGGTGAAGCCGCCAGGGGTGTAGAGGTTGAGGACCCGGGCGGTGTCGCTGGCGACGGCGAAGCCGTGGACGGTGCCAGCGGGGATGGACAGCAGCGTGCCGGTGTGGGCGGTTGTCACCTCTTGCCGGATCTGGAAGTGGATGGCGCCGTCGAGGACGTAGAAGTACTCGTGCAGCCGATCGTGGACGTGGGGTGGGGGGCCGCTGCGGCGGGGCATCAGTTGGTCGAGGACGGTGAGTGCGCCGCCGGTGGCTTCGGCGGGGGCGAGGACGGACCACAAGGAGTCGACCATCCAGTAGCTGGGGACGTCCTGACGTGTGGTGAGGAAGGGTTCGAGGGTGTTGGAGGGTGTGTTCGGCATGGGACCGGTCTCCTGCTGATGGTGGGGTTGGGTCAGGACTGTGAGGCGTGGTGGGCGGCGGTGAGGTAGTCGTCGAGGGTGGTGAGCTGGAGGTCGGGGTAGCGGTCGGTGTCGGTGGTCGCGAATGGCGGCACGGTGATCATCGACAGGAAGTACCACTCCGTGAGCACTGACCAGGGGTCCTGCGCGGCGGCGGTGATGCGCCGGAGGTCGTCGGCGTCGCCGAGGACCTGGATGGTGAGCGGGCGGCCGGTGAGCGTCCCGGTCTTGGCGATGATCGTGTTGAACGTGGTCTCGGCGCCCGAGACCCGGCGGACGCCGGAGATGTCGTCGGGGTCGGTGGCCAGTCGCGCCGTGAACTGGGCGGTGTCGTCGACGGTGGTGAGGTTGAACGGTTCGTCGCCGGTGCCCCATAGCCGGGCGGTGTCGGTGTGGAGGTCGACGATGCCGGCGGTCTGCGGGTAGAGCATCATGTCCATGAATGCGCCGTTGAGGATGTGGACGACTTGGAGCGGCATAGCGTCGATGGCGGCGTCAGCCTGGCGGCGCATCGCGAACTGGGGGGCACCTTCGGGGGCGGCGAACAGGTCGAGGGCGAAGTCCGAGGCGATGAACCGGCGTGCGCCGTTGCCTACTGCGGCTTCTGCCAGCGCGACCTGCCCGTCGATGATGACCGTCGGCCCGCCCTGGAGCGCTGAGACGACGACGTCGACGCCGCGGGTTGCCTCCGCCAGGGAGGCCGGATCGTTGACATCGCCTGGTACCAGTACTGCGCCGCGAGCGGTCAGGCCCTCCAGAGCGGCGGCCTTCTCAGGATCGGGACGGGTCGAGTCGCGCGCCATCAGACGCACCTCGACTCCGTCCTGGTCGAGCAGATGGGCGGCGATCAACTTCCCGAGCATGCCGGTTGAGCCGGCGATCAGCACTGTCGTCATCAAGACCTCCATCGGTTGGACCCTCATCTAGGAGCCGCTGCTAATCTAATACGCTACCGTAGCGTATTGCAACTGGTAGGATGGGGTCATGGCCGAGGCAGTGGTGCGGGGGGCGGGTCGCCCGCGAGACGTCACCGTGGACGCTGCTGTGCTGCGTGCGACGCAGGATCTGTTGCTGGAGCAGGGCTTCGACCGGTTGTCGGTGGAGGGGGTGGCCGCCCGGGCGGGGGTGGCCAAAGCCACGATCTATCGGCGGTGGCCCGGTAAGACGGCTCTGGTCGTGGCCGCGGTCGCCGAGCTGTACCACGTGCCACCAGTCCCTGACACCGGCGATCTGCGCGAGGACCTCCTGGCGTGTGGACGGACCTACGTCCACCAAGGAAGAACCCAGGCCGTCCTGGCAGGGCTGATGACCGCGATGGTGCACGAGGACGAGCTGCGTACTGCAGCCACCGCAGCCATCGGCGGCCCCTACACAGCCCTCTTCCACCAGGTCATCAGCCGCGCCGTCGAACGCGGCGAAGCGCAACCGGACACCGACGTGACCTCGGTCAGCGAGGTGTTCCCCGCTCTGGCCTTCCACCGCGGAGCCGCCCTCGGACTCGCCGTCGACGAGCAGATGGTCGTCCGGGTCGTCGACCGCCTCCTCCTCCCCCTCCTGCGCTGACCTCGCGGGCGCGTCACCCCGCCGCGCGGCCGGGCGGAGATCATGAGAACGGTGTTCGCCGGCCGAATCTGATCGGTGCGCAACAAGCGCTGCCCCCGAAAGCGACCCTCGTGCGGAGCGCGTCAGTGGCCGACGCCTTAGTCGACAGTCTGACCGGCGGTCGGCCTCACTGCGGTAGGCGTCAGTTCCGTCCGCGCCGAGCCTGACAGCTGACCGCGCAAACCTGCCTAGGCCAGCCCGGTCACGGCACCTGCCCGGGCAGATCTAGGCTTCACAACGAGGCCGGTGACGGTGCATAGCCGAGGTCGTCGCCAGCTGTGCCGTGCGGGCTCGCTCCAGCGTCGCCGGCCAGATCGTCAGCTCTGTTGAAACTCATCATGCGAGGGAGAGAGAACCGTGAGCATATTTTCCAAAACTAAGGACACCAACCTGGCTGCGCAGACGGCCTTCGGGGAGGCGGTGAACTCGGGCAGCCTAGCCTTCGACGACCTCGTTGCTGCCGCCTCGGTGGACCATGACCCAGCACCGGGTCAGGTGCCGGGGCCGCAGGGGTACCGCACGATGTTTGCCGAGCTGCGGGCGGCGTTCCCGGATCTGAAGATCGAGGTCGAGCATCTCGTGGCTGACGACGACAACGTCGCCTTCGCCTACGCCGTCTCCGGTACTCACTCCGGACCGTTCCAGGGCCACGAGCCGACCGGCCGAACCTTCCGTGTCCGCGGGATGCAGATCAGCCGTTTCGCCGACGGCAAGCTCGTCGAACGGTGGGGCAGCAGCGACCAGCTCGGCATCCTCACCCAACTCGGTCTCTCCACTACATGAGGCTGCCGACGGGGGCACTACTCGAGGCCGCCCGCGATGCACGGGCGTACCGGTCGGTTTCTCGGCCGGCGTCCTAACCGACCAAATCTTCAGGCTCGCCTCCAGCCACGGTGCGCCCGTAGCGTCAAGACCTCGGTCCAGGCCCACGACTACCAAGGTCAGCCAGTCCTACTTCGCCGACATCGACAACCACCCGAAAGCCGACCGTCCAGCGGTGCACCGCAGGCGGAATGGCGTGCAGTGAGCACCAGGTTGCCCCAACAAGCCGCACAGGTCACCGCAAGGGATGCGCCGACTGCGAGGGGTGCTGTCATGGGCCGGCCGAGCAACCGGCCTCAATTGGTGCCGCCCAGGATCAGCCGGGCCGCTTCGTGCGGTGCGTCCCATTGCGGAAAGTGACCGCACCGCTCGAACCAATGCAGAACGGCGTCGGGGAACAACTCCGTGGCACGTGCGGCCTGTCTAGGCACCGTCACCAAGTCACGACGCCCCCAACCGATCGTGACCCGGCCGGGCACTGTGCCCGCCGGGGCGCCCCGCTGCTTGGGCCCTTTGGTCAGGGCGTCCATGGCGGCGTTCGTCGACGGGGCGTCAGCCAGCCCGCTCAGGTCCGGCAGCACGGTCTCTCGCGAGAGCGCCCAGGGTCGCGCCGAGAACTGCGCCAACAGCAAAGTTCTGCCTACGGTGCTGTCAAGCAGTGACGGCAACCTTCCGCGCAGCGCTCGGACCAAGGAGATCGACGGTCGCAGCGTGGCGCCGAACACGAGGCGTTCTCGGTCGCTCCAGAAGCCGCCTGGGTCTAGGGACACGGTGTCGCCGCCGACTCCCCGCCGCGCGAGCTCGAGCACGATTCGGCCGCCCATCGACTGGCCGACTGTGGCGACCCCGTCCAGCCCCTGCTCGCGGATGAACTCGGCGACAGAGTCGGTCAAAGTGGCGATCGAGACCTCGCCGGTCAAGGGTGGCGTGTTGCCGAACCCCGGTAGGTCGACGGCCACCACTTCGCGGCGCTCCGCCAGTTCGTCCATCAGCGGGGACCAAGATCGCCATCCTGCGCCTAGACCGTGCACCAGCAACAGCGGGCTGCCGCTTCCGCGTCTCACGTAACTCAACGTCACGCTCGGAACGCTATCTCACGCCGATCTCGGCCAACGTGGTCACAACACGCGGATGCCCTCGCGGCACACGACCGTAGCGGCCACGGTGAGGCGGGCCCTCGGGGGTAGAGGCATGGCCACCACCCTGCCGATCGGGTTCAGATGCGGCCGCATCTGATCATGCTTCAGTGGAAATTCGAGCGCCCGTACGCCCACCCTCGTGCGGTGCATGTCGGGGCCGACCCTCGTGCGGGGCACGTCAGTGACCGACCGACGCGCGGGACGGAGCAGTCAGTGACCCTTCTGCCGAAGGAGCCGGCATGGCCAAGAGGGGGCTAATTCGGGTCCGCCCTTGAACATGTGCCCGACGCATCAGCTCGTCGCGGCCGATTCGGTTGCGTACGACCGGTTGGATGCTATGTTCCTTGTGCTTGATCTTGGCTCGGGGATTCGCGGTGCTGCGGTGCTTCTCGCTGGCAGTTTGTTTGGCGGTTTAACCGCTGTGAAAGCTGAGTGCTGGTGGAGATCCCCCCGCCGCTGTCTGCGGCACGTCCCCGGCGTCGTGTCCCGTCGTGGGTGCTGGCGCTGCTGGTCCCGGTGTGCGCGGTGGCCCCGTGGGCGATTTCCTGGCAGGCGCCGGTGGCGAATCCCTCGGCTGATCCGTCGGCGGTGATCAAGCAGGCGGTAGCGGCGCAGGGGCCGAAGAAGCGAGTGCCGGTGGCGCCCTCGGCCGCGGTGGTTGCGGCGTTGTCCAAGGAGCTCGCGGACCCGGCCGGTCAGGGCTACGACAAGCCGGTGTCGTCAAAGCAGGCGGCCGCGGTGCGGACGACTCCGGGCCGGTACCAGACGGTCGGCCGCATCCAGATCCCGCGGATCGGGTTGGACGTCGCCTACGGCGAGGGCGTGCACGAGTCGGTGCTGGAGCGCGGCCCCGGCCACTGGCCAGGGACCGCACTGCCTGGCGGCGCCGGCACCGCGGTGCTGTCGGGGCACCGCAACACCCACACCGCGCCGTTCAAGGAGCTGGACATGCTGCGGCCGGGCGACAAGATCCGCGTCTCGGTCGGCAAGGGCAAGCCGACGACGTTCCGGGTCCTCGACACCACGATCGTGCCGGAGGCGAAGTACCCCGCATTCGTGCTGAAGCCGGCGAAGGACCCCGCGAGCCGCAATCTCACGGTGTTCGCCTGCCATCCCGAGGGCCACCCCATCTTCCGGATCGTGGTGCGGGCCAGCACCACCGGTCCGGTCAAGAAGTCCGACGAGGGCGGGAGGTAGCTCCGGGACGTCGTCAACGTAGCGCCAGCTCTCGGGGAGCCGGCCGATGGCCACCACGCTCATCTGCACTGCCCCTCACAGAGAGATCTCTGCATGAACCACGAGAACCTTCCCCCGACTCCCGTCGACGAGTCCGACCCGGCCCGCCACGTGTTCGGCGGCCAGCCGGTGATGACCTTCGCCGACGAGGGCCAGCGCCGCAAGTTCCTCCGGGCGGCCGCCGTCGTCGGCTTCGGCTCGACGCTGGTGGCGCTGTCCCAGCGCGACAAGTTCGCGCTGGCCGACGCCTCAGCCAACGACCTCGAGATCCTGAACTACGCCCTCACCCTGGAGTACCTCGAGGCCGACTTCTACACGAAGGGTGTCAAGGGTGGCGCCTTGAAGGGCCGCGACCTGGAGCTGGTGACTCCGATCCGCGATCACGAGCAGGACCACGTCAGCGTGCTCACCGACACGGTGAAGTCTCTCGGCGGCAAGCCGGCGGCGAAGCCGAAGTTCACGTACCCCGACGGGACCTTTGACGACAAGGAGACCTTCCTGAAGACGGCGTCGACGTTCGAGGAGCTCGGCGTCACCGCCTACCACGGGCAGGTCGCCCTGATCGAGGATGGCGACATCCTCGCCGCCGCTGCCTCCATCGCGGGGGTCGAGTCCCGGCACGCCGCGGTCGTCGCGGACCTGCTGGGCGGCAACCCGTTCCCGTCGTCGTTCGAGAAGAACAAGTCCATGAAGGCCGTGCTCAAGGCCGCCGGCCCGTTCATCGAGTCCTGAGAGAAGGCAGACCACATCATGATCAACCGCAGAGACCTGATCAAGGGCACCGCCGCCGTCATCCCCGCGGCCGTCGGCCTGCAGATGCTGGGCACCAAGTGGGCCTTCGCTGCCGACGACTTCGGCGGACCCGTCGACGTCCTCAACTACGCCCTCACGCTGGAGTACCTGGAGGCGGAGTTCTACCGCCAGGGCAACCAGGCCGACCTGCTCACGGGCAAGGCGAAGAAGTACCTGGAGGACATCCAGAAAGACGAGGAGGCGCACGTCGTCGCCCTGAAGGACACCATCACCAGCCTCGGCGCCACCCCGGTCGCCGCCCCGCAGGTGGACTTCGGGTCGGCGTTCAAGTCGAAGGCCAGCTACCTGGAGACCGCCTACACCTTCGAGAACCTCGGGGTGTCGGCCTACCTCGGCGCTGCCCCGAGCCTGCTGAAGGAGAAGGGGCTGCTGACGGCCGCCGCCAGCATCTTCGGCGTCGAGGCCCGGCACGCCGCCATCCTCGGCGTCCTCGGAAAGAAGGAGGCCGAGGGCGGGGTCTACCAGGGCTCGTTCGAGAAGCCCGCCACCCGGGCAGCGGTCCTCAAGGCCGCCAGCCCGTTCCTCGTCAAGGCGCAGACCCTCTAGAACCGGCGCGCCGGCCCGGACGTCGTCCAGGCCAGCTTTCGGGATGGAGGCCCCGGCACTCGTGGTGCCGGGGCCTCTGCCTGCCGCCCACCACCCGAGAAGGGCCGACGATGGTGCTGCAGACACTGACTGCGCCGACTTCCCGAACGGCTCTGCTGGGCCGCACCCGCCTGCTCGGCCCGGCCTTCGTGGCGGCCGTCGCCTACGTCGACCCGGGCAACGTCGCGACCAACACCACCGCCGGGGCCACCTACCAGTACCTGCTGCTCTGGGTCCTGGTCGGCGCCACCTTGATGGCCGGGCTCATCCAGTACCTGTCGGCCAAGGTCGGCTGGCTGACCGGGGAGTCGCTGCCCGCCCTCGTCGGCGCCCGCACCCGCCGTCCGGTGCGGCTCGCCTACTGGGTGCAGGCCGAGCTGGTCGCCGTCGCCACCGACATCGCCGAGATCGTCGGCGGCGCCCTGGCCCTGCAGCTGCTCTTCGACCTGCCGCTGGTGGCCGGCGCCCTGGTCACCACGACCGTCTCCACCGCCCTGCTCTACGTCCAGCGGCACGGCCAGCCCACCTTCGAGAAGGTCATCACCGCCCTGCTGGCCGTGGTCACCGTCGGCTTCCTCGCCGGGCTGGTCGTCGACCCGCCGGCAGCGGGCGAGGCCGCCCGCGGGCTCGTGCCCCGCCTCGCCGGCGTCGACAGCGCCCTGCTGGCCGTCGGCATGCTGGGCGCCACCGTCATGCCGCACGCGGTCTACCTGCACTCGGCGCTGGTCCGTGACCGGCACGGCCGGGCCGACGCGACCAACGCCCGCCCGGTGCTCGGCGCGGTCAAGGCCGACGTGGTGCTGGCCATGGTCGTCGCCGGCAGCGTGAACATCGGGATGCTGCTGCTGTCCGGCAGCGCGCTGTTCGGCCTGCAGCTGGACGGGCTGAGCGAGGTGCACGCGGCGATCGGGGCCGGGCTCGGCCCGCTGGTGGCGGTCCTGTTCGCCCTCGCGCTGCTGGCGTCCGGACTGGCCTCCACCTCGGTCGGCGGCTACGCCGGTGCGGTGATCATGGACGGCCTGCTGCACCGCCGGATCCCGCTGCTCTGGCGCCGCCTCGCCACCGCCATCCCGGCCCTGGTGCTGCTCGCCCTCGGCGCCGACCCCACCCAGCTGCTGATCCTGTCCCAGGTGGTGCTGTCCTTCGGCATCCCCTTCGCCCTGGTCCCGCTGGTCCGGATCGCCCGTGACCGCCGGCTGATGGCCCTGGTCCCCACCCGGGGCGCGACGATCGTCCTCACCTGGGCCGTCGTCGCGGCCATCGTCGCCCTCAACGCCCTGCTGGTGGTCCTGCTCGTCCTGGCCTGACAAGAGCAGAGACGGCCCCGACGCCTGCCTGGTGTCGGGGCTTGCTGCTGGGAGTGTCAGCGTCCGACGAGGTCGATCAGCGCAGCGGTTGAACCCCTCGGCGTGCACATGTCTCCAAAATGGGTTGGGGGCGACTGAACAGGTGACCCGGCAGCATTCGGGTACAACAGAGATGGGTTCGCGCTGGGAAATGGCGAGACCCTGGTCGCGGGGGTTCAGCAGAGCAGCCCTCCCGGCTCGTCCGCCAGCTGCCGGCAACGCAGCCGGCGCTGGCCGGACCTTACCTCTGCATCCGAATTCCGAGAGTCGTAATTCGACCCGATGCGGAGCACGTCAGTGGCCGACCCTCGTACGAGACGCGCACTGGCCGCCCCTCGTGTGGCTTGACCTCTTCTGGGCGGGCCACTGTCCTGAGCCTGACCGCCTCAACCAGGCGACGAGGTGTCCAGCCGCTCGGCCTGACCTGGGCGGCATGGCTACTTACTGGACCATCGGCGCTGACGCCGACGACCCAGCCGCCCTGGCTGCGTTCTGGGCCTTCGCGCTCGACTACGTGCTTGAGCCGGGCTATGACGACCCTGATGGTGCGTCCATCGTCGACCCCGCCGGCATCGGCTCTGCGATCGGGTTCCTGCGCGTACCCGAGGCAAAGACGGCCAAGAACCGCTTCCACATAGATATCCGGGTAGCAGGCGAGCCTCCGTGGGACTGGACTGAGCGCGCTGACCTGATGCGAGCGACGGTCGATCGACTGGTCACTCGTGGTGGCACCAAGGTCCGGGAAGAGTTCTACAGCGAGGGAGCCGGCAACGTGCTAGGTCACGTGGTCATGCTGGATCCCGAGGGCAACGAGTTTTGCGTGGCCTGAGTCCCGTTGAAGCTTGCCACCGAGACGTGCGGAGCATGCGATAGCCGCCCCTTCGCCCGGGGCGCACGCAGTGGCCGACCCTCGTGCGGAGCATGTCAGTGAGCGACCCTCGTGTGGAGCACGTCAGTGGACGACCCTCGTGTGGAGCACGTCAGTGGACGACCCTCGTACGGGACGCAGCCTTGGTCGGACGGGTTGGTACTCGACGCGTCAGGCAGCGGCCAAGACACGCCGACATGGCTTGATCAGCTTCGCGGTGAGCCGGCCCTTGGGATGATCCGAGCGTGAAGTTCAGGGTTCAGCAGATAGCCCGTGGCTTCTGGCGCGAGCGGTACCTCTTCTGCATCCAGGCCTCGACTAGCGAGGAGTGGCAGTGCCGCGATGTCGGCCCGCGTGAGCTCGACAAGGAGCTGCGCCAACTTGGCTTTGCGGACCATCGCGACTCCTACGACATCTACACCAAACTTCGCTTCGCTGTTCGCCACTACGGCCTCGGCCATGGATACGTCGAGTGCGACCTGAGTGCTGATGTGACCGGTCCGGAACGGTTCGAGGGAGACCCTCGGCTCGACCGTGCCTAGCTGCCAGCGGTCGAACCTCGACGGCCAGAGGCGACCGCGTGCTCGCCAACCCAACATGTCGGACCAAGGCCACGGGGCGAACGTGGGTGGCCCGAGCTGAACCCGACGGCCGCGACGGCGACTTGCTGGACGACCCTCGTGCGGAGCACGTCAGTGGACCGTTGTGCGGACGCATGCAGTGGAGAGGGAGCTAGCGGTTGTGCGGCAGGTCGGACTTGGTGGCATCGCGTTGACCAAGGCGTTGAGGCACGAACCAGCCAAGGAACCACGTCAGCAGCGTCCAGAACGCCACTCGAACCAAGTCGCCGATCAGGCGCACACTAATGCCATCGAGGACGCCGACGATCGGGATGGCGATCGCCCCGATGATGCAGAAGAGCAGCACTGTGCGAACTAGCTGGACGTGCGCTGCAATCCACCTCGCAGCTGAGCGTGCTGCACGGCGAAGCTCCGGGTTGGCCACCCGCCGATCCTAGGGTCGTGTCTCCTCGGCCGCGGGCGATCTGCGCCAACCGGAAGTTGCCGCATGGCTGACGCTCTGCAGTACGCGACCCTCGTGCGGAGCACGTAAGTGACCGACGCCCGTGCGGGTCGGACCAGAAGAGGCCGCTCGTTCCGATCTCGGTCGCATAGGCGCGGCCGGTCGAATCGCCTCCGCACGATCGGTCCAAGCTCGAGGACGGCGTCACCGTGGAGGCTCGAGCGGTTGCACCGAGCGCGGATCTCGAACCGCTTCTGGGCGACGTCTAGTCCAGGACGGCGTAGAGGCGGGTGATGCGACCGTTGCGGACAATGGCGACGTCGCTGCCCCCCAGGACCGGGTCATCGTCCGGCGTTCCGAGCTGCCAGTGGAAGACCAGGAGGTCGTCAACTCCTTGGGCCGGTCTCTTCAGCGAGAAGAGCGTTGCCGGACCCATCAACGCGGCGAGGTCATCGATACGCCTGATGAACGCCTCACGGCCATCAACAGGGCCGTCTTGGTCGACGTAGCGGATCGCCTCGTCGAAGAGGCCTTCGATGGCTTTCCGGCGCCGTTCAGGGTCGCGTTCGTTCGACACCTCGGTCAGGTAGCGGGTCGCCAGGTCTCCTGAGGTCATGTCTCACCATGCCGTGTCCACAGGCTCTCGCGCTCGCCTCCCACAAATTCGTCGCTGAAATTGGCGCCGATCCCGCTATCGGGCGTGAACCGGTGTCCTCTAGAGCCTCTGCACACGCACGAGGGTGGCCACTGCGTGCGTCCCTGTTGAAGTGGTCGCAAGGATCGGCCGGAGCACGTCAGTGGTCGACCCTCGTGCGGAGCACGTCAGTGACCGACCCTTGGGCAAAGCGCGGGGTGGCCGACCAATCTTCCGAGACAGCCGGCCCGTTGAGCCTGAGGATGGCTCTATGACTCCCGAGTCCGCCGCCATCGCCGAGGCGTTCAGCCGACCGGTGCGCGCTGCCGGGCTGGAAGTGCGATCCGGCCAGGTGACCGAGCCAATGATGGTGCAAGTTGCCGTCACTGACAGTCGAAAAGGTGGCCACCTGGTTGCCCTATTCGAAGCGGCGACCAATGACTACGTGGGCGTATGGCTCGACAACGGCGCAGACTTCTGGGAGCACGAGTGGCACCAGCCGGGCCGAGAAGAGTTCGCGGCTGAGCTCGGGGGAGTGGTTGTGGCGCACGTTGCGGGCGATGGGACGTACGAGAAGGGTGGCCGTCACTACCGCGTGACAGTCGGCGATGGGTCCATTCGGACCCGCTTCCGCGTAGACCGCGAGCGGGTGCTGGAGCTGTAGGAGGACGGGCGATCCGATGGCTCCACCAGCGGAGCCTCATGCGGGGCATGTCAGTGGCCGACCGTTGTGCGGGACGCACGTCAGTGGACGACCCTCGTGCGGGACGCACGGATCGGCCGACCGTTGTGCGGGACGAGTGGCCAGCTGGGGTAGCGAAAGGGCTCGCAGGAGATCCGGGTTTCAGTGGTTGGTGAGGAAACCTCCGTCGACGGGCAGGGTGTGGCCGGTGATCCAGGCGGCGTCGTCCGAGGCGAGGAACGCGACGGCTGCCGCGATGTCGTCGGGCTCACCTACTCGGCCCAGCGGGTACAGCGGCTGCAGTCGGTCGGCGCCACCTTCTTGGTCGTCCCAGACTCGGGTCCTGATGGTGCCAGGGGCTACACCGTTCACTCGGATGTGGCCGGGCCCGAGGGAGAGCGCAAGATTGGTGGTCAAGGAGACTACCCCGGCCTTGGCCGCGGAGTAGGGCTCACTTCCCAAAGAGGTGTGAGCGTTGATCGAACCGACGTTGACGATCGCTGCCCGGCTGCGCCGTCGTAGGTGGGGGATCGCGGCCCGGCAGCAGCGGACAACCCCAATCAGGTTGAGTTGGATCATCTGGTGCCACACCTCGTCGCCGGTGTCTTCGAACGACCCGTGCTGGGTGTCGCCCCCGGCGACGTTGACCAGCACGTCAAGCCCTTCGCCTCCGACTGTTTGGAATGCCTCGTCGACTGACTCGGGCTTCGTGACGTCCAGCGCGACGGCTCGATGGCCGTCACCGGGAAGTCGGAGAGCGACCTCGTTAGCTTCGCCCCCGTCGAGGTCGGCCACCACGACGCGTGCGCCTTCAGCGGCTAGACGGCCGGCACAGGCTCGACCTATGCCGTGGGCCGCACCGGTGACCAGGACCACGGAGTCGACGAAGCGGCGGCTGTTGAGTTGCACATCTGGAGCCTGGCACAACAAGAGCATCTCGACCGCGCACTGTTGTGCGGGACGCACGCAAGCCGACCCTCGTGCGAAGCAGCCGATCAGTTGACGAGGTTGGAGCTGCAGCCGGCTTCCTTCTGCGCAATGCAGGGGCCTGACTTCTCCGGGTAGTCCGACCACAGCCGGTCGACCCGCAGGTTGAGCAACAGCGTCCCGACCACAAGGAGCGCCACAACGATGGCAGCCGCGACCTGCCCACGGGTGAGTGCCCGAGTGCGCGCCTGTCTCATGTGCTGACGGTAGATCGGCGAAGGACCGTAGGGAAGAGGTGCGCAAGCCGACCGGCTACCGGTTCAACGCAAGCGGAACGGTCACCGGCACCTAGCCGCTATTTTTGCGCCGCCGACAGGCACTTCGGCCGGCGCTGTACAGCGCGGTGCCGGACACATTCGGGGACACCGCGTCATCAAGTGCCCGACTCGACCGTTGCTCCGTCGCTAGGCAACAAAGAACGTGCCGAACGTATCAAGTCAACCGGCGATGAGCGCGGGCCGGCAGCGTATGGCGACAGCTCCGGACCGGAACTCATGGCGATCCACGAGCTCGAGTTGGATGCGCTCGCGCAGCCCGGCGAGCAGTGTGGGACCGTGTCCGGCAAGTACCGGGTGCACGACGAACTCGTACTCGTCGATCAGTCCCAGATCTGCCAACGCCAAGGGCAGCGTCACGCCACCCACCGACAGCCCCTCGCCTGGCTCCTGTTTGAGCCGCTGAACCGCTTCCCGCAGGTCGCCTCGCACCAGCTCGGCGTTCCAATCGACCTCGTTCAACGTGCTCGAGACGACGTGCTTCTTCGCCCGGTCGATCGTCTCGGCGAACGGGATGTCCCACTCACCCATCCAGTCAGGCCACCTGCCAGTGGCTGGCTTCCGCCACGCGGACTCCATCATCTCGTAGGTCACCCGACCGTAGAGCAGGGCATCGGCCCGTTCCACCTGAGCGGTCCAGTAGTGCATCGACTCCTCGTCCGGGGGGAGCCCTGCCTCGTGGTGGCAGCAGCCGTCTAGCGAGACGTTGATCGAGTATCGGAGTGGTCTCACCTGGTTGTTCTCCCTAGCTGCCTGCCGCGCTTTGACCTGACCCTACTGAGACCGCTGGGGCGGCCAATTCTCATCGGCGCCGTGATCGCGCCGACTCGCCACGCCGCCGCGCCCGTGTCGCGAGCCAAACCGCAGAGGTGCCCGAGGGCCCGGCGGGTGCAGAAGACGTGGCCGTAGTGGCTGGGCACACGGGCCGGCGGTTGTACCGGGCACGAGGCGGCCAACGCCGGTCCTCTACCTCAAGTCTCACCGGACCCGCCACTCGGCGTGATCCCATGGTCGACCGTTGTGCGGGACGCACGGCAGTAGCCGACCCTCGTGCGGGGCACGTCAGTGGACGACGCTGTTGCGGGACGTCCCAGCCTGTTTCGGACGACGGCTGAGCAGCGGTTGTCGAGTGGCTCTCTCCGCACCAGTTACGGTCTGGTCATGGCTCGGGCAACTCCGGTGGTTCATGAGGTGAGGCAGGACGCCGGCCAACCCGTCGTCGAGGTCTTCGCTACCCAGCTAGATGACCGCTACAGCGCGTCTCAGACGCGCTCGGTGCTCGCGGGGTGGGTCGAGTTCCTCGCAGCCGGACCGACGCCCATTCGCGAACTCGAGTTCGTGACGAGGACCCCAAAGCGTCTGTTCGCGGCACTGGCCGCCCAAGTTCAGCTAAAGGCGCTGCGCATGAAGTGGGGGGACTACGACGACCTACAGGTTCTTTGCAGGTCTCACCGAGCTCCACACGCTCGTGCTGGGCGGGGTGTCAGCAGTGCGATCGTTTGAGCCCCTGAAGGCCCTGAAGAGGCTGTCGAGCCTCGAGGTCGATGGCTTGCAGCACGTTCAAGGCCTGGCCCCGCTCGCGCAGCTGCCCGTGCTGACCTCTCTGACGATCGGAGGTAGGTGGGCCAGTTTCAAGAACGTGCACGTGGACTCGCTGTCCTTCCTTCGCGCGATGCCGCAGCTGGAGCACTTGGTGCTGCATACTGCGGTCGTTGACGATGGTGACTACTCGCCTCTGCTTCAGCTTCCGAAGTAGCAAAGCGTCCGCGTGATGGCAAGCCGTGGCATGCGGCCGAGTATCGACCAGCTGCGATCTGCCCTCCCTTGGGACGGCTGACTTTAGACCCGAAGGCGTCCCGCGGTGGACCGTTCAGCGGGCCGGGTGCCGAACGCACCGAGGGGGTCGATCATTCTCGGACGCCTGGCAGTGGTGGATCTCCCCACCAACGACTCCAGTGCTGTCCCGGATGAGCCGTCGTGCGAACGTGCCGAGTGGTTCGGCGATTGCCTAGTCAGCGATCTCCACCGCGAAGGCGGCTGGCTCGGGGTCGGCGCCGAAGACGTCACGATCGAAAAAGAACGGCGCCCCACTTCCTGTGCGTCGAGACACCCGTGCGCCGATCCGGTCGCCATGCATCTGGTAGACGACGCAGAATCCCTCAGCGACCAGCCAGGCATCGACGATGGTTACATCTCGCCAGAGTGTGGGACCGCCGTCGCGGAGGCGCTCTAGGCAGTGTAGGAGTGCTTGACTTCCCAGGAAAGCTCAGGACGAGAGCTGAGGCCCTCGATGAGGCGCTCGTGCGAGATCGAGAACACGGCGTCACCTCCTCAACGGCCGCTCGTGTCGCGGCATCGTCGCAGCCATGGTCGCAGACGCGACCCGCTCGGGCAGTGCCCAAGCCGACAGTTGTGCGAAGCATCCAGTAGCCGACCCTCCTCGGGACGGCTGGAGGCGCTGCCTGGACGCTCTGCTGGACTACTTGAGGCGGTGGTTGGCTCGGGTGATTGCGGCTGCCGCCTCTTGGGCCAGCTCGACCACCAACTGCCCGGCGGGGGTCGCTTCGGCGAATTCGTGTGCTTGCCCTGCCCACAGGCTGATCCGTTCCGCGTCCCCGTTCTCGCGGGCCCGGGCGCGCAATGGCGCGGTCAGGTGGTGTAGCTCCGGGTAGGCGATGGGGGCGATTGTCGTGTGCTCGGTTTGGAAGGTGTTGACCAGCCCGCGGGCGAGACGGCCGGAGAACGCTCGCGTCAGCCCGGTCGGACGAGGCTGAGTGACCGCGTCCCGGTGGGGTGCGGTGGTGCCCGCTTCGGGGCAGCGGAGGAAAGCGGTGCCGAGAGCGGCTGCTGTCGCGCCCCCTGCAAGGACGCCCGCCAGAGCGGGGCCGGTGGCGATGCCGCCAGCGGCGACCAGCGGCAGGTCGACCCGGCGCGGGATCAAGCTGAGCAGGGCGAGGATCCCGTAGTCCTCGTGGTCGTCTGTGTCGACGAAGGAACCCCGGTGTCCGCCCGCTTCGACTCCCTGGACGACGAGTGCGTCCGCGCCGGCGGCGGCCGCGAGGAAAGCCTCCCGCGGATCGGTGACGGTCACCCAAACCGAAGCCCCAACCTGCTGGAGCCGCTGCACCACCGAGCGGGTCGGACAGCCAAAGGTGAAGGAGACGACCGCCACCCGCGCTTGGGCGAGCAACTCGACCTTCTGCTCGTAGTAGTCGTCGTCGAACCGTGGGTCGCCCAGCGCGACGCCAAGAGCGGCGGCTTGACTGCGGAGACAGTCGGCGTAGCGATCGATGGTGCCGCGGTCGGCTGGACGGCCGGAGGGTGCAAAGACGTTGACGCCGAACGGCCGTCGGGTCAGCTCACGGGTGGCGGTGATGTCGGTGAGCACTGCCCCGGGGGTCTTGTAACCGGCAGCGAGGAAGCCGAGTCCGCCGGCGTTCGACACGGCGGCAGCAAGTGCCGGCGTCGACGGGCCTCCCGCCATCGGGGCCTGCACGACCGGCACGTCGAGATCGATCACCCGTGCACGATGCCACAACACCCCCGTGCCTCAGGAGTAGGGAAGCTGTGCCGACTGCCCGGGAGCCGACCGTTGTGCGGGACGCACGTCACTGGACGACCCTGGTGCGGAGCACGTCGGTGGCCGACCCTCGTGCGGAGCACGTCAGTGGCCGACCCTGGTGCGGAGCACGTCAGTGACCGACCGTCGTGCTTGACTCACGTAGTAATCGACCCTGGTGCGGATGGTTGGTCGTGCCACGGAGTAGGTCGGGCGGCTACTTGGCCAGTCACACGCCCCTTGGCCCGTAGGTTCGGGCTATGACCCTCTTTCAAGGGACAGCTGAGTTCTACCGGCAGCACCGCTCGGGCGTCCCCCGCCGACGTCGCCGCCGTCCTCATCGAGGCAGCACCGCAGCGTCGTCTTCGCAGCCTGCTGGACGTCGGAACTGGAACCGGCTTCGTCGTCGAGGCCCTGCGCTCCAGCTTCGATGACGTCATCGGTATCGACGTTGACCCCGACCTGCTGCAGGTCGCGCTCCGCTCGGTGCCGCCCGGTCCTGGGCAGCGGCTGAAGTTCCTGGAGTGGAGCGCCGAGGAGTTCCGGCCACCAGAAGGATGGCGTGCCGATCTGGTCACCATCTGCCGGACCTTCCACTGGCTGGACCGACCAGCAGTCCTCGCCCGCCTGGACGAGTACGTCGCCGCGGACCGGCTGGTGGCGATCTTCGGTGACAACAGCATCTGGGCGGCGAACGCGCCGTGGAAGAGCGAGATCAAGGCTGTCCTCGCGGACTTCCTCGGAGAGCAACGCCGCGCCGGCGACGGCACCTATGAGCGGCCCCGCCCCTACACAGACGATCTCGAGGGGTCCCCGTTCTCCTCGTGGTCCCAGGTGACGGTGCCGGTACGCAGGGAGAGGACGCTTGAGAGTGTGATCGGGTACCTGCACTCGACCTCCTTCGCTGCGCCGCGTCTGTTCGGCGACAGAATGGAGGCGTTCGACCAGGCTCCTCGAGAGCGGCTTCCCGCGCACATGAGGGGGGACGTCTTCGTCGATGAGAACGAGTTCAACATCTTGCTGGCCAAGAGACCCTGAGGATCCCGCCGAGACTGGGTGCTCCCTGAGTAACTGAACCGAGCGGTAGCCGACCCTCGTGCGGAGCACGTCAGTGGCCGACCCTCGTGCGGAGCACGTCAGTGGCCGACCCTCGTGCGGAGCACGTCAGTGGCCGACCCTCGTGCGGAGCACGTCAGTGGCCGACCCTCGTGCGGAGCACGTCAGTGGCCGACCCTCGTGCGGAGCACGTCAGTGGCCGACCCTCGTGCGGAGCACGTCAGTGGCCGACCCTCGTGCGGAGCACGTCAGTGACCGACCCTCGTGCGGAGCACGTCAGTGACCGACCCTCGTGCGGAGCACGTCAGTGACCGACCCTCGTGCGGAGCACGTCAGTGACCGACCCTCGTGCGGAGCACGTCAGTGACCGACCCTCGTGCGGAGCACGTCAGTGACCGACCCTCGTGCGGAGCACGTCAGTGACCGACCCTCGTGCGGAGCACGTCAGTGACCGACCCTCGTGCGGAGCACGTCAGTGACCGACCCTCGTGCGGGACGCACGCAGAGCCACCGTTGTGCGGAACGCAAGCAGAGCCACCGTTGTGCGGGACGCAAGCAGTAGCCGAGCGCATCCCTGGGGCCGCGCAGTGCGGGGTGACAGGCGCAGGCTGCGTCACCGCCCGGCCTACGGGACCCGGCGCCTGGACGCGTTCTCCCTCGTGATGGCTGGCTGGCCCCTCGGACAGGGACGAGATGGGCTGACCCGCAGGACTGCCCGCACGTGTCGATCTGTGCGAGATTGCTGGCCATGAGTGACGTCGACGCCGACCCTCCATGGGAGCCACCGCTGGCTGGTTCTGAGGTCGAGCATCTTCTCGGGGCGTTGGACCGTCAGCGGTGGACCTTCCGTTGGAAGGCTGACGGTCTTAGTACCGCGGGCCTGGAGTTGCGTGTTGGGTCCTCGGCGCTGACCTTGGGTGGTCTGCTGAAGCATTTGGCAGCCGTCGAGGAGCTGGGAAGCGCCTGGCAGCTGGCTGGCGAGGAGCCGGTCTGGCCCACCGATCCCGGTCGCTGGAGGACGCAGGAAGGCTGGGACGAGACGTTCGACCCGCAGGGTGCCACACCGGCCGAGTTGTACGCCCTCTACGACATAGCCGTGGAACGAGCTCGCCGGCGCTTCGCCGAGGCCCTGGCCCGTGGGGGCCTCGATCAGAGTGTGCACTCGTCCACGCCAGACGGCCAGCACGCGAACCTGCGCCGGCTGCTGTTCGACAAGGTGGAGGAGTACGCCCGTCACACCGGGCATGCTGATCTGCTGCGAGAGGCTGTGGATGGTCGGGTTGGCGAGGACCCGCCGAACGATTGGCGACCGTATTGACCTTCGCGGCCGCCACCGGGCTATGAAGGTGGCCCGCTTGGAGCGCGAGTGGCGGGTCGCATCAAGACCCTGCTGCGTAGAGACCGCGCAGCGATCACTGGAAAGGGCGAGCACTGGCTCGTCCACCACGGACACGAAGGGGCTCGACATGACCGCTGTCTACACGTGGGACGTCTTCTCCACCCTTGATGGCTACGGATCCTACGGCCTGGTGGCGACTGGGGCGGTTACTGGGGCAAAGAGGGCCCTGAACTGCTTGAACACCGCGCTGCGCTGTTCGACGTCGAGCAGCGGATGGTCTTCGGGGCCACCACCTTCCGGGAGAACGCTGAGATCATGATCGCGGGCGACGACCCCCACACGCTCCACGAGTGGAACGTCCGGACACTGCGCATGCCGGCGACCGTGATCTCCTCGACCTTGCAGGACACCCTGGGGTGGCCGGACGCGACCATCGTGAGCGGTGACGCGTTGGGCATCGTCAGCCGGCTGAAGGAGGAGTCCGACGTGCCACTGCGCTCTCAGGCCAGCCTGTCGCTGAACTGGGCCCTGATGGCCGCCGGTCTGGTTGACCGCCTGCAGGTGACGATCTTCCCGGTGATCTCCGGACGGACCGGAACCAGCCCCATTCTTGGTGGCGCGGCCGACTTCGACCTCGAACTGCTCGAGAGCAGGACACTCGACGGCGACACCGTAGAGCTCGTCTACCGCCCTACCCTCCACTGACAGCGTTTGCTGTTCGCGTGACTCGTCACGGTTGGTTCTCTGTGCAATCCATGAAGCAAGGGCTCAGACGAGAGCAAGAGTCCTCGAACCGGTAGTGCCCCACGAGCCGACCCCGCATACGGGACAGCCCTACTACTGCACCCAGTGGGGTCGCAACCGCGGGACAGCGCTCGGTAAGAGCCGGCCCGGAGGGGGCGGGGCTGGGTGACCATACTTGGCCCACAGCGCAGGAGGTCAGCGTGCGTCAGGGCGCCGTAGGCAAGGTCCGGGTGACACAGCGCCTCGGTCGAACGGTGGTCGAGAAGCGATTCGCTCCTCCTCACGCCGAAAGGTGGAGGTGCTAGCGCTCCGCGCCCTAGCTGATCAGGATCTGCCGGTCCCCGAGCTCCTCGAGGTGGGACCCGAGTCGATCGTGATGACGCGAATGCAGGGCGAACGAGTCGACAGCGGCGACGCCGACCTACGACTCGAACGACTCCGCGCCTCGGCTCCCGTCTTGCGTCGATTGCACGCGCTACGACCACCAGAAGGGCTCCCGCCGGGCACTGACGACGCTCTGATCATCGAGCGCTACCGAGCCGCCGGCGGACCTCCACTCCCACTGGTCATCCCGCCAGTCCTCGGACCTTCTGCCACGGCGACTGGACCGACGGCAACCTCCTCACCACAGGCAGCGAGATCACCGCCGTCATCGACTGGGAGGCCGCCCACGTCGGTGACCCGCTCCGGAACTCTCGCGCGCAGCCCTGGGGAGCGTCGCTCAAGGACGTGCGATCCATCAAGGCGCTGGTCGAGGGCTACGACGCTGATCCCGCCGAGGTGAGGGCCCGGTTCCCGCTCCACGCGGCGGAGCTCTGGCTCTGGTTCGCCGAAGCAGGACCGCCCGAGTACCTGCACCAGCTCACCGAGAAGCTGACACGCTGGCCCGATTGAGAGTCCATGTGCGGGCAACCGTCGCGAACCAGACGGGCACGCAGTAGCCGACCCTCGTGCGGGACGCAGTTCGCGTCGGGTTCGGTGAAGTGGATCTCTTGTAACGCCACCTTCACCAGTGGGGAAGTCTGTGCGTGATGTTCACGTCGAAGAGCGAGTCCCGGGGCAATGCCGCGGATGACCTGACGCTGCCGGCCTCCTTCGAAGCGTTCTACCGCGAGCATCTACCGTTCATCCGTTCCTACCTGGCCCGCAGGGTGGAGGACCCCTTCGTGGTCGCCGACCTCACCGCCGATGTGTTTCTCCAGGTGATCCGCTCCGCACCCAACTACCGGCCCGGGCTTGGCTCGCCACGGGCATGGCTGACAGGAATTGCCCGCCACTGCCTGGCTGACCACAGCCAGTCGCTCGCCCGTCACAGCGCAACAGTGCAACAGCTGCAGGGGCGGCGACTCCTAGACGAGGATTCCGCCGAACGCATCGTGCAACGCATCGCCGCCGAAGCCGGAGCCCGGACCGTCCTCCTCGCTATCGCCGAGCTTCCCCCCACACTCCGCAGTGTCGTCGAGCTGGTCGCCGTCGATGGTCTGGCGCTGACTGACGCTGCCACCCTCCTCCGCATCAGCCCCGGCGCCGCCCGAGTCCGCTACCACCGAGCCCGTCGACTCCTCCAAACCACCACCGCCGTCCAACTGCACGAGGTGACCTCATGACCGACCGACCAACCACCGAACTCGACCCCTTCGAATCCGCCCTCCTCACCGAGCTCAAGGCCATCCTGCCCCCCGCCGCAGCAGCCGAGGCCGCGCCCGCCCGGTCCTGGGTCGCACCCCGGCGCTGGCAGCTGACCGTCGCCGGGGTCGCAGCCGCCGCCCTAGCTGTAGCGCTGCTAGTGCCCGGTCTCGGGCCGACACCTGCCTACGCAGTCACCGGAGGCAACAACGGCGAGGTCCGGGTCAAGGTGAACAGGCTTGAGGGCGCCGAGGGCCTCGAGCGTGCGCTCGCCGAGCACGGCATCCCCGCCGACATCACCTACTTGCCCGAAGGTAAGGAATGCGCCGCCGGCCGCTACACCGAGGTCCACACCCCCGGTCTCACCCTGGGCGTCGCTGCGACAAAGTTCTACGTCACCATCCCGCCGGGAGCCGTCGGCAAGGACGACACCTTCGTCCTCGACGCCTCCGTGGTCCCACGACCCAACGGGGTCCAAGCCCGCGTCAGCTTCGGTTTCGGGAACGGACCCATCAAGCCGTGCCACATCGTCGCTTCTACCTAAGCCGTCAACAGGTGGACGAAACCACGCTGCGGCCCACCGGTGCCGGGAACACAGCCGGTCGCCGACCCTCGTGGAGAGCATGTCAGTAGCCGACCCACTACCGGACGGCCGGACCTCCTCGCCGGCCTGCCCGACTAGGCGGCGTGGCTGACGGTTTGGTAGATGCCAACAGTGACGGGGGGCGTCAGGTGTGCTGCTGGGGGTCGCTTGTGCACACGTGGTCGGTGAGCGGGCCGGTGTTGGGTACCTACAGCATCAAGGCACCGTCCAGCATGTAGGGGCGTGTGGTTCAGGTCCGGCTGGTTGAGCTCACAGCCCCCGGGCTCGCGGCGGCGCTCACCGCCGATCGGTCCTGCGCGCTGCACCTGCCGGCCGGGAGGCTGTGGTCATCCCTCGTGATCGGGACGTCGACCGGGTCCGCCTCACGCTGGAGCAGCTCACCGCCCTGCTCGGCCCCGGCGGAGCGCTGTCGCCGTGCCGCCCCTCCTGACGGCTGCCGCCCTCGGCCTAGGCTCGGGGTTCCCAGGCCAGGACTCCCGGCCTCCACACCACCCCGACCCCGCAGGAGCCCGCGTGACCACCCTGGAGCTGACCGGCCTGCTCGGCTGGGCCGAGCGGGTCATCACCGCGCTGGGGGAGTGGGGTGTCGGGCTGCTCGTGCTGCTGGAGACGGTGTTCCCGCCGCTGCCGAGTGAGGTGATCCTGCCGTTGGCCGGGTTCCTGACCGCGCAGGGGGCGATCAGCCTGCCGCTGGTCGTCGTCGCGGCCACCCTCGGTGCGTGGTCGGGCGCCCTGGTGCTCTACGCCCTCGGGGCGCGGCTGGGACTCGAGCGCTCGATCCGGGTGCTCGCGAGACTGCCCCTGGTCGAGCGCGAGGACTTCGAGCGGGCCTCTGCCTGGTTCGAGCGGCACGGCCGGGCCTCCATCTTCTTCGGCCGGCTCATCCCGGGCGTGCGCAGCCTCATCTCGCTGCCGGCCGGTGCGGCGCGGATGCCGCTGCCGGTGTTCACCGTCTTCACCCTCGCCGGCAGCGGGGTCTGGAACGCACTGCTGATCGGCGCCGGCGCTGCCCTCGGCGGCAGCTACGGCACCGTCGCCCGGTACGCCGACGTCCTCAACTACGTCGTCTACGCCGCGCTGGCCGCCCTGGTGGCCTGGCTCGTGGTCCGTCGGGTCAGGCGTGGTCGTGCCGGCACCGGGGAGCGTCTGCAGGAGGGTTGAGCCGCCGCCGGTGGTCGCGGCAAGCGCGGAACCGCGCCCTGACTCCAGACCCTTCCGTCGTCGGAAGGGCCGGGCGGTGTGAGCAGGCCGGATCATCCTGAGGGGCCGCCACCAGTTCCGCACCGACCTGGGTCGCGCGTTCGGGGCCACGGACGTCGTCGCGGGGCGTGCGCCAGCGGGACGGCGCTGGTCACCCCACCGGCGCGCCCGACTGCGGACGGGGTCGCGGGCCGGCTCAGCAGATCATCTGGGCGGTGGTCGCGCTGAAGGCGAGGTCGTGGGCCCAGGGGGCGAGCCACGCGCCGGCGACGGCGAGCCAGGGTTGACGACGGAGGATCGACGCGACCAGTCCTGCGGCGAAGACGGCGGTGGCCGCGATGGCGGGCACGACGAGCCCGGCGCTGCTGTCGGGCCCGCAGAGGGGCAGGAGGAGCCAGGCGGTGGACAGGTCGCGCCCGGTGAGGGCCCAGTACCAGCCGGTGAAGGTGTAGCTGATGGCCGGTAGCCAGAGCCCGACCCAGACGAGCACGGCGACGCCGATCCGTCGGGGGGCCGCCGATCCCCAGAGCTGGCGCCGCCCTCGGTGCAGGGCGAACGGGATGAGGAGGGAGACCCAGATCCCGACGAACGGCGCCCCGTAGGCGACGGCGACGGCGGCGACGAGCAGTCCCGGCCCGACCCAGCGAGCTGCTCGGTGAGCCGTGGCGACCTCAGCCACGGGGCGCCGCCGGCGCGGTGGCGGTCGACGACCGACCGCTGGTCAGGGTGACCGATCCCATCGCTCGACGCTAGCAGCGGTCCCTGCTGGTGGGGCCCGATGTCGAAGGTTCTCCGGGCCCGCGCGTCGGTGTCGCTCCGGTGCAGCGCTCCCGCGAGCGGTGGGTTTCCGCGGTCCTGGATGCGGTGCTGGACCGGATCGTCGCCGATCTTGACACCCGGCTGAGGGCGGGGGGAGAGTCGGCGTTGTTCGGAGCGGAGCCAGAGGCCGACGGGCTGAGGCTCCTCCGCTGAGTCCGAGCACTGGTTCCCTGATCGGTCGCCGCAACCACCCCATCACCCACCCTCCACCCTCTCGTCCGAACGATCTCTCGCCGCCGGGGGTGCGGCGCACCGCGGCGGTGCCCGTTCGCGTCAGTCGATCACGCAAAGGAGCGCTTTCGATGCCAGCCACACAGCTCGCAGAGGTCACGGAGGTGGGCTCGGGGGACGAGCGCCGTCCTCTGATGACGTCGGCCAACATGGCGTGGATGAACCTCGGGTTCTTCGGGGTGCAGTTCAGCTTCGGGCTCACCCAGAGTGCGGTGAACCCCATCTTCTTGTTCCTGGGGGCGGAGGCGCACAGCCTGCCGATCCTCAACATCGCCGGCCCGATCACCGGTCTCCTGATCCAGCCCTTCATCGGCGCCATGAGCGACAAGACCTGGAGCCCGAGGTGGGGCCGGCGAAAGCCGTTCATCCTCGGCGGCAGCCTGGTGATGATCGCCATCCTGTTCCTCTTCCCGCTGGTGACCGCGCTGTGGATGGCCGTGATCTGCCTGTGGCTGGTGGACGCGGGGAACAACACGGCCATGGAGCCGTACCGGGCGCTGATCTCCGACCGGCTGCGCAAGACCCAGATACCGAAGGGCTTCCTGATCCAGAGCATGTTCACCGGCGCCGGCGCGGTGCTGGCCAACGTGTCCCTGTTCGTCTTCCAGAAGATCTTCCCCGGCGGCGCCGAGGGGGCGGTGCCCACCTGGGTGTTCGTGGTGTTCTGGTTCGGCGCGGTGTGCGCCATCGTCACGGTCGGCCTCGCCATGCTGCGGACCAAGGAGATCTCGCCGACCGACGACGAGCTGGCGCACATGCGGTCGCAGTCGAAGGGGATCCCCGCGACGGTCCGCGAGGTCGCAGAGGCCGTGAGGGTGATGCCGATCGGCATGCACAAGATCGGCCTGGCCTTCCTGTTCCAGTGGTACGCCATGTTCATCTACTGGCAGTTCGTCAGCGTCAGCGTCGCCGAGTCGGTCTGGGACGCGGCGCCGGACACCCCTGGCTATGAGGAGGCAGCGGGCTGGGTCGGGCTGATGAACGGCAGCTACAACTTCGTGACCATGCTGTCGGCGCTGTTCCTGCTGCCGCTGTGCCACCGGTACGGCGGCAAGAAGGTGCACGCCGGCACGCTCACACTGGCCGGCCTCTCGCTCGCGTGGCTGTCGACGATCGACAACCAGCTGCTGACCCTGGCGCCGATGATCGGCCTGGGCATCTGCTGGGCCAGCATGGTCGGAGTGCCCTACCTGATGGTTGCCGGCATGGTCCCCCGGGAGCGCACGGGCGTCTACATGGGCATCCTCAACATGATGATCGTGGTTCCCATGCTCATCCAGACCCTGACCTTCGGCTGGATCTTCGAGAACCTGCTGGCCAGCCGCGGCACCAACGCCATCCTGCTCGCCGGTGCGCTGCTCGGGTGCGCCGCACTGGCGATGCTCTGGGTCAACCCGCCCCGGTCCGACGAGGAGTCCCTCGTCCTGCCCCTGGGCGGCCAGCGTGAGATCACGGTCTACGACCGGGTGGTGGTCGGGTCGGACGGCTCACCGTCCGCCCTGTACGCCGTCGCCCGCGCGCACGAGGTGGCAGCCGCCGCCCAAGCCCGGATGGTCGTGGTCGCGGCCTACGACCCCGGGGACAGCGCAAGCCAGCAGGAGCAGCTGGGCGGCCGCCGTCTGCTGTACGGCCAGCGGGCCGCGCGGGCCGCGATGAGCGCGTCGGTGCGGGAGCTGACGTCGGAGCGCATCCGGGACATCGAGCAGGTGATCGTGGCGGCCAGGCCCGCCGAGGCGCTGCTCCAGGTGGCGAACCGGAACCCGGCGAGCCTCATCGTGGTGGGCAACCGCGGTCTGGGGGCCCAGGAGGGCGAGGTGCTCGGCTCGGTCCCGCGGGAGATCGTGCAGCACGCTGCCTGCGACGTGCTGGTGGTCCAGACCTCAGCCCTGCACGACGACGTGCTCGTGGACGAGTCACGCGGCCAGAGCCGCTGAGCCTGTCGGCCCGACCTCCTCCTGCATCCCCTCGGGGCGGGGGAGGTCGGGCCCTCCTGCGTGCCCGGTGACCTCGCCGCGGCGCGTCAGGTGCTCAGCGGATCACGACGACCGGGCAGTCCGCGTGCGCGACGAGGTGCTGGCTGACCGAGCCCAGGAGCATGCCGGAGAAGCCGCCGTGCCCGCGCGAGCCGACCACGAGCAGGTCGGCCTCGCGGGACCGCTCGATCAGCACCTTGGCCGGGTGGCCTTCCTCGATCGACGTGCGCACCTCCACCGCGGGCGTCCGGGCCCCCAGCTCGGCGGTGAAGCGGTCGAGCAGGGCCAGGGCGTCCGTCCTCGGCTGGTCCTCGTACCCCTCGGTGGGCAGCGCCCCGTAGGGCGGGCTCATCGTCAGCGCCGGGGGAGACCAGATGGTGACCACGGTGAGCCTGGCCCCGTGGTGGGCCGCCTCGCCGTAGGCCCAGTCGAGAGCAGCCTTGCTCTGATCGGACCCGTCGACACCGACGATGATCAGCTTGATCTCCCCCATGGGCGTCACCCTAGCGAGGTCCGGGTGCCCTGTCAGCGGGCCCATCGGGCCCGTCGGACGCACCGCCGTGCCCCCCGCGCGGACGCCTGGGGTCGTCGACACGGCCGCCGCGGGTGCGCGTTCACGTCCGGTCGATGCCTGCTCGGCCGGTACGCCTGGTCGACCCGGACGATGACGACCACGACGTGCCGGAGGTGGCCGGACGGGCCCGGGGCGAGGTGGTCGCGACCCTGATCGGGACGAAGGTCCCGAGTTCTGCCGCCCGCGATCTCGTGGTGCTCAGCACCCCTAGGGTCTGCGCAGGCCCTGCGGCCACGCCTGGGGAGGGGACCGCCGCGGGCTCAGGCCGGCAACCCGCCTGACGTCGGGCTGCCGGCCGCCACCGGCCCAGCAGCACCAGCGCCCTGGGGAGGGAACGCGCTGGCGCTAGCCGTGTGCGAAGCGGCGCCCCCTGCGCTCCGGTGCCCGAGCCTACCGACGGGATCAGTTGTCCGGGTTGCGGAACGATCACTATCTGACGGGCGGCAGCCGTTGCCCGGACAGGTCTCGGGCGGCCACGCAGCGGGAGGAAACGTCGGCCACCAAGTCCTCGACGGCTGCGGAGAATGCCGAAGAACTGCTAAAATCAGCATCGGCACAATCCGGGTATCCACGGCCAGGCAATGTCGTGAGACATCCGCAAATTGCCGCAAAACTCTTGCTCCCGATCATCTCGAGCGGTAGATCTCCAGGTGTGGAGATCGCGAGCGCATCTGGTCCAGCCCTCCAGGTCCGAGCACTGCGGGCTGACGACCCGGTCGCCGAGGGGCTCCGGCCTCCGCCTCCCGGACGCGACGGTCCACGGTGGCAACGGACCCTGGCCGCGGTGGCGGAGGGCCAGGTGGTGGGGTACGCGACCCTCGTCCTCAGCCCGGCCACCGACTCCTACTTCTGCGATGTGAGCGTCAGCCTGGCCCTGCGACGGCGCGGTATCGGGACCCGGCTGTTCACCGAGGTGCAGCGGGTCGCTGACCGTCCTCTGCCGGTCCTCGGCCGCGTGATGAGCAGCCAACCGCTCCGCCGTCCCTTCGCCGAGCACCTCGGCGGGTCGGTGCTCATGCACTGCCCGACCCCTGCCCTCGACCCCACCAGCGCCGCTTGCCGACACTGGACGGCCGCTCAGCGGCTGCCCGAGGGGTACGTCACGGCGCCGATGGTGGACGTGCCGGCGGAGGAGGTCCGGGCCGCGTGGTCGAGCTACTTCACCTGGGCGCACCAGCCGTTCGGGGTCGTCCGCCCTGAGGCCCTCCCGACCGTGTGGGACGACTACCGCGGCGGGGTCGACGCCACCCTCTCCTCCCTGTGCCGGGACGCCGACGGGGCGATCGTGGCTCTCAGCCTCGTCAGCCCCGAGGTGTGGGATGGCCGCACCTTCATCGTCGCCGAGACCGTCGACCGGGACCAGCCCCTCGGCCTCGCCCTGCTGCAGGCCACGCTCGCGGCGTCTCTGCGTGCCCTCGCTGACCGTGGCTTCGAGCGGGTGGAGATCGAGGGACACTCGTCCGACGCCCACATCCCCCCGCTCTTCGAGACCCTGCCCGCGGGCTCCCACGACCCGATGGACCTCTACCTCTTCGCCCCGGACCGCGACGCGGTCTCGTCGTCCTCGACGTCGAAGCAGCCCCCGCAACCCTGAGGAGAGCCCGGGGTGTGGCCGCCGGCAGACGCCCTCTAGCTGGCCCGGCGCTGCCGGTAGCTGCGGGTCTTGTGGCGGTTGCCGCAGACCTCCATCGAGCACCAGCGGCCGCCGCCGTTGCGCGAGGTGTCCAGGAAGGCCCAGCGGCAGTCAGGCGAGGCGCAGAGCTTGAGCCGGGCCCACCGCCCGGTGGCCACGCTCACCGCGACAGCCTCGACGACCGCGCCGAGACCTGCCGCGTCGCCGACCGCCGCGAGGCGCAGGTCGCCGGAGGGGTCGGCCGTCAACCGCAGGGGGAAGCCGGCCAGGGCCTCGGCGGCCCGGGAGCCGCGGTCGCCGGTGCAGGCTGCGCGCAGGGCGGCCCGGAGGGCGCGGGCGGCGCTGACGTCGTCGGACCCCAGCTCCCGGGCCGGGGCAGCCCGGCCGCGCGCCTCCAGCCACCGCGCGAGGGCCGGGACCGAGACGAGCTCGTCGGTCGGGGGGTGGTCCCGGCCGTGCCGGCCGAATCGCCTCTCGTCAAGGGTGTTCAGGAACTGCTCGACGAGCACGAGGTCCTGCACCGCACCCTCCACGACACCACTGTAGGTCGTCGACGGTGTTGACGTGCCGACGACACCGGTCTTAGGTTTCAGTGGTGTCGAGAGCGCCGGACGTGCCCAGGGGCGACCGTGTCGTCCGCCCGTTCGCGCTGCACGTGGCGGAGGAGGTGCTGGACGACCTCCGCGACCGGCTCGCGCGGACGCGGTGGCCCGAGGCGGAGACCGTGGCGGCACCGGGAGGTGCCCCCGACTGGTCGCAGGGTCCACCGCTGTCCTACGTCGCTCAGCTGGTCGAGGTCTGGTCGCGGTACGACTGGCGCCGGCTGGAAGCCGAGCTGAACGCGCACGGCCAGGGCCTCACCGAGATCGACGGGTTGGACATCCACTTCCTGCACGTCCGCTCGCCCCGGGCCGACGCGCGTCCCCTGGTGATCACCCACGGCTGGCCCAGCGCGGTGGTCGAGCCGCTCGCGGTGATGGACGCGCTCGCCCACCCGCCTGAGCCCGGGTTGCCGGCCTTCCACGTCGTGGCGCCCTCGCTGCCGGGGTTCGGCTTCGGCGGCAAGCCCGTGACCACCGGCTGGGACGTCGACCGGACCGCGGACGCCTGGGTCGAGCTGATGGACCGGCTGGGCTACGGGCGGTTCTTCGCGGCCGGCGGTGACTGGGGCGGACGGGTGACGGCCGCCCTCGGGCACCGCCACCCCGACCGCGTCGCCGGCCTGCACAGCTTCACCCCCTACGTGCCGGAGCCGGCCGAGCCGACGGCGTACGGGCCGCTCACCGCGCAGGAGCAGCGGTGGCTGGCCGCCCGGGGTGAGTTCTTCCGCCGGGGCCGTGGCTACTCGGTGGAGCAGGCCACCCGTCCCCAGACCGTCGGCTACGTCCTCTCCGACTCCCCGGTCGCGCAGCTGACCTGGCTGCTGGACAAGTTCTGGGCCTGGACCGACCACGACGGTGACCCGCGGGAGGCGATCAGCGAGGACCGGATGCTCGACCTCGCGACCTTCTACTGGCTGTCGGCGACGGCAGGGTCGTCGGCCCGGTTCTACTGGGAGAACGAGCCGCCGGACAACAGCGGCACCGTGGCCGTCCCGAGCGCGGTGACGATCTTCCCCGCTGACATCGAGAAGGTGCCGCGGCCCTGGGTCGAGAGCCGCTTCACCGACCTGCGCTCCTACCGGGTGGCCGTGCGCGGCGGGCACTTCCCGATGCTCGAGGTCCCCGACTCCTACGCCGACGAGCTGCGGGCCGGTCTCGGGACCCTGCCCGGGTAGCGGAACCGGCAGCGGGAGGGTCGGCGGCGCCGGGGGTGTCCGCCCTGGGGGTGCCCGCGTCCTGCGGGCCGGCCGCGAGGCGGGGGCGAGGTGGCCAGGTGAGCGCGACGGCGGCGGCGGTGGCGAGCGCCGCTGCGGCTGCCCAGGCGACCGGGGTGCCGAGGCCGCGCGGGGAGAGGGTACCGGCGAGGGTGACCAGCGCGGCGACGCCGATGGCGGTGCCGAGCTGGGCGCCGGTGTTGAGGATGCCGGCCGCGCTTCCGGCGAGGCCCTCCTGGACGTCGGTGCCGATACTGGTGGCGGCGACGGCGGCGATCCCGAGTCCCACCCCGGCCACGACGACGCCGCCGAGGATCCCGGTGGGGCTGCCCCGGGTCGCGGCGAGGAGGGCTGTTCCGCCGGCCACCGCCACCAGCCCGAGACGGGCCAGGCGGCGGCCGCCGAGCCGCCGGGCGAGCGGTCCGGCGAGGGCCGACCCGACGACGACGGCGACGCTGAACGGCAGGAGGGCCAGTCCGGCCTGGAGAGGGCTGGCCCCTTGCCGCTGCTGCAGGTCCAGGGCGACCATGACCCCGGCCGAGCTCGTGGTGGCGGTGTTGACGAAGGAGAGGACGGTCCCGGTCCGCAGGTTCGGGCTGGTCAGAGCGGTCCGCGGGATCAGCGGCTCGGCTGCTCTCCGCTGCTGGGCGAGGAACGCCGCGGTCACCCCCACCCCGACGGCGACGGCGCCCGCGCCCCCGAGGCGCAGGTCCGCTCGTTCGACCATGGAGGTGCCGACGACCACGGCCATGATGGCGACCACCAGCAGGGACGCGCCGGCCAGGTCGAGCCTGCGGCGGTCCTCGTCCGGGGGCAGGGCCGGCACCGTGGCGGCGATGACGACGAGGAGGGCGAGGCCGATGGGGACGTTGACCCAGTAGAGGGCGCGCCAGCTCCACAGATCGGTCAGGAACCCGCCGGCGAGGAACCCGAGGGCTCCGGCGGCGGCTCCGGTGGCTCCCCACGCGGCGACCGCGGTGCGGCGGCCGGCGGGCTGCGGGGTGAGGTGGAGGAGGAGGCGGAGGGCGCTGGGGACGCTGAGCGCGGCCGCCAGCCCCTGCAGGGCCCGGGCGACGACCAGCTGCACGATCTCCTGGGCGCTCAGCCCGGCCAGGGCCACCACCGCGAAGAGGGCCACCCCGATGAGCAGCACCCGCCGGTGGCCGTAGCGGTCGCCGAGGCGGGCCCCGAGGATGAGGAAGGCACCGAAGAACATGGCGTACACGGTGGCCAGGACGCCCGTCGACCACGCAGGAGCGGCCAGGTCGGCCGTCATGGCGGGGAGGGCCGTGGTGGCGCTGGTCACGCCCAGCACGTCGACGAACTGCACCAGGCACAGGGCGACCACGCCTGCACCGGCTCTCCTGCGGCCTCCGGCTCTCATGACGACACCCTACTTCAACGTTGAAGAGGCAGACTGACGCCATGGCAGAGTCCGCTCGACCACAGCGCAGGATGCGGCTGCGCGACGTCGCCGACGAGGTGGGGGTCTCGGCCAAGACGGTGTCGAACGCCTACCGGGCACCCGGCCAGCTGACGCCCGAGCTGCGGCAGCGGATCCTCGCCACCGCGGCACGGCTGGGGTACGCGGGGCCGGATCCCGTCGCCGCCGGGCTGCGGCGGGGTCGGGTCGGCGCGATCGGCGTCCTCTACGCCAACCAGCTCTCGTACGCGTTCGACGATCCGAACACCAACGCGCTGCTCGCCGGGGTCACCGCGGCGGCCGAGACGGCCGGCGTGGGGCTGCTCCTGCTGCCCGGTTCCGTCGACCCGGTCCGTCGGGCGACGGCGGTCACCGGTGCGGTGGTCGACGGGATCATCGCCTCGTCCCTGGCCGAGGACGACCCCCTCCTGCAGACGGTGGTCGACCGGCGGCTGCCGCTGGTCGTCGTCGACCAGCCCGGCCCGTCCGTCCTGGCCACGCTCACCCCGGACGCGGTCCCGTGGATCGGCATCGACGACCGGGCGGCTGCCTTCGAGCTCGCCGAGCACCTGGTGCTGCTTGGCCACCGCCGGCTCGGCGTCGTCTCGTTCGCCCTCCGGCTCGGGACCCCGACCGGGTTCGCCACGCTCTCCGACCAGGACAGCGCCACCCTGTCGGTCACCAAGAACCGGCTCGCCGGCTACCGCGACGCGGCCGCGCGCCACGGCATCGACTGGGGCAGCGTCCCGGTCTCGCAGGGGGTCGACAGCACACCGAGCGAGGGTCGGAGGGGCGCGCTCGCCGTCCTCGGCACCAGACCACGCCCCACCGCGCTGATCTGCCTCAGCGACCGGCTCGCCGAAGGAGCGCTCGCCGCGGCCGCCCACCTCGGCCTGCGCGTGCCCGAGGACCTCGCCGTCGTCGGGTTCGACGACGCCCCGCACCTGGCCGAGCGGTTGGACCTCACCACCGTCCGTCAACCCAGTCGGCTGAAGGGGCACCACGCCGCTGAGGCCCTGCTCGCCCTCACCCGAGGAGCTGCGGCCGACCCCGTCCCCCACCTCGAGACCACGCTGGTCGTCCGAGGGACCACCGGGCCCCCGCCCTCCGACCGCTGACCGGCCGCGCGCTGCCCAGCACCGTCAGGTCCTCCGACGGTGCACGCAGGGCTCCGTCGCGGGCCGTGGGCCGCGCTCAGCGCACAGCCGGCAGTGAGCTCGGGGCGTCCGCGGCTGCTCTCGACCCCGGGGCGGCGGGGGAGGGACGACCAGCGCCGGGCAGCCGGTCGATGAAGCGGCGCAGCGCCGCGTGCGGAGATCCCGAGGAGTCGTTCGCCGCGGTGACGAGGTCGGAGGCGAGCCGGTGCAGCTTGATGTTGGTGTGCTGCGACCAGCGCACCAGGAGCGCGAAGGCTGCGTCCGCGTCGATCGCGTAGAACCCGATCAGCACCCCCTTCGCCTGCTCGATGGCCGGCAGGGTGACGAGCACGCGACGCAGTGCTCCGAGCTCGCGCCGGAGCTCTGCCGCATCGTCCTCGACGTCGTCCTGGGCGAGGCTCGGCCCGCCGTCCGCGGTGCCGCTGGTCGACCGCGTGGCCGGGCCGTCGTCGGCCGCCGGTTGAGGGAGGTCCGCGGCCGGCCCGGCCTGGCGACCACGTCGGAGTTCCGCGTGGCTGGTGTGCACGGCTCACGCTCCTTCGGCAGATGAGACGCCCGGTCGTCACGCGTGACGATGGCGAGGGCCGGGCTCGCGGTGCCGCCCGAGGGTCCTCGTCCGATCTCAGGGGTCACCTTATGCAGGATGAGGCGCTCTTGCATAGGACTGGCGCGGGGGCCGACGGGCGACGACGCGCTGCTCCGGAGGCAACGCCTCAGGAACCGGCGCAGACCTTCTCCATCTCGGCCAGGTACTCCGCGAGGGGAGGGAGCCCTGCTTCGGCGCGCAGCTGGTCGACCCGCTCCGGATCCGTGAGCGGCGGCCGCTGCGGCTCGCCGTCGTCGGAGCACCCCGTCTGGGTCCCGTAGGTCTGCGGCTGGCCGGCGTTGGCCGCCACCCGGTCGACCAGGTAGGCGAGATCGCCCGGGTCCGCCTCGCCCGCCGCGACCGCGGGCCTCATCAGGGCGAGCACCTCGCGCTGGAACGCGGGGTCGAGATCGCTGTGCTGGGCGATGACCCACGCGGCGGTGGCGCCGTCGTCGCCGACGAGCGTCTGCGTCGGCCAGCCGCGCTCGTCGACGATGTCTCGGAGCCGCTCGGTGCGCTCCTGGTCGCCCCCCACGCCGCCCTGTCCGTCGCCCTGCCGGTCCTCCTGGTCAGCCGCCAGCATGGCCAGCAGCTCGGTCCGCAGCCGGGGATCGGTGGCGGCCGTGCGTACGGGTGCCGGCGTGGGGGACGCGGAGCGGGCGGAGGGGGAGCCGCTGCTGGTCGGCCCGGGTGCGTCGGCTCCCGGGACGTCCCCCGCCGCGCAGCCGGACAGCACGAGGACGAGGACGAGGGCCACCCCGCACAGGTGGTGCGCCAGGCGGGACACGGCCCCAGTGTCGCACCGCCGCTGCGTCACCGGCAGAGGTCGGCGGGGGCGCCGACCGTCGTGCGGGCGTCCCGTCCCGGGATGGTGACGGCGTGCTGCACCCGCACGCCTCACCCGTTCCTGGCGCTGCGTGCCGCAGACTCGCGGGATGTCCGTACCCCGGCTGGTGCCTGGTGACCGCGTCCGGTTCGTCTCGCCGGCCAGCCCGCCCACGCGCGAGGCGGTGGCTCGCGGGGCGGAGCTGCTCAGCGCCTGGGGGCTCCAGGTGGAGGTCGCGGACCACGCGTTCGACCGGACCGGCTACCTCGCCGGTCCGGACCTGGCCCGGTTGGCCGACCTGGACGACGCCCTGCGCGACCCGGGCGTGCGCGGCATCTTCGCCACCACCGGCGGCAAGGGTGCCTACCGGATCGCCCCCCTCCTGGACTTCGAGGCGGCGCGCGCTGATCCCAAGCCGTTCGTCGGTTTCAGCGACATCACCTACCTGCACCTCGCGCTGCACCGCGCCGGCGTGCCCGGCTCTCTGCACGGTCCGTTCGTGAACTGGAGCGACGAGTACTACGACGCCGGCTGCGCCGAGCGCCTGCGCCGGAGTCTGATGGAGCCCGAGCCGGTCGTGGTCAGCAGTCGCCCGGCCGACTACACCGCGCAGCTGAGTTCTGCTGGGTCGGCGACCGGCGTCCTCGTGGGCGGCCACTTCGACAGCGTCAGCCGCGCCGTCGGGTGGGCGCTGCCGGACCTGGACGACGCGATCCTGCTGCTCGAGGACCACCACGGCACGGGGCTGGGCCAGGTCGACCGCTGCCTGGCGCAGCTGGTGCACAGCGGGCTGCTCCGGAGCGTCCGCGGGATCGCCCTCGGCACCTTCGGTGAGTTCGAGACCACCACCGCCAGCGGGACCACCCTCGCCGACGTCCTGGGTGACTGGCTGGCGCCGCTGCGGGTGCCGATCCTCGGCGGTCTGCCGATCGGGCACGGCCTCAACCCCGCGTCGGTCCCGCTCGGCACCGCCGCCACCATCGACGTCGCGGCCGGGACGTTGACGGTCGCCCCTGCCGTGCACTGAGCACCGTCGGCCCGGCCGCCCGGGGCTCCCGACCCGGGATGAGCCGGCGGCACCGGTGCTAGGGCAGAGCGCGCTCGCCTCGACGCCCGATCGCGCCCCGCAGGCCGACGCAGCCCACGCAGCCGATGCAGTCCACGCAGTCGACGCACGCGACGCAGGCGATGCACCGGCGGCACCCGAGGCAGGCGACACAGCCGAGACAGGCGACGAGGGCGACGCTGAAGAACGTCAACGTGCTGGTGACCACCCCGACACCGGCGACCGTCGCCGCACTGCCGGCCACGGCCACACTGCGCCGCGTCCCGGCGCTCCCGGCCACGGCGGCGCTGCCGGAGGTCTCGACGCTGCCGGCGACGGCCACGCTGGTCCGGCTGCCCGCGCTGCCCGAGACGGCCACGCTCTCCGAGGTCCGAGCGCTGCCGGCGACCCCGGCGCTGCTCCTCGTGCCGCTGCTCCCGGCCACGGCGCTGCTGTCCGCGGTGCCGGTGCTCCCGGCGACGGCCGTGCTCCCCGACGTGCCCACGCTGTCGACGACCGTACGCCCGGACCGCGCTCGGTGATGGCGCCTCATCGCGGCAGTATGGCGCAGGTCAGACCGGGCCGACCAGGGCAGCGGACCACGCGTGGGCCGTGCTCCGAGGACGGGGCGCGCTGCGTCGAGCGGTCTACCCGGCCGTGTCGAGCGGGTGGGTTCCCGCCTCTGCCCGCGGCACGACCTCCCGGGCCGGCGCCGAGTCCTGCGGCTGGGTCTGCGCGCGCGCCCTGACGATCTCGGCGTGGACCGCCTGCCAGCCGCTGTTGCGCGTGAGGCCGGGAACTCGCCTCGTGTTCATCGTGTCACTCCTCCGTCGGGCCGGCCTGCTCGGTCTCTGCTCCACCATCAGGTGGAGACCTCGGCCTCAGCCCTGGATACGCAGCCGGATCGCCTCAGGTTGCCCTCTGCATCCCCGCAGGCGCAGCGGGGGCAGGGGGTCGTGGGTCGGCGGGGTCCGGTCGGGCGATCCGGTGCAGCAGGAGGCCGTCGGAGCGCCGCCTCCCCGTCGGGGCCGGTGAGCGGTGGGGTGGATCGCAGCTAGGGCTTGATCTCCCAACCGAACATCATCGAGTGGTCCTCGTGCGCCAGGTTGTGGCAGTGGCCCACGTAGGGGCCGACGAAGTCGCGGAAGCCGCGGTAGATGATGACGGACTCGCCGGGGTCGAGGGCGATGACGTCCTCCCGCGAGGCGTCATCGGGATGGCCCTCGTCCCCGCCGGCGGTGACGTCCCGGCCGTTGCGGATCACCGTGCGGTGCTCCTCCTGGTGGAGGTGCATCGGGTGGATCCAGCCGCCCCCACCGTTCTTGATCTCCCAGAGCTGGAAGCTGCCCTTCCGCGGCTGCGCCAGGGGTGTTCGGCCGGCCGGGTTCCGCAGGCTGGCCGCGATCGTGTGCGGATCGAACGGTCTCCCGTTGACCAGCCACTCGAGCTCGCCGGCGGCGCTGCCGCGCTGCACCTCGAAGATCAGCCGGTCGTCCATCAGGGTCCTCCAGGTGCCGGGCAGCGGCGGCAGGTCCCGCATCTTCGTCGGGATCACGCTGTTGTCCGCGGCGTCGTCACCGATGATGATCTTGATCATCGGGACCTTTGTACCGGGGGTCCGGGGAGAAGCGGTTCGCGGCCGCCCACACCCGTCCGTCCGGCATCTTCATCGTGTTGGTCAGGTAGACGACGTCACCCTTCCGGGTGGGGCTGCCGTCCTGGTACCGGGTGAAGTCGACGACCACCTCGCGGCGTTTGGCCGGCCAGAGCTCGACGTTGTCCCGCTTGATCGGGAACGGCAGCAGGCCGCCGTCGGTGGCGATCTGGGTGAACTGCATGCACTGCTGCCCGTCCGGGATGCGCCACTGGCCCTGGAGCTCGTCACCGCGGAAGCCCAGGGACACGGCGGTCTTCGGGCCCTGGCTGGACGTCATGAGCTTGAGGTCGTAGACGCGGGCGACCGACGCGTCGAGGAAGCGCAGCCGGTACTTGCGGCGCTTGACCTCCAGGACCGGGAACGCGGTGCCGTTGACGGTGAAGACGTCGCCGACGAAGCCGTGGTTGGGGAAGTGCTTGTAGAAGGTCTTGCCCCACCACTCGGGGTGCGCCTTCGGGTTCTTGGCGTCGGGGAACTCGCCCTCCGCGTCGTGGATGTCCTGGTGGGTGGTGACGCCGTCGTCCAGCCGGAAGTCGGCGATGGCGAGCGGGATGTCGTACTCGACGTCGAAAGTCCCGTCGGGGTGGTCGGTGCGGACGCCGGGCAGCCGTAACCCCTGGCGCTCGTCGCCCCTGTCCAGCCCGCCCTTCGGGTCGTAGATGGGGTACAGCCCCACCATGCCCTTGTAGACGTTGGAGCCGGTCTGGTCCATCCGGTGGTCGTGGAACCAGAGGAAGCTCTGCTTCTCCCGGTCGTCGCCGCCGGCGGGGTGGTTCAGGTAGAGGTTGTCGACGTGGACCCCGGGCAGGTAGCCCGCGTGCCTCGGGCCGTACCGCATCGCGTAGTGCGGGTTCCCGTCGCTCTCCGGCGCGGAGTGGCCGTTGTGCAGGTGGGTCAGGAAGGAGAGGTCCTTCGTGCCGAAGTCCTGCCGGTCGAGGCCCAGCGGGTTCTCGTGCAGGTGGTTCTCGAAGCGCACCAGGACCGGCTTGCCGTACTCGGCGTTGATCATCGGGCCGGGAAAGGTGCCGTTGAAGCCGTAGATGGTGCTCTGGGGCAGGGTGCGCTTCGTCCCCGCCGGGTAGGTCTTGCCGGTGGCGTCGTAGGAGGCGATGGGCCGGCCGTTCGCGTCGATCGGCAGCACCTGGGACGTGGTGAACGCATGGCCGCGCACCAGGAGGTCGAACTTGTAGACGATCGGGTCGGGCAGGCCGAGGTCGCTCGACCAGACCTGGTGCCTCTCGTTGTCCAGGGAGCTCTGCTGGCCCGGACCCGGACCGGGTGGCCGGCCCCCCAGCTGCCCGGGCGTGGCCGGCGCCGCCGCCCTCGGCACGGGCAGCGGGTCGGTGAACGGGTCGAGGATGAGCGGGCTGGTGGGGAACACCTCGACGTACACCGCGCCGCTGATCCCGCTCGCGGCCGCGGCGAACACACCGTCCGCCGACATCCACCCGCGGGCGGACAGGTAGGGCTCGGTCACGGCCCGGGTGCCGGCGACGGCGGCGACGGCCATCCCGAGTGCCCCCAGCCGCAGCACGGTTCGCCGGTCGATCCCCTCGGCCTCGCGCGCCGTCCGCTCGATCTCCTGGAACTCCGGGTCGGACGGGAGCAGCAGCGGTGGTCGCGCCACGGTCTCCGCCTGGTCGGCCCGGGGGACCCCGGCTGCGGGCGGCCGGGCCGCGGCGGTGCTGCTGCCGTCGTCGCTGTTCTCGAGGTTCATGTCACTCCTGGTGGGTTCGGATGTGCCGATGACCTGGGGGGCATGACCCGACCGCCGCAGCTGCCGTCGAGCGAGGTCCGTGCGCAGCCACGGCGGCCGCGTCACGAGATCTGGGTCCTGGGCACCCCCCGAGCTCTTCACCTGAGCGCACGTCGTGCGCCCCGGGCGCAGCCCCATCCCAGCAGCGATCCGTGCTCGCCGGACCCCCTCTCTGGGGAGGGTGGGGCCCCCTCTTCCAGGGCGGGCCCCACGGGCTGACGGGCACCTCGGTGGCTGACGGGTCAGCTGTTCTGAGTGGGGTGTGCACAAGGGACCGGTGGACCGGCGGCGAACGGGTACGCAGAGGTCAAGGCACCGCTTGGCACCGTCGGGCGCGTGGTCCAGGTCCGGCTCGTCGAGACAACAGCCCCGGGCTCGCGGTGGCGCACATCGCCCAGTCCGCTCGGCCTCTCCCCAGATGTGTGGGTTGGGCGATGTGCGGCGACCCGCGGACATCCTCGAGGGCGGCCCCGACCGGGGTCCGCTGGCACGCCGGGGTGCGGACGGGTGCCGGACACGGCAGCCGGTGACGGCCGTCTGCGGCGCGTGCCGGGTGCGCACCAGCTTCGGCCCAGGGGAGCTGCGCAGTCGCTGGCGGGCGGGCCACCAGTGCGGTGACGAGGGGCGCCACCGTCCCGCGCACCCCAGGGGTCGAACGCGACGTCCGGGCACGTCGTGCTCCGGCACCTGGCGTCGACCGGGTGGACGGTGCTGCGCGCTTCCGGGATCGACGCCCAGGGCCCGGAGGTCCTCGACCTCATCCCCGGACGGACCGGCGCCGAGCCGGAGCCGGGCCCGGGGCGGGGCGGACGGGCCGCTGGTGGGCGTGACCCGGTTGGTGCGGGAGCTGCACGACCTGACGGAGCGTTCTCGAGGCGGCGCTGGCCCCGTGACCGGCCCGCAGCAGCGGGCCGGTCGACCACCGACGCGGACCCCGGGACGCTCGACCTCCACCCGCAGGTGCGTGCGGAGGTCGAGGCTGTCCACGGCAGCCGCCCGTCCTGGGGAGATCGGGCAGGGGCGACGGCGGGGTCAGCTGGCGCTGACGCCGGCCTTGGCGTAGCCGACGGTCAGGGTGGTGCCCTTCTTCAGGCCAGCCTTGTCGGTGCTCAGCACCAGCTGGGCGCCGTAGACGGTCGTGCTGATGGCCGACTTGACCACGCGGCGGAGGTGGAGCGTGCCCACACCGGCGATGTTGATCTTGGTGTTCTCCTTGCCGCTGACCGAGACCGCCCTCCCGTTGATCTTCAGCCCGGCCACCTCGGTGCCGCTCGAGGACGTGACGACCGCCTTGCCCTTCCGGGTCGCGGTGGCCGTGACGTCCACGCTGTCCAGCGTGACGACCCCGTTCAGCAGGTCGACCCGGGCCAGTGCCGCGGTGGTCGCGGCCACCGTGGAGGTCGAGGTGTCGGTCGACCTGCCGGTGCTCTTGACCGCACCGACCTCCAGCAGGCCGGGGACGTGCACCGACGCGACCCCGTTGGTGCGGCTCTTCCCGGAGGTGCCTCCGCACGGCAGGTGGACGGCTGCGGTCCTGCCGGAGCCGACGATGCCGGCGGCGTCGAGCTGGGTGCCGAAGGCGGTCCCGTAGGGGCGGGCGTGCGTGGTGGTGTGCAGCGACGCGTTCGAGACCCCGACGACGACGGTGCCGACCGGCAGGCCGAGCCGGTTCCCCGGCAGCAGGGTCACCTTCAGGGCCGTCGTGGCGGCGTTGTGCCCACCGGAGCTGTAGGAGCTCGACTGCGCGTTCAGCAGCACGGTGGCCACGCCCGGCAGCTCCACCTTGGTGTTCGGCTTCGGGGTCGCGGTGATCGTGCGACCGCCGATCTTCAGGCCGCTGAACACGCTGGCCCCGGACCTGGTGTAGCCCGTGGAGGTCCGCTTCACGGTGGCGGTCGAGGTGATCGCCCGGGCCTGGACCAGCCCCGTCAGCAGGGAGGTCGTCGCCACCTTCGTGGTGGTGAGCGAGGTCTTCGTCGACGTGGTCTTCGCGCTGGACACCTTGGTGGTGGCCGCGCCGACGCTGCCGACCAGCCCGAGGCTGAGCTTCGCGGTGTTGTCGGTCGCGGACGTCGGTGCCTTCAGCGTGCAGAGCGGCACGTAGGAGGTCTTGTCGGAGTTGACGAGTGTGCCGACCTTGGCCGTGCTGGCGTAGGCGGAACCACCGAACGCGTTGAAGGTGGCGGCCTGCGCGGGCAGGGCGGTCGTGAGCGTGACGGCGGCGGCGGCGAGCGCGGCGGCGCCGAGACGGCGGGGGTGGGACATCGAACTCCTTCGTGGAGTGGACGGGGGGATTGCCCGGGCCACCCCCGAGGGCGCCGAGCACGGGGAACGCCAGGTCGCGCCCAGGACCCGGTCAGGTGTTCGCTCCGGCCGTTACCAATTCGATTCTCGAACTAATTCACGAGGGTCGTCGGCGACTGTCGGCTGGCGCTCGGCCCCGGGTGCGCGGCGGGCGGCCGGAGCCGGAGGAGGTCGTCCTCGCGCCCCGCGGGGGACGCGTCGACGCCTGCGAGGTGGTCGTCCCGGGCGCCGGCGGTACGCGGGGGAGGTGGCCGTGGGCGTCCGCGTCCGGCTCGACCGCCAGGGTGCGGGGGTTCACGATCAGCGTCGGTGTTCCTCGTCGGTCGTGGCGACGGTGGAAGGCCACGACCCCGGCGACGCCGACGACGACCACGAGGAGGAGCCCGTCCTCCTCGACCACCACCCCGGCACCGGTGATCCTGCCCACCCGGCAGGGGGGCTGCGGAGCCGTGCTGATCGAGGACCTGCTCCCGCTGGCCACGGCCTGGAGCGTCGGGCACGGCTCCGAGTTGGCGTAGCCGAGGGGGACCGTTGCGGAGGTGGCGCAGGGATGCGAGGGTCGGGCGGTGTCGCCGTCGCCGGCACAGCTGAGTCGTCGAGCAGCGGTCCCGGTCCCGGCCGGGCCGTGGAACGGGAGGCGCGGATGGCGCTGGCCGAGCGGATGTTCGTGCTGCAGTACGGGGCCGAGCGGGTGTCGAAGGCGTTGTCGTTGGCTGGTGGGGATCCGGGGCACCTCTACTGGGAGCCGTTGGTGGGCGTGCTGGTGGAGACGTCGGCGGGGTGGGTGCTCTTCGACACGGGGATGAGCCGGCGCAACCACGACTCGGTCGAGGTCGAGCGGGTCTACCGGGGCGCAGACGCCCCGAGCGCCGCGGAGCGGTGGCACCTGCGGCCGGCGGCACCGCCGGACCGGAGCACCTGGGGGTTGCCCGGGGAGCCGCTGGTCGCGGCGCTGGCTCCGCTGGGCCTGGCCCCGGCGGACCTGGCCCTGGCCGTGGTCAGCCACCTGCACTGGGACCACACCGGCGGGATCCCGGCGCTGGCCGGGGCCGGGGTGGAGGTGGTGCTGCACGCCGACGAGCTGGCCTGGGGGCGCAGCGGGCTGGCCCGGTTCGACGCCGGCTTCGACGCCGCCGACTGGACGGTGCCCGGCACGCGGTGGCGGACGGTGGACGTCGAGACCGAGGTGGCGCCCGGGGTGCGGGTACTGCCGACACCCGGGCACACCCCGGGGCACGTCTCCGTGCAGGTGGACCTGCCTGCGACCGGGACCTGGATCTTCACCGCTGACGCCACCGACCTCGCGCAGAACCTGCTCGACGCGGTGCCCTGCGGCTCCTGCGCTGGTGGCTCTCCGGAGGACGAGCGGCGGGCCGCGGCCTCGCTGGAGCTGCTGCTGGCCCGGGCCCGGGCCACCGACGCCCGGTTGATCCCCGGCCACGACCAGGTCGTGCTGACCGCCATCCGCCACCCACCCGGCGGACACCGGTAGGCACGCGGTCCGGGCCGTGGCCCGGCGCGACCGCTCGCCCGACCTCGCCGCCCGCGGCGGGGTGCCCGGCCCACCGACCGTGGCCGGCCGGTGGGCCGGGGTGCCTAGAGCGCCGTCCCGGTCCGGAACGTCCAGGTCCGGGTGACCAGCGGGTTGCCGGCCGCGTCGCGCACCGCCCCGGTGCCGCCGGTCACGGTGACCCGGTAGTCGGTGCCGGCGGCGAGGCTGGCCGCCGGGTCGAGCGTGAGCACCCGGGTCGTGGGGTTGAAGGTCACCGACGCGGCGACCACCGCCCCGGTGGCGGCGTTGGTCAGCCGGACGCTCGTCGTGGAGACCCCGGTGACGGTCTCGCTGAACGTCGCCGTCACGTTCGCGTTGCGGCGGACGCCGGTGGCCGCCGCGCTCGGTGAGGTCGCCGTGATGACCGGGGCCGGACCGGTGACGAAGGTCCAGGTCGTCGTGGCGATCGTGTTGCCCGCGGCGTCACGGACCCCGGAGACGGCGACGGTGTACGTCCGGTCACCGAGGAGCGTCGCCCCGGGGTCCAGCGTGGCGACCCGGCTCGTCGGGCTGTAGCTGACGACGGCCGGCACCGCCGTCGTCCCCTGCCGCAGGGTGTAGGTGGTGGCGCTGAGCCCGTTGACGGCCTCGCTGAACGTCACCGCCAGGTTGGCGGTCTGGCTGACCGCCGTCGCCCCGCTGGCCGGCGTGCGCGCCGTCAGGGTGGGCAGCACGAACTCGGTCCGGGGGGTGGTGGTCGCCGAGCGGGCCGACGCCGCTCCGGTGCCGACCGCGTTGACCGCCCGGACGTCGAACGTGTACGCCGTCTGGTTGGTCAGGCCGGTCACGAGGACCGAGGACGCGCTCCCGGCGACGGTCTGGGTCCGGACGAGGGTGGTCCCCGCGTAGGTCCGGACGCTGTAGCCGGTGATGGGCGAGCCGCCCGTCGTGGCCGGGGCCGTCCAGCGCACGGTGGCCGACGCGTTGGCGGCGGTGGGGGCGCCGATGGTCGGGGCTCCCGGCGCCGTCGCCGGAGCGGTCGGGGTGACCGCGGTGGAACGGGCCGACGCTGCTCCGGTGCCGGCGGCGTTGACCGCCCGGACGTCGAAGGTGTACGCCGTCCCGTTGGTCAGGGCCGTCACGGCCACCGACGCGACGTCGCCGGTCACCGCCTGGGTCTTCACCAGGGTGGTCCCCGCGTAGGCGCGGACGCTGTAGCCCGTGATGGGCGAGCCGCCCGTCGAGGCCGGGGCCGTCCAGCGCACGGTGGCCGACGCGTTGCCGGCAGTCGGGGCGCCGATGGTCGGTGCTCCGGGCGCCGTGGCGGGGGCGGTGGGGGTGACCGCCGTCGACCGCGCGGACGCCGCTCCGGTGCCCGCGGCGTTGGTGGCGGCCACCTCGAAGGTGTACGCGGTCCCGTTGGTCAGGCCGGACACGGAGACCGTGGTCGCGGTCCCCGTCACGGCCTGGGTCACGGCCAGGGTCGTCCCCGCGAAGGCGCGGACGGTGTAGCCGGTGATGGGCGAGCCGCCCGTCCCGGCCGGGGCCGTCCAGCGCACTGTGGCCGACGCGTTGCCGGCGGTCGGGGCGCCGATGGTCGGTGCTCCGGGCGCCGTGGCGGGGGCGGTGGGGGTGACCGCCGTCGACCGCGCGGACGCCGCTCCGGTGCCCGCCGCGTTGGTGGCGCTCACCTCGAAGGTGTACGCCGTCCCGTTGGTCAGGCCGGTCACCACGAGCGACGTGGCGTCGCCGGCGGCCGTCCCGGTCCGCACCAGCGTGGTCCCGGCGTAGACGTCGACGCTGTAGGCGGTGATCGCCGAGCCGCCGGTGGAGGCGGGCGCCGTCCACGTCACCGTGGCCGACGCGTTCCCGGCCACGGGTGCGCCGATCGTCGGAGCTCCCGGGGCCGCCGCCGGCGCCGTCGGAGTGGCGGGCTCGGAGCGAGCCGAGAACGCTCCCGTGCCGGCGGAGTTCGTCGCAGCCACGTCGAAGGTGTAGGTCGTCCCGTTGGTCAGGCCGGTCACGTCGACGGTGCGCGAGTTCCCGAGCACGACCTGGCTGCGGACCTGGACGTCCCCGTCGAAGACGCGGACCTGGTAGCTGTCGATCCTCGCGCCACCGGTGACGACCGGAGGAGCCCACCGGACCGTGACCGAGGCGTCCCGCGGGGTGGGGACCTCGATGGTGGGGGCGTCCGGCGGGACGACGGTCGCCGGCGCCTTCGGGGTGATCGGGGACGAGAGGGGGGAGTAGGGGCTCGTGCCCTCGGCGTTGGTCGCGGAGACCTGGAACCGGTAGGCGGTCCCGTTGGTCAGGCCCGTCACGACCAGGCTGTTCGCGTCGGCCGGGGCGGGCCGCAGCTCGCCGACCTGGGCGCCGGCCTCGTCGACGACCTTGACCGTGAAGCCCGTCACCGTCCCGGGCGGCGGCAGGAAGTTGACCGTGGCCTGGCCGTTGCCGCCGGTGACGAAGTCGAGCACCGGGGCGACCGGCGGCGCCGTGTCGGAGAAGACGAGGCGCTCGATGTTGCGGAGGGTGTCGGTCCCGTCCGCGACCCGCGCGCCGCCGCCGCCCGCGCCGCCGCCGCCGGCCGGTGGGTTGTGCACGACGGTGGTGACGGAGCCCGGCGACCCGAGGGTGCCGTCGCCGCCGGTCGTCGTCACCGTGTAGTTGGACTCGACGTCGCCGAACACCGCGGAGTCACGCTGGCCGGCGGTCTGGGCCGCCACCGGGGTGACGACCTCGCGGACGACGACGAGGTCGCCGGGGTCGACGACGCCCGCGGCGACGTCGGCGGCCAGGGTGCGCGAGCTCCCCGTCCGGTAGGGCTTCTCCATCAGGTCGGTGCTGCCGATCTCGGTGCCCGCGCCGTCGCGCACGCTGATCCGGACCCGCAGGGAGCGGTCGCCGTCGAGGACGTCGTCGCCCCCGCGGCCCTGGAGGGTGTCGCTGCCGAGGCCGCCGAGCAGGATGTTCCCGGCGCCCCAGACCGGACCGTCGAGGGGGCACTGGCCCGGGGCCGAGGCCGCCTCGACCGGCGCGAGCGGGGTGGTGGGCGCCGGGACGAGGTCCCCCAGCCCGGCCACCCGGTCGATGCCGGTCTGGTCGAGGACGTCACACCCGGTGAACCCGCCGCCCCCGACGGTGCTGGGGACCAGGTCGTCGCCGCGGATGACGTCGTCGAGGGCGGAGCCGGAGCTGGCCTCCACCTCCTGCCAGCGGTCGCGGTTGACCACGATCGGCAGCGGCGTCCCCGGCAGGACCCGGTTGATGTTCATGTCGTCGTCGGCACCCACGGTGTCGTACTGGTGGTTGACCCAGTCGAAGCCGGCGGCACCGGCGTAGCGGTCGACGGCGGCGTTCGCGGCCATGATGTCGTCCCCGCCCTCGGCGTCGTAGTCGTTCTCGCCGACCTGTCCGACGAACACGTCGTTGCCGGGCTGGGTCTGCGCGGGGTCGTCGAAGAACGGCGCCCCGTGGTCGCCGATCAGGAGGTCCTGACCGGACCCGCCCTGGATCCAGTCGTCGCCGCCGTCGCCGAAGGCGACGTCGGCGCCGTCGCCGGACTGCACGAAGTCGCTGTCGGGGCCCGCGAACGTCTCGTTGTCGTTCGCCCCGCCGTTGGTGAAGTCCTGGCCGTCGCCGGCCATCATGATGTCGTTGCCGATCCCGGTGTTGATGTAGTCGTCGCCGGGTCCGCCCTTGTGGACGTCGGCGCCGCTCGCGTCGGTGATCCGGTCGTCGCCCTCCCCGCCCAGCGCCACGTCGTCGCCGCCGGCGCCCTCGATCACGTCGTCGCCCTTGGCACCCCAGAAGGTGTCGTTGTCGTTGCCGCCGGTGACCCGGTCGACGCCGTCGGTGCCGTTGTAGACCGCCTGGCCGTTGATGCCGGCCGGGTCGACCGTGTTCGTCTCGCGGTACTGGATGGTCCCGTCGGGCTTGCGCAGCAGCAGCTTCGACTCGTCGCAGTCGACGGTGGCCGGGTCGTCGGCCACGGTCGGGCCGGCGGTGGCGTACCCGGCGGCGGTACCGGCCAGGTTGGCCAGCTGGAACTTGCAGTCCGCGGTGGCGAAGACGTCCGCCTTGAGGGTGTCCGTGCCGTCGGTGTTGCGGATGATCATCTCGGAGAACGAGTTGCCCTCGAGCTGCGCCCGCAGGTTCATCCCGGGCGTCCGGGCCAGGTAGTAGAACCGGTCACCGTTCTGCAGGTCGGTCATCTGACCCTCGAACACGTAGTTGAACGTGCTGCCCAGCAGTCCGCCGAAGAGGTTGGTCTTCTCGGCGAGGCCGCCGATCCACAGGTCGACGTCCTCGAGCCCGGTCGCCTTGTCGGCCCAGGGGCCGGCGCTGTTCATGAAGTCGAGCGCGTCGGCGTCCGGGGAGACCCCGGGCCCCGGGTCCACCAGCGCCTGGGCCGCCTTGCGCCGGCCGGCGAGCGTGGTCTCGGCGGTGATGGTCGGGTAGGTGCCGTAGGCGGCGACGAAGTTGACCACCGACTCCGGGTGCTTCACGTTCTGGCCGAAGTCCGCCCAGCTCGTGTACGGGGTCATCTGGGCGTCGCCGGTGGCGTCGTGCACCTGGCGGCGGACCTCGTTCAGCGAGGGGATGCCGGCCTCCCGGGCGCGGGCGATGTTCGTCGCCGCCAGGTCCAGCGGGAGGCCCACCAGGTTGTTCCGCAGCGTGCCGGTCATGAACTCGTCGAGCTCGTTGCCGGTCTGGTTGCTCATGCCCATCACGATGCTGCCCGCCGCCGCGTCCGGCGTCAGGGTGCCCGCGCTGCCGCCGTCGGTGTAGGAGGGCGGGTTGAGGAAGCCGTCGAGCAGGCTGATGGAGTTGTCGGACCCGTTCGCGTTGGTGCGCGAGATGGTCTCGGTCAGCATCGAGTGGCCGAACCGGTAGACCGCGTGGGCGAACTCGGCGGCGACCGCCGGGTCGACGTCGGTGTGGTAGACGTGGAACGGCTGGAGGGCCGGCTGGACCTTGCGTCCGAACTCTTCGAACACCAGGTGCTGGTACTCCATCTCCGCCACGAACCGGGCGGCCTGGAACAGGCGCTCCCCGTTCCAGCCGCCCGCCCCGGTGGCCAGCTTCCACTCCTTCAGCGCGGCGACGCCCTTGGTCGTGACGTCCTTGGCGAGGGTGGACTTGAACTCCGCGACCAGCCGGTCGTGCTCGGAGTGGAACACCTGGTGGATCGCGGTGAGGCCGATGTTCTCGTTGACCCGGCCGTCACCCGCGCAGAAGTGCGCGTCGAGCATCTCGTCGTCGTAGGTGCCGGGCGCCTGGTGCGCGAAGTCCGCCGAGGCGGTGCCGTCCGCGTCCGGGGTCGGGGCCACGGGCGGGGTCGACGGGTTGTGGTCGGCGTCCTGCGGGCTCGGGTCGGCGTTGTGCGCGATGTCGGTCAGGAACGGGGTCTTGAACGAGAGCACGTCGGCCGGCACGGGGACGGGGTCGGCGGTGTCGCCCTCGACCATGCCGCCCGGGGTGACGTACATCGGCAGGCCGCGGGCGGGCCCGGGCAGGAACTTGCCGTACGGGTCGACGGCGAGCTGCGGCACGTTGAGCACGTCCTTGTCGCTCAGCCGCAGCCCGAGGAGCTCGGCGGACTGCTTCTTGACGTCGGCCCAGGTGGCCATGCCGCCGGAGCCGCCGAGGAGCGCGCCGGTGGAGACGGGCCTGCCCTCGCTGTTGTCGACGTACTCGCGGAGGAAGACCTGGTGCGAGGGGTGGGAGGTGTAGGTCTGGGACTGGTCGACGTAGGGGGAGTCGGTGTTGGCCGCCTCCTGCACGTCGTCCGCGGTGCCCAGCTTGCCGTCCGGTCCCGGCTGGTTCTGGGCGCGGGTCAGCACCATGAACGCCTGGCTCGCCGGCACCTCGTCACCCGTCCCGGCCTTGCCGTCGGGCCCCACGGTGCGCAGCGGGTCGTCCGCCTTCAGCGGGATGAACACCGTGCCGCCACCCTTGACCGTCTGGTCGATGCCGTGGTCGAAGAACTGGCCGAAGAGGGTGAACATGGAGTTGTAGGGCGGCGAGAGGCCGACGTCGGTCGTCACGTTGGGGATGAACAGGGTGTCCCCGGTCGGCACGCAGTTCGCCGGCACCCCGTCGACCGGCGGGTCGGCCAGCGGGTCCGGGTCGGTGGTGCAGGGGAACTTCCCGGGCGCGTTCTGGGTGCGCACCGGGTAGCCCGCCGCCGCCACCGCTGCCGGGTTGGCCGACGTCTGGTCCACGACCAGGTTGCTGATGGCGCGCGGCTCGGCGTCGACGACGCTGCCCGACTTCTGGGCGTAGGAGGACGTGCCCGGGGCACCGAAGGGCGAGCGCTCGTCGGCGTTCTGGAACGTCGGCCGGGTGAGGCGGGGGAACAAGCGGTCCGCGGCGCCGTAGGACTCGCGGCCGCGGACCAGGTTGTTGCAGGAGCCGTCCACCGTGCGCAGGCCGTAGGACGTCAGCGCGTCCGGCACCTGGTTGGCGCCCGTACCCAGCAGAGCCCCGCACGGCCCGGTCGCCGAGGTCGTGCCCGCGACGTGCGCCTCCGCGATCTTGATCTGCTTGAGGATGTAGGCCAGGTCCGCGGTGGTGACGGTGAAGCCCTGGCCCACGGTGCGGGCGCTGGCCGTGGTGGCCGGACCGAAGGCGCTGAGCACCGTGGCCAGGACGACCGCGACGGTGGCCAGGGCGGCCGGTGTGGTGCGGCGCCGCCGACCTGACGTGGAGATGGGCAGGCGCGCAGAAGCGGATGACGACGACATGTGGATCCCCCCCGAGATCTTGCGAGGAACGCCCGCCGCAACCCCCCGCGGGCCAGGCGTCCTGGACGACCCTGACGCTAGGGGAGACCGGGCGCCGCCGGGAGCTTTCGGGTCACCCACAAACAGGGGGGTCACCGACGCAGGGGTCCCTCGGCGGCCCCCGGACCCGGTGGTGCCGGCCGCGCGGTGGGGCGGGGCGGGTGCGCGGGATCCCGGCGTCAGGGTCCGGTCGGCCCCACGGGAGGGCCGGGCTGCTCGGGCGGAGGTGGCCCGTGCTGGGTCGTGCACCAGGCACGGTAGGCGTCCACCGCCGTCGGCAAGGTCATGAAGATCCTGTCCGTCCCCACGGCGTCCACGAAGCCGGTGCCCTCCAGCACCTCGCGCACCTCGTGCTTGACCCGCGCCATCGCGAAGACGACGCCCCGGTCGGCCAGCGTCTGGCGGAGCTCGTCCAGGGCGTCGGCCGCGGTGAGGTCCAGCTCGACGTTGGCCTCGGCGTTGAGGAGGAACCACGCGACCGGGGTCGCGGCGCTGTCCACGGCGGCCAGGGCGCGGCGGCGGAAGTTGTCGGCGTTGGCGAAGAACAGCGGGGAGTCGTAGCGGTAGACCACCAGACCGGGCACCTGCCGGCTCGCGGGGTAGTCGTCGACGTCGTGCATGCCGGCGATCCCCGGGACGTAGCCGAGCACACCGTCGTGCGGTGCGGAGATCCGTCGCAGCAGGTCGAGGACGGAGAGACCGACCGCCACCAGGACGCCGTAGAGGACGTCGAAGGCCAGCACGGCGCCGGTGGTGGCCAGGGACAGCACCAGCTCGCTGCGCCGGAAGCGGCGGAGCCGGCGGAGCTCGGCGACGTCGACGAGCCGGGTGGCGGCGTAGACGATCACCGCTCCGAGGGCGGCGGTGGGGAACGCGGCGATGACCGGCCCCAGGAAGGTGACGGTGACGAGCACGGCGACCAGAGCCACCAGCGAGTAGAGCTGGGTGCGGCTGCCCATCGCGTCCCCCAGCACGGTGCGGCTGCCGCTGCTGCTCACCGGGAACCCGTGCGTCAGGGCGCTGGCGAGGTTGGCCGCGCCCAGGGCGAGGAACTCCTGGTCGCTGTCGATCGTCTCGTGCCGCCGGGCCGCGAAGGCGCGGGCGGTGACGACGTTGTCGGAGTAGGCCACCACGGTGAGACTGAGCGCGGCCAGCAGCACCGGACCCACCGGGAGCCCGCCCAGCGCGGGCAGCGCGGGGACCGGGACGCCGCGCGGTACCGACCCGATGACCACCACGCCGCGCTCCTGGAGGTCGAGCGCCCGGACGGCCAGGGCGGCCAGCAGCATGGCGATCAGCGGTCCCGGGAGGCCGGGCACCCGCCACTGCAGGAGGAGGAGCAGGCCGAGCACCGCGGCGGCCAGCAGCGTGGTCGGCAGCTGCAGCTGGTCCCACCGCGATACGAAGGAGTCCAGCTGGGCGAGGACCGACGTGCCGTCGACGTCGATCCCCGTCACCTTGCCCAGCTGGCTGATCACCATCAGCACGGCGATCCCCGCCATGTAGCCCACCAGCACCGGCCGGGACAGCAGGTTGGCCACGAAACCCAGCCGGCAGACCCAGAACACCAGGCACAGCCCGCCCACGGCCAGCGCGAGGGCCGCGGCCACCTCGGCGTAGGGCTGCCGGGTCTGGGTGACCAGCGCTCCGACGGCCACGGCCGTCATCAGGGCGGTGCTCGACTCCGGACCCACCGAGAGCTGGCGTGACGAGCCGAGCACGGCGTACACGGCGAGGGGGCCGAGGACGGCCCACAGGCCGACCACCGCCGGCAGCCCGGCGACCACCGCGTAGGCCATCACCTGCGGGACGAGGTAGGCGGCGACCGTCACGCCGGCGAGCAGGTCGCCGCGCAGCCAGCTGCGCTCGTAGTGCCCGAGCTGCCACAGCCCGGGCGTCAGGCGCTGCAGCCGGGAGCGGGGAGGGGGAGCGCGGCCGGCCATCCGCCGACCGTACCGAAACGGCGGCAGCAGCAGCACCCGGCGTGGGTGGCCCGCGACCCCGACCACCAGCAGGGCCAGGCCCAGGTGGTAGGACATCCGCTCCCCGAAGGCCCAGGCGGACGGCAGGACGTGGACGCCGCCGACGCCGGCGATCAGCGCCGCCCGCAGGCCGGCCCGGCCGGGAGGTGTTGGACCCGGCCCCTCAGCTGTCCCGGCGCCGGCGGGCTCGACGCACCGTCTCGTCGATGATCTGCTGCGCCACGTCGACGAGCTTGCGCTCCTCGTGCCGGCTGATGGCGCGCAGCCGCTCCAGGGCGTCGTGCTCGGTGTCCCCGGAGCGGCTCATCAGCATCCCGACTGCTCGGTCGACGATGCCGCGGGTCCGCTGCGAGGCCTCGAGGTGCTCGGCGAGCCGGAGCGCCTGCGCCAGGATCGCCGCGTTCTGCACGGCGATCGCGGCTGGTCCGGCGAACGCCTCGCCCAGGACCGCCGCGTGGTCGTCGAAGGCGTGCTTGGCGTGGGCGTAGACGTTCATCGCGCCGACGACGCCGTCGGAGGTGATCAGGGGCAGTGACACCGCGCTGTGCACGCCGAGACGGGCGACCTTGGAGCCGAAGCGGGGCCAGCGTCGGTCGCTGCCGAGCGATCCTGACAGGACGGTGCGGCCGTCGGCGGCGGCACTGACGCACGGCCCCTGCATGAGGGTGTACTGGATGTCGTCGACCTGCCGGACGAAGTCGGCGGTCACGACGACGGTGTTCGGCCGGCCCAGCTGGATGAGGGTCAGCCCCGCTCCCTCGGCGGCGGGGATGGCCCGGACCGCGAACTGGGCGACCCGGGTGAGCAGCTGCTCCAGGTCGAGCTCGCGGCTGGCCAGCGTCCCGAGCGCGGCGACGCTGCGCCGCAGGTCGTCCTCCTGGGTGGACTGCTCCTGCGACGACGGTGACTTGTCGTCGGTGACGGCCTCCGGCCCGGCACCCAGCTCGGCGGCTGAGGCGCTGCCGTCGGGCTCCATGTCGTCCGCCTTCCCGTGGTGGCGAGACGACCGAGCGCGAGACGGGAGCCTGCCTCCTCCTCCGAGTGTGGCAGACCGGGCCCGGGCGCGTGCCCGGGTCTGGTCACCGTCGCTCAGGCCGGGTCGTGGTCCCAGACGAGGACGGTGTAGCAGGTGGTGATCAGCGCGTGCTCGATCTCGGCCGTGCTGGTCGCGACCGCCGTCGTCCCGTCCTGGTGGTACCAGCGCTCGGTGAAGGCGACCCGGTCGCCGCCGTCCACGAGGTCGGTGACCCGCAGCCCGAGGCGGCGGCTGCGGGTGTGCAGCAGCCAGGCGCGGATCGCCGGTCGGCCGTGGAGCTGCTGGGGTGCGGAGGGCGGGTTGTCGGGATCGACGACGAGCACCTCCGCCGCAGGTGCGTAGCACGACGCCTGGTGGTCGACGTCGCCCTCCTCGACGGCTCGGGTGAGGTCGAGCAGCGAGAACCCGGGGACCCTGGGCTCCGGCAGCTGGCTCCAGCCGCGGGTCTGCGGGTCGCGGGGGAACCGACGGGTCCAGGACCTCGCGCGGCTCGCGGCCACGGGTGCGTCTGTGGTCATGTGATCGCCTGCCTCTGCTGTGCGGTGACGGATGGGCGCGGCGGACCGGGGTGCCGTGGCGACGTTGCCACGGCACCCGCAGCCGCCCCCCCGTTCCCCCGACGAGGTCGAGGACGCCGGCGTCGGACGGCCGGCGAGGCGGGGAAGGGGTCACGCGGGACGGCGCAGCGGGATCCGCGGTGCGCCGTCGATCTGATGCCGGGATGGGCAGGGGGTCAGTGCACTGCTGGGTGAGGATCGGATTCCGGATGTGGGGAGAGATCTCTCCCGATGACCGCGGCGTACTTCTGCGGCGATGTCATCTCCCGAGCCAACTGTGTGACAGCACTCATGAGTAGAGGCTGATCCGACACCCCTGTCAACGGGGGCACAAACCATTGTCGCCCGACAGGACGGGGCCACTGCGCGGTGGCGAGCCCGCTGCCGCCCCCGGCGACCTGGGGATCCGGTGCGCGCCCCAGCCGGCTGCCGAGCTCGCCGGACCTGCTGACGCGCGCACCCGGTCGCGTCCTGGCAGCCTGGGTCCACCAGCGCCGGCCGGAACGGAAAGGGGCTGCCTGCCGTTTCGCCCTCCCGCGTGGTGGGTATCACGATTGCCTCTGCGGGCATTCGGGATTATCGTTGCTGCACGGCTTGGTCGCCGAGCAACTCCACAACCCAGATAAATTTGATCGCGGCAGTTCGCGTTCCGTCATCAGCACAACTGCCGCCTCATAGGTCGTCGGGCCAGCATCACGTGCACGACTTCCCGCGTTCATGAACCCGAAACCAGGGCGCGCGGGAAAGACACGTTGATCACCTCCCACGTCATCTCCACCGGCAGTTCCCCATTGCTTCAGAAGGCAGGCAAGGGTCACATGATGCTTTTCCACGCGCACCTCCACCTCTGCTCCGGTGCTCCGCACCGAGACGGCCGCACCCGCCTGTGCGAGGGGCGCCCGCGGGACTAGCCCGCGGCCTCCGCCGGTCGGCGGACCCGCCGGCACCAGCGGTCGGTCGCCCCGAGGGCTGGACCCGGCCCGGCTCTGTCCCTGCGCCGACGCCCCCTCGCGGGATCCTCCCGACCTGGTCCGGGGACTGCTCTCCCGTCACCCCAGGGTCGGCGTCAACCGCCTGCAGTCGCCTGGGCGCCCCGGCCCTGCTCACCTCGCGCGCCCGTGGCGCGCGGGCCCCTTGCTCGAGGACGAGGAAAGGCAGAACGACACCGACATGAGCACCCAGACGAGCTTCGACGTGACCGGGCTCAGCCGCGCCATCCGACGACGTGACTGCCGCTACCACCTGGCGCTGTACGCCGCCGACGCCGAGGTGGAGATCTTCGACCGCGCCCAACCCGGGACGCCGCTCCGGGTGCTGCGCGGCCGGCCGGCCATCGGCGACTGGCTCCAGGGGATGTCCTCGGCCGCGGTGCACTACGACGTGCGGGACGCGGTCGTCCAGCGGGACCGGGTCAGCTACACCGAGGAGTGCCGCTACGGCGACGGCAGCAGCGTGGCGTTCGACTGCGACGCCGAGGTGCGTCGCGGTCAGATCGTCCACGCTGCCGTGACCCTGGCCCGCGTCCCCCCGCACGAGGCGGTCCCGCCGGCTGCGCAGCGGACCGCGCCACGGGCGCCGGAGCGCCCGGCGCGCCGGAGCCTGCGTCCACCGACGCCCTCGCGCCCCGAGATGAGCCGGGACCTGCCCGGCAACTTCCTCGGATGATCTCGTGCCCCGGTGGGAGGGCCGGACCGTGACGATCGACCGTCAACCTCAGCTCAGCGCCCTGCAGTTGGCCAAGTCCCTCCACCCCTCCGCCGCCGGCCGGTCCCGGCAGGACGCGCAGGACGAGGCCGGCTCGAGCGGTCACGCTCCCGCCGGGTCCGCCGGACCTGACCCCGGGGTGCTGGCGGTCCTGTGGGGTGAGGACGTCTGCCGGGCGCGGCTCCGGTCGGCCGGCCAGGGGTGGCTGTCCGGACCCTCCCTCCCGGGGCGGCTCCCGGTGGTGGTCGCCTCGCTGGAAGGCGATGCCCTCGTGCTCGTCGGGCGCGTCGCGCCGGACGGCGGCGGGACCGGCCTGCGCAGCACCGCCCAGCTCGAGGTCGGGGGGGTCTCGGCAGGGCGGCGCTGGGTCGTGCGCTCCAGCGGTCTCCTGCAGCGGGCGCTCCCCGACCGGCCGCGTCGCCCGGCGGGGCACGGCGAAGGCTCTGCGTCCAGGGACGCCCACCCGTCCGAGACGGCGCGGCTGACGGTCCTCGTGTTCACCATCCGCAGCGTCCGCGGCTTCGCGACCGCACGACGGCCGGCGCCCGCGCGATCTCCCGGGGCCAGGTCCGACGGGCCGGCGGAGGAGGGCCGGTAGCCGGGTCTCCCGGCACCGCAGGGCGCGGCCGACGGGCGAGCCGGGCGAGGAGGGCGGCGCCGCGGCGTTCTTCTGCACCGCGACGCCTCAGGCAGCGAGCACCTCCATGGCGATGTCGCGCTGTAGCGGAGGGAGGTACCCGCGGCGGGCCTCCCCAACCAGGCGTCACCGCGCCACGAGCCGACGGGGTCGACGGGGTCGACGGCCGGGCGGGTCACGCGGGTCCGTCGGCGCTCAGCCCAACCCCCAGAACATCCCACGGACGGTGGGGTCGGTGCCCGAGCCGCGTTTCGTCGCCCCGCAGCGGTGGCAGCGCCACCAGGTCATCTGGGTCTCCCGGTCGTAGCTGGAGTGCCAGTCGTGGCGCCGCAGCAGACAGCGCATCCGTCCCACCGCAACCTCCACCCCGTGAGCGGCCCTGCTCCACCCCAGCCTGGCACCGCCGGGGTGGACCGACAACCACCCCGCGGGGGACCCTCAGAGCCAGTCGGCCAGCTGCACCGGCTGCCGGGTCCGGGCCGACTCGACGGAGGCGTAGGTCGTCGCCAGGCTGCCGAGGTTGTTGCGGCCGGAGATGCTCGGCTCCCGCCCCTCCTGGATGGCCGTGACGAACTCGGTCAGGCTGCCGGCCCGGTCGACCCGCGCCACCGTCGGCAGGGCCAGCGTCGCGACCTCCCCGCCCTGCCGCACCCGGACCTCGTCGGAGCGCCAGCCCTCGGGCCCGTCGCCGCGGCTGGTCCACCAGACCTCGGCATCGGCGAAGTCCATCCGCCACTCGCCGGCCCAGGTGGTGCGCAGCCCGCTGCTGACCCAGCTGGCGCGGTAGCTCGTCACCAGGTCGGGTCCGGACTCCACCAGCCCGGCTCCCTCCGACGGGCCGGAGAACAACGACCACGACGGGTCCCAGGTGCGGAGGTCCACGGTGGTCACCTCGCGCCCCAGCACCGTCCGGATCAGGTCGAAGTGGTGGATCGACATGTCCACCAGCAGCGGCTCGTCGAGGGCGTGGTGCGGCCCGGCCACCCCGTCGGCCCCGGAGAGCTGCCGGAAGTCCAGAACGACCGCGTGCAGGTCGCCGTAGGTCTGCTCGGCCACGATCTGCTGCACCGCCTGGACCGCGGGGAAGAAGCGGTAGTTCTGGCTGACGGCCACCGTCAGACCCTGGGCGTCCGCGAGCGCGACCAGCTCCTTCGCCTCCGCCACGCTGGGTGCGAAGGGCTTCTCGATCAGCACGTGCCGGCCCGACTCGAGGGCCGCCCGGGCCGCCGGCACGTGGCCGACCAGGCTGGCGGTGACCAGCACGGCCTCGGGGTCGGTGGCCTCGAGGGCCGCCTCGACGCTCGGGTAGCAGCGGTCGGCGGTCGTCAGGCCGGCGGCGATGGCCTGCTCCCGCGACCCGGCGAAGACGTCGGCCGTCCCGACGACCTCCACCTCCGGGACCTGCGGGATGACGTTCTTGGCCCAGTCCCGGCCGAAGCCGCCGAGACCTACCTGGACGATGCGCATGCCGATCTACCTCTCCACGTGTGGTGTGCCGCCAGCACGCTATCTCCGGCCCGGGAGCTCCCTGCTGGCGGCACCTCGGTGGCAGAGTGTCGGTCCTGGGCGGCACCCGTGGGACGGGGCCCTCGGTCGTCGTGAGGAGGACGGGTGCCGGACGTCGCGCTCCTCGAGGTCCCCGTGCGCGGATCGACGATGGCCTACCGCGAGGCGGGCGCCGGACGTCCCGTCCTCCTGCTCCACGGCAACCCGACCTCGTCGTTCCTGTGGCGGCACGTCCTGCGGCGGGCCGCGGCCGGCGAGCCGGGTGCCGGCCGGTGGATCGCGCCGGACCTGATCGGCATGGGCTCCTCCGGCAAGCCCGACCTCGCGTACACGTTCGCCGACCACGCCCTCTTCGTCGACGGCTTCATCGAGGCGCTGGGTCTGACCGACCTCGTCCTGGTGGGCCACGACTGGGGCGTCGCCCTCGCCGTCGACCGTGCTCGGCGGCACCCCGTCGTCCGAGGGCTGGCGCTGATGGAGGGCCACCTGCGCCCGCTCCCGGGCTGGGAGGCGTTCGACGAGGGCGGCCGGCAGCTCTTCCAGCAGCTGAGGGCGCCGGGCACCGGGGAGCGGATGGTGCTGCAGGAGAACTTCTTCCTCGACACGCTGCTCCTGGCCGCCCTCCTGCGCCCCCTCGGCCCGGACGAGCTGGCGGTCTACCGCGCGCCCTACCCGGACCCGGCAGCCCGGCGCCCGCTGCTGCAGTGGGCGCGCGCGATCCCGGTCGCCGGCGAGCCCGACGACGTGACCCGTCGGCTGACCGCGGGAGCCCAGCACCTGGCGACCACGTCGGTCCCGACTCTGCTCCTCCACGGCGACCCCGGGGTCCTCGTCACCGCGGACACGGTGACCTGGTGGCGCCGGCACGTGCCCGCGCTCACGGTCGCCGACGTCGGCGGGCCCGCCGGTCACTTCCTCCCCGAGGACCGACCCGAGGCCGTCGCCGACGCCCTGCTGGCCTGGGTGCAGGACCTCGCGTGAACGGCCCGCCCGCCCACCGGGCCGGGGCCGTCGTGGACGGCACGGGGGAGGACCGCGCGACCGTCCTGCGTGGGGTCGGCGCGGCGTACGACACCCGGTCGGCGGAGTACGTCGCCCTGTTCGGCCGCCTCGACCAGCACCCGGCCGCCGACCGCACCCTCGTGAGCCGTTGGCGTGACGCGACGCCCGGGCGCCTGCTGGACGCCGGCTGCGGCCCCGGGACGTGGGTGGAGCTGCTGGCCGCCGGTGATCGCCAGGTCGTCGGCGTCGACCTGTCGGCGGCGTTCCTCGCGGTCGGTCGACGCCGCCGGCCCGCCACGCCGTTCCTGCAGGGCTCGCTGACGGCGCTGCCGCTGGGGGCCGGGACGATCGGCGGCGTGCTGGCCTGGTACTCGGTCATCCACACGCCGCCGGACGCCCTGCCGACGCTGCTCGCCGAGCTCGGCCGGGTCCTCCGCCCGGCCGGCAGCCTCCTGCTGGGCTTCGTCGACGGCGAACCGGGGCAGAGCTTCCCGCACGCCGTCGTCACCGCGTACTCCTGGTCGGTCGACGCCCTCGTGCCGCTGCTGGCCGAGGCGGGCCTCGAGGTGGTCGAGCACCACCAGCGCCACGACCCCGGCCACCGGCCGGGTGGGGCGTTGGTCGCGCGCCGTCCCGCGTAGCCCGGGCAGCCGGGCGGCCCGGGCGCCGGTGCGGTCAGCGGCGGGGGAGTGCCCGGCCGTCGGGCAGCGTGCGGCCGGCCAGCAGCGCGACCAGGGAGCCGCTGTCCGCGCGGACCGGCCGGCCGTCACCCCAGGCCCGGCCGGTGTCGGCGGCCTCGAGCCGGACGCCGGTCAGGTCGACCCCGAACCAGCGGCCCTCGGCGTCGACGAGCTGGTCGAGGACCGCGGTCACCGCCTCGGCCGGGGCCACCGCGGGCCGGCCCAGCGCGACCGTCACGTCGAGGCCGTGGATGACGGCGTGGCTCAGCGCTCCGGCCGCGCCCCCCGGCGGCTGCCACGCGTGGAGCACCGGCGACCGCAGCTGGTCGAGCAGCTCGGTTACGGGCAGCGCGGCGTCGCGGAGGGCCACGGTGTCGGAGAGCACCCCGAAGTCACCGCCGGCCGCCGCCAGCTCGGCCCCGAACGTCGCCGGAGTCAGCCGGGCCGGCATGGTCACGTGCGCGACCACGTGTCGCACCGACCACCCTGCGCACAGGCTCGGCGCCTCCCAGGTGCGGGCAGGGCCAGCGGTGAGGAGGTCGGCGAGTCCCTGGTAGGTCGGCGCGACCCAGGACTGGAGGTCGGTCACGACCGGGCCTCCTGCCCGAGGCGGGCCAGGTGCACCTCGAGCTCGTCCAGGGAGCTGGCGAAGCCGGCGCGCGCCTCGGGGCTCCGCATCGGCTCGGGGACGGCGCGCTGGTGGATGACCACCGCGGTCCGACCGTCGCCCAGGTCCTCCAGGGTGCTGGTGGTGTGCAGCCCCGTCGCCGGCTCGACCCAGGCCAGCCGCGCGGGCGGCTCGACCACGGTGAACGTGGCCACCATCCGGTGAGCGCCGTGCTCGCCGACCATCAGGGTCTCGAAGCGGCCACCCGGCCGGAGGTCGACCACGATGCCGTCGAGCGGCGTGGTCACGCCGCGCGGACCCCAGAACTGCGCGAGCTCGGCCGGTTCGGTGAGGCACCGCCAGACCAGCGCACGGGGCGCCCGGAAGACCCGTCGGTGCACGAGCTCGTCGTCCCTCACGGCTGGCCACCCTCCTGCACCCGCGTCAGGTGCGCCTCCAACCGGTCCATCCGGTCCGACCACGTGCGGCGGCTCTCCTCGATCCACGCGACCGCCGTCTCCAGGGCCGCGGGCTCCAGCCGGCACGGCCGGGTCTGCCGGTGCCGTCCCCGGCTGACCAGGCCGGAGCGCTCGAGGACGCCGATGTGCTGGGACACCGCCTGGAGGCTCATGGCGTACGGCTCCGCCAGCTCCTTCACCGTCGCCTCGCCCGTGCTCAGCCGGGCCACGATGTCGCGCCGGGTGCGGTCGCCGAGCGCGGTGAACAGGGCGTCGAGCTGCTGGTCCTCGACGATGGGCATGCGCTTATTCAAGCGATCACTTGATCACGTGTCAACGGGCGCACGGGCGGGTGCCCCGGCCCGGGGCGCTCAGTCGTCGACGACCGCTTCGCCACGCCGCTCGAGGTCGGCCAGACCCTCCCGCATCGCGCGGAGCTGGGCGGGCGGATGGCCGACCCAGTCCACGAGCTCGCCGACCACCTTGACCGGCTCGCGGGTGCGGTAGGAGCGGGTGGGGTTGCCGGGGAACCTCTGGTCGGTCAGGTTCGGGTCGTCCTCCAGAGCACCCTCGGGTTCCACGACGTAGATCCGGCCGGGGCCCTCACCCACGGCGAGCTCGGCGCCCCACGTGGCGGCGTCGAGGGTGGCGGTCACGTACACGTGGCCGGCCACGCGCCCGTCACCGAAGTTCGACACCCGCCCGGGGACCAGGAGGTCGCCCACCCGCAGGTCGGCCTTGGTGCCGTGGAACAACACCCCGGACTCGTGGACCTCGAACGGGACCGGCGGCTCCGTCACGCGCACCTCCAACAGGTTGGCTCGATGCTAGCGAACCAGCGGGGGGCCGCGGTGGTCCCGGGCGGCGCCCCGTCCGGGACCGCCGACCGGGAGGACTCGCGGCTCCCGTGGGTCCGGGCGTGGTGCGGGCTCGTGGTTCGAGCTGGCCCTCCTCCGGGTCGTCGTGGAGGGTGGCCGGTGAGGGGGCCAGCAGCGTCGCGGCCGAGGCACGGGTGAGCGGCGGAGCGGAGTTGCGCGGGGCAGGGCGGGCGTCCAGCTGGCGACCCGGTTTGCTCTGGCCGACGAGCATCCGGTATCCATGCTGCAGGTCCGGGCCGACGTGGTGTGACTACCGTCCCCGGTCTCAGGTCGGGGGCAGCACCATCACGCTTGGGGGACCTGTCCCCGACCGCGCCATCCGGGTCCGCACCGGGCCTTCCGTCGGAGGCCTCTGCCGCCGTCCGGGCCGCACCGGTGGGCCGTTCCGCCCCTGGCGCGCGGCTCCGCGGCGTGGCAGCCTCGCAGGGGTGTCGAGCTTGATCGAGCGGGCGCTGGCTCTCTGGGGCCGGCCGTCGCCACCGGACGTCGCCCTCGAGGCCTTCCGCGCCGTGTACGCCGACCCGGTGCTGGTCAACGGCGCACCGACCGCGCTGGTCGTCCTGGTCGAGCGCGCGCAGATGATGCAGGCGGCGTTCGAGGGCCTCCGGCACACCGTGCACGAGCAGGTCGAGGCGCCGGGTCGGCTGGCGTTCGCCTTCCGCCTCTCGGGCCGGCTCGTCGGACCGCTGGCCACCCCGCTCGGCGAGCTGGCCCCGACCGGTGAGCAGGTGGAGGTGGCGGGGATGGACATCTTCGTGGTCGAGGAGGGCCGGGTCACGGCGGTGTGGGCGCTGGCCGACCACCTGACGCTCCTCATGGACGTCGGGGCCGTGACGCCCCTCCCGCCGTCGTCGTCGCCGGCCGGAGCCGGACCCGGCCGGCCGGCCGCGCCGTCCGTCCCGCACCGCGGTCCCTGAGGTCCGTAGGGTCGGCGCATGGCACTGCAGCTCGTCCAGGTGGACATCAAGGCCGGGGACGACGCGTCGCTGGGCCGGTTCTGGGCCGCGGCGCTCGGCTGGGGCGTCTCCAGCGAGGGACCCGGGGTCACCAACGTCGAGCCGGTGGGGTTCGACTGGCCGGACCCCTCCGCTGTCTGCGTCGACGTGGTCACGGTGCCGGATCCGGAGACCGTGCGCTACCGCGTGCACCTCGACCTCGCCACCACATCGGCTGCTCACCACGCGGCGCTGGTCACGCGACTGCAGGAGCTGGGCGCGACGCCCGCCGGGCCGGCCCCGGGCGGCCCGCCGCGGACGGTGCTGGCCGATCCGGAGGGCAACCTCTTCTGCGTCCTCGAGCCGCGCGCGACCGACCGGGACACCGGGCCGATCGCCGAGGTCGTCCTCGACTGCGCCGACCCGCCCGCCCTCACCCGGTTCTGGGAGGCGGCGATCGGCTGGACCGTCCACGCGGTGTCGGACGACCACGCGCTGCTGCGCTCCGCCGAGGGGGTCGGCCCGTACCTGCGCCTGCTGCGGGAGCCGCACCTGCCGAACCCGTGGAGCCGCGTCCACCTCGACCTGCGGCCCCGCCCCGGGGACGACCAGGCCGCGGAGGTGGCGCGGCTCGAGGAACTGGGGGCGGCCCTCGCCGCCGGCGGTCGGACCGGGCATCCGTGGAGGGTCATGACCGACCCGGGGGGCCAGGAGTTCTGCGTCCTCGCTCCGGCCTGACCCGGCCCGCTCGTCCGCCTGCGCCTCCGGCGGGCACGGCCGCGGGCGACGGGTCGCCGGTGGCGGTCGGTGCTTGGATGGGTCGGTGACCCTCCGTGGACGTCCCGCCGGCGACTTCGACTACGAACGGCACGGGGCCGGTTACGCGTCCCTCCGCCGGCCGGACCCCCGGATCGCGGCCCGGGTCCACGCGGCCCTGGACCCGGCCCGGACCGTGCTCAACGTCGGGGCCGGGGCGGGGTCCTACGAGCCTGCGGACCGGTACGTGCTGGCCGTCGAGCCGTCGGCGGTGATGCGTGCCCAGCGCCCGGCGGGGGCGGCGCCGGCCCTCGACGCGGTGGCCGAGCACCTGCCGTTCGACGACGACAGCTTCGACGCCGCCCTGGCCACGATGACCGTGCACCAGTGGGCCGACGTCGACCGGGGCCTGCGCGAGCTGCGGCGGGTCAGCCGCGGGCCGGTCGTGGTGCTGACCGTCGACGCCCCGGCGCTGCAGGACTTCTGGCTGGCCGACTACATCCCCGAGGTCGTCGCGATCGAGCGGGCGCGGTTCCCGGCTCTCGACCAGGTGGTCGCCGCCCTCGGCGAGGGGAGCGCCACGGTCTCCGTCGACGTCGTGCCGGTGCCCCGGGACTGCACCGACGGGTTCGGCGAGGCGTTCTGGGCCCGCCCCGAGGCCTTCCTCCGTCCGGAGGTCCTCGCCGGCACCTCCGGTCTGGTCCTCACCGACCCGGGCGCGGTGCGGCGGGGCCTCGACCGCCTCGAGGACGACCTGCGCAGCGGCGCCTGGGACCGGACGCACGGACACCTGCGCGCCTTGGCCGAACGTGAGGGCGCCATCCGCCTCATCACCGCCCGGACCTGAGCGGGACCCTCGCTCGACGTCGGCAGGTGGCCCCGCGGGTAAGCCGCCGTTGCTGCGCAGCAGCTGGCCGCTGATCCAGGCGCCACGGGGGGAGAGCAGGAACCGGACGAGATCGGCGGTGTCCCGCGGGGGCGAGCCGACCTGTGGGCTGCTGGAGCAGACCCCCGGCGCGGGTGCGGTCTCACATCCACCCCGTGTCGACCGGTCCGGGGTTGATCACGTCGGTGCGCAGGCGCCGATCCCGCGCGGACCACCCATCCCCGTCACCAACGCCGTCGTCGTGACCCGGCCATCCTGGCCGGGCGAGTGGTCGCGGACAGCCGCTAGGTCATCCGGACACGGCGGAACGGCGACAGGGCGAGCAGCAGCGTCGAGAGGGCGAAGACCAGCGCGGAGACGCCGAGGGCCACCTCGAAGCCGAGCCGGTCGGCCACGAGGCCGGCGACGGGCGAGACGACCACGACGACGGCCCGGTTGAGCGAGCGCAGGGTGGTGTTGGTCCGGGCCTGGAGGGCGTCGGGGGTCAGGGCCTGGCGGTAGCTCATCTCGTGGGAGTTGCTCAGCCCCATCGCCCAGCCGTGGCCCAGCTGCCCGGTGGCCAGCACCGCGGCGGCGGCCCAGCCCGACGCCGGGAGGGCGGCGGCGATCATCACGCCCACCCCGACGGCTGAGGCGGCGTGGGAGCAGATGATGGTGCCGCCGGTGCCGAGCCGGTGGCCGACGGCAGTGCTCAGGACGGCTCCCGCGAGGGCGCCGACGCCTCCCACGGCCAGCACCAGGCCGAGCTGCAGGGCGGAGAGCTGCAGCTGCAGGAAGGCGTAGGCGGGCAGAGCCACCAGGAGCACGGCCTGGGCCGCGAACCAGACGTGGGTCGCCGCCGCCAGCCGAGCGAGTCCGGAATCCCGGTAGACCCAGCGCACGCCCTCGCGGACCTCGCCGACGAGGCGTCCCCGACCCCGTGCGGTCGACGGGACCGGCGCCGACCCCGACTCGCGGGGCAGGGTCGCGACCACGGCGGCCGAGAACAGGAACGTCAGCGCGTCGACCAGCACGGCCAGGGGCGCTCCGATCACGCGGACCAGGGCGCCCGCCACGGCCGGTCCCGCGGCCTGGGCCACGGCGCCGGCGCCGTCGAGGCGGGCGTGCGCACGCTGCAGCTGGGCTGCCGGCACCAGCCGGGGCAGGTACGACTGCGACGCCGCGTCGTTGACCAGCGACGCCGTGCCGACGAGGACGACGACGGGGAGCAGCAGGGCGAAGGTGAGGCGGTCGGCGCTCCAGGCGAGCGGGACCAGGGCCAGCAGGCCGGCCCGGGCGAGATCGCTCGCGACCATGACGGGACGGCGGCGTACCCGGTCGACCAGGGCGCCGACGACGAGCCCCAGGACCAGGTACGGCAACCAGCGCGCCGCGTTCAGCCAGCCCACCTCGACGGCCGTGCCCCCCAGCGTCACCACCACCAGGGTCTGCAGGGCCAGCAGGGTGATCCCGCTGCCGAAGCCCGACACGGCCTCACCCCACCAGAAGCGGGCGAACCCCGGGGCCAGGGCGTCTCGCGTCCTCCGGGCCACGGGCAGACTCTGGCAGACCTCCGGCCCCGGGGCCGCGCCGACCTTGCTCGACCCGCCACGGCGGCTCCGCGCGTCAGCCGACCAGCCGCGAGGGCCGGACGACGTCGAGGTCGACGCGTCCGGTGAGCCCGTCGACGCGCGCGAGGTGGTGCACCGGCCAGACCGCCCGGTCCCGGGCCGGGCGGAGGAAGAACGGCGTCCGCCACGGCGGTCGGTCCTCGCCGACGGGGAGGGGGTGCGGGTGGGTCCAGCTGCGGCGGGCGTCGATCACCAGCGGGTGACCCCGGGCCCGCTCCACCCGGCCGGCGAACGCGGCCGGCTCAGCACGACCCGCCGGGCGTGGTCGCGCTGGCGACGGGTGGGGTCGCGACGATCCGCTCGGATGGTCGTCCTCAGCGGCTTCTACCGGGGTCACGGACCGGGCCTGCCCGCCGTCGCACCGTCAGGACGGCGCGCGGAGCAGCCCGAGGACGCCGGGGACCAGCTGGGCGCCCAGCTGGCGGGCGGACAGGTCCGTGGTGCTGCGGTCGCGTTCGCGCTCCCACGCCGCGAAGGTGGTGATGACCATCCGGGCCATCTGGGCGACGCGCAGCGCGGCCGCGGGTTCGACGCCGTCGCAGGTGAGCTTCTGCAGCCGCTCGAGCACGTCCAGCACGGTCAGCAGGCCCACCTCGGCGGGCGCGTCCTGGAGGTTGGTCCTCAGCGCGGCCGTCAGCTGGAGCGGGTACCGCCGCAACGACTCCTCGTTGAAGCGGGCCCAGTAGCTGGGGGCCCGGTCGTCCAGGTAGGTCGCCAGAGGTCGCACGTAGACCTCGACCAGGTCCTCGAGCGACGGTGAGCCCAGGGCCTCCAGCATCGGCGCCCGGTGCCGGTCGACGGCGGCGCTGCGCCGGTCCCAGACGGCGGCGAACAGCGCGCGCCGGCTCCCGAAGTGGTACGTGATCGCCGAGTTGTGCCGCTGGCCGGCCTCCAGGATGATCGCCCGGTTGGCGGCTCCCGCCTCCCCCTTGAGCGCGACCAGCTTCTCCGCGGCGTCGATGAGCCGGTCCTGCGAACTCACGCTGGTCGAACTCGTGACGCCCGGCTGCATCCACTCAGCGTACTGGGGCAGAAAGGTGAGGCCGTGCCGGGCGACGGGTTGACCCCTGGGCCCGCTCGGTCAGCGGGTCGTCGTCGCCGCCGGTGAGACGTCGCCCCCCACCAGGTGACGCATCGCCGTCCGCACGATGGCGGCCCGCTCCGTCGCCGACTCCACCTGCTCCAGCCCGAAGCCCAGCAGCACGGAGTCCTCGGTGGTGACGGCTCCGGAGAGCAGGGCCTCGGACCGGACGAAGTCCACGCCGACCGTGGGGCTGCCGGAGGGCGGGCCGAGCACCGACCAGGCGCCCAGACCGGCCTCGAAGCCCTCGGCCTGGGTCGTCACGCCTCCGACCAGCAGGGCGGTGTCGTCGACGACGAGGCCGATCCCGCCCGTGGACGGGTCGCTCACGTAGCTGATCGACACCTCGACCTGCTGGCCGGCGTACGCGGACAGGTCGAAGGTGGCCTCCTGCCAGCCGCCGGAGCTGCCGGTCATCGTGTGCCAGGCGCCCGTGGTCCCGGTCGCGGTGCAGGGGTCGCCGGGGGTCAGGTAGTGCTCGAGGAACGGGTGCTCCTCGAGGAGGAAGCCGGCCTCGCACTCGGCCGGCAGCGCGGTGCTGGTCAGGCCGCCGGTCTCCGGCAGCGTCGTCCAGTCGTCGCTGCCCACCGGGTGGGCCTCGACGATCACGTGGTCGTAGCCCTCCTCGGTGTCGAACGACAGCTGGGCCGCCAGGCTGGGCGTCTGCGACGCCGTGACGTCGGTCAGGTCGAACGTGCGGGCCAGGCGCTGGTAGGCGTCGTCGACGTGGACGACGCCGACGTACGTCTCGCCCTCCACCGGGTCGAAGGCTCCACCGGCCGCTCCCTCGTAGCCGCCGGCGGCTTCGCTGGCGAACTGGGGGAACCGGCCGGGCGGCAGCACGGCGCTGGTGGGCACGAAGGTGCCCGGCTCGTCGAGGGGGTTGGCCACCGCTGCCGGGCCGCCGAAGGTGCCCACGGCACCTGCGAGGTCGCCGGCACCGGTGAAGGCCAGCGGGTTGGGCGCCGTCGCCCGGGAGTACGCCCCGAGGTAGTACTGGTAGAAGTCGTCCGCGAGGAGCAGGCAGTCGGAGAAGATGTCCTGCGTCACCACGCAGTCGGCCTCCGGCGCCCCGTCCAGCCCGTAGTAGATGCCGCCGATCGTGCTGCCGAGGGTCCCGGAGTATCCGGCCGTCTCACCCGCGTGCAGCAGCTTGCCGCCCTCGTTGAGGTAGTCCCGCACCGCCAACGTCAGGTACTGCTGCCGCTCGGCCACCGCCGCGTCGGGCACCTGGGAGGACCCGATCTGCGTCAGCGCGTCCTCCGGGTCCTGCGTGAGCCGGTTGTCCCCGAGATACCAGAGCACGGTGGTGAAGTGGCTCAGCACGCCGAGGTCGTGCGGCACACCCTGGGCCGAGACGTCCCAGACCGAGGCCTCGTAACCGGCCGCGTCGAGCGCGGCGACGTGCGCGTCGGCGTACTCGGGACCGGTACCCGTCGGCGTCTCCTGCGGGTTGACCCCCTCGTAGTCCTCGTTGGGGAGCACCAGCACGGGGTTCCGGGTGTCCTCGGCCAGCCGGTAGGTGAAGGACGCGCTGGCCTTCGTGCCCTGACCCCGCCGGTGGCCGGTGAACCAGACCTTCACGTCGTCGCCCGGGTCGGCACCGCGGACGACGCCGCGGTACTCCGCGTAGTAGACGTCCGCCTCGTCGCCGTACCGCTCACCGCCGCGCCACTCGCGGACCCGCGCGGTGTGGGTCCGGCCGCCGTTGATCGAGTACTGCATCCTCAGCCTGCGCAGGTCGCGCCGGGCCGTGACGGCCACCGGCTGCGGGTCGCCGTAGGAGGTGGTGAAGCTGTCGACGGCGAAGTCCGGTGCCGTCCGCCCGACCACCGACACCGGGTCGTCGGGGTCCGGCGCCGACCGGGCCACGGCCAGGGCGAAGGGGAGGTTCTTCTCGAACTCCGCCTGGACCAGCGCCTCGGAGTCCGGGAAGTTGAAGACGCTCTCGCAGTCCTCCGGTGAGAAGGCGTCGTCGGGGTCGACGGCGCTCGCCGTCTCGCAGGTGGACATCTCCGGCGTGAACGCGAGCGTGCCGTACCGGTTGTGCGCGTGCTCGGTGGTCTCGCCGTTGGTGGTGTAGAGCTCGGCGGCGATGTCCGGGTCGTAACCGGGCACCGCAGGGCGGGCGTCGTCCCCGGCCAGTGCCTCGTACAGCAGGTCGTCGGGGGTCGGCGTGGCGACCTGCCAGCCGACGCCGTAGAGCAGCAGCTCGGCGGCCGAGTGGTAGTTGACCTGGAACTCGAAGCCGACCCGGCGCATCAGGCCGTCCAGGGCCCGTGTCTCCGGCTCGGAGGCCGGGGACGGACCCCGGTAGGTCTCACCGGTCGGCGAGGGGGAGGAGCCCTCGTCGTCGTAGCCCCACCGGTAGGGGAAGTTGCGGTTGAGGTCGACGCCGTCGAACGCGGTGATGGCCCCGTCCCCGTCGTTGTCGCGCAGGTTCTTGCGCCACAGCCGGTTGCCCTCGGTGAAGGTGTGGTCGTAGCCGTCCGGGTTCGCGACCGGCACGAACCACAGCTCGGTGCGGTCGACCACCCGGTGGACGGCGGCGTCGCTGGCGTACTGCTCCAGCACGTGGTGGAGCAGCCGCCGGTTCATCTCCGGGGTGATCCACTCGCGGGCGTGCTGGGCGGAGGAGTAGAGGACGGCGGGCCGGCTGCCGTCACGCACCCGTCGGGCGTTCTTGGTCACCTTGACGGCCAGGATGTCCTGGCCCTGCACCGTCCGGCCGATCCTCACCAGCTTGGTCAGCCGGGGGTACTGCCGGCTGAGGGCCACCAGCTCGTCGCGGAGACCGCCCGCCTCGCTGTACGAGCGGAAGACCGCGTGCCCGCTGGCGTTCTGCTCGCTGAGCCGCTGAGAGACCCGGGTCCCCGCCACCTCCTTCTCGGTGAGCTCGACCCCGATCGCCTCCAGCTTGGCGGCCTGGCGCCGCGACAGGACGACCTCGACGCGGAACTTGTCACCGGCCCGGCCGCGGCTGACCAGCTCCTCGCGGTCGAGACCGAGGTCGCCGACCTCCCCGAGCTGGTCGGCGGTCAGCTCCCCGACGTAGACCGTCGGGCCGGGTTCCGTCGTGGGGGCCGCCGATGCAGGGGGCGCGCTGCCCAGGGCGGTGGCGACCAGTGCGCCGATGACGAGCAGGACGACCTTGCGCCGCATGGCGACACCTCCCCGACGCGCGGCCCCGGTGCAGCGCGGTCCCGCGCCACCCTTCTCGCCCGGGCGATCCCTGTCAATGGCCTGTGGACGCGACGGGTGGTGGGTCAGCTCCGCGCGGAGCCGGCACCCGCTCGGCTCGGCCCGCGCTCGTGGGCCAGCAGCCGCGGGTGCGGGGGAAGCTCGTCCGGCTGCTCGCCCCGGTCGGTTCCCAGCCGTGCTCCTCGGAGCACCGCCGCGCTCGCCGGTTCTCCTCGAGCACGCGCAGCTCCAGGGTGCCCGTCGACGTGCGGACGGCAGCGAGCAGGCGTCGTGGACGCGGGAGGCGAGCCCGGTTCCCCCGCTGCTCGAGACGGTGCCGAAGTGCCGGAGCTCGCGGCCGCGCAGGGCCGCGAACCCCTGGATCGCGCCGTCGTCGTGGGCGGCGAGGTGGACGTCCAGCGCGGGGTCGGCCATCTCGGAGCGCCACCGGGCGGCGAGCACGTCCCGCGGGAAGGGCTGCGCGTCCCGCGGGCAGAGGTGGCCGAGGCCCAGCACCGCACCCGCCTCCTCGACGTCGAGGAGGGCCTCGACGTCAGCCGGGGTCGCAGCACGCAGGACCACCCCTGCACTCCCACGGCCGGCCGGCGACCGGGGCGAGCGGGTCGTGCCGCGCCTGGTCGGCCCGTGGTCGACGCGAGCCGCGGTGCGGGGGGGTCAGGGGCGCTGGGCCGCGGCGCGGTCCGGTGCGGCCATGTCGCCCGTCCCCGGCGTCCCGCCGCGGAGCCCGTAGCGCAGGTGCACGACGCCCTGCGGGCTCGCGACCGGCGGCTCGAGGAGCGTGAGGTTCGTCGGCACCGCGCCACCGTCGAACACCTTCTTCCCCACGCCGAGCAGGATCGGGTGCACCCACAGGTCGAGACGGTCGAGCAGCTTCTCACGCAGGAGGGTCTGCAGCAGGTCGAGGCTGCCCACGACCTTGACGTGCTCGTGCCGCTCACGCAGGTCCCTCACCGCCGTGGCCAGGTCGGGTCCGAGCTGGCTGGACCCCTGCCACCCGAGGTGGGGCCTGCCGCGGGACGCCACGTACTTCGGGATCCGGTTGAACAGCGTCGCGATGTCGTCGTCCTGGCCGCCCTCCTGGTGCGGCCAGTACGCGGCGAAGATCTCGTAGGTGCGCCGTCCGAGCAGGAGGGCGTCGGTGCCCTCGTACGCCGCGGCGACCTGGGCCCCGGTCACGTCGTCGAGCAGGGGCGCCTGCCAGCCGCCGAAGTCGAAGCCGACGGGGTCCTCGTCGGGGCCGCCGGGCGCCTGCGCGACGAGGTCGAGGGTGGTGAACAGCTCGACGTGGATGAGGCCCATGCTCTGCTCCCAGGTGGTGGTGGGTGTGGTGGTGGTGGTCGGAGGGCAGACCCGCGGGGACGGGCGGACTCATCGCTCCGCCCCACCCGGCGCTGCGTTCAGGGTCGGACCCACACCGACACGTGCTTGGTGCTCGCCGGGGTCAGCTCGGACCGGTCCCAGTCCGCCCACCGGTGGCGGAGCTCCAGCCCGGCGATCCGCGCCATGAGGTCCATCTCGGCCGGCCACGCGTACCGGAACGGGATCCGGCGGAAGTGCCCGGACCCGTCCGCCGACACGGTGACGTGGTTCGACGTGAACTGCTGGGTCACGACGTCGTACTGGTCGAAGCCGACGTAGCCGCCACCGCCGGCTGCCGGGGCGACCGTGAACGGGACGGTGTCCTGGCCGGGCGGCAGCCGGCGCAGGTCCGGCAGCCCGACCTCGACGAGGAACAGCCCCCCGGGCCGCAGGTGCGCCGCCGCGTTGCCGAACACGGCGACCTGCCCCTCCTGGGTGGTGACGTTGCTGAGGGTGTTGAACACCAGGTAGACCAGCGAGAAGGCGCCCGGCACCCGGGTCGACGTCATGTCGCCGATCGTGACCGCCACGGCGTCCCCGCCCGGCTTCTCGGCGATCCGGGCCGCCATGGCGCGGCTCAGCTCGATGCCGGCGACGGACAGCCCGCGCGCCGCCAGCGGAGCGGCGATCCGACCGGTCCCCACGGCGAGCTCCAGCACGGGACCGCCGTCCGCCAGCTCGGCCAGCACACCCACGGCAGGCTCCACCACCTCCGGCGCGTTCGCCCCGCCCGGCTCGTCGTAGTCCGCGGCCACGCTCGCGCCGAACCAGCCATCAGCCGGGTCGTCGCCTCGAGGTGCGGAGACCGCGCCCTGCGCGTCCGGCGTCTCGTCCATGGCCCCGCACGCTACCCGTCGCCTTCCTCCTGGGGGTGCTCCTCCTCGCCTCCGTCGCCCTGGTGCTGGTGACCCGGGTCCGGCTGCCCCTTGCCGGGGGCCGACGCGGTGACGGTGGGGGGACCGGAGCCGGACCGGCCGTCCTCGGGCCAGGCCGCGGTGCTGCTGGACGACCAGGACGGACGTCGTCACCTCCGGGCGCCAGCGACCGGTGCTGACCCTCACCCCCCGCCGACGTCGCCGACACCGCTCCGCGTCGGGCCCGCTCGGAGTCGGTCGTCGAAGTCCGAGCGGGGGAGCGGCTCACCGGACGCCAAGCCCTGCTGGCCCTGCTGCTGCCCTCGGCGGGCAACCTGGCCCACGTCCTGGCGCTCCGGACGGCCGGCAGCGAGGCCGCGTTCGGCGCCTCCGAGCGTCTCGTCGGCTCGGTCGCCGAGCCGCTCGGGTGAGTGCCGATCAGCCGAGGGCCTCCCCGGTGGTCGAGACGCGCACCTCGCGCGGGCCGTCCTGCGGTCGGGGGTCCCGTCCCCGAGCTGAGCGGCGATCCGGCCGCGGAGCGCGGCCCGGGCCTGCGCTCCGTGCTTCCACGGATGACGGCGGTGTCGCTGCGGGCCGACCCTCGAGACGGGGGCGTGGCCGCGACCGTGGCGGGCCCACCACGAGCAGAGGAGCGGCGATGCACGACACCCGGACGGACCCTCCGCCGACGTCGGTCGGGACCGGACCCGGCGCGGAGTGGCACCGCGTCGCACCGTGCGCCGGTTGGGTCGGGGCGGTCGCGCTGCTCGTCGGAGCCTTGCTGTTCCTCGTCGACGCCGCCGGCGTGCTGGCTCCCTGGCCGGAGTTCCGTTCCACCACCGCCGGGTTCGAGGCCGACCTGGCGACCTACTACGTCGCCTACCTCGAGCGCCAGCACGACGTCCTCTGGGCCGTCGTCGTCCGCGACAGCCTGCTGCCGCTCGGCTTCCTGGCGCTGATGGTGCTGTTCCTGGCGGCGGGGGCCCTCGTCGGCTGGCGACGACCGGTCGCCCAGCTGGCCGCGCTGCTCTGCGTCGTGGGCGGTGTCCTGCAGATCGTCAGCGACACGGTGTTCCTGGGTCAGGTGGCCGTCTGGCGCCAGGACGGCTGGCCGGCCGACCCGCCGGGCCCGGTGGTGGCGCTCGGCCGGTCGTCGGACGCCGTGGACCTGGCGACGGGGTACGTCGAGGCGGCCGGGTTCGTGGTGCTCGCCGGCGCCCTCGTCTGCCTGGCTCTGCTGGTCCGGGGCCGCCCGGACCTACCGGGCTGGCTCGGGTGGCTCGCGTCGGCCGAGGCCGTGGGGATGCTGGTCCTGGTGGTCGGTCGAGCGCTGGAGAGCGACCTCGTCTTCCAGGTCGGGGCGCTGGCGACGGGCGTCGCCGTCGGGCCTGCGCTCTTCGCCTCCCTCGGGCACCACCTGGGCCGCGCCGCCCGCGACCACTGACCGAGCTCGCGGCGCTGAGAGCGCTGCCCCTCCGCGCCCCGGGTACGGGGTCCCCTCAGTGCTGGCGGGTCCCGCCCCGCCGCGGCACCAGGTGCAGGACCGCGACGACGAGCGCGCCGACGGCCAGCCCGATCACCGCGGAGGCCAGGGTGTTCGCCAGCCAGGCGAGCACCCCGCCGACGCCCGCGACGCCGGCCACCGCCTCCTCGGCGGCGTGCACCAGGGCGTAGGGGCCGTGCCAGCCCAGCTCGTCGGTGCCCACCAGCAGGATGTGCCCGCCGACCCACAGCATGGCCGCCACCCCCACCGTGGACAGCACCGCCAGCAGCCGGGGCATGCCGCGGACCAGCAGGAGGCCCACCCGGCGGGCGGTGCCGGAGTCGCGCTCGGACAGGTGCAGGCCCACGTCGTCCATCTTCACGATCAGCCCGACCACGCCGTAGACCAGCAGGGTGATGCCGATCGCCACCACGACGAGGATGACGGCGCGGGACAGCAGCCCTTCGTCGGCCACCTCGTTCAGCGAGATGACCATGATCTCGGCCGACAGGATGAAGTCCGTGCGGATGGCCCCCTTGACCATCACCTGCTCCTGCTCGGCGCCCTGGACCGCCGCCGGCTGCTCCCCGGGCGCGGCGTGGTGCCCGGTGATCTTCTCGTAGAGCTTCTCGGCGCCCTCGAAGCAGAGGTAGGTCCCGCCGATCATCAGGACGGGCGTCAGGACCCAGGGCAGGAACTGGCTGAGGACCAAGATCACCGGCAAGATGATCAGCAGCTTGTTGCGCAGCGAGCCCATGGCGATCCGCTTGATCATCGGCAGCTCGCGGTCGGCGGCGAAGCCGTGCACGTAGCGCGGGGTGACCGCGGCGTCGTCGACCACCACCCCGGCCGCCTTGACGCCGGCACGACCGGCGGCCACGCCGACGTCGTCCACGGAGGCGGCCGCCAGCTTGGCCATGGCCGCCACGTCGTCCAACAGGGCGGCGAGACCGCCGCTCACGGACGGGGACGCGATCGCTCGATCATGGGGTCACGCTAGCCGCCCGGGCGGACCGCTCCCGTGCGCCCGGCGCTCGGGGCGTCGCCTGGGGGGCTGCGGTCAGGCGCCGGCCGACGGTGCGGTGGTCAGGAGGCCGGCCTCCTGACGGTCGATCCAGTCCAGGGTGACCGTGGCGACGTCGCGCCAGCCGGAGTCGATGGTCAGGGAGTGGCCCCGTCCCTCGATCACCTGGTAGTCGGTGACGGAGGGGTTGTCGGCGTAGAGCTTGAGGACGGCCTCCGTGACAGACCGGGGCACGGTGTGGTCCTCGGTGCCCGAGATCAGCAGGAGCGGCCCCCGGACGGCGTGGTGGGAGTCGACGGCGGCGGGGGAGTTGCGGCTGAAGTTGGCCCCGGCGTCCTCGAAGAGCGGCCGGCCGGGTCCCGGGATGGTCCACTGCTGGTGCAGGGCGTCGGACTCGGCCTCGCTCAGGGCGTTGCCGAAGCTGTAGCGGAACTGCTCGGCGGTCAGGGAGACGGTCCGCTTCCTGTTGGCCGGGTTGCCGAGCACCGGGAGGCCGGACCGCAGCTGGGCGAAGGGCAGGACCTTGACGCCCTTGATGGGAGCGGGGTCGATGGCGACCGCGGCCGCGGCGTAGCCGTTGGCGAGGAGCTCCTGCGCGATGAGCCCGCCGAAGGAGTGCCCCACGACGACGGGTCGCACCGGCATGGCGTCGACCAGGTCGGCGTAGTGCCGGCAGATGTCGAGGATGCCGATGCCGTCGAGGGCGCTGGGGTCGTCGCGGGTGGCCTGCACGCTGGGTCCGTCGCCGGGCCAGCCGGGGGCCGACGTGGGGTGGCCGGCGGCCTCGAAGAGGTCCTGCCAGGGCTGCCAGGCGGCGCTGTGGATCCACAGGCCGTGGATGAACAGCACCGGGTGCGGGTGGCTGACGGTGGGCTGGGTCATGCGGGCTCCTTCGGTGAGGGGGGCGGGACACGGCGGCAGGGGCGGCTCACGACGCTGGCGACCTCGGGGGCGCGGGACCTGAGCCGGGAAGCGTCTCAGAGGGTGGGGACGAGGCCTCCGTCGATGGCGAGGTCGGCCCCGGTGATGTTGCCGGAGCGTTCGCTGGCCAGCAGCAGGACCAGGTCGGCGATCTCGGCGGGGCGGGTGAAGCGGCCGGTGAGGCTGCCCGAGGCGGCCTGTGCGGCGATGTCGGCGGCATCAGCGCCGACGGAGCCGGCGAGCGTCTGGGCCACCCCGTGCTCACCCAGCCACAGGTCGGTCTCCACCGGGCCCGGGCTGATGGTGTTGACCCGGATGCCGGCCGCCGCGACCTCCTTCGACAGGGACTTGGAGAAGTTGCTGAGAGCGGCCTTGGCGGCGGAGTAGTCGATGACCAGCGGGTCCGGGAGGTAGGCGTTGACCGAGCTGATGGTGATGACGCTGCCACCGCCGCGTCGCCGCATCTCGGGCAGCGCGGCCCGGGTGGTCCGGACCGCCGCCAGCAGGGTGAGAGCGAGCGACGCCACCCAGTCGTCGTCGGTGACGCTGAGGAAGCCGGCCGGTCGCGGGGTGACGGCGCCGACGTTGTTGACCAGGATGTCCACCCCGCCGAGCTCGGCGGCCCGGCTGACGAGGGCCTCGGGACCAGCGGCCGTGGTGAGGTCGACCGGGACGAAGACGACCTGTTCGGGCGGGAAGCGCGGCAGGTCGGGGCCCGGCGCCCGGGCTCCGGCGACCACCTGGACGCCCTCGCCGACCAGCGCCGCCGTGACGGCGAGCCCGATCCCCTTGCTCGCCCCGGTGACGACGGCGATCTTCCCGTTCAGCTGGAGGTCCATGGCAGCCCGATCTGCGCGTGCGGTGTACACCCGCGCGGCCGGCGGCAGCGCGGGCTGCCGCTCGAGGGCTGGGCGTCGGTTCGAAGCTGCCAGACCGGGTACCCAGCGCTGCATCGCGCGCGGATCAGCAGCTCGGTCCCGGTAGACAGATCCGTCTATCTACTACGTCGGTGCGAGTATGGAGCACGGGCTCGGGCGTTGGCAAGGGGGGAGGACGACCATGGCAGGCACCAGCACCACCTCCGGGGACGGCGCCCGACCGGCGTCGAAGCCGTCGGCGGCGCGGGAACGGATTCTCGCCACCGCGAGCCGGCTCTTCTACGGCGTCGGGATCCGGGCCGTCGGCGTCGACCGCGTGATCGCGGAGTCCGAGGTCGCGCGGATGACCTTCTTCCGCCACTTCCCCAGCAAGGACGACCTCGTGGTGGCGTTCCTGGACCGTCGGGTCGAGCTCGCCCGGGACGAGCTGGCGCAGCTCCGGGAGACGGCCGGGGCCGAGTGGCCCCGGGCCGTCCTGGCCTGGGTGGCCGACGGGGTGGCGACGGCACGCGAGACCGAGGGCTTCCGGGGCTGCGAGTTCATCAACACCGCTGCCGAGTTCTGCGACCCGGACCACCCCGTCCGCACCATCGCGGCCCAGCACCGGGCCTGGATCCGCGACCAGATGCGGGAGGCTCTCACCGAGCTCGGCCACCCCACGCCGGCCAGCACCGCGGAGCAGCTCCTCATGCTCCGCACCGCGGCCGTCATCGCCGCCTCCCTCGAGGGCTTCGAGGACCCCGACCGGACCTTCACCCGCACCTGGTGGTCGCTGGTCGCCTGACCGGCGACGCCGCGCTCAGCCGGCGAGCTGGTGCTCCACCGCGGAGCTGTCGGCGCCGTCGGACTCCTCGATCTGCAGGGACCCGCTGAGGCCGGTCAGCCGCCCGCTCCCGGAGTCCGGCCCGATCGTCACCTGCAGGCTGGACCCGCCGCTCTCGGCGAACCCGCCTGGTCCCCACCGGGGTCCGGGGGCAGCGACCGTGCACGCTCGTCCAGCAGGGCGATCGACCCTGCTCGGGGACGGTCACCCGGGAGGCGTCGGCACCGGCCCCTGGAAGGCGCTCGTCGGGCTGCCGGCCCGCTCAGCCCGCGCCAGGGTCCGGAGGGCGGCGCCGGGACCGTGCTGCTGGGCCGACAGGATCGCCAGCAGGGCCAGCACGGGGTGGGTGGTGTCGTCGTCGAAGGCGGGTGAGGGCCGCGCCACGCTCGCCGCGAGGTCGTCGGCGTGCACGACGACCTCCAGCAGGCGCACGACGAGGAAGTCGTCGGTGGCCAGCGAGCAGTCCTGCCAGGGCACGTAGGTCACGGCGCCTGCCGCCGAGACGGCGGCCGGGAGCGCGGCCCGGGCCTCACGCAGGACGGCCAGCGAGTGCGCCGGCCCGTCGGCGGCCATCGCGTTGAAGTCGTCGCGGATCGAGGTGTTCTCAGCGGCCTCGACCGGGGCGGTGAACCAGTCGGTGCGGCGGTAGAGCTCGGCCAGGGACACCACGGGGGCGTGGGGTGGCGGCGGCTGGATGCCCAGGAACTCCACGGCGCACTCGGGTTGGCTCACCAGGTGCCGGGTGAGCCCCCCGACGGTCAGCCCCGGCAACGACGACTCATGCTCCCAGGCGGCGGCGACCTCGGGCGCCGCCACGAGGTCGGCGAGGGCGTCGGTGGCGCGCAGGAGGGCGTCGCGGTCGAGGGTCCCGGCGAAGGTCAACGGCATGGGCTGACCCTAGCCAGCGGGGCCGACCAGCGGGCGGTCCTGCGGGGAGCTGTTGCCGGCGAGGAGGCGCCGTGGAGTGGGAATGGGCTCGCCCCGGCCCCCTCCGGTATTCCTGCACCCGGTCGGCGCTCCTGCGCCCGTTGCTCGGGGTGCAGCAGCACCGACGGGGTGCAGCAGCACCGACGGGGTGTGGACGGGCCGGGCTCGGGCTCCGCTGAGGCTCGTATCTGCCGCGCCGGAGCCGCCTCCACCCAGGTGACGTCGACCGACGTCACCGACCTGAGGAGGAAACATGGCCGACGAACCAGTTCCCTACGACGTGCTCGACCAGGTGATCGGGACGCGTGAGGCCTTGGCCCCCGTGCCCGACGCCGTGATCACCACGACCCTGTTCATCCCCGGACGCGAGCCGGCGCCCGAGCGCCGGGCCGTGGCGGAGGTGCGACCGACCTTCGTGGCCGACCGCGACACCCGCCTGTTCCGGGTCGACCTCGACACGCCCCGCACCGCGATCGGCGTGCACGCCTTCGCGCCCGGCGTGGAGGGGCAGCGGCTCTCGAAGCGGCGCAGGCTGCTGCGCGAGGAGGACCACCAGGAGTCCCTGACCGGGTTCCTGCCCGACCACCTCGCCCGCCGGCTCCGGCCGGACGACCTGCCCGAGCAGCTGCGCACCAAGGTCAAGTTCGACCCCCTCGCCGCGCTCGACGACACCAAGTGGGCCACCACCGTCTTCGCACCCGAGGACCGGACCACCTTCAGCGACACGGCGTTCCCGTGGTGCACGACGGGCCGGGTCGAGACCTCGAACGGGGGCTGGGCGTCCGGCGCGATGGTCGGGCCGCGGCACCTCCTCACCTGCAGCCACGCCATCGGCTGGATCGCGAACCCGGACCCCGACGTCGCCGGGTGGATCAAGTTCATGCCGTCCTACTTCGACGGCAGCACGCCGTTCGGCTCGGCCTGGGGCACCCACATCTACTGGGAGGAGCAGGTGGAGGGGCCCACCATCGAGGGGACGGAGGAGCGCAACGACTACGTGGTCGTCGTCCTCGACCGTCCGGTCGGGGAGCTGACCGGCTGGATGGGCTCCCGCACCTACGACGACTCCTGGGACGGCGGCACCTACTGGAGCCACGTCGGCTACCCGCAGGACATCAGCGGGGGCAGCCGGCCGACGTTCCAGGGGAACTTCGCCCTGGACGGGGACGACGACCAGCCGGCCACCAACCAGGTGATCCGCCACCAGGCCGACGTCATCCCGGGCCAGTCCGGCGGACCGATGTTCGGGTGGTGGCGCGACGAGCCCTGGCCTCGCCTGGTCGCCGACCAGAGCTGGCAGAACGTGAGCACCAACGGGGCCTCGGGCGGCTCGCGGATGGTCGACCTGATCATCCGGGCCCGCAACGACCACCCCTGAGGGCGGCCCGCGCTGGAGGGTCAGCCGTAGCGGTGGCTCTTCTCGGGGTGGCCCGCCTCCCGGGTGCACTCCCGGCCGTTCATGGACTTGTGCCCGCAGCGCTCGCCGGTGGGCGCAGCAGCGGCCGGAACAGCCTTCGCAGCCTGGACGGGCTTGGTCCGCCCAGCCACCGGAGCGGCAGCGGCCGGGGCCGTCGGTGTCCCGGCGGCCGCGGCCGCGGCCGCCTCGCGGCGGGTGGGCCCGCTGGCGTTGTCCCGGGCGTACCTGGCCTCACGCATCGCCCGCTGGGCGTCGAGCTTGCTCATCGTCGACTCACGCGGAGGAGCCTACGACGCCCCACCGACACCGCCCGACGTGGAGAGGCCCCAGCTGCCCGGCCCGGCCGGGCCGCGCCGGGCGAGCCGGCTGCTCAGGCTCCGACCGGCTCCGCGACGGGCGCGTCGAGCGGCTGCAGGGCGGCCGGGTGGGCGTGCGCGAGCGAGAGGCCGTGGCCCCGCCGGCGGAACACCACGGCCGCGAGCAGGCCGCCGAAGGCGAAGAACCCGGCGCACCACCAGTAGGCGGTGGCGTAGCTCTGCACCGTCGCGGCCGCGCCGACCGCGGCCGTGACGGGGCCGTGCGAGGCGAGGTAGTGCGTCGCTGCCGTCGCGGCGAGGGTGTTGAGGAGCGCCGTGCCGATCGAGCCGCCGATCTGCTGGCTGGTGTTCACCAGCGCGGAGGCGACACCGGCGTACTGCCGGTCCACGCCCAGGGTGGCGGTCTGCATCGACGCGGGCATGATCGTGCCCATCCCCGCGCCCATGAACATCAGCGGCACGAGCAGGGTGGGTGCGTAGGCGCTGTCGACGTCGAGGCGGGTGAACAGCACCATCGCGGTCACGGCCAGCGCCATGCCGATCGGCACCATGACCTTCGGGCCGAAGCGCGGCACGAAGACGTTGGTCGAGAGCTGGGCCGCCAGCACGAGCATCACGATCATGGGCAGGAACGAGACGCCGGTGCGGATCGGTGAGTAGTGCAGGGTCTCCTGGACGTAGTAGGTGACGAAGAGGAACACCCCGAACATGCCGACCGCGGCGATCAGCACCGACGCGTAGGCCGCGGTGCGGTTGCGGTCCCGGAGGATCACCAGCGGCAGCAGCGGGTGCGCCGCCCGGCGCTGCCAGAGCACGAAACCGACGAGCAGGATCGCGGCACCCCCGAGGAAGCCCCACGTGCCGGGGGAGCCCCAGCCGTCGGACTCGGCGTTCGAGAAGCCGTAGACGAGCCCGAAGAGGGCGCCCGAGACGAGCAGCGTGCCGGGCACGTCCAGCTTCGGGCGCGGGCCCGTGCGGTGCAGGTTCGGCACCAGGAACACGGCGCCGACCACGGCGACGACGGCGATCACGTCGTTGATGTAGAGGTTCCAGCGCCAGTCGAGCTTCTCGGTCAGCACGCCGCCCAGCAGCAGGCCGATCGCGCCGCCGGCGCCGGCGAGGGCGCCGAAGACGCCGAACGCCCGGGCGCGCTCCCGCGGGATCGTGAAGGTCGTGGTCAGCACGGCGAGCGCCGTCGGGGCCAGCAGCGCGGCGAACACGCCCTGCAGGGCACGGGCCGCGACCAGCAGGTCGAAGGACTGGGCCGCACCGCCCAGCGCGGAGGCGGCGGCGAAGCCGACCAGGCCGATGATGAACATCCGCTTGCGGCCGACGAGGTCGGAGAGGCGACCGCCCAGCAGCAGCAGGCTGGCGAAGGCGAGGGAGTAGGCGGTGACGACCCACTGGCGGTCGCCGTTGCTGAAGCCGAGGTCGGCCTGGGCCGAGGGCAGCGCGATGTTCACGACGGTCGCGTCGAGGACGACCATCAGCTGGGCGAGCGCGACGACCGCGAGGGTCCACCAGCGGCGCGACGACGGCTCGGGCTCCGCCGTGCTCGGCAGCGGGGCGCTCGCCGGCGGAGCGCCGGCGGGAGGAGTGGAAGGAGGCATGGGAGGAGGCATGGGAGGAGCCTATACGGTACTGGTCAGTTCCGGAACCATTCGGTTCCAGAACTTCGTCGTACCGTATGCTGGTCCTCGATGCAGAAGGAGACAGCCGCGATGGCGCAGCAGGATCTGGTCCGGGACGGGCGCGCCGGCGAGGTGCAGGACGCCGACGACGGCGTCGAGGACGACCAGCCCGCGAAGCTGGGGCGCAAGCGCGACCACACCCGCGACGCGGACATCCTGCAGGCCGCGATCGACGTGCTCGCGGAGTGCGGGTACGAGCGGATGACCATCGACATGGTCGCCGCCCGGGCCAAGGCCGGCAAGGCGACGCTCTACCGCCGCTGGTCCTCCAAGGCCGAGCTGGTGGTCGACGCCATCGCCTGCATGAAGCAGGGTGAGTTCACCCCCGACAACCTCCCCGACACCGGCACGCTCCGCGGGGACCTGCTCGCCATGATCCGGCCGCACTCGCTCGAGGAGAGCGAGCGCAAGCTGCAGGTGATGGGCGCCGTCGTGTCCATGCTCTCGCGCGACCCGCAGCTCGCCGAGGCCGTCGGCCTGGCGATCACCGAACCGCGCACGGCGGTCAACCGCGCCCTGATGCAGCGGGCCGTCGACCGGGGCGAGGTCGGGCCCGACGCCGACATCGAGACCATCGCCCAGATCGGGCCCTCGATGGCCGCCTACCGCACGCTCGCGCAGCGCAAGCCGGTCGACCGCGCCTTCCTGGTGTCGATCATCGACGGCGTGGTCCTGCCGGCCCTCGGCCTGCGGCCCGGGGGCTGACGCGCGGTCAGCGGCGGCCCGGGCTACAGCTCCGGCAGCGAGGGCCAGCGCGTCGACGCCCAGTGCGACCAGGTCCGGTGACCGGGCGGGACCGGCGGGATCGGGGCGCCGCTCAGCTCGTCCTCGTCCGGCACCTGGAACACCCCGTGCCACCCCTCCAGCTCGGTGTCGTCCATCTGGAACTGCCCTGGCTCGCTCGCGTAGCGGCTGGTGACGCGCCGGCGCTGCTCCGCGTAGTCGATCGGCAGGTAGACGACCTGGGCGACGATCCCCAGCGAGGCCGCGATCGACCGGAGCGCCGAGCGCTCGTCCCGGCCCCACAGGCCGAAGTCGAGGACGACATCGACCCCCAGCTGGGCGGCGCGCATCCCGACCTCCACCAGCTTGCCCTCGATCCGCTCCCGGTGGTCCACGCGCTCCGACGAGCGCCACCGCGTCGGGCTGTCGTCGCAGAAGATCGCCCTCTGCCAGTCGTCGGGGGTCAGCCGGAGGGCGGACTCGCTGACCTCCAGCTCCTTCGCCCGGGTGGTCTTCCCGGCTCCGGGCAGACCGACGATGAGGTAGAGGGTCACCCGGCAACGCTAGTCCCGCCCGGGGGCCGGGAGCTCCCGCCGGTGGGACCCGCCGGCAGCACCGGGCTCATCGCGACCTTCCGGGCGCACCGTGCTCGGTCGCGCACCGGGGCGGTCGCGCGTCGTCGGTCACGGCCCGGTCCTGCCGCCGGACCCCGCCGGGCCGGCGGCCGGTGCGCTACCGTCCTGGACCAGCGCCGGGTGCGGTCCAAGTCCCCGGAGGCGGGACCCGGCGGAGCGAGGTGCGGCCCGTGGACGAGCCCCAGGGCGACGGAGCTGGTGCCGCCGATCGGGTACCGGTCCCGGCGCGCGCCGATCCGATGGCCGGGGCGCTCGTGACGACGACGTTCCCGTTCGACGGCGGACGGCAGGTCACGGTGTACGTGCCGCCCGAGCCCCCTGAGCTGGTCGTCTTCGCCGGTGACGGCCAGCTGATCGCTCCCTGGGGTGGTCATCTCGAGGCCGCCGGAGTGCCGTCCACGATGATCGTCGGCGTCCACCGCACGGACGACGAGGACCCGATGGCACGGATCGGTGAGTACTCGCCCTCGTTCGACGCGGAGCGGTTCGCGGCTCACGAGGCCTTCTTCGTCGACGAGGTCCGCCGCTGGGTGCGCACGCGCTTCGGGGTGGCGCTGCCGGCCGGACGGACGGCCGTGTGCGGCGTGTCGGCCAGCGGAGAGCTGGCCCTCGCCCTGGGGCTCCGGCACCCGGACGTCTACGGCGTCGTCTTCTGCGCGTCGCCGGGCGGTGGTCACCACCCGCCTGCGGTGCTGCCGCGCCCGCTCCCGCGCACCTACCTGGTCGCCGGGACGCTCGAGCCGTGGTTCCTCGAGAACGCGACCCGCTGGGCGGACGCGCTCCGTGGTGCCGGCGCCGACGTCGTGCTGGCCGAGCGGGTCGGCGACCACGGCGACCCGTTCTGGGCGGCCGAGCTCGCGCGCATGGTGGCCTGGGCTCTGGCACGCTGAGGCCGACGGGCGTCGGGACGCCTGGACCGCTGGTGCCGGGAACCCGCACCAGGGTCCTCCGGAGGACGGCGGTCCGGGGCGACGGAGGCGGAGGTGGGCATGAAGGTGGGCTTCGTGGGCACAGGGGTCATGGGGCAGCCCATGGCCCTCAACCTCGCGCGTCACGTCGACGTCGTGGCCTGGAACCGGAGCCCGGAGCGGCTCCGGCCCCTCGCCGACGCCGGCGCCACCGTCGCGCGGGAGGCGGACGACGTCTTCGACGCGTGCGAGGTCGTGCTGCTGATGCTCGCCAACGGCCAGGTCGTCGACGAGGTGCTCGCCCGCGGGACGGCGCGGTTCGCCCGGCTGGTGGCGGGCCGGACGGTCGTGGCCATGGGCACCACGGCCCCGTCCTACTCCGCGGGCCTGGAGGTGGACGTGGTCGCCGCCGGCGGCCGCTACGTCGAGTCCCCGGTCTCCGGCTCCCGCCAGCCGGCCCTCGACGGCACGCTGGTCGCCCTGATGGCCGGTGACGCCGGTCCGGTGGGCCTGGTCCGCCCGCTCCTCGAGCCGATGTGCCGGCAGACCTTCGTGTGCGGGCCGGTGCCGTCCGGGCTCACGATGAAGCTGGCCGTCAACCTCTACCTCATCACCCTGGTGACCGGCCTGGCCGAGACGGCCGAGTACGCCGAGCGGCACGGTCTCGACCTCGCGGTCCTCCGCGACGTCCTGGACGCCGGGCCGATGGCCAGCGACGTCTCCCGCGGCAAGCTCGCCAAGCTCGTGGCCGGCGACCTCGCCGTGCAGGCCCGGCTGGCCGACGTCCGCTACAACACCGACCTGATCGCCGCGCTGGCCCGGGGGAGCGGCACGGCCACCCCGCTCCTCGACGTCGCGCGGGAGCTGTTCCTCGAGGCGGAGGCCCTCGGGCACGGCGGGCTCGACATGGTGGGCGTCATCCACGCCCTGGCCGCCCGTTCGGACGGGCAACGCCCCACGTCACAGCGGTAGGAGGTAGCCCTCTGCCAGGTTGTCCGCCTCGTCGGAGCCACCCCAGACGAAGACGCCGTCCGGACCGGTGACGATGGTCTGGCTGGTCCGGTACCCCTGGCCCCAGGGCGCCGCCGGCACCCGTGTCCAGGTCCGCGTCCGGGGTTGGAGCAGCTGGCCGCCGACCAGGGTCCGGTCGCCGACGCTGCCGATGACCCCGTCGAGGGCGCTGCGGCCCTCCGGGGGCTCCGGCAGTGACGTCCAGGTGCCGGTGGCCGGGTCGAGGATGGCGCCGTTGGCGTGGTGGCGACCCCAGGTGCCGATCGTCCCGCCGTCCTCCGACCCGGTCATCGGGAACACGACCCGGTCCGCGACCCAGGTCGGGTGCCCGCCGACGATGTCGCTGTCGGGCAGCAGGGTCCAGTCGGTGAGGCCGTCGTCGAGCACAGCCAGCCGGGTCAGCGGGGGGCCGTCCGCGCCCGGGCTCGGCACCAGGTCGGAGGCGGTCAGCAGGAGCTGGTCACCGAGCCAGGCGGCGCTGCGGCCGTAGCTCGGGCCGAGCGGGTCGTCGGGCAGCCGCCGCCAGCGCTCGGTCACCGGGTCGAACACCGCGTCGACGGCGGCCTCCTGCTCGTCGGAGCACCCCACCGCGACGATCTTCGTCCCGGCCGCGACCAGCTGGGGGTCGGCCAGCTGCGGTGCCGGCAGCGTCGACCAGGCGTCGGCACCGGGGTCGTAGGAGAGGAAGCTGACGGGGCTGTCGGCCCGGTCGAGGGAGCCGGTCAGCACATACAGCCGCTGCCCGACGACGGTCATCTGGAGGACCCCGCCCACCGGGGTGGGCGCCGGCGCGATCGCCCGCCAGCGGCCGGTGGCCGGATCGAAGGCCGCGCCGTCCCGGTGGGGCGGCCGGGCCGGCGCCGCGCAGCTCGCGGCCGGCGGGCACGGCGGGTCCGACCAGCCGCCCACCACGTAGAAGCGGCCGCCCAGCGAGGCGCCGGCGGCCTCGTGACGAGCGGACAGGGGGCTGGGCGGCAGTCGTGACCACGCGCCGACCCCGGCCGGGAAGACGGGTGCCTCGGCGGGCAACGCGTCCGCGACCGACCCGCAGCCGGGCAGCAGGACGCAGGCGACGAGCGCGGCGGCAGCTCTCCTGGTCACGCCCACCCACGACACGGTCCCAGAGAGCGCCGCGCCGGGCCAGGGCCTCGAGGTTGCGGTTCGGCGTCGAACGGACCCCCGGCTGCCGCAGCGAACCGCGGCCGTCACATCGGTGTCCCCGGCGTCGTCATCGGGGTGTGAGCGTCCATCAACACGAGGAGAGTCCGTCATGACCGTCACCGACCAGAGTGCAGGCTTCACCGACGCCGAGAAGGCCGCGATGCGGGCGCGGGCCGCCGAGCTGCGGTCCTCCGGCCGCGGGGGAGCGAAGAAGGCGGAGGAGGCCCAGGCCTGCCTCGACGCGATCGCCGCCCTGCCCGACGACGACCGCTCCCTCGCCGAGCGAGTGCACACCCTCGTCAGCGAGGCGGCGCCCGGCCTGCGGCCGAAGACCTGGTACGGCATGCCGGCCTACGTCGACGAGAACGGGAAGGTGGTGTGCTTCTTCAAGGCCGCCGCCAAGTTCGGCGCGCGCTACGCGACGCTCGGCTTCAGCGACGTGGCGCAGCTCGACGACGGGGTCATGTGGCCCACCGAGTTCGCGGTGACCGGGATGTCCGCGGCCGTCGCGACCCGGGTCGACGAGCTCGTCCGGAGGGCGGTCGGGCCGACCGCGTGACCCACCCCGACCCCTCAGGTCGGACCGACCTGAGCGGCCTCGGGCTCCTCGCCGATGACGACCGTCCAGGGGCGGATGGTCCAGGAGGTGACCAGACCGTGGCGCACGTAGGGGTCGTCGACGGCGAAGCGCTCGACGACCGAGCGGTCCTCCGTCCGCCAGAGGAGCACCGCTCGGTCGGGCGGGTCGGCGAGGGCGCCCGCGAGGACCAGGTCTCCGCGTCGGCGGGCCTCGAGGGCGAGCGCCAGGTGCGCCTCGCGCCAGGAGGCGCGACGAGCCAGGTAGTCGTCGACCAGCACGTACTCCAGCAGGTGGTAGGCCATGGGTCGAGTGTCGTGCAGCGGGCGGGTGCCGCACCACAGGACGCCGGTGCCGCCCCGGCGCTACGGTGGCCGGGAACCCGGACGAGGGGACGGCGACGATGGCGCAGGAGCACGGTGGGGGTGCGTCCACGCGCTGGTCACCCCGGCCGTGGACGCCGGTCGACGTCCCGGCTCGGCAGTGCCGGGTGCGTGGCTCGACCTTCAGCTACACCGAGCTCGGCCGCGGGATCCCGCTGCTGGCCCTGTCGGGGTCGCCCGGCGACGCGCGGCAGACCCTGGCCGCCTTCGAGCCCGCGTTCGTCGGCCGGACCGGTTGGCGGCGGCTCCACCTCGACCTGCCGGGTCAGGGCCGCACCCCGGGGCCGGACTGGATCAGGACCTACGACGACGTGCTGCAGGCCGTCGTCGAGTTCCTGGACGAGGTGGTCGGCGACCAGCCGGTGGCGGTCGCCGGCATCTCCTACGGCAGCACGCTGGCGACGGCTCTCCGGCACGGCCACCCCGAGCGGGTGCTGGCGACCCTGCAGCTGTCCCCGGCCAACGACGTCGAGCCGGACGGCCTGAGCACGCCGGTGGTCCGGGAGGACACCGGCTTCCGGGAGGCCCTGACCGAGGACGAGCGGCCCTTCCTGGACCTGTTCAAGGTCCGCACCCGCACGGTGCTCGAGGAGATCCGGGCCTGGACGATGCCCGGGGTCGCCTCCTGCGACGTGGCGTTCCTCGACCGGCTGGACCAGGGGCCCCGGTTCTCCCACGTCGACGAGCCGCTCCGGAGCTTCGACGGACCCGGGCTGATCATCGTCGGTCGCCAGGACCCCGGGGGCCACCACCGGCTGGTGGACCAGCTGGACCTGATGCCGCGCACCACGCTCGCGGTGCTGGACCGCGCCGGCCACCTGGCGTTCGCGGAGCAGTCGCGGCTCGTCGACGTGCTCGTGACCGAGTGGCTGGACCGGGTGGAGGAGCACCTCGAGCAGACGCGGGCCGCGCGGCTCTAGGCTCCCGGTGGCCGGGAGCGGAGCCGGTCCCCGCGGCGGCTCGCCGTCCGGTCGCCGGACGGCGAGCCCCTCAGCGGAGCGTCAGTCCCAGCCGGGGTCGGCGGGGCCGTCGCCGAAGTCCGGGACGGGCAGCCGGGCGCCGCCCTGGCGGGCGGAGTCGTTCGCCACCACGCCCGGGAGGGTGAACCGGGCGGCCCGCCAGGCGTTGACCGGCGGCTGGGTCGTGGTGACCACGGCGCGGACGAAGTCGTCGGCCAGGAAGTGGTGGCTGCCCTCGTGCCCGTTGTGGGCGCCCTCGAACTCCGCCGGCAGCCGCGCGCGGTCCTGCACGGGCGCGGTACCCGAGGTGAAGCTCTGCATGAGGGCCGGGTCGACGTCCCCGAAGCCCTCGGGGACCTGTCCGCCGTGGGTGAAGAAGAGCTCGCTGATGTCCCGGGTCTCACCCTTCGCGTAGTCCTCGCCCTCGGTCTTCACGCTCAGCGTCGCGCCGTGGCCGGACTGCTCGAAGACCTGCTCGGTGCCGTAGAACCGGAACCGGGACTCGTGGCCCTTCCAGTAGCCCAGGCGGCGGAACTCGTTGTGCCGCATCGTGCCGCCGTCGGCCAGCTCGATCAGCGAGGTCATGTTCGAGAAGTCGTTGTCCCACAGGGAGACGTCACGGTCGAACACGCCGTCGCCGCGGTCGTCCCGGATGCCGATGCAGCTGACCGACGTCGCGTAGGTCGACAGCGCGCCCAGCACACCACCGATGGCGTGGGTCGGGTACAGCATCGGCGGGTAGCTGGCGGTGGCCTTCCAGTCGTCGCCGCCGCTGTACTGGTAGGCGGCGGTGAAGCCGTTGTCCATGTCGTGCAGGTAGTCGCCCTCGGAGTAGAAGACCCGTCCGAAGGCCCCGTCGGCGACCTGGCCGCGCGCCCAGACCACGGCGGGGTTGTAGTAGCTGGTCTCGCCCATCATGTAGATCAGGCCGGTCTCCTCGACCTTCCTCACGATCGCCTCGATCTCCTCGACGCTGATCGCCATCGGGACCGCGGAGTAGACGTTCTTGCCCGCGTCGAGCGCCTGCAGCACGATCGGGCCGTGGGTCCAGCGCTGGGTCATGACGGCGACGGAGTCGACGTCGGAGGCCAGCATCTCCTCGATGCTGGCGAAGCTGCCCGCGAGGCCGTGCCGCTCGACGTGCTCAGCCGCACGCTCGGGCACGAGGTCGGTGACGTAGACCTCCTCGACGTCGGGGTGGAGCTGCCACAGGGCGATGAAGCTCCGGGCGAACTGTCCGGTGCCGATGACGCCGATCTTCATGACGCAGACCTCTTTGTCCTGGTGGTCGAGTGGTGGTGCTCGGGGCCGCGGTCGCGGCCGAGCAGGCGCGCTGACTGTACAACGGCCGGCCCGCGCCACGACGGCGCGACCGGGCGGATGGCGTCCCGGCCGGCACCCGATCAGGAACACTGGGCCGGCCGGCTCCGTCGCGCCGGCTGGGCCGAGGAGGGTGCGGACATGGACGCCGACGTGGTCATCGTGGGGGCCGGCCTGGCCGGCCTGGTGGCGGCCCGCGAGCTCGTGGCCGCCGGCCGTCGGGTCGCGATCGTGGACCAGGAGAACGAGGCGAACCTCGGCGGGCAGGCGTTCTGGTCGTTCGGCGGGATCTTCCTGGTGGGCACCCCGCAGCAGCGCCGCCTCGGCGTCCGCGACTCCTTCGACCTGGCCTGGCAGGACTGGCAGGGCAGTGCGGGGTGGGACCGCCTCGACGGGGACCACCCGCAGGACGCGTGGGCGGCGCGGTGGGGCCGGGCCCACGTCGAGTTCGCAGCCGGGGAGGAGCGTGCGTGGTTGGAGTCCCAGGGCGTCCGGTTCACCCCCCTGGTGGGCTGGGCCGAGCGCGGTGACGGCACCGCGGGCGGGCACGGGAACTCGGTGCCGCGCTTCCACGTGCCGTGGGGCTCGGGCACCGGCATCTCCGAGCCGTTCGCCGACCAGGCCCGCGACGCCGCCCGGTCGGGGGCCGTGACGTTCCACCACCGGCACCGGGTGGACGGGCTGGTCGTCGCCGACGGCGCGGTCGTCGGGGTCCGCGGCATGGTGCTGGCCCCCGACCGCTCCGCCCGCGGGGTGACCTCGAACCGGGACGAGGTGGCGGAGTTCGAGCTGACCGGCCAGGCCGTGGTGCTGGCGACCGGGGGGATCGGCGCCGACCATGCGCAGGTCCGCCGGAACTGGCCCGCCCGGTTGGGCACCCCGCCCAGGGAGATGATCAGCGGCGTCCCCGCCCACGTCGACGGCCGGATGCTCGACATCGCCGAAGCGGCCGGCGTCCGGCTGGTGAACAAGGACCGGATGTGGCACTACACCGAGGGCATCCAGAACTGGGACCCCGTCTGGCCCCGGCACGGCATCCGGATCCTGCCGGGCCCGTCCTCGATGTGGTTCGACGCGCTCGGCCGGCGGCTCCCCGCCCCCGGACTGCCCGGGTCGGACACCCTCGGCACCCTCAGGCTGCTGCGCAGCACCCCCGACATCGCCCCGTACGACCACTCCTGGTTCATCCTCACCCAGACGATGATCGAGAAGGAGTTCGCCCTGTCGGGCTCCGAGCAGAACCCCGACATCACCCGCCACGACCTGCGCCTGGTGATCCGCAGCCGGCTGGGCCGCGGCGCCCCGCCCCCCGTCGAGGCGTTCAAGGAGCACGGCGCCGACTTCGTCGTCGCCGACGACCTGGCCGAGCTCGTCGCCGGGATGAACCGGCTCACGGAGAAGCCGCTGCTCGACCCCGCTCACCTCCGCACCCAGATCGAGCAGCGGGACGCCCAGATCGCCAACCCCTGCAGCAAGGACGCGCAGGTCAACGGCATCCGCACCAGCCGACGTTTCCTCGGCGACCGGCTCACCCGGACCGCGAAGCCGCACCGGATCCTCGACCCCGCCCACGGACCGCTGATCGGGGTGAAGCTGCACATCCTCACCCGGAAGACCCTGGGTGGGATCCAGACCGACCTCGACGGCCGCGCCCTCGACGGGGACGGCGCACCGGTCCCCGGCCTGTACGCCGCCGGTGAGGCAGCGGGCTTCGGCGGCGGCGGGGCCCACGGCTACAACGCCCTCGAGGGCACCTTCCTCGGCGGCTGCATCCTCACCGGCCGCACCGCCGGCCGCTCCCTGGCCGCCCAGCTCTGACCGCCGCCGGGCCGGTTCCCCCGGGGAACCGGGAGCCGCTCAGCGGCGCAGGTCAGCGGGTCCGCGGTGCAGCGGCAGGCCGGCGGCGACTTAGGCCTCGACACCACCGATGAGGTCGGTGGCCCTGCGCAGGCCGACGGCCCGCAGGGAGGCCGCCGCCAGGCTCGAGCTGTAGCCCTGCCGGCACACCACGATGATCTCGGTGTCGTAGCCGGCTGCCTCGGGGATGCGCGCGTCGCACGCCGGGTCGAGGCGCCACTCGAGCACGGTCCGGTCGATCACCAGAGCGCCCGGGAGGTCGCCCTGCTCGGCACGCTGCGACTCGGTCCGGGTGTCGACCAGCAGCGACCCCGCGCGCGCGGCCGCCCGCGCCTCCACCGCGGTCAGCCGCCGGACACCACGACGCGACGCCGCCAGCGTCTCCTCGATGCTCACGCCGACAGCATCGCCTCCCGCGGGATCCGCCGGACCACCGGGCACCCCGCAGCGCGGCGAGCACTGGACCGCGCACGCGGGTCTGTCGCACCGTCCCCGGCCCCGTCGTCGGTGAACTAGCATCGGCACCCCCCGTCCCGGACCCCAGGAGCGGCGCCATGTTCCCTCCCGCGCTGGCCCGACGGGGTGCGCGGCTCGCCGACCGGCTGGCCGGCAGCCTGGGACGTGCGCACCGCAGCGGGCCGGACGAAGCCGAGGTCGAGCTCCTCCGCAAGCGCCTGCGACGAGCGCGCACGAGGGTCCGCGCCCGGGACGCCGAGATCGCCCGGCTGACCGAGGAGCTCCGTCGGCGCACCGAGGAGATCGCGGCCATGCGCGCCTCCCTGCGCGACCCGGACCCGGAGGTGGTGCTGCCGCCGGCCGTCGTGGAGACGGTCGACCGGGTGCACCGGGAGCACCTCAGCTACCTCTCCCGGGACAACCTCGCGATGCTCGCGCGCCTCGTGGTCGCCCTCGAGCGCGACGGTCGGCCGGGGCTGGTCGTCGAGGCGGGGACGGCGCGGGGGGGGTCCGCCATCGTGATGGCGGCCGCGAAGGCCCCGGAGCGGCCGATGAAGGTCTACGACGTCTTCGGGATGATCCCGGCGCCGTCGGAGAAGGACGGCGAGGACGTGCACCGCCGCTACCGGCTGATCCGCGACGGCGGGTCCCGGGGTGTCGGCGGCGAGCTGTACTACGGCTACCGCGACGACCTCTACAGCGAGGTCCGGGAGTCCTTCGCCCGCTGCGGCGTGGAGGTCGGCCGCCACCGGGTCGACCTCGTCCGCGGGCTCTTCCAGGACACGATCGACCTGGCCGAGCCGGTGGCGCTCGCCCACCTCGACGGCGACTGGTACGAGTCGACGCTCACCTGTCTCGAGCGGCTGGCCCCCCTGCTCGTCCCGGGCGGCCGCCTGGTCCTCGACGACTACGACGCCTGGTCGGGCTGCAAGCGGGCGGTCGACGAGTACTTCGCGGGCCGACCGGGGTTCCGCCTGGAGCGGCGTGCCAAGCTGCACGCGGTGCGTCTCCCGTGACCGACCACCTGCATCGGGAGCCCGGTCCAAGGCTCCGACCGTGAGCTGGGGAGCACGCCGGGGCGGGTCGGCCCTCGTCCGCGTGCCCGCGGGGGAGGCCGCGACCGGCCGGCCGGCCGGCTGTCGACGGTGCGGGGAGCCGTACGGTGACGACCGACCTCGAGCGGGAGAGCGCCAGCTGCACCGCCCGGCGCGGGACCTTCTCCGTCGTCGAGGTGCCGCCGCTGACCTACCTGGTGGTCGACGGGCGCGGCGACCAGCACGGCGCAGGTCTGCGCCGACGCCGTCGGCGCGCTCTTCCCCCTCGCCTACGTGCCGACCCACCCTGCGCAGCGACCACATCCCGGCCCGGTCGCTGCACAGGGTGGGTCGGCACCACGAGGTCTACCTGAGCGACGCCCGGCGCACCGCACCCGCCCGGTCGCGGACGATCCTGCGCCAGCCGGTCGTGGCCGTCGACGGCTGAGCCCGGGGCTGCCCGGCCGGCTCCGGCGACGCTAGGGTCGCGCCGTGGAAGGCCGGGTCCGAGACGTCACGGTGCACTACGAGGAGCACGGCGCGGGGACGCCGGTGCTCGTCCTGCACGGGGCCGGGGTCGACCACCGCGAGGCCGAGGCGTGCTTCGAGCCGGCCCTGGGTGCTCACGGAGGGCTGCGGCGCCTCTACCCGGACCTGCCCGGCCAGGGGCGGACGCCGGCACCCCCGTCCCTGCGGAGCGCTGACGACGTGCTCGACGTGCTGCTCGCCTTCGGGGACGAGGTCCTGGGCGGCGGGCCGGCCCTGGTCGTCGGGCACTCGGCCGGCGCCCACTACGCCCAGGCCGTCGCCGCCCGCCGGCCCGACCAGGTCGCCGGGCTCGCCCTCGTCTGCCCGCTGCTGCCCGGCGTCCGCGATGTCCCCGCGCACCGGCCGCTGGTCGTCGCCGACCGCCTCGGTGACGAGGACTTCCGCGGCTACTTCGTCCTGCAGACGCCGGCCATGCTGGAGCGCTACCAGCGTCTCGTCGCTCCTGCCGCGCCCCTCGTCGACGCGGCCGCCCTCGAGCGGATGGGGGAGCGCTGGGAGCTGACGGCGCCCGACGGGCCGGCCTTCGGCGGTCCCACGCTGGTGGTGGCGGGACGGCAGGACTCGACCGTCGGCTACGCCGCGGCCGTCGACCTGCTGGCGCAGCACCCCCGGGCGACGCTCGCCGTCCTCGACGGCGCGGGCCACGCGCTGCCCCACGAGCAGCCGGAGCTGCTGGCCGCCCTGCTCGCCGAGTGGCTCCGCCGCACGGACCTGGCCGGCTGAACACGGGCGAGCCCGTGCTGGCCGAGCGGGGGTGCGCTCAGGTGGTGGGCAGGTCGAGACGCACGAGGACGCGTCCGGGCGCCGGGCGGTCGACCTGCTGGAAGCCGAGCTCGGCGAACAGCTGCTCGCGCCCGACGAAGGCGTCCGCCGGCCGGTCCTCCCCGGCCGCCAGCGGCCAGCCCTCGACGGCGACCGCCCCGTGGCTCCGGGCCAGCGCGATGGCGGCCTCGACCAGGGCGTGGTTCACCCCGCGCCGGCGGTGGTCGGCGTGCACGACGAGGCAGGGCAGCAGCCACACCATCCCGTCCTCGGCCCGGGAGCGGTCACGGAGCAGCGGGTGCCGCGCCGGGTCGGCGCCCAGGTAGCGCGACCGCGGCCCCGCCGCACCCCAGCCGACCGGCTCCCCGTCCCGGCTGGCCAGGACGCCCATCGGCAGCTCGCCCCCGGCCAGCGCCTCGAACCGGCGGCGGTTGCCGCCGCCGAACCAGCCGGCCGCGAACCGGGCGCGGCTGGTGCAGAAGGCCGTGCACCAGCAGTGCCGGGTGGTGCGCTCGGACGCGAACAGCCGCTCCAGGACCCCCAGCTCGGGCGGCCCCACGGGCCGGGTCTCGAGCTCGGCGGGCACACCGGCACGCTAGCGCGCGCCGGCCGTCGGTGCCGGGTCAAGGGAGGTGCCAGGCATCAGGAGACGGTGAGGCGCGGCGAGCCGGGCGCCACGCCCTCGGTCTGCACCTGCAGACCCACCCGGACGCTGCCGCCGGCCGGGACCGCGGCCGCCCAGTCCTGGCCGGTGCAGGTGATGACGCCCCCGGCCACGGCGCAGCTCATGCCCCACGCGTTGGTGACCGCCGTCGCGGCCGGGTCCTCGACCCGCAGCGTCCACCCGGACCGGCCGCCGCCGCTCGCCCGGACCTCGACGTCGGCGACGTAGCCGACCGCCCACGACTCCCGCGGCGTCCAGCGAGCACTCAGACCTGCGGGTCCGGCGGGGCCGGCCGGACGCCCGGTCGGGGTCACCGACGGGGCGGGCGCGGGCGTCGGGGTGGGGGAGAGGACGGGCGTCGGGCTCGCGGTCGGCCGGGGCGCCGGGTCGACCGGCCGGCCGGGGCCGAGCAGCGGCGCGAGGGCGGCGAGCTTGTCGGACTGCGGCGTCACCCAGTCGTCGGCGACCAGTCCGCCGGTGTCGCCGGAGTTCGGGTTGAACGACCAGTAGGCGAAGCTGGCGCCGGTCCGGTCCAGGTAGGCGACCAGCGTCGACAGCCAGGCCCGGTCGCTGGCGGTGCGCAGTGTGGTCCCGAACTCGCCGAGCAGCACGGGCGCGATGCCCTGCTCCTGCAGGTAGCCCCAGCGGGCGGACCACAGCGGCTCGAGGTTCGCCGGGTAGGCGGGGTCGGAGAAGTAGGGCTGCGGGTAGATCGAGGCGGGGTAGTCGTGCGGGGAGTAGACGACCCGGCCCGGCACGTCGAGGGTCACCGGGTGGTCGGCCACGTCGGCGAGGCTGCCACCCCACCAGGTGCCCTGCCCGTCGGCCTGCCGCTCGACCCCCTCGACCACCACCAGCAGCCGGGGGTTCACCGCGAGCACCGCGTTGCCCGCCCGGGTCGCCGCGGCCGCCCAGTCGCGGGCCGGGTCGCCGCAGCCCCAGCAGGCGGCGCCGTGCGGCTCGTTGTGCAGGTCCACGCCGACGACGGCCGGGGTGTCGGCGTAGCGCTCCGCGAGCATCGTCCAGTCCTCGATCCAGCGCGACTCGGGGTAGGCGGCGGTGGCCCACAGCTCCGACTGGGCGTCGGATCCGGGTCGGTGCCGGTCGAGCAGCACGCTGAGGCCGTGGGCCTGGGCGCGGGCGACGACGGCGTCCATCAGCTCGAGCGGGGTGAGGCCCTGCAGGTCGGGGTTGGTCGCGGCGTCGACGCCCTCGGTCGCGCCCGCGGCGAGGCACTGGTTGGAGAAGGGCAGCCGGACGGTGTTGAAGCCGAAGGACGCGATGCGGGCGAGACCGTCGTCGAGGCTGATCTGCCACAGCCCGTGCGGAGCGCAGGACGGCGTCTCCATCCCGAACCAGCTGACGGCCCGGATGGTGTGGGGCCGGTCGCGGGCGTCGAGCAGGGTGGAGCCGGACGCGTGCAACCAGCCGACCGGGCCCCCGGCGGCGGCCGCCTCGGTCCGGGCCCCGGGGCCGGCGGCGGAGAGTCGCATGACGCACAGCACAGCACAGACCAGCAGGGCGAGGCCGCGGCCCCGCGTCAGGAGGAGCCGTCGCGTCACCGGCTCAGCCTAGGGTCTGGACCCCTGGCCTGACCGGCGTTCGGGGCCCGGAAAACGCGCGACCCCTCCGTCGGCGACGACGGAGGGGTCGGACGGTGATCAGGGGGTCCGCTACTTGATCTTCGCGGACTCGTCGTGGATCTCGAGCGCCACCTGCCGCAGCTTGTCGGCGTGCTCCTTGCCGTGGTGCGCGCAGAACATGAGGTCGAACCCGCTGGCCAAGGTGACGCGGACGTATGCCTGGGCTCCGCACCGATCGCAACGATCGGCCGCAGTCAACTCGGCACCTTCGATGACTGAAGTGCTCACGGGAGGCCTCGCTTCCTGATGATCAGAGATGATCTTCGTTCGGGGGGAACTTGCCGGTGGTGGTTGGCGCCGGGTGGCCCCGTCCCCCTCCATCTAGTCAACATCCAACGTGGCTCCGATTGTTCCCTTTCCCCATCTCGGCGCCATGACTCTTGTGTAACAACTGCCGCGCCTCGTTGCCGGGACCACGACCACTGCTCCGCGGGCGTTGGGGACACCCTTGGAGCAGTCAGCCTACGTTCCGGGTCCAAGGTGTCGGCAGGGGTACCCTCACGGCGTGTCCCCCGCCCCCGCTGCCACCGAGAACCGTGAGTACGAGGCCCGGCACCTGCTGGTCCTGGAGGGGCTCGAGGCGGTCCGGAAGCGCCCGGCGATGTACATCGGCTCGACCGACACCCGCGGGCTCATGCACTGCCTGTGGGAGATCATCGACAACGCCGTGGACGAGGCGCTGGGCGGTCACGGGCAGGAGATCTCGGTCACCCTGCAGGCCGACGGCGGCATCGCGGTCGTCGACCACGCCCGCGGGATCCCGGTCGACATCGAGCCGCGGACGGGCCTGTCCGGCGTCGAGGTCGTCTTCACCAAGCTGCACGCCGGCGGCAAGTTCGGCGCGGGCTCCTACAACGCGACCGGCGGCCTGCACGGCGTCGGTGCCTCCGTGGTCAACGCCCTGTCCACCCGGCTCGACGTCGAGGTGGACCGGCTGGGCGCGACCTGGACGATGTCCTTCCGCCGGGGCGTGCCCGGCACCTTCGACGGCCCCGGCCCCGACGCGGCCTTCACCCCCGGCGGCGCGCTGCGCAAGGCCGGGCGGGTCGCCAAGGGCCGGACGGGCACCCGCGTCGTCTACTGGCCCGACCGGCAGATCTTCCTCGCCGGTGCCCAGCTGTCCCTGACGGACCTGCACAACCGCGCCCGGCAGACCAGCTTCCTGGTGCCGGGGCTCGCCCTGCACGTCACCGACGCCCGCACCGCGGAGGTCGCCCGGGAGACGTTCCGGCACGAGGGCGGCATCTCGGAGTACTGCGAGTTCCTGGCGCCCGACCGCTCGCTCACCGACGTCATCCGGCTGCAGGGCACCGACCGGTTCACCGAGACCGTGCCCATGCTGGACGACGCCGGGCACATGGAGCCGACGGACGTGGAGCGCGAGCTCGAGGTGGACGTCGCCGTCCGCTGGGGCGAGGGCTACGACACGACGCTGCGCTCCTACGTCAACATCATCGCCACCCCCAAGGGCGGCACCCACGTCGCCGGCTTCGAGCGGGCGCTGACCAAGAGCGTCGGCAGCGCGCTGCAGGGCAAGCGGCTGCTGAAGGCCGGGGAGGAGGTCGTCAAGGACGACGTCCTCGAGGGCCTGACCGCCGTCGTCACGGTCCGGCTGGCGGAGCCGCAGTTCGAGGGGCAGACCAAGGAGGTGCTGGGCACGCCGGCCGTCTCGCGGCTGGTGTCCAAGGTGGTCGACCGCGAGCTGACCGCCTTCCTCGGCTCCACCAAGGCGGCCCCGAAGGCGCAGGCGCGGGCGGTGCTGGAGAAGGTCGTCGGCGCGTCCCGCGCCCGGGTCGCAGCACGGGCCCACCGGGAGGCGACCCGGCGCAAGAACGCGCTGGAGTCGTCGTCGTTGCCCGCGAAGCTGGCGGACTGCCGGAGCAACGACGTCGACCGGTCCGAGCTGTTCATCGTCGAGGGCGACTCGGCGCTGGGCACCGCCAAGCTGGCCCGGAGCTCGGAGTTCCAGGCCCTGCTGCCCATCCGCGGCAAGATCCTCAACGTCCAGAAGGCCTCGGTCGGCGACATGCTGAAGAACGCCGAGTGCGCCTCGATCATCCAGGTGGTGGGGGCGGGCAGCGGCCGCAGCTTCGACATGGAGGCGGCCCGGTACGGCAAGGTCATCTTCATGGCCGACGCCGACTCCGACGGCGCCCACATCCGCTGCCTGCTGGCGACGCTGTTCTTCCGCTACATGCGGCCCCTGGTCGACGCCGGGCGGGTCTACACCGCCGTGCCGCCGCTGCACCGCTTCGAGCTGACCAACCCGCGCAAGGGGATGGACCGCTTCATCTACACCTACTCCGACGCCGAGTACCAGCGCAAGGCCGCCGAGCTGACGAAGAAGGGGCTCAACTTCAAGGAGCCGCAGCGCTACAAGGGCCTCGGCGAGATGGACGCCGACCAGCTGTCCGAGACGACGATGAGCCCCCGGCACCGCACGCTGCGCCGGATGACCGTCGACGACGGGCTGATGGCCGAGACGGTCTTCGAGATGCTGATGGGCAACGACGTCGGCCCGCGCAAGGAGTTCATCATCGACGGCGCCTACTCCCTCGACGCCGCCGCGATCGACGCCTGAGGAGCTCACCCGCTCCTGCGCCCGGGCCGGTGGCCGCCCGCGTCGGTGCCCGCACCCCCGCACCCGCGCCCCCGGGCTGAGGCAGCAGGGCCGGGTCGAGGGGCGCGTCCCGGGTCGAGGTCTGACCCCCACTTCACACCCCGTCGGTGTGCTCCACACCCCGTGCAGCGGCCGCGAGGACCACCGCAGGGGTGTGAAGTGGGGGACCCACGGCGGCCCGGGGGCCCAGGGATCCCACCGACCGGCCGTCGACCGGTGCGCCTCCCGGCGCTCTGGACGGGTGGGCAGGCCTAGCGGGCCGTGCCGGCGCCGGTCCGCGACCGGCGCAGGGTCAGCAGCAGGCTGGCGACGAGGTAGTAGCCGATGTAGGCCAGCGACAGCGCGACGGCGACCGGGCTCGGGTCGGGCATGCCGAGCAGGATGACGGCGTAGAGCACCAGCCACAGGCCGGCGAGGCCGAGGTTCAGGCTGCGCGCCGTCGTCGTCCGCGACGGGTAGATGTAGCGGACCGGGACGAAGACCAGCACCGAGCAGACCACCAGGATGGTCGCGGTGACCGCCGGGGCGAGGTCGAGGACCACGGCGTAGAAGGCGACGACGTTCCAGTAGCTGGGGAAGCCGAGGAAGGTGTGGTCGTCGGTCTTCGCGTCCGTGCGGCAGAACTGCACGCAGGAGGCGAGCAGCGGCACCCCGGCCAGCACCGTGCCCCAGCGGCCGTCGGGGAGGAAGCCGCCGGTCCAGAGCAGCACGACGGGGACGAAGGCGTAGGTCAGGTAGTCGACGATGTCGTCGAGCCGAGCGCCGTCGAAGCCGCGGATGGTCTCCTTGACCCGCAGCCGACGGGCCAGGGTGCCGTCGGTCCCGTCGACCACGAGGGCGGCGAGCAGGATCCACAGCGCCTGCACCGTGCGTCCGTCGACGGCCGCGAGCACGGCGAGCAGGCCCAGGACGGCTCCGCTCGCGGTGTAGAGGTGCAGGGCCCACCCTGCGGCCCGCAGACCTCGGGAGGCTGTCCCGGGGGTCGCGGCGGCGTCGATGGTGGTCACGGAGCTCCTCCTGCGGTGCCGGCCGACGGCAGTCCGGTCCGGCGGAGTCTCCCACAGCCGGCCGGCGGTCCGCGGGAAGGTCGGACCCGCGTCGCGGACCTGGTCACACCCAGGCCCTCGGAGTCGTCGACCGGGTGAGGCGCCGTCGCCTCCGAGCGCGACGGCACGACCGAGAAGAGGACGACCATGACCGGTGGACTGCAGACGATCGTCTACCCCGTGCGCGACCTGGAGGCGGCGAAGCGGGTCTACACCGCGCTCTTCGGCGCTCCGCACACCGACCAGCCCTACTACGTCGGCTACGCCGCCGGCGAGCAGCAGATCGGCCTCGACCCGAACGGCCACCGCAGCGGGCTCACCGGTCCGGTGGGCTACTGGCCCGTCGACGACGTCGAGGCGAGCCGGCAGCAGCTGCTCGGCGTCGGCGCGACGGATGTGCAGACCCCGCACGACGTCGGGGGCGGGCTGCTGCTGGCCGTGCTGGCCGACGCGGACGGCAACCAGGTCGGGCTGATGCAGCGTCCGGCCTGAGGGCCGCCGCCGGTGCGCGCCGGGGCGGCCTCAGAGCTCCGGCTGGGCGCCCCGGTGCTGGACCGCGGCGGCGCCGGCGGCCACCCCGGCGGCGCACGCCCGGCCCAGGTCGTCGTCGGTGAGCAGGGCCGCGGCGGCGGCCCCGACGAAGGCGTCGCCCGCCCCGGTCGTGTCCACCACCTCGACCCGCGCGCTGGCCTGGGCGCCGGATCCGGCGGTGGAGGCGTGCACGGCGCCGTCGCCGCCCAGGGTGATGACCACCGACCGGCAGTGCTGCGCCAGCAGGGCCAGCAGGGCGTCGGTCCCCTCAGGGCCGGCGCCCAGGGCGGTCGCCAGGTCGGCGGCCTCGTGCTCGTTGACCACCAGCGGGTCGCAGAGCGCGAGCAGCTCCGGGGTCGCCGGCCGGTAGGGCGCGAGGTTGTGCACGAAGCGGACGTCGTGCGCGGCGGCCCAGGCGGCGGCCGCCTCGACGCAGGCGACGCTCAGCTCGCCCTGGGTGAGCACCAGCCCGACGTCGTCGGCGCCCGCCAGCCCGGCGGTGACCTGCGCCGGGGTGAGGGCGGCGTTCGCGCCGCCGGTGACGACGATGCAGTTCTCGCCCGCGTCGTCGACGAGCACGGTGGCGCCGCCGGACTCGACGTCGGGCAGCCGGAGCAGCTGGTCCAGCTCGACGCCGCGGCGCCCCAGCTCGTCGACCAGCATGGCGCCGGGGGCGTCGGTGCCCACGGCCCCCACCAGGATGCTGCGGGCGCCGGCCCGGGCGACGGCGCAGGCCTGGTTGGCCCCCTTGCCGCCGGGTGAGGTGCGCGAGCCGTGCGCCAGCACCGTCTCGCCCGGCCCGGGGATCCGGGCGACGTGCAGCGAGGTGTCGGCGTTGACCGAGCCGACGACCACGACGGCGCTCATGCCGGCCGCACCATGTGGAAGCGCTGGTCGGCGCTGACCGCGAAGTAGGTGGTCGGACCACCACCGCGGAGCACGGGCTCGGCCCGGGCGGTGTCGTAGACGCCGTCGACCAGCAGGTCCTCGTCGATGTGCACGGCGACGACCTCGCCGAGGCTCATCCAGGCGTCCAGGTCGACCCCGTGCCGGTCGGTCAGCCGGATCTGCTGGGTCAGCCGGCACTCGAAGGTGACGGGGGCCCCGGCGACCCGGTCGGGTCGGACCTCGGTCGAGGGCTCCCCGGTCAGCCCCGCGAGCTCGAACTCGTCGACCTCGGCGCCGACGGTGGCCGCGGTCGCGTTCATCGCCTCGGCCTGGCGGCGGGTGACGAGGTTCCAGGTGAACTCGCGGGTCTCCGCGATGTTGCGCACCGAGTGCTTGTAGCCGGTGCTCGAGAAGCCGACGATCGGCGGGGTGTAGTTGAAGGCGTTGAAGAAGCTGTAGGGGGCGACGTTGCGGACGCCGTCGGCCGACAGCGTGGACACCCAGCCGATGGGGCGCGGACCCACGATCGCGTTGAACGGGTCGTGCGGCAGCCGGTGGCCCTCGTCGGGGCGGTAGAAGTGGGTCCCCATCACAGGACCTGGGTCAGGGCGCCCGTGTCGACGTCGTAGAGGAAGCCGCCCACCAGCGCCCGTCCGGCGAGGTGCGGGTGCTCGCGGAGCGCCGTGACGTCCTCGAGCAGCCGCGCGTGCTGGTCGGGTGAGGCGCCGATCCGCAGGTCGCTCAGGTCCTCCCCGGTCGCTGCGCGGGCCTTGGCCACGATGTCGGCGTCCTCGCCGCTGGCCATCGCGCAGCGGGTGTGGGGCACGACGAGGATGCGCTCCACCCCGAGCAGGTGCACCCCGAGCACGCAGCCCACGAGCGCGTCCGGGGTGAGCCGGCCGCCCGGGGTGCGGATGATCTTGGCGTCGCCGATCTTGAGCCCGATCATCTCCAGCGGCTCGATGCGGGAGTCCATGCAGGTGACCATGGCGACGCCCGCGTGGGCGATGCCGTCGAAGTTGCCGTGCTGGAAGCCGGTCTGGTAGCCGGCGTTGCGGGTCAGCAGGTCGGCGAAGCCTGACCCGGCCGGAGATGTCGCGCTCACGCCGCCCAGCGTAGGACCGCCGGTCACCGGTCCCGGCTCATGTCCGCGGCGACGCGACGGCGGCGATCGGCTGGGCGGAGGGGGCGCCCGAGCCGTCCCGTCGGCCGTCGGCGGGCGGCAGCTCGACCGGGGCCCCGCTGGCCGCCGCGGCCAGGGCCGGGGCCGGGCCGGCCCAGGCCAGCAGCAGGGTGTCCTCCCCGCGCAGGAAGCGGTGGCAGCGCACGCCGCCGGTGGCGCGGCCCTTGGCCGGGTACTCGCTGAACGGCGTCACCTTGACCGCGCCCGCGTCGGTGCCCGGGAGGGCCGCCGAGCTGCCCGCCACCGTGACCACCAGCGCGTCGGCGGAGGGGACGGCGCCGAAGAACACCGCCCGCGCGCCGGCGGCCAGCTTGATGCCGGCCATGCCGCCACCGGCCCGGCCCTGGGGCCGGACCGCCGCGGCCGGGAAGTGCAGCAGCTGGGCGTCGCTGGAGATGAGCACCAGCTCGACGTCGGGGCTGCGCAGCTCGACCGCGCCGACGACGCGGTCGCCCGGCTCCAGCCGGATCACCTCCCAGGCGTCCTTGGCCAGCACCTCGGCGTTGACGCGCTTGACCACGCCGCCCGCGGTGCCCAGCGCCAGCCCGGGCGAGTCCGGCGACAGCGTGGTCAGCGCCAGGGGCTGCTCGTCGGGCTCCAGCGTGACCAGCTCGCTGACGTGCGTGCCGCCCTGCAGGTTGGGGGCGCTGGCCGTCGTCGGGACGGTGGGCAGGTCCAGGACGTTGACCCGGACGACCCGGCCGGCGCTGGTGACCAGGCCGACGTCGCCCCGGGCCGTGGCGAGGACCGTCGAGGCCACGACGTCGTGGTTGGTGCGGTCGCCGCCCTCGGGCAGCGGCTCGGCGTCGGCCGTCCGGGCCAGCAGACCCGTGGAGGAGAGCAGGACGCGGCAGGGGTCGTCGGCCACCTCGAGCGGGGCCGCGGTCGCCGTGGTCGCCACCCCGCTCGCGGCCAGCAGGATGGTCCGGCGGGGCGTGCCGTGCGCCTTGGCGATCGCGGCGAGCTCGTCGCCGACCAGGGAGCGGAGCCGGTCGGCGTCGTCCAGGATCGCGCTCAGCTCGGCGATCTCCGCGGTCAGGGCGTCCCGCTCGGTCTCCAGCTCGAGGGTGCTGAAGCGGGTGAGCCGGCGCAGCGGCATCTCGAGGATGTAGTTGGCCTGCAGCTCGCTGAGGTCGAACGCCTCGCGCAGCCGGGCACGGGCCGCGGCGGTGTCGTCGCTGCCGCGGATGATGGCGATGACGTCGTCGATGTCCAGGATGGCCAGGATGAGGCCCTGGACCAGGTGCAGCCGCTCCTCGGCCTTGCGGCGGGCGAAGGCGGTGCGGCGGCGGGTGACCTCGTAGCGGTGCTCGAGGAAGACGGTCAGCAGGTCGTGCAGGCTCAGCGTCCGCGGCTGCCCCTCGACCAGCGCCACCGCGTTGATGGCGAAGTTGTCCTCCATCTTCGTCAGCTTGTAGAGCTGCTCGAGCAGGGCCTCGGGGTTGAAGCCGTTCTTGACCTCGATGACCAGCCGGGTCCCGTTGGTGGACAGGTCGGTGAGGTCCTTGACGTCGGCGATGCCCTGCAGCTTGCGGGCGGTGACGAGGGTCTTGATCTGCTCGATCACCCGCTCCGGGCCCACCATGTAGGGCAGCTCGGTGACGACGATGCCCTTGCGGCGCGGGTGCACCTGCTCGATGCGGGCCGTGGCGCGGATGCGGAAGGAGCCCTTGCCCGTCCGGTAGGCGTCCCGGATCCCGTCGAGGCCGATGATCTTGCCGCCGCTGGGCAGGTCGGGTCCCGGGATGAACCGCATCAGGGCGTCGAGGTCGGCCTCGGGGTGCCTGATCAGGTGCCGCAGGGCCTGCACGACCTCGACGAGGTTGTGCGGCGCGCAGTTGGTCGCCATCCCGACGGCGATCCCGGAAGCGCCGTTGACCAGCAGGTTGGGGAACGCGGCGGGCAGGACGGTCGGCTCGACGTCCTTGCCGTCGTAGTTGGGCTTGAAGTCGACGGTGTCGGAGTCGAGGCCGTCGGTCATCGCGGCCGCGGCGGTGGCCATCCGGCACTCGGTGTAGCGCATGGCCGCCGGGCCGGAGTCCAGCGAGCCGAAGTTGCCGTGCCCGTCGACCAGCGGCAGCCGCATCGTCCACGGCTGGGCGGTGCGGACCAGGGCGTCGTAGATCGCGGTGTCGCCGTGCGGGTGGTAGAGACCCATCACCTGGCCGACGACGCGGGCGCACTTCACGTGGGCGCGGTCGGGCCGCACCCCCATCTCGTTCATCGAGTAGAGGATCCGCCGCTGGACCGGCTTGAGGCCGTCGCGGGCGTCCGGCAGGGCCCGGGAGTAGATGACCGAGTAGGCGTACTCGAGGAAGCTCGTCTGCATCTCCGAGGACACGTCGACGTCGAGGATGCGCTCGACGAAGTCGTCGTCCGGCGGCGGCGCGGTCCGGCTGCTACGCGCCATGGTTCGTCCCGTGCTGGTCCACGGGCCGATTCTGCCCGCCGCGGGCGGCTGTCCCGGACACCGCGCACACGGGCGGGACCCGTGTCGGCCCGCCGGCGGGGGCGCTAGCGTCGCGGGCGTGGACGAGACGACGGTGCCCGACGGCCTGCGCTTCGTGGCCGTCTCGCTGGACTGCGCCGACCCCGAGGAGCTGGCGGAGTTCTACCTCGGCCTGCTGGGCGGGCACCGGCGCTGGACCTCCGCGCGCAGCGTCGGGGTGCAGACCCCGGGCCTGCTGCTGGTGCCGCAGCGGGTCGAGGGCTACGTGCCGCCCACCTGGCCCGGGTCCCCCCTGGTGCACCTGGACCTCACGGCGGGCGCCGACCTGGACGGTCCGGTGCAGCGGGCGCTGGAGCTCGGCGCCGGGCTCGCCGCGGTGCAGCCCGACCCGCGCTGGACGGTGCTGCTGGACCCGGCGGGCCACCCGTTCTGCATCACGACGCTGGCCCCGGCGCCGGACGCGCCCTGAGCCGCGCCCCCGATCCCTGGCCTCGCACCCCCCGATCCCGGGGCTCGCACCCCCGACCCCTGAGCCTGTCGAAGGGCCTTCGACAGGCTCAGGCAGCGGGGGTCTTCGACGGGCTCAGGCCACGACGACCGCGGTCACCAGTCGTAGTCCGAGTCCCGGAACTCGCCGGGGGAGCGCCCGTCGCGGGCCTCCTCGGCCTCGCGCAGCTCGACGCGGCGGATCTTGCCGCTGATGGTCTTGGGCAGGTCGCTGAACTCCAGCCGCCGGACCCGCTTGTAGGGCGCCAGGTGCGCGCGGGCGTGGGCGAGGATCGAGCGGGCGGTGTCGGCGTCGGGCGCGTGGCCGGCGGCGAGGATGACGAAGGCCTTCGGGACGGCCAGCCGGATGTCGTCCGGCGCGGCGACGACGGCCGCCTCGGCGACGGCGGGGTGCTCGATCAGCACCGACTCCAGCTCGAAGGGGCTGATCTTGTAGTCGCTGGACTTGAACACGTCGTCGGCCCGGCCCACGTAGGTGAGGTAGCCGTCCTCGTCCCGGCTGACGACGTCGCCGGTGTGGTAGACGCCGCGGGTGAAGGACTCCTCGTTGAGCTCGTCGTCGAAGGTGTCCGCCGTGCGCTTGTAGCCCTTCATCAGCGCGACCGGCCGGGGGTCGAGGCGCAGGCACAGCTCGCCCTCGCGGGCGCTGACGTCGCCCGTGGCCGGGTCGAGCAGGACGACGTCGTAACCCGGCAGCGGGCGGCCCATCGAGCCGGTCTTGACCGCCGCGCCGGGCGGGTTGCCGACCTGCGCGGTGGTCTCGGTCTGGCCGTAGCCGTCGCGGACGGTCAGCCCCCAGGCGTCCCGGACCCGCTCGATGATCTCGGGGTTGAGCGGCTCGCCCGCGCTGAGCAGCTCGCGCAGCGTGGTCCGGGTGGCGGCGAGGTCGGTCTGCACGAGCATCCGCCAGACGGTCGGCGGCGCGCAGAACGTCGTCACCTGGCAGCGGACCAGGACCTCCAGCAGCGCCCGCGGGTCGAACCGCGCGTAGTTGTGCACCAGCACGGTCGCGCCCGCCAGCCACGGGGTGAAGAAGTTGCTCCAGGCGTGCTTGCCCCAGCCCGGGGAGGAGATGTTGAGGTGCACGTCGCCGGGCTTGAGGCCCATCCAGTACAGGGTCGAGAGGTGCCCGATCGGGTAGGACGTCTGGCTGTGCTCCACCAGCTTCGGCAGCGCCGTCGTGCCGGAGGTGAAGTAGAGCAGCACGGGGTCGTCGCCCTTGCTGATGCCGGGCAGGTGCCGGTCGGCGTGCCGGAAGTCCTCGACGCGGCGGTAGTCCAACCAGCCGTCGGGCACGGTGTCGCCGCCGACGACGAGCCGGCCCAGCGGCAGGTCGAGGTCGGCGAACTTGTCGACGTCGCGGTGGTCGGCCACCAGCATCCGGGCGTCGCCGCGGCTGACCCGGTCGGCCAGGTCGGCGGCCGAGAGCTGCGGGGTGGCGGGGATGACGACAGCGCCCAGCCGGATCGCGCCCAGCATCACCTCCCAGAGCGGGACGACGTTGCCCAGCACGACGAGCAGCCGGTCGCCGCGCCGGAGGCCGAGGTGGTGCAGGTACTGCGCGACGGCGACGGAGCGGTCGGCGAGGTCGCGGAAGGTCAGCCGTGTCTCGCTGCCGTCCTCCTCCAGGACCCACAGCGCGAGGCCGTCCGGGTTCTCCTCGGCGAGGCCGTCGAACCACTCGGTGGCGAAGTTGAACAACGGGAGCTCGGGCCAGCTGAAGCCCGCGTGGGCGACGTCGTAGTCGTCCCGGTGCTTCACCAGGAAGTCGCGGGCCGCTCGGAGGTGACGGTTCAGCGACGGCATGGTCGTGACGTTACCGCCCAGCAGCCCCACTGGTCCGCTCGGGCCGTCCTCGCCCGCCGACCGCAAGTCGTGAACGATGTCGGGGCGGACGACCAGTTGGTTCACGGCTCGGGCCCTTCGACGGGCTCAGGGCCGGGGCAGCCGGACGTCGGGCGCACCGAGCCGGGCGGCGTCGGCGGCGAGGTCGTCGGGCTGGGACTGCGACTCCCGCTCGGCCAGGACGCGGAGCCGGTAGTGCTCCACCTCGCGGTCGACGTCGGCCGGGCTCCAGCCGAGCACCGGCGCCACCAGGGCGGCGACCGCGGGCGCGGCGGACAGGCCGCGGTCCCACGTCTCGATGGAGATCCGGGTCCGCCGGGCCAGCAGGTCGTCGAGGTGGAGCGCCCCCTCGTGGGACGCCGCGTAGACGATCTCGACCTGCAGGTAGTCGGGCGCCCCGGCGAGCGGCTGGAGCAGCTCGGGCCGGCCCTCGGCCACCCCGAGCAGCTCCGGCAGCAGCGAGCCGTACCGCTTGAGCAGGTGCTCGACGACCGGCTGCCGGAGCCCCGTCTGCTCGGCCAGCAGCGCCCGGGCGTTCCACAGCCCGTGGTAGCCGTCGGCGCCCACCAGCGGGACCTCCTCGGTGCACGAGGCGGGCACCCGCTGCGGCAGCTCGCGGACCGCGGCGTCGACGGCGTCGGCCGCCATCACCCGGTAGGTCGTGTACTTGCCGCCGGCGATCATGATCAGGCCGCGGACGGGGGAGGCGACGGCGTGCTCGCGGGACAGCGTGGACGTCGAGTCCGACTCCCCGGCCAGCAGCGGTCGCAGCCCGGCGTAGACGCCGACCACGTCGTCGCGGGTCAGCGGGTCGGCGAGCAGGCGGTTGGCGTGCCCGAGCAGGTAGTCGATGTCGGCCTGGCTGGCCGCCGGGTGGGCGCGGTCCAGCTGCCAGTCGGTGTCGGTGGTGCCGACGATCCAGTGCGCCCCCCACGGCACGATGAACAGCAGGCTCTTCTCGGTCCGGGTGATCAGCCCGGTGCGGGCGTTGATCCGGTTCCGCGGCACCACGAGGTGGACGCCCTTCGACGCCCGCACGGTGAACGGCGCCCGGCCGCCGAGCATCTCGTTCAGCTCCGCGATCCACACCCCGGTGGCGTTGATCGTCTGCTTCGCCCGGACCTCGAGCTCGCGACCGGACTCGAGGTCGCGGACCCGGACCCCCGCGACCCGGTCGTCCTCGCGGAGGAAGCCGACCACCCGGGTGCTGGTCGCGACGGCCGCCCCGTACTGGGCGGCCGTCCGGGCCAGCATCATGGTGTGCCGGGCGTCGTCGACCTGGCCCTCGTAGAACTCGATGGAGCCGACGAGCGCGTCCCGGCTGGCGGACGGGAACAGCTCGAGGGTCTTCTTCCGGCCGTGGTGGCGCAGGTGGTGCGGCACGCCGCGGCCGGCGCCCATCACGTCGTAGACGCCGATGCCGAGGCCCGCGTAGAGGCGGTCGAGACCGCGCCGGCGCAGCGGGTAGATGAAGGGCACCGGGTGCGCGAGGTGCGGGCTGATCCGGTTGAGGGCCAGCGAGCGCTCCTTGAGCGCCTCGAAGACCAGCGCGAAGTCCAGCTGCTCGAGGTAGCGCAACCCCCCGTGGAACAGCTTGGTGGAGCGGCTGGAGGTCCCGGCGGCGAAGTCGCGGGCCTCGACCAGCCCCACCCGCAGGCCGCGGGTGACGGCGTCCAGCGCAGCGCCCGCCCCGGTGACGCCGGCCCCGATCACGAGCACGTCCAGCTCCTCACCCGCCAGCCGGTCGAGAGCCGCGGCACGGGCGGACGGGCTGAGGGGGGCGGTGGTGGACAGCACGGGAGGACCTCTCGGACGGGTGCGCGACGACGGGGGAGGGGGCCGGGGCCGATCTACACGTCGACCCAGTCCAGTGTGCGCTCCACGGCCTTCCGCCAGCCGACGTGGCCGGCCCGGCGCTGCTCGTCGTCGATCGTCGGGCTCCAGCGCCGGTCCTCGTGCCAGTTCTCCCGGAGCTCGTCGGGCGAGGCCCAGAAGCCGACGGCCAGCCCGGCGGCGTAGGCGGCGCCCAGCGCGGTCGTCTCCGCGACCACCGGCCGGCTGACGTCGACGCCCAGCGTGTCGGCCTGGATCTGCATGCAGAGGTCGTTCGCCGTCACCCCGCCGTCGACCTTCAGCACCTCCAGGTGCACCCCGGAGTCCTTCTCCATGGCCGCGACGACGTCGCAGGACTGGTAGCAGATGGCCTCCAGGGTGGCCCGGGCGATGTGCGCGCTGGTGTGGAACCGGGAGAGCCCGACGATCGCGCCCCGGGCGTCGGAGCGCCAGTACGGGGCGAACAGCCCCGAGAAGGCGGGCACGAAGTAGCAGCCGGCGGCGTCGGTGACCTGGCGGGCCAGCACCTCGGAGTCCTCGGCCCCACGGATGACGCCCAGCTGGTCACGCAGCCACTGCACCGCCGAGCCGGTGACGGCGATCGAGCCCTCCAGCGCGTAGACGGGCTTCGCGTCGCCGAACTGGTAGCAGACGGTGGTCAGCAGGCCGTTCCGCGACCGGGTGAGCTCCTCGCCGGTGTTGAGCAGCAGGAAGTTGCCCGTGCCGTAGGTGTTCTTCGCCTCCCCGGCCGCCAGGCAGACCTGCCCGACCATCGCCGCCTGCTGGTCGCCGAGCACCCCGCCGATCACGACCTCCCCGCCGAACGGCCCGTCGGCGCGGGTGGCGCCGTACGCGTCGGCGGAGGAGGAGGGCCGGATCCGCGGCAGCACGGCCCGCGGCACGTCGAAGAAGCCGAGCAGCTCGTCGTCCCAGTCGAGGGTCTCGAGGTCCATCAGCATCGTCCGGCTGGCGTTGGTGACGTCGGTGACGTGCCGGCCGCCGTCGGGGCCGCCGGTCAGGTTCCACAGCAGCCAGCTGTCGGTGGTGCCAGCCAGCGCGCGGCCGGCCTCGGCCGCCTCCCGCAGCCCTTCGACGTGCTCCAGCAGCCACTGCAGCTTGCCGCCGGCGAAGTAGGTGGCGGGCGGCAGGCCCGCGCGGTGCCGGATGACGTCGCCCCGGCCGTCGCGGTCGAGGGCGGCGGCGATGTGGTCGGTCCGGGTGTCCTGCCAGACGATGGCGTTGCTCAGCGGCTCACCGGTCCGCGCGTCCCAGACCACCGTCGTCTCCCGCTGGTTCGCCAGCCCGACCGCGGCGAGGTCGTCGGCCCCCAGGCCGCAGGTGCGCAGCGCGTCGGACACCACCTGCTGGGTGTTGGCCCAGATCTCCGCCGCGTCGTGCTCCACCCGGCCTGGGGCCGGCATGATCTGCCGGTGCTCGGTCTGGGCCCGGCCGACCTCGCGGCCGTCGTGGCCGAACACCATGCACCGCGTGCTGGTCGTGCCGTGGTCGATTGCTGCGACGAAGTCGGCCATGGTGCCGACCCTAGAGCCCGGGCGCGTCCCGCGGTCGCGTTGGCAGACGAGCCGTGGCGACCGGGACGCCGTTGCGTAGGCTGTCGCCGTGTCCGTGAGCCAGGTCGACCTCCCCCCGGGCTACCCCCGGGAGTGGGAGGCCGACGTGGTGCTGACCGACGGCGGGGTGGCCCGGCTGCGGCCGATCAGGCCGTCGGACGCGCAGAAGCTGGTGGCGTTCTACGAGCGGGTCTCGCCCGAGTCGAAGTACCTGCGCTTCTTCGCCCCCTACCCCCGGCTGAGCTCGCGCGACGTCAAGCGGTTCACCGAGGTCGACTACGTCGACCGCGTCGCCTTCATCCTCACCGTGGGCGACGAGATGATCGGCGTCGGCCGCTTCGACCGCACCGAGGACGACCGGGCCGAGGTCGCCTTCCTCGTCGAGGACGCCCACCAGGGCCGGGGGATCGCCCAGCTGCTGCTGGAGCACCTGGCCGAGGCGGCCCGCGAGCGCGGGATCACCGGCTTCGTCGCCGAGGTGCTGCCGGAGAACCGGCGGATGGCCCAGGTGTTCGCCGACGCCGGCTACCGGGTGTCCAAGGGCATCGAGGACGGGGTGCTGTCGGTCGAGTTCCCGATCCTGCCGACCGACACCTCGGTCGGGGTGATGGAGCGCCGCGAGCACCGCGCGGAGAGCGCGTCGGTGCACCGGCTGCTGCACCCGGAGCGGGTGGTGGTGCACGGTCCCGGCCGCCGGGTGGCCGGCCTGGTCAACGCCATGCTCTGCGGCGGCTTCCGCGGCGAGGTGGTGGCCGTCAGCTCCGACGGCGTGCCGGTCCCGGGCGTGCCCACCGCGACCTCGGTGGCGATGGTGCCGGGCCGCCTGGACCTCGCGGTGCTGGCCGTGCCGACGACCGAGCTGGGCGGGGTGGTGATCGACGCCGCGCACAAGGGCGCGCACGGCATCGTGGTGCTCACCGGCACCGACGACCGCCCCGGCGACAACCGGACCGTGGTCAACCTGGCCCGCGCGTACGGCATCCGCGCGCTGGGCCCGGACGCGCTGGGCCTGATCAACACCTGGCCCCTGGTGGAGCTGAACGCGACCCCGGGCCCGATGCCGCGCACCGGCGGGGTGGGGCTGTTCTGCCAGTCCGCCGCCGTCGGCGTCGCGCTGCTGAACCACGCCGTCCGCCAGGACCTGGGGCTGTCCTCCTTCATCAGCACCGGCGACTACGCCGACGTCACCGGCAACGACGTTATGCAGTACTGGGAGGACGACGACAACACGCGGGTGTGCCTGCTGGCCCTGGACTCCATCGGCAACCCGCGCAAGTTCAGCCGGATCACCCGGCGGCTCACCCGGCGCAAGCCGGTCGTCGTCCTCGAACCCGGGCGCACCAGCCGCTCCTGGCACGCGGGGGTCCGCGGCGGCCTGGGCCACGCGCCCGACGAGGCGGTCGACGCCCTGTTCCGCCAGGCCGGCGTCATGGTCGTGCACCGGCGCGGCGCGATGTTCGACATCGCCAAGATCGCTGCCCGCCAACCCTTGCCGCGCGGCCAGCGGGTCCGGCTGGTCACCAACTCCGCCACGCTCGCCGCGCAGATGGAGCACACCATCGGCGCCGTCGGGCTGCTGCACGAGGAGTCGGTGCTGCTCCGGTCCTCCGCGAGCCCGCAGGACTACGTCGACGCCACGCTGGCCGCGCTGGCCGACCCGCGCACCAACTCGGTGGTCTGCGCCGCCGTCAACGTCTACGAGGAGGGCACGGAGGACGTCATCACCGCCCTCGACCAGATCGCCGGCGAGGGCGACAAGCCGCTGGTCGGGGTGTTCCTCGACTTCCACCCGCCGATGGTCAAGGAGAACGACGTCGACCTGCCGGGTGAGCTGCCCCGCTTCGACGCGCCCGTCGACGCCATCCACGCGCTGTCCACCCTGACCGCCTACGCCCACTGGCGCGAGCGCGACCCCGGCGCGGTGCCGCTGCTCGAGGTCGACACCTCCCGCGCCAAGCGGGTGGTCAACCGCGCGCTGTCCGGGCACCCCGAGGGCCGGCTGCTCAACGGCGCCGAGACCACCGAGCTGCTGCAGGCCTACGGCATCACGATGGTGCCCCGCTTCGTCGTGTCCAGCCTCGAGGAGGCGGTCGCCGTCGCCGAGCAGCTGGGCTGGAACGTCGTGCTCAAGGGGACGGCCGCCTCGGTCCGGAGCCGACCCGACCAGGCCGGGGTGCAGCGGAACCTGATGTCGGCCGAGGAGATGGTGCACGCCTGGGCGCAGCTGGAGGACCTGACCCGGGCGCTCGGCCTGGGCGGGGACGTGGGCAGCGTCGCCACCCCGGTGGTGCAGGCGATGGCGCCGCCGGGGGTGGCGCTGGTGGTGACCAGCCGCGAGGACGCGGCGTTCGGGCCGATCATCTCCCTCGGGCTCGAGGGCATCCCGACCGAGCTGCTGGGCGACACCGTCTACCGGGTGCCGCCGCTCACCACGGTGGACGCCGCGGCGATGGTCCGCGACCTGCGGGCCGCCCCGACGCTGTTCGGCCGGCACGGCAGTCCCGGCGTCCACATCGCCGGCATCGAGGACCTGCTGCACCGGGTGGCCCAGCTGGCCGACGACCTGCCCCAGCTGGCCTCGGTCGAGCTCAGCCCCTGCATCGCGTCGCGGGACGGGATGGCGGTGCTGGGGGCGCGCATCTTCACCGCGCCCACCGACGACCGCCGGGACCCGCTGGCCCGCACGCTGTGACTTCCGGCTCGTGCCCGCTCGGGCTTCCGGCTCGCGCCCGCGGTCGGCTGCCCTCGACCAGCTGATCGACGTCGTCGAGGACGGCGGCCCGGGGCAGTCGCGGGTGCTGACGCAGGCGTTGCGGATCTCCCCGCACGGTCGGCCGGTCCAGGAACCGGATCAGCGGAGGTACGGGCAGCGGCTGCACGACACCCTGGAGCAGGTGTGCGGCCGGGTGCTCCGGGCGGGTGAGCTGCCGAACTCCGGAGGCGTCCCGGCGGCCGTGGTGGTGACCATCGACGCGGAGGGCCTCCGCACCCGCACCGGCTGCGGCACCACCAGCGACGGCACCCGGCTGTCCGTCCGGGACGTGCTGGCGTTGGCCGGGCAGGCGGAAGTGATCCCCACCGTCCGCGCAGAGCGGTGCCGTCCTCACCCTCGGCCGCCGCCGGCGGATCGCCTCGCGGACCCGGACCCTGGCGCGGACCGCCCGCGACGGCGGGTGCGGCTTCCCCGCTTGCTCGCACCCGCCCGAGTACTGCCAACGCCACCACATCACGGCGTGGATCGACGGCGGCGGGACCGACCTGGGCGATCTCACCCTGGCTCGGCCGCTACCACCACCACAACGTCGCGAGCCGTGGCTGGGCCGGCCGGATGCCCCCGGACGGCCGGCCCGCGTGGGTGCCACCCGGGCCGCCCGCTCCCGCTGCACCGTCGCGGCCTGACGTCGCCGGACGGATCGGCGGCCCTGTGGAGCGGGCTCTCCGCCTGCTGCGCCGTGGCAGGATGATCGCCATGAGGCTTGGTTCCACCCGGCGTGACCTGCGCGCCGACATCGAGGCGTGCGGCTACTTCCCCGACCTGGTCGAGGACGCCATCGTCCTGGCCGTGGGCGAGGAGGAGCTGATCGACTTCGTCGTGCACCACGAGCCGACGTTCGCCCACGACGAGATCCACCGCCACGTCACGGTGCTGGCCCTGACGCCCACCCGCCTGATCGTCGGCCACACCGACGACCAGCCGGCCGAGCCCCCCGCCACCGGGATCGCGGCGGCCTCGTCCACCGAGTCCGTGGCCCTGAGCAAGATCGGCGCGGTGGTGCTCACCCGGGTCGTCAGTCGACCCGAGGACTACCGGGCCGGGGGCACCGACGTCAGCGAGACCTGGCTGACCGTGGGCTGGGGAGCGGTGCGCCGGCTCGACATGGAGCAGGCCAGCTGCAGCGACCCCGAGTGCGAGGCCGACCACGGCTACACCGGCTCCCTCGTCGGCGACGACCTCACCGTCCGGATGAGCGCCGCCGCCGATGGTCCCGACCGCGTCGACCGGCTCGCCCGCTTCTCCAGCGCCCTGCAGCGCGCGGCCGCGGTATGACCCCGGCGGTGGCAGCGACGTCGACGTCGCTGCCCGGGCTGGTGCTGCCCGCCTACGGGACCGGCAGCCTCGCCGACCTGATGCCCAGCATCGGCGCGCACCTGGGGGTCCCCGGGGCGGCGGCGGACGTGCTCGACCTGCCGGCCGCGTCCCGCTACGTCGTCGTGCTGGTCGACGGGCTCGGCTGGAACCTGGTCCGCCGCTCCGCCCGCGAGGTGCCCTTCCTGGCCGCACTGCTCGCCGCCGGCCGGCCGCTCACCTCCGGCGTGCCCAGCACCACCGTCACCAGCCTGACCAGCCTCGGCACCGGCCTGCCGCCGGGCCAGCACGGCATGGTGGGCTACACCAGCCGGGTGCCGGACACCGGCGAGATCCTCAACGCCCTGACCTGGGAGTCGGACCTGCTCGCCCGGGCCTACCAGCCCCGCGCCACGTTCTTCGAGCGCGCGGCCGCCGCCGGCGTCCAGGTGAGCTCGGTCGGGCTGCAGCGGTTCCAGGGCAGTGGGCTCACCGAGGCCGCGCTGCGCGGTGCCGCCTTCGTGCCGTTCGAGCACGAGCGGGCCGAGGAGCGGCGGATCGGCCTCGTCACGGCGGCCGCGGCCCAGGGCGACCGGAGCCTGGTCTACGCCTACGAACGCCAGCTCGACCACGTCGGCCACGGGCACGGCTGCAACTCCGAGGACTGGCTGCGCCAGCTGATCAGGGTCGACGCCATGTGCGAGCGGCTGCGGGACGCGCTGCCCGACGACGTCGTCCTCGTCGTCACCGGCGACCACGGCATGGTGGACGTCCCCCGTGCTCACCAGGTCGTCGCGGAGGACGAGCCGGAGCTGATGGCCGGGGTGAGCGCGCTGGCCGGCGAGGGCCGCTTCCGCCAGCTCTACGTCGACGTCGACGACCCGGCACGGGTCGCCGCCCGCTGGCGCGACCTGCTCGGTGACCGCGCCTGGGTGCGGACCCGGGACGAGGCCGTCGACGAGGGCTGGTTCGGTCCGGTCGCCGACGACCTGCGCGAGCGGTACGGCCACGTGCTGGTCGCCCTGCGGGGCGACTGGGCCGTGATGACCCGCCAGTACCCGCGCGAGCTCACCCTCGTCGGGATGCACGGCTCCCTGACCGAGGCGGAGATGCTCGTCCCGCTGCTCGTCGGCTGAGGTCAGCCCCGCAGCACGGGCAGCAGATGCGTCTGCACCAGGGTCAGGGCGGGCTGCCAGTCCGCCGGCATCGCGTCGGTGGCCGGCGGCCCCGGGTCGAAGCCGGCGTCACCGGTGGTGACCACGACCGCGTCGGCCGCGGGCACCACCAGCAGGTGCTGCCCGGCCCACCCGCCGGCGAGCGGCATCCCGTCGTCGAGCCACAGGTGGTAGCCGTAGGGCCGGTCCTCCGGCGGGCCGCCGGCGGTCTGCGGGGTGGTCATCGCGGCCAGGAACGCCGGGTCCAGCAGCGGCCGGCCGTCGACGCGGCCGCCGTCCAGCAGCAGCCGACCCAGCCGGCCGAGGTCGTCGGCGGCCAGCCGCAGGTGCCCGTAGCCGAACGGGACACCGTCGGGGTCGCAGGTCCACACGGGCGCCGGGACGCCGAGCGGGGCGAGCAGGGCGCGGGCGGCGAAGGCGGACACCGGCTCCCCGAGCACGGCGCCCGCGGCGGCGCTCAGCAGGTGCGAGGCCCCGTTGTCGTAGGCGAAGGCGCTCCCCGGCGGCGTCCGCTGCGGCGCCCGGGCCACGTGGGCGACCTGGCCGCCGGGCAGCGCGGTGACCTCGTCGACGTCCCAGGCGCCGCCCGTCTCCGCACCCCGCGTCATGGTCAGCAGGTGCGTCCAGGTGTGGCGCTCGGCCGGCGTGCCCTGGAGCCCGGGGAGCACGGCGGCCACCGGCTGGTCCAGCGGCGGCAGCCGTCCCTCGCGGGCGGCGACGGCCAGCGTCAGGGCCAGCACCGTCTTGGTGACGGAGAAGACGTCGCCGCGCTCCGGTCCACGCAGGTGCTCGTCCACCACGACGTCCGGGCCCAGCCGGACCTGCAGGTGGGCGGTGCGGGCGTAGCGCGGGTCGGCCGCGACCGCGTCCAGCACGGCGCGGGCGGCGCTGCGGACCTGCGCGACGTCGACGGGACGGGGGCTCACGAGCGGGCAGCGTAGCCGTTCCGGCGCGCTCGCCGACGGCATGATGGCGGGATGACCGACCCGACGACGCCGTGGCCGCCGCTGCGGCTGGACGACCTCGCCCGGGAGGCCGTCCGCGCCGCCCTGGGCCCCGGTGCCCGGGTGGACGAGGTGGCCGTCCTGCAGTCCACCCCGGAGTCGGCGGTGCTGCGGTTGGCGGTGCACGGGGCGGCCGGGCCGCTCGTGCTCAAGCTGGCCGCCACCTCGGCGGGCCCGGCGCTCGACCTCGGCCGGACGGCCGCGGTCATGCGACGCGCCGCCGCGGCCGGGGTGCCGGTGCCCGCGGTGCTGGCCGCCGACGCGTCCGGCCGGCTCGACGGGGTCCAGCACCTGCTGCAGGAGCACGTCCCCGGCCGGCCGTGGCGGGAGGTCCGGCCGCTGCTCGACGACGCGGCCGTGCGCGCCGTGCACGCCGCCGTCGCCGCGGTGCTGGCCGCGCTGTCGACCGTCCGGCCGGCGGGCTTCGGCGAGCTCGACGGCGACGGTGAGGTCCGGCCCGTCCCGCTGGCCGAGGCGCTCCGCCGCCGGGTGGCGCTGCGCACCCGCCGCCCGGCGGCCCGGGCGCTGGCCGAACGGCTGGTCGCCGAGCACCCCGACCGGCTCGGGGCGGGACCGCCGGTGCTCAGCCACGACGACCTGCACCACCAGAACGTCCTCGTCGACCCGGCGAGCGCTCGGCTGGTCGCGGTCCTGGACTGGGACAAGGCCTGGGCGGGGCCGGCGGCCAGCGACCGCGCCCGGGTCCGGTTCTGGGACGACATGACCGGTCCGGGCCCCGAGACCGACCCGGAGCCGGCCGGGGACGACGACGTGCACCGCCTGCACCAGCTGCTGTGGTGCCTGGAGCACGCGTTCCCGACCGCCCGGCACCGGGCGGACACCGCCCGGCTGCTGCGCTCGTTCGACCTGCCGGTGCCGGCCGACCTCGGCTGAGGGTCAGCTCGCGAAGACTGCGGCCAGCCGACGGGTGCCCTCGGCGATGGCGTCGGGACCGTAGGTGGTGAAGGAGAGCCGCAGGGTGGCGGGTTCCGGGTCGGTCGGGAAGAACGGCGCGCCGGGCACGTAGGCGACGTCGTGCTCGAGGGCGCGGGGGAGCAGGGCGGTGGTGTCCCAGCCCGCGGGCAGGGTGGCCCAGACGAACATGCCGCCGTCCGGGCTGGTCCAGCGGCTGCCGGCGGGCAGGGCGGCGGGCAGGCCGGCCAGCAGGGCGTCGCGCCGGCGGCGGTACTCCGCCCGGGTGCGCGCGACGGCGGCGTCCAGCCGGCCGGACGCCAGGTAGTGGGCGGCGGCGGCCTGGTCGACGGTGGAGGTGTGCAGGTCGGCAGCCTGCTTCGCCACCACGACGCCCGCCCGCAGGCTGGGGTCGGTGCGGACCCAGCCCAGCCGCAGTCCGGGGGCGAGGATCTTGGAGAAGCTGCCGGTGCTCACCACCCGGCCGGGCTCGGTCAGCGCGGCCAGCGGCAGCACAGGCTCCCCGGAGTAGCGCAGCTCCGCGTACGGGTCGTCCTCCAGCACCCGGAAGCCGTGCTGCTCCGCGACCGCGACGACGGCCCGGCGGTTGGCCAGGTCGAGCGTCCGCCCGGTGGGGTTCTGGAACGTCGGCACGGTGTAGAGCAGCTTGGGCGCCAACCGGGCCGCCAGGTCGGCCAGCGCGTCGACGTCGATCCCGTCCTCGCCGGAGGGCACCGGGACCAGCCGGGCCCCCGCCAGCGCGAAGCACTGGAGCGCGGCCAGGTAGCTGGGGCTCTCCACCAGCACCACGTCGCCGGGGTCCACCAGCGCGGTCGCCAGCAGGTTCAGCCCCTGCTGCGAGCCCGTGGTGATGATCACGTCGGCGCCGTCGGTGGGCAGGCCGCGCTCGGTGCAGCGGGCGGCCACGGCCGCGCGCAGCGCCCGGTCGCCCTCCGTCGGGGAGTACTGCAGGGCGCGGGGGCCGTCGTCGGCCAGCACGGCGGCGAAGGACGCGCGGGCGCCGTCGAGGTCGAACAGCTCCGGAGCCGGCAGCCCACCGGCGAAGGAGATCACCCCGGGCCGCTCGGTGAGGGCCAGCAGGTCGCGGATGACCGACGACCGGGCGGCGCGGACCCGGGCCGCCAGCGCGGGCAGGGCCGTCGTGGTCGGAGGGGTGGGCTGCAGGGTGGTCATGGGAGGCTCCTCGGGCGGGTGCGCGTCACGCTACGCGGACGCCGCCGGACCGGTCCGGATTTCTCGTCGGGCGACCGGACGGCGGGCCGCGTCGGCCGCGGGGGCCGGGATGGGGCAGGATCGCCCGGTGGCAGAGTTCCTGTACTTCACCGGTCCGATGGACTGCGGGAAGTCGACGCTGGCGCTGCAGTTCGACCACACCCACGCCTCGGGCGGTCGCAAGGGCCGGCTGTTCACCTCCCAGGACCGGGCGGGGGCGGCGACGATCTCGTCCCGGCTGGGCCTGACCCGGCCGGCGATCGAGGTGAGCGCCGGGTTCGACTTCTGGGACTACGTCGTCGGCCAGCTGACCGGCGGTGAGCGGGTCGACTACCTGATCTGCGACGAGACGCAGTTCTACCAGCCGGTGCAGGTCGACCAGCTGGCCCGGATCGTCGACGAGCTGCAGATCGACGTCGTGGCCGTCGGCATCATGACCGACTTCCAGACCCGGCTGTTCCCCGGGTCGCAGCGGCTCGTCGAGCTCTGCGACAAGGTCGAGCTGCTGCAGGTCCGCGCCCTGTGCTGGTGCGGCGAGCGGGCCACCCACAACGCGCGCACCGTCGACGGGGTGATGGTCGTCGAGGGCGACCAGGTGGTCGTCGGGGACGTGGTGGACCAGGCGGGGGCGGCCGCGGGCGCGGCGCCCGCCGTGGTGGCCTACGAGGTGCTGTGCCGACGGCACCACCGGCGACGGGTCACCCGTGCCGTGGCCCGCGCGACCCTGTCCGACCCCCTGCCGTTCGAGCGCGACGACGAGGAGCTGACCTCCCTTGAGCCCTGAGCCGACCACCCCGCTGATCAGCGTCGACGAGCTCGCCGTCCGGTTGCAGGACCCCGGCCCGGTGGTGCTGGCCGACGTCCGCTGGACGCTCGGCGGACCGCCCGGCCAGCCCGAGTACGAGGCCGGCCACCTGCCCGGCGCGCACTGGGTGGACCTCGAGCACGAGCTCTCCGGGCCCGTCACCGGCGCCGGCGGACGGCACCCGCTGCCCGCCGCCGACGTGCTGGCGGCCGCGCTGAGCCGGATCGGCGTCCGGACCGAGGTCACCGTCGTGGTCTACGACGCCGCGACGTCGCTCGCCGCGGCCCGGCTCTGGTGGTTGCTGGTCGACGCGGGGCACCCCGACGTCCGGGTGCTGGACGGGGGCTTCGCGGCCTGGCAGCGGGCCGGGCACCCGGTCGAGACCGGACCGGACCGCGGGGCGCCCGCAGGCGACTTCGTGCCCCGGCCGGGACAGCTCGGCCGCGTCGACGCCACCGGCCTGGCCGACCTGCTCGGCTCGGGGACGCCGGTGGTCGACGTCCGGGCGGCCGAACGCTTCACCGGGGCCACCGAGCCGTACGACCCGGTCGCCGGGCACATCCCCGGCGCGGTCAACCGGCCCTCCCCGCAGAACCAGACGCCGGAGGGGCGGTTCCGGCCCGCCGCCGAGATCGCCGAGCGGTTCGCCGGGCTGGACGAGCCGGTGCTCTACTGCGGCTCGGGGATCACGGCTGCGCACACGCTGCTGGCCCTGCGCTCGGCCGGGCTGGACGGCCGCATCTACCCGGGCTCCTGGAGCGACTGGGTGAGCGACGCGAGCAGGCCGGTGGCCACCGGACCGGCGTGAGGCCCGCGCTCTGACTCACCGCTCTGACTCACGGCGCCTGACTCACGGCGCCCGACCGACCGCGCCCTGAGCCCGTCGAAGGGTCTTCGACAGGGTCGGGCGCGGTGGCGTCGGCTCAGCTGCCGGGCTTGGGCCCGCCGAACATGATCTCGTCCCAGCTGGGCACCGCGGCGCGCTTGCGCTTCGCCTTCTTCTCCGGTGGCGGCTCGGACTCCAGCTGGAACTCCTCGGCCTCCTCGGCGCGGTCGGCCTCGTCGGTGCGCGCGTAGGGCGGGGCCGGCTCGTCGGTCCCGGGCAGCTGGTCGGGTGGCGGAGGTCCGGGGTCGACCGGCGTGGTCAGCTCGACCGGGGCCTTGTCGTCCATCGGCACCTGGGTGCGGTCGGGGTGCTCGGCGGCCGGAAGCTCGGCCTCGTCGGCCGGGCTCGGCTCCACGGGGTAGTCGATGACGATGGCCGGCTCCCAGCCACCGCCCAGGGTCTCCGGCACCGCGGCGGCGTCGGTCAGGCCGGCGTAGACCCGCGGCGAGTCCTCGCTGTAGCCGTCGGACCCGAGCATCGCGTACAGCGTCGTCAGCTCGCCGGTGTCGTCGGCCTCGACGGCCGCCGGCTCCGCGTCGTGCGTCGCCGGCTCGTCCGCCGGCTCCGCGGTCGCCTCACCGCGCGCCGGTTCCGGCGGCAGGGCGGTGTCGTCGTCCGCGTCGACGACGACGGCGCGGAGGCTGCGGACGGAGCTGACCTCGGTCCGCTCCACCACGACCTCGGTCAGCACCGCCTCGGTGGCCAGGGCGCCGGGCAGCATGCCGTCGTGGCCGTCCGGCTCGTCGTCGTCGCGCTCGTCGTCTCCATGGTCGTCGTCCTGCGCCACGAGCGGCGCGGGCTCCTCGGCGGTGCGGGCGTCGGCCTCCTGCGTCGCGCGGACCAGGGCCAGCTCGTCGCTGAGGTCGATGGTCGGCTCGTCGGCGGCGTCGGCCCGGCGACGACCAGCGGCGGCGGGCGGCTGCTCGCCGATCAGCCAGCGGGCCTCGTCGTCGGCCGGCACCGAGTACCGGCCCCGCTGGTCGAAGGTGAAGGTGGCGCGGTGGTCCTCGCCGTCGACGGCGTACCCGGCGGTGACGGCCCACCGGCCGTCCTCCAGCCGGTAGGAGTCCCAGACCACGGCGTCCGCGTCCACCCCCCGCTTGAGCAGCCGGTCCGCGACCGTCGCCCGCAGGGTGCGGTGGCCGGCCGTCTCGCCCCGGCGGCGCACGGAGGCGGCCAGGGCCATCAGCGCCAGGTGCTCGCGCTCGGCCAGCACGGGGGCGGCGAAGCGCTCGACGCGCTCGTAGGCGAGGCCGGCCACCTCGGCGACGTCCTCGAGGCTCTCGCCGGCCCGCACCCGCATCTGGATGTCGCGGGGGCTCAGTGACGTTTCCATGGCGTTCTCCAGTCGTCCGGGCCGGGGCCGGTCGGCCTGCGCCGTCCCATCCCCGGTCGTGCCAGCCCGCGGCGTGCCCCGCCCGACTTCCCGCACCGCGTCCCGGAGCCGGTCGTCGACGACGACCGTCAGCTCGTCGCCGTCGTCGGTGGTGAGGACCAGCGAGCCGCCGTCCGGGCTCGGTCCGACCAGGTGCGCGCTGCGCATGTGCGGGCAGCTCCTCCGTGGGCCGGTGGGGTGCGGGAGTCGCGGTGCGCTCTCACGGGGCAGGGGTCGCGCAGCCGGGGCCGCGCGGTCAGGGTGGTCGAGGGGCAGGTGTCGAGGGTCAACCTACCGTGCCCACCCGGTCCTCCGGCGCAGCGACGGGACCTCCGCGCCCCTCGGACGGATCGACGTTTCGGTGCCGTCGTACTGTTCGCACCATGACGGTCGGACACACCCCCGATTCCTCCTCCACCCCGAGCGCCCCGGGCGCCGCGACCCTCGGCCAGCTGCGCGCCACCGGCTGGACCTCCCGCAGCACGAAGGACGAGCTGCGGTCGAACCTCCTCACCCGGCTGCGGTCCGGGGACACCGCGTTCCCCGGCATCGTCGGGTTCGACGACACCGTGCTGCCCGAGCTGGAGTCGGCCCTGCTGGCCGGCCACGACCTCGTGCTCCTCGGCGAGCGCGGCCAGGGCAAGACCCGGCTGATGCGCACCCTCGGCCAGCTGCTGGACGAGTGGAGCCCCGAGGTGACGGGCTGCGAGATCCACGACGACCCCGTCGCGCCGGTCTGCGTCCGCTGCCGGGCGCTGGCCGCCGAGCTCGGCGACGACCTCCCCGTCTCGTGGCGGCACCGCGAGGACCGCTACACCGAGAAGCTCGCCACCCCCGACACCTCGGTCGGCGACCTGATCGGTGACGTCGACCCGGTCAAGGTCGCCCAGGGCCGCACGCTCGGCGACCCCGAGACGATCCACTACGGCCTGGTGCCCCGCGCCAACCGCGGTCTGTTCGGCCTCAACGAGCTGCCCGACCTCGCCGAGCGGATCCAGGTGGCCCTGTTCAACGTGCTGGAGGAGCGCGACATCCAGGTGCGCGGCTACTCGCTCCGGCTGCCGCTGGACCTGTTCCTGGTGGCCACCGCCAACCCGGAGGACTACACCAACCGCGGCCGGATCATCACCCCGCTGAAGGACCGCTTCGGCGCCGAGATCCGCACCCACTACCTGGACGAGCTCGACGACGAGGTGGCCCTGCTCCGCCAGGAGGCCGCGGTCGTCGCCGAGGTCGGTGACCACCTGCTGGAGGTGCTGGCCCGCTTCACCCGCAACCTGCGCGAGTCCAGCTCCGTCGACCAGCGCTCCGGGGTCTCGGCCCGGTTCACCATCGCCGCCGCCGAGGCCGTCTCGGCGTCGGCGCTGCGCCGGGCCGCGCGGACCGGCGACGACGAGGCGGTGGCCCGGATCTGCGACATCGGGGTGGTCCTGCCGACGCTGCTCGGCAAGGTCGAGTTCGAGATGGGCGAGGAGGGCCGCGAGCGCGCGGTGCTCGACCACCTGCTGCGGCTGGCGGTCGCGACCACCTTCCGCGACCGGCTGGGCGGGCTGGACCTGTCCGGCTTCACCGGCGTGTTCGCCGAGGGTGCCGTCGTCGAGACCGGCGAGCTGGTGCCGGCCCGCGACCTGCTGTCCCAGCTGGGCAGCGTGCCCGGCCTCTCGAAGGTCCTCGACCGGCTGGGCTACGGCGACGCCGCGGGGCGCGGGCAGGTCGCGTCGGCCGTGGAGTTCGTGCTCGAGGGCCTGCACCTGACCCGCCGGATCGAGAAGGAGACCGTCGACGGACGCACCGTCTACGGCGCGGCCTGAGCGACCGCGGCTGAGCAGAGGAGAGGGCGGAGCATGAGCGAGGCCTGGAACGGCGACGAGCCGCGTGACGACGACGGCGTCTCCCGGCCCCAGCCGGGACGGGCGCACCGCAACGTCCGGTACGGCCCGTGGCGCGGCGGGCCCGACCCGCTGGCCGCGCCGTACGACGTCCGCGCCGCCGTCGACCAGATCGGCGCCGACGTGCTGTCGGCGGGCAACCTGCGCGACTCGCTGCGCGACCTCATGCGGCGCGGCCTCGACGGCCAGGGCGGCCTGGACAAGCTCGCCCAGCGGCTCCGGAAGCTGCGCGCCCAGGCTCGGCGGCGCGGCGACCTCGGGGGCACCCTGGACCAGGTCCGCTCCGCCCTGGACCAGGCGCTGGCCGCCGAGCGCGAGGCGCTGGCCGGCACCGAGGGTGACGAGGCGCGGATGGCGGAGATGGAGCTGGACACGCTGCCCGACGACGTCGCCGGCGCCGTCCGGGCGCTGGACCCCTACGACTGGACCTCGCCGGAGGCGAGGGCGACCTACGACGCGATCAAGGACATGCTGCGCCGCGAGGTGCTGGACGCCCAGTTCGCCGGGATGAAGCAGGCCCTGGAGTCCCCCGACCCGGAGGCCATGCAGCGGGTCAAGGACATGCTGGCCGACCTCAACGCCCTGCTGTCCGCCCACGCCCGGCAGGAGGACACGACCGACCAGTTCGCCGACTTCATGGACAAGCACGGCGACCTGTTCCCGGAGCAGCCGGAGACCGTCGAGGAGCTGATCGACGCGCTGGCCCGCCGGCAGGCCGCCGCGCAGCGGATGATGGCCTCGCTCAGCCCGGAGCAGCGCGAGCAGCTCGGGCAGCTGATGAGCGACGCGCTCGGCGACGCCGACCTCGCCTCGCAGATGGCGCAGCTGTCGGACAACCTGCGGGCGCTGCGGCCGGGGATGGACCGCGAGTCCCCGACGGGCATGCGGCCGGGCGGTGAGCAGCTGGGCTACAGCGAGGCCGTCGAGGCGGTGGCCGAGCTCGCCGACCTGGAGGCGCTGGAGGCCCAGCTCGCCCAGGGCGACCCCGGCTCGACCCTCGACGACGTGGACGTCGACCTGCTGGAGAAGCGGCTCGGCCACGAGGCGGTCAGGGACTTCCGGGCCCTCCGCGACCTGGAGCGCGAGCTCGAGCAGCAGGGCTACGTCACCCGCGGCGACGACGGGCTCCGGCTGACCCCGCGGGCCGTCCGGCGGCTGGGGCAGACGGCGCTGAAGCGCGTCTTCGACCAGCTCGCGGCCGGCGGCCACGGCGACCACGAGGACCACCGCACCGGCTCCGCCGACGAGCCGACCGGTCTGACCCGGCCGTGGGTGTTCGGCGACGAGCTGCCGCTGGACGTCCCCCGGACCGTCGGCAACGCGCTGCGCCGGCGTGCCTCGCTGGACTCGCGCCCTGAGCCCGTCGAAGGGCAGCGCGCCGCGGTGACGCTCGACGTCGAGGACTTCGAGGTCACCGAGACCGAGCGCCGGACCAGCGCGGCCGTCGCCCTCTGCGTCGACCTGTCGTTCTCGATGGTGCAGGACGGCCGCTGGGGACCGATGAAGCAGACGGCGCTGGCGCTGAACCACCTCATCGAGACCCGGTTCCGGCAGGACGCCCTGCAGGTCATCGGGTTCAACCGGCTGGCGCGGCGGCTGTCGCCGGTGCAGCTGGCCGAGGCGGAGCCGGAGTTCGTGCAGGGCACCAACCTGCAGCACGCGCTGATCCTGGCGGCCCGGCACCTGCGTCGGCACCCGGACGCGGAGCCGGTGGTCCTCGTGGTCACCGACGGGGAGCCGACCGCGCACCTGACCGGCGACGGGGACGCGTTCTTCCGCTGGCCCAGCACGTCGGAGACGGTGCGGGCGACCATCGCCCAGGTCGACGAGCTCACCCGCTACGGGGCGACGATCAACACCTTCATGCTGGGCGACGACGAGGGCCTGCGGCGCTTCGTCGACGCCATCGCCCGGCGCGCCGGGGGCCGGGTGTTCACCCCCGACATCGGACGGCTGGGGGAGTACGTGGTGGCGGACTACCTGACGGCGCGGCGCGGCCGGCGCTGACGCCTCCGGGCGGGTGCCGGTGCTGACCGGCACCACGGCTGAGCACCGCGGTGCCGAAGCCGGTCAACGGTGCGGCCACCCTCGGCAGGGCGAGCGTCACCAGGTGCGGAACGGGTCGCCGGCGAGCCCGGGGTGGGTGGGGGAGGCCGGACATGCCCTCGACCCCACCGGACCGGAGCAGACTGACCGCATGAGCGCTCTCGAGGCCGTGATCCGCACCGAACGGGAAGCCCTGCTCGAGCACCTGGAGACGCTGACCCCCGAGCAGTGGGCGACGCCGTCGCTGTGCACGGGCTGGCGGGTGCAGGACGTCGCCGCCCACCTCGCCTGGGCTCCCGGCCTCCGGGGGAAGGAGGCCGTCCAGGAGCTGGTGCGGGGACGGTTCCGCCCCAACCGGGTGGTCGCGCAGAGCGCGGTCCGCTGGTCCGCCCGCGGGACGGGCGCCATCCTCGAGCAGCTGCGCCGGGTGACGGCGGCCGGGGCCGGGCCGATGGCGGTGCCGCAGGCGGCCGTCCTCGTCGACGCGGTCGTGCACGCCCTCGACATCCGCCGCCCGCTCGGTGACGTCCGTGCCCTGCCGCCGGCGGCCTTCCGGGGCGCGGCCGACTTCTGCGCGCACGCGAGGTTCCCCTCCTCCCTGCTGCTCGGCGGTCCGGTGCGGCGCCGGCTGGCGGGCCTGCGGCTGGTCGCCGACGACCAGGACTGGGCCCACGGCGAGGGCGCCGAGGTGCGGGCGTCGGGTGAGACGGTGCTGCTGGTGCTGGCCGGGCGCCCGGTCGGCGCCGACGAGCTGCGCGGGCCCGGCGCCGCGACGCTGGCGGGCCGGCTCTGAGCCCTCGACCGCGCGCTCCGGCCGGTCCGGGGCGGCTGCTGGCCTGCTCACGCGCGCACGCGGCCCGCGCAGGTGGACCCCGGCTCCCGGCCCGCCGGGCCTTCGCGGTAGACAGGTCCCGTGGAGCACTTGACGATCGCGACCGTGGCCGAGACGAACCCCGACTTCCGCCGGGTCCTGTGGACCGGCGAGCACAGCCAGCTCGTCATCATGACCATCCCGCCGGACGGGGAGATCGGGCAGGAGGTGCACCCGGACACCGACCAGATCCTGACCTTCGTCAGCGGTGTCGGGGAGGCGCGGATCAACGGGGAGACGCAGGAGGTCGCGCAGGGCGACCTGGTCTGCGTCCCGGCCGGCGCCGAGCACAACTTCGTGAACACCGGCCCCAACCCGCTGGTGCTCTACACCGTCTACGGGCCGCCCGAGCACGCCGACGGCGCGGTGCACCACACGAAGGAGGAGGCCGACGAGGCCGAGGAGTCCGGCCAGGACGAGCCGCCGGCCTGACCTCCCGCCGGCTCAGCCGGCGCGGCGGGCCCGGACGGCGCGGAGCAGCGCCCGGACGAGGAGTCCGGAGGCGAGACCCCAGAACGCCGCGCCGATGCCGAGCAGGCTGAGGCCCGAGGCGGTGGCGACCAGGGCGACGACGGCGGCCTCCCGGTCGTCGGGGTCGGCCAGGCAGCGCTCGAGGGCCGAGCCGAGCGGGCCCAGCAGGGCCAGCGCGGCGACGGTGATGACCAGCCCGGGCGGTGAGTGCGTCAGGACGAACGCGGCCGCGGCCGACGCCAGCCCGAGGACGACGTAGGTCCCGGCGGCGGAGACGGCGGCCACCCAGCGGCGTCGCGGGTCCGGGTGGGCCTCGGGCGAGGCCGCGAGGGCCGCCGAGATCGCGGCCAGGTTGACGGCGTGCCCGCCGGCCGGTGCGCTCAGCGCCGAGACGGCGGCGGTGACCAGCATGGTCGGGCGCCACGGGACGGTGTAGCCGTAGGTCTTCATCACGGCCACGCCGGGCGCGTACTGCGAGGCGATGTTGACCAGGAACAGCGGGACGCCGAGCCCCAGCAGCAGCCGGGCGTCCCACGTCGGGGCCGTCCAGGTCAGCCGCGGGGCCAGCGCCGCGGCGGTGGGGGTGGCGTCCAGGGTGAGCGCGACGACGACCAGCGCGGCCAGCAGCGCCAGCGGCACGGCCCAGCGGCGGGCGAAGGCGTAGCCGACCAGCCAGGTGAGGAGGATCGGCGCGGCGTACACCGGCGTCCGGCCGAGGGTGGTGAAGGCGGTCAGGCAGATCGGCAGCAGCACCCCGGCCAGCATCGCGTTGGCGACCGACAGCGGGATCGCGGCCAGCGTCCGGGACAGCCAGGGCCACCAGCCGGTCAGCGCCGTCAGGGCGGCGACCAGCAGGAAGGTCCCGATCGCCGCCGACCAGACGGCCCCGTCGGCGGCCGCGCCCGCGAGCAGGGCGGCGCCGGGGGTGGACCACGCCAGGGTCAGCGGGATGCGGTGGCGCAGCGCCAGGACGACGATGCCGGCGGCCATCGCCAGCAGGAGCACGAGCAGCCCCGACGCGGCCTGCGCCGTCGTCGCGCCCTGCGCGGTCAGCCCCGTCAGGACGAGCGCGAACGACGACGCGAACCCGACGACGGCGGTGACCACGCCGGCCAGCACCGCGCCGAGCAGGTGCCCGCGCGTCGCCGACGGGTCGGCGGTGGTGCTCAGAGCGACTGGCGGTGCCGCTGCACCATCTCGAGCAGGTAGGTGCCGTACCCCGACTTGAGCAGGGTGCGGGCGCGCTCCTCCAGCGCGTCGTCGCTGAGGAAGCCCTGCCGCCAGGCGGCCTCCTCCGGGGCGCCGACCTTGAGCCCCTGCCGGGCCTCGATGGTGCGGACGAAGTTGTTCGCGTCGTTCATCGACTCGAAGGTCCCGGTGTCCAGCCAGGCGGTGCCGCGCGGGAGCACGCCCACCTGGAGCCGGCCGGCCTCGAGGTAGTGCCGGTTGACGTCGGTGATCTCGTACTCACCGCGCGGCGACGGCTGGAGGTCGCGGGCGATGGCGACCACCTCGTTGTCGTAGAAGTACAGCCCGGGCACCGCGTAGTTCGACTTCGGCTGCGCCGGCTTCTCCTCCAGGGAGATCGCCGTGCCGGCGCGGTCGAACTCGACGACGCCGTAGGCGCTGGGCTCGGCGACCCAGTAGGCGAAGACGGCGCCGCCCTCGACGGTGGCGAACCGCTGCAGCTGGGTGCCGAGGCCGGGGCCGTAGAAGATGTTGTCGCCCAGGACGAGGGCGACGTGGTCGTCGCCGATGAAGTCGGCCCCGATGACGAAGGCCTGCGCCAGCCCGTCCGGGGAGGGCTGCTGGGCGTAGCTGATGGAGATGCCGAACTGCGAGCCGTCGCCCAGCAGCCGCTCGAAGCCGGGGGCGTCGTGCGGCGTGGTGATCACCAGCACGTCGCGGATGCCGGCGAAGATCAGCGTCGAGAGCGGGTAGTAGATCATCGGCTTGTCGTAGACCGGGACCAGCTGCTTGCTGATGCCGAGGGTGACCGGGTGCAGCCGCGTGCCGGAACCGCCGGCCAGGATGATGCCTCGCATGGCGAGCAAGTGTGGCACTGCCGGCGTGGCGGGGTCCCCCGCCGGACGGTGACGGGCCGCCGGGTGAGCAACGTCACCCGGGCCGGCCTCGTCGCGACCGGCCCACCCGTGGCGGTTCCCTAGGATGTCGGCCATGACTGCCTACCTGGTGACGGGCGGTGCGGGCTTCATCGGTTCGAACTTCGTCCGCCACGTCCTCGACCACACCGACGCCCTCGTCACCGTGCTGGACCTGCTGACCTACGCCGGCAACCCCCAGTCGGTCGAGGGGCTGCCCGAGGACCGCTTCACCTTCGTCCACGGCGACATCTGCGACGCCCGGCTGGTCGACCAGCTGGTCCAGAACTCCGACGTCGTCGTCCACTTCGCCGCCGAGTCGCACAACGACAACTCACTGCTGGACCCGTCACCCTTCATCAGCACCAACCTGGTGGGCACCTACACGCTGCTCGAGGCGGTCCGGCACCACGAGAAGCGCTACCACCACATCTCCACCGACGAGGTCTACGGCGACCTGGAGCTCGACGAGCCCACCCGGTTCACCGAGGCGACGCCGTACAACCCGTCCAGCCCGTACTCCTCGACCAAGGCCGGCTCCGACCTGCTGGTCCGCGCGTGGGTGCGCTCGTTCGGGGTGCAGGCCACGATCAGCAACTGCTCCAACAACTACGGGCCGTTCCAGCACGTCGAGAAGTTCATCCCGCGCCAGATCACCAACGTCATCGACGGCGGCCGGCCCAAGCTCTACGGCGCCGGCCTGAACGTCCGCGACTGGATCCACGCCGACGACCACAGCGCCGCGGTCCTGCGGATCCTCGAGGCGGGCGCGATCGGTGAGACCTACCTGATCGGCGCGGACGGGGAGAAGAACAACCTGCAGGTGGTCGAGACGATCCTGGAGCTGCTCGGCCAGCCCCGTGACGCCTACGACCACGTGAACGACCGGCCGGGGCACGACCTCCGCTACGCCATCGACTCCACCAAGCTGCGCACGGAGCTCGGCTGGGCGCCGGCCTACCCGGACTTCGAGGCGGGGCTGGCCGCGACGATCGCCTGGTACCAGGGGAACGAGGGCTGGTGGCGCCCGCAGAAGTCGGCCACCGAGGCCAAGTACGCCGTCCAGGGGCAGTGACCCGGTGACCCCCCTCACGGTGACCCGCACCCCGGTCGACGGGCTGCTCGTCGTCACCCTCGACGTCCGCGCCGACAACCGCGGCTGGTTCAAGGAGAACTGGCAGCGCGCCAAGATGACCGAGCTGGGCGTCCCCGACTTCACCCCCGTGCAGAACAACGTCTCGTTCAACACCGCCGCCGGGGCGACCCGCGGCATCCACGCCGAGCCGTGGGACAAATTCGTCTCGCTGGCCCGCGGCCGCATCTTCGGCGCCTGGGTCGACCTGCGGCCCGGTGCCGGGTTCGGCACCAGCTTCACCCTGGAGATGGGCCCCGAGACGGCCGTCTTCGTGCCCCGCGGGGTGGGCAACGCCTTCCAGACGCTGGAGGACGAGACGGCCTACTCCTACCTGGTCAACGACCACTGGAGCCTGGCGGCCAAGGAGTCCTACACCTTCCTCAACCTGGCCGACGAGACGGTCGCCATCCCGTGGCCGATCCCGCTGGGGCAGGCCGAGCTGTCCGACGCCGACCGGGCGCACCCGCGGCTCGCGGAGGTCCGGCCGATGCCGGCGCGGAAGACCCTCGTCATCGGGGCGGGCGGGCAGCTGGGCCGGGCGCTGACGGCGCAGTGGCCCGACGCGACGGCGGTCACCCGCGCCGAGCTGGACCTGGCCGATCCGGCGTCGGTCGCGGCCTTCGACTTCGCGCCCTACGGCGTGGTCGTGAACGCGGCGGCGCACACCGCCGTCGACACCGCCGAGTCGCCCGAGGGCCGCCGCGAGGCCTGGGCGGTCAACGTCACCGGCGTCGCCGCCCTGGTCCGGGCCGCCCGCGAGCACCGGTCCACCCTGGTCCACGTCTCCTCCGACTACGTCTTCGACGGGACCGTCGCCGAGCACACCGAGGACGAGCCGCTCAGCCCGCTGGGCGTCTACGGCCAGACCAAGGCGGCCGGGGACGCCCTGGTGGCGACCCTGCCGTCCCACTACCTGCTGCGCACCAGCTGGGTGATCGGGGAGGGCCAGAACTTCGTCGCCACCATGGCCGCGCTGGCCGACCGCGGCGTCCAGCCCTCCGTCGTCGCCGACCAGGACGGCCGGTTGACCTTCACCAGCGAGATCGCCCGGGCCGTCGACCACCTGCTGGCGGTCGGGGCCCCGTCCGGGACCTACAACGTCAGCGGGGCCGGCGAGGTGACCAGCTGGGCCGACATCGCCCGGATGGTCTTCAACGAGCGCGGACGGCCGGGCTCCGAGGTCATCTCGGTGACGGCCGCCGAGTACGGCGCGGGCAAGGCGCTCGCGCCGCGACCGCGGCACAGCGCCTTCGTCCTGGACAAGATCCGCGCCACCGGGTTCGAGCCCGCCCTGGTCGCCGACTCCCTCAGCGCCTACCTGCGGTCGGTCTAGCGCACCGCTCCCTGAGCTGGTCCAAGGACCCTTCGACCGGCTCAGGGGACGTGACCGCCCGGCGAGCGCCGTCGCTCAGCGCGCGGTCGGCGCCGTCGGGTGGGCGGCGGCCCCGGCCAGCTCGGCCTGCTCGACCGGGCCGGGGGCCGGGACTGTCGCCCGGGTGCGCACCCCGAGGGCGGCGAGGGCCAGCAGCACGCCCGCGGCGACGACACCCCAGAAGCCGAGCTGGGCACCCCCGGCGTCGATGAGGGCGCCGAGGCCGGCCGCGCCCAGCGCCAGCCCGCCGGCCAGGCCGGTGGAGGTCCAGCCGAGGGCCTCGGTGAGCCGGGCCTGCGGCACGGCGGCCTGGGTGACGGCCACCGAGGCGATCAGCGTCGGCGCGATGGCCATCCCGCTCAGCACCAGCAGGGCGGCGACCAGCAGCGGCTGGTGCACGAACGGCAGCGGCACCAGCGAGAGCGCGAGGGCGGCCGAGCCGACCCGGAAGCGCGCGGCGGGGGAGCGGCGCCAGGCCACCGTGCCGGTGAGCACCCCCGAGACCAGCGAGCCCGCGGCCCAGGCCATCAGGATCGCGCCGGCGAAGGGGAGCACGCCCGCCTCGGTGGCGAACGCCACCACCACGACCTCCATGCCACCGAAGACCGCCCCCAGCGCCACCGAGGCCACGACGACGGGGGCCAGCGCGGCCAGGTGGATCCCGGCCGCGGGCGCGTCGGTGCTGCGGCGCGGCCGGCGCGGCGGCTCGGTGCCGCGCTGGCCGGCGAGGACCAGGGCCCCGGCCAGGCCGACGACGCCGGCGACGCCGAGGGCCAGCGCCGGGTCGACGGTGGTGGCGAGGAAGGTGACGAGCACGGGCCCGACGATGAAGATCACCTCGTCCAGCACGGCCTCGACCGCGAAGGCGGTGTCCAGCAGCGGCGAGCCCTGCAGCCGGTGGCTCCAGCGGGCGCGGACGGCCGAGCCGGCCGAGCTGAAGCCCAGGCCGACGCCGACGGCCGCGGCCAGCACCGCGGGCAGCGACCAGCCGGCCTCGACGGCGACGACGAGGACGGCCAGGCTGACGGTCCAGATCGCGGCGGCCACGACGAGGACGGGCGCCTGCCCGAGCCGGTCGATGGTCCGTCCCCACAGCGGGGCGCTGACCGCGCCGGCCAGCGTCACGGTGGCCGTCACCACCCCGGCGACGGCGAAGGAACCGGTGCTGAGCGAGACGAGCAGCACGATGCCGATCCCGGTCATGGCCATCGGCAGCCGCGCGACCAGACCGGCGAGGCTGAACCCACGCGCTGCGGGGTCGGCGAGCACCGTCGCGTAGGTGCGGAGACCGGCCTTCACGTTTTTCCTCCTCTGACAAGATCGCAGCGTGACCCTGGACCACCGCACCACCGCGCACGACGACGACACGACCCCCCAGCCCCGCGGAGCGGGCTCGACGCTACTCGCGCCCTACGACAGCCTGCTGCTGGTTTCTTTCGGCGGGCCCGAGCAGCCCGACGACGTGGTGCCGTTCCTCGAGAACGTGACCCGCGGCCGGGGCATTCCCCGCGAGCGGCTCGTCGAGGTGGGGCAGCACTACTACCTGTTCGGCGGACGCAGCCCGATCAACGACCAGTGCCGGGACCTGCTCGCCGCGCTGCGGGCCGAGCTGGACCGGCGGGGGATCGACCTCCCGCTGCACTGGGGCAACCGGAACTGGGACCCCTACCTCGACGCCGAGGTGCAGGCCATGGCGGCCGCCGGCCACCGGCGGGTGCTGTCGGTGCTGACCAGCGCCTACCCCTCCTACAGCTCGTGCCGGCAGTACCGCGAGAACCTGTACGACGCGGTCCAGGGCACCGCGGTGCAGGTCGACAAGATCCGGCACTACTCCGACCACCCCGGCTTCGTCACCGCGTCGGTCGACGCGACCCTGGCCGCGCTGGACTCGCTCGGTGAGCACGGCGACGGGGCGCGGCTGGTCTTCGTCACGCACTCCATCCCCACCGCGATGGCGGAGGCCTCCGGTCCGGCCCCGCGCAGCGCGGAGGGCGGCTACCTCGACTGGCACCGGGCCGTCGCCGCCGCCGTCACCCGCCAGGTCGACGCGCGGCGCGGCCGTGAGCACGGCCACGACCTCGTCTTCTGCTCCCGCTCCGGCCCGCCCAACCAGCCGTGGGCCGAGCCCGACGTCAACGACCACCTGACCGCCCTGCACGCGACCGGCACGGCGGCCGTGGTCGTCGTGCCGATCGGCTTCATCTCCGACCACATGGAGGTGATCTACGACCTCGACACCGAGGCGTCGGAGACCGCCGAGCAGCTGGGCCTGCCCTTCGCCCGGGCGGCGACGGCCGGCACCCACCCGGCCTTCGTGTCCGGGCTCGTCGACCTCATGCTGGAGCGTGCGGCCGCCGCCCGCGGCGAGGACCCGGCCCGGCCCGTCGTCGACGACGGGCCGGTCGGCTGGTACGACTGCCAGCCCGACTGCTGCCGCAACCTGCGCGACCCCGGTCGGCCGGCGCTCTGCCAGGTCGGCGGACCGGTCAGCACCCCCTCCGCGCCCACCCGCTGACCGGCACCGCCCGACCGGCCCGTCCGGCCAGGCTCGCCGCGGGCGCCGTTTCCCGGTCCGGGCCACCGGGTACTGGGGCCTCGCACGGCCGTCGTCCCGCACGAGACGGTCTAGCCTCCCGCCCGCCGCACCCGGCGGCGGGAATGTCACACGCCCTCCGGCGTTGTAGGGGGCGCGCTCGCCCGAGGCGAGCGCTCGACTTGCTCCGTGTGATAGAGATGCGCACGCAAACTGAGCAGGCACGAACGACGCAGGACCCGGGAAGGGAACGATGGCGACCGATTACGACGCCCCGCGCAAGACCGACGAAGAGCTGAACGAAGACAGCATCGAAGAGCTGAAGACCCGCCGCAACGACAAGAACTCCGGCAAGGTCGACGAGGACGAGACCGAGGCCGCGGAGTCGTTCGAGCTCCCCGGAGCCGACCTCTCCCACGAGGAGCTGACCGTCCGGGTGCTGCCGCGGCAGTCCGACGAGTTCACCTGTGCGGGCTGCTTCCTGGTCCGCCACCGCAGCCAGATCGCGGAGGAGCGCTCCAACGGCGAGGAGTACTGCTTCGACTGCGCCGGCTGACCCACCGCGGTCAGCCAGGCCGGGCTCGCGAGCCCACCCACCGGGCCCTCGTCCCCTCCCGCCACGCGGGCGCGGACCGGGGCCCGACGCGCAGGTCACGATTGGACAAACATGCTGGTGACGGCGCCCGCTGCATGATCAACTTGGCCTGCACTCCAGAGCCCGCGGCTCGGTGTGCAGGCCAGTTCTGCCGTCGGGGGCCGTCCCGCCCCGGCAAGGAACCCCTGCTGCGCCGCGACCCACCCCGGATGTGCCGGTCTGATTGGGGGCAGTCAGTCCGGACAGAGAGCCGCCTCGCGTCCTCCAGACGCGAGGCGGTGATCCGGCCGCTCGTCAGTGACCGGGCGTGCCCAGCCCCGTGCGCTTCACCAGCAGCCGGGTGACGGCCAGGCCGGCCGCCATCGCCAGCGCCCAGGCCCGCGCCTGGGCCTTCGGGACGTCGGGGTCGTCCACGTGGGGCGGTCGGGCGCCGGTGACCACGCGCCAGCCCACGGACACCAGGCCCCGGGTCACCAGCGTCGTGCCCAGCGCGACCCCGATCACCCAGACCTTGCCGAGCACCTTCTCGGTGACGGTGGTCGGCAGCACGGTGGTCGAGGGCACGGTCGTCGACGAGGGAGGGGTCGACGGCGGGGCGGTCGGCAGCGGGGCGGGCGCGCTCATGGCCTCATCCTAAGCAGCCGCGACGGCTAGGGTCGCCCCATGCTCTACCGGGAACGCCTGACCGTGCCCGCGGCGTGGTGGGTGCTGGCCGCGCTGCTCGCGGTCAGCCTGCTGGCCGCCGTCGGCTTCTACCTGGGTCCCGTCTGGGGCATCGCGGTGGCGGTCGCCGCGATGGCGGTCGCCGCCGGGTTGTTCTGGTCCACGGCGGTGGTGATCGAGGTGGACGACGAGGAGCTGCGGGTGGGCCGCGCGGTCATCGGCCGCACCTGGATCAGCGGCTGCGCGGCCCTGGACGTCGCCGCCACCGACGTGCGGGGCGGGACCGGTGCCGACGCCCGCGCCCACCTGGTGCTGCGGCCCTACGTGCCCACGGCCGTGGAGATCACCCTCGACGACCCGGCCGACCCGGTGCCCTACTGGCTGGTGTCGAGCCGCCGGCCGACCCGGCTCGCCGCCGCCCTGGGCCCGGCCGCGGACGCGGTCGGATGAGCGTCGGCCCCGACCTGCCGGTGCTCTTCCGCCGGCTGCACCCCGACGTCGAACCCCCGGTCTACGCCCACCCCGGCGACGCGGGCGCCGACCTGCGGTGCCGGGAGGCGTTCACCCTGGCCCCCGGCGAGCGGCGGCTGGTCGGGACCGGCCTGGCGATCGCGCTGCCCGACGGCTACGCCGCCTTCGTCCACCCGCGCTCCGGCCTCGCCGCTCGCTCCGGCGTGACCGTGGTGAACGCGCCGGGCACCGTCGACGCCGGCTACCGGGGGGAGATCCGCGTCTGCCTGCTGAACACCGATCCGCGGCAGCCCGTCGCCTTCGCCGCGGGCGACCGGATCGCCCAGCTGGTCGTGCAGCAGGTCAGCCGGGTCCGGTTCGTGGCGGCCGACGAGCTCCCGGACTCGGTGCGGGGATTTGGAGGTCACGGGTCGACGGGAGGAACATCGGGCGGGTGATCTTCCGGCGCACCAAGAAGCGGTCCGACGAGCCCGAGCTCGACGACACCGCCACCCCCGAGACCACCGACGACCTGGACGCCGGCGACGCGCCCGGCCCCGACGCGGAGGGGACTCCCGACGGGGAGGTCGAGCTGGACCTCGACGCCCTGGACGCCGCGGACTGGCGTGCGCAGGGGCCCTTCGACATCGCCGAGCTGGACGAGGACGACGACCTGGCCGGCACGCCCGAGATGCCCCGGATCGACCTCGGGGCCATGGTGCTGGCCGGCTTCCCGGGCGCCGAGCTGCGGCTGCAGATGTCGGAGGAGACCCAGCAGATCGTGTCCGCGATGCTCGTCCTCGGTGACTCCGCCCTCGAGCTGGGCGCCTACGCCGCCCCCCGCAGCGGTGGTCTCTGGAGCGAGCTGCGCGAGGAGATCGCCGCCGCGGCGACCGAGGCGGGCGGTTCCGCCTCCCTCGCCGAGGGCCCGTTCGGCGTCGAGCTGCGGCGGCTGATCCCCGTCAGCACCCCCGAGGGCGAGCAGGGCTACCAGCCGTCGCGGATGTGGGTGGCCGAGGGCCCCCGCTGGCTGCTGCGGGGCATCGTCTACGGGCAGGCGGCCCTCGAGGACGGCCTGGGCTCCCCGGTCGCGGAGATGCTGACGGCGTTCCGCTCGGTCGTCGTCCGGCGCGGCGACGAGGCCATGGCGCCCGGCGACCTGCTGCCGCTCTCCATGCCGCAGAACCTCGTCGCGGCCGACGAGCCACCCGCGTGAACGTCCGGGGCCGCGCACGCGAACAGCAGCCGACGGTTGACTCCGGTGGGATGCTGGGAGCAGGAAGATCCACCGTCGACCGAGGAACTCATGTGACCAGCGACATCCGTCCGGTCAAGGAGAGCAGGCTCTCCCGCGCGCTCCGCCGGCTCGCCTCCTCCAACGCCGAGCTGGAGTCCGAGGAGCTGCAGCAGCAGGTCCGTGACGAGGGGGCCGTCCCCATCCAGACCTGCGAGGACCGCCAGCAGGTCGCCCTCACCGGGACCGTCGCCACCGTCACCATCACGCCCCGCGGCGGCCATCCCGCGCTGGAGGTCGAGCTGCGCGACGGCTCCGGCGCCGTCACCCTGCTGTGGCTGGGCCGCCGGCAGATCCCCGGCATCGACCCGGGCCGCACCATCAAGGTGTGGGGCCGGATCAGCTGCCACGAGGGTCGGCGGCTGATGTACAACCCGCGCTACGAGCTGCTCTGCAACCCCCACAGCTGACCCGCACCCCGACGGCGGCGAGCCCGCGGTGACAAGTGGCTGAGCCGGCCCGCGCCGACGACCCGACCGCGCCCCGTGCCGGGCCCGACGCCCCGCCGCCCCACCGCTACGTCGAGGAGCTGGTCCGCGCCGAGCTCGGCCGCACCCTCGGCGGGGCGCGGGGGATGGTCGAGTCGGCCCTGCCGTTCGTCGCCTTCACCGTCGCCTGGGTGCTGACCCGCCAGCTCTACCCGTCGCTGGCCGCGGCCGCGGCCGTCGCCGCCGTCGGCGCGGTGGTCCGGCTGGTCCAGCGGCAGTCGGTGCGCTTCGTCCTCCAGGCCGTCGTGCCGACGGCGATCGCGGCGCTCGTCGCCTCCCGGACCGGCCGGGCCGAGGACGTCTTCCTGCCGGGCATCCTCTACAACGGCGCGCTGGCCGTGGTCTCGGTGCTGACGATCGCCGTCCGCCGGCCGCTGCTCGGGTTCCTCGTCGGCGCCGCCCTCGACGACCCGACGGGGTGGGTGCGCGACCGGGGGCTGGTCACCCTGAGCTCCCGCCTGACGGCGGTGCTGACGGTGCCGTACCTGCTCCGGTTCGTCGTCCAGCTGCCGCTGTTCCTCGCCGGTCAGGTGGTGTGGCTGGGGGTGGCGAAGGTCGTGCTCGGCTGGCCGCTCCTCGTGGCCGCGCTCGCGGTGATGGGCCTGCTGCTGTCCCGCGGGCGGACCCCCGTCGACCCGGACGCGCCCCGAGCCGGCGGCCCGGGCGGTCCACCGCCCGGGCCGGTCGGGCACGGGCCCGGCGTCGGCGGATGACCGACGAGCGTCCGTGCCCCTGCGGCAGCGGGGCGGCCTACGGCGCCTGCTGCGAGCCGCTGCACGACAACCGGGTGCCGGCCGAGACGGCGGAGCGGCTGATGCGCTCGCGGTACGCCGCCTACGCCCTCGGCCGGCTGGACCACGTGCTGCGCACCTGGCACCCGCGGACCCGGCCGCACGAGCTGGGCGACGTGCCGGGGCTGACCTGGACCGGGCTCACGGTGCTGGCTGCGGAGGGCGGGCAGCCGGGTGACGACGAGGGCGTGGTGGAGTTCCTGGCCGCCTACCGGACGGCGGACGGGCCGGGCGCGCAGCACGAGCGCAGCCGGTTCCGCCGGCGCGCGGGCCGCTGGTTCTACCTCGACGGCGAGCCCGACGGCCACTAGTCAGATGGTGCCGACCCGCGGCGTCCCGGTGGCCAGGTTGGCCACGGCGATGCCGCCGCGGCGCGGGGAGAGCATGTCGGCGAGCTGCCGCTCGTAGTCCTGGGCGGTGACGAACAGCAGCTCGTCGCCGGTCTCCAGGGTGCCGTCGGTGTCGGGCGCCTGCGCGTGGCCGTCGCGGATGATCGCCACCAGCACCACGTCGCCCGGCCAGTCGAGGTCGCCGATCCGCAGCCCCACGCAGGGGCTGTCGCCGGGCAGCGTCATCTCGACGAGGTTCGCCGCGCCCTCGTGGAACGTCAGCAGCCGGACCAGGTCGCCGACGGTCACCGCCTCCTCGACCAGGGCCGACATCAGCCGGGGGGTGGAGACGGCGACGTCGACGCCCCAGACCTCGTTGAACAGCCACTCGTTCTTCGGGTGGTTCACCCGGCCGACGGTCCGCGGCACCCCGAACTCGGTCTTGCACAGCAGCGACATGACGAGGTTCGCCTTGTCGTCCCCGGTCGCGGCGATCGCGACGTCGCAGCTGTCGATGCCGGCCTCCTCCAGGGAGGAGAGCTCGCAGGCGTCGGCCAGCAGCCACTCGGCCTGCGGGAGGGTGTCGGACTTGATGGCCCGGGGGTTCTTGTCGATGAGGAGCACCTCGTGCCCGTTCTCCACGAGCTCGGCGGCGATGGAACGGCCGACGTTGCCGGCTCCGGCGATGGCCACCCGCATGGTCAGTCCTCTCGGGTCGGGGGTGCGTGGTCGGTCGGCGGTGCGGCCGGGGCCACGTCAGCCGGCCCTGGTCACGGGAGGGGACCCGAGGACGGTCTCGACCGTCGCCAGCCGCGCGTCCTCGACCGCGGCGTAGGCGAGGTCACCGTCCTGGAAGACGGTGCGGCTCTTGGGCACGATGCCGGTGCCGAGCCGGAACAGGAAGGGGATCCGGGCGCCGGTCGCCTCCTCGAGCTGCTCGACGGTGCGGCCCACCCAGGCGCGGTCGACGTGCACCTCCATCAGCCGGACCGAGCCCGACGGGTCCCGCCAGTGCGGCTCGGAGCCGGCGGGCAGCAGCCGGCGCAGCACCTGGTCGGCCGTCCAGCGGACGGTGGCGACGGTGGGGATGCCGAGCCGCTCGTAGACCTCGGCGCGTCCCGGGTCGTAGATCCGGGCCACGACGTTGGAGACGTTGAAGGTCTCGCGGACCACCCGGGCGCTGAGGATGTTGGAGTTGTCACCGCTGGACACCGCGGCGAAGCCGTCGGCTCCCTCGATGCCCGCCTCCAGCAGCACCTCGCGGTCGAACCCCACGCCCTTGACGGTGCGGCCCGCGAAGTCGGGGCCCAGCCGGCGGAACGCATCCACGTCGATGTCGACGACGGCGACGGTGTGCCCCCGCTTCTCCAGGCTCCGGGCCAGGCTCGAGCCGACCCGGCCGCAGCCCATGATCACGATGTGCACCCTCGGGAGTCTAGGAGCACGACGCCCCGTCCGTGCCCCCGGGCGGGGCGCGCCCCGCCTGCGCGTCCGAGCGGCCCCGGAGCGATTAGGCTCCTCAGACGTGGCCACCCTGTCCGACATCAGCAAGCGGCTGCTGGTCGGGCGGAAGCTCCGCAGCAGCCAGATGGGCGAGACCCTGCTGCCCAAGCGGATCGCCCTGCCCGTCTTCGCGTCCGACGCGCTCTCCTCGGTCGCCTACGCGCCCGACGAGATCCTGCTGACCCTGTCGCTGGCGGGGCTGGCGGCCTACGCCTTCTCCTGGAAGATCGCCATCGCGGTCGCCGTGGTCATGCTCGTGGTCGTCGCGTCCTACCGCCAGAACGTGCACGCCTACCCCTCCGGCGGCGGGGACTACGAGGTGGCCACGGTCAACCTGGGGCCCAACGCCGGCCTGACCGTCGGCAGCGCCCTGATGGTCGACTACGTCCTCACGGTGGCGGTGTCCATCTCCTCGGGGGTGCAGAACGCCAAGTCGGTGCCGCTGCTGCACTTCCTCGACGGCCACGAGGCCCTGGCGGCCTCGATCGCCGTCATCGTGCTGATGGCGCTCAACCTGCGCGGGGTGCGCGAGTCCGGCGGCGTCTTCGCGGTCCCCACCTACTGCTTCATGGTCGGCGTGCTCGTGATGGTCGGCTACGGCCTGTTCCGGATCCTCGTGCTCGGCGAGCCGCTGCAGGCGGAGAGCGCGAAGTTCGGCATCGAGCCCGACCCCCAGTACGCCGCCTTCACCGGCTTCGCCATGGTGGCCCTGCTGGCCCGCACCTTCTCCTCCGGCTGCGCGGCGCTGACCGGCGTCGAGGCGATCTCCAACGGCGTGCCGGCGTTCCGCCAGCCCAAGAGCAAGAACGCGGCCACCACCCTGCTGCTGCTGGGGACGGTGGCGGTCACGATGCTCGTCGGCGTCGTGGTGCTCGCCCGGCTGACCGGGGTGAAGCTCATCGACGCCGGTCGCTCGTACTACACCCTCGACGGCCAGCGGGTCGAGGTGATCGAGAAGACCGGCATCGCCCAGCTGGCCGACGTGGTGTTCTCCGACTTCCGGCCGGGCTTCTACTTCGTCATCGCCGCGACGTTCATCATCTTGTTCCTGGCCGCGAACACCGCCTTCAACGGCTTCCCGGTGCTGGGCTCGATCCTGGCCAAGGACGGCTACCTGCCCCGCCAGCTGCACACCCGCGGCGACCGGCTGGCCTACAGCAACGGCATCGTCGTCCTGGCCTTCATGGCCGTCGTGCTGATCGTGGCGTTCGACGCCGACGTGACCGCACTCATCCAGCTCTACGTGGTGGGGGTGTTCGTCTCCTTCACCGTCAGCCAGCTGGGCATGCTGCGGCACTGGACGCGGCTGCTGAAGGACGAGGTCGACCCCGCCGCCCGCGCGAGGATGCGCCGCTCGCGGGTCATCAACGCCGTCGGCCTGACCATGACCGGCACCGTGCTCGTGATCGTGCTGCTGAGCAAGTTCACCCAGGGCGCCTACATCGCCATCATCGCCATGGCCGCGATCTTTCTGCTCATGAAGGGCATCCGCCGGCACTACCAGCGGGTGTCGGAGGAGACCGCGCTCGTCGAGGGCGAGGACCGGACGCTCCCCAGCCGGGTCCGCGCCATCGTCCTGGTCTCCAAGCTGCACAAGCCGACGCTGCGGGCGCTCGCCTTCGCCAAGGCCGCCCGGCCCAGCACGCTGGAAGCGCTCACCGTCGACGTCGACGAGGAGGAGACGTCCCGGCTGGTGAACGCGTGGGAGGAGGCCGGGATCAAGACCCCGCTCAAGGTCATCGCCTCGCCCTACCGGGAGGTGACCAACCCGATCCTCGACTACGTGCGCAACGTGCGCTCGGAGAGCCCGCGCGACGTCGTCACGGTCTACATCCCCGAGTACGTCGTCGGCCACTGGTGGGAGCAGATCCTGCACAACCAGAGCGCCCTGCGGCTCAAGGGCCGGCTGCTGTTCACCCCCGGCGTCATGGTCACCTCGGTGCCGTACCTGCTGGAGTCCTCCGGCAAGGCCAAGGAGCGGCTGGAGCGGGAGACGCTGAACGACAACGCCCGCCGGTCGCTGCGCGGGTGAGCACCACCGTGACCCCGGGCGCCCTGCTGGGACCCGTCGAGGTGGGGCCGGTGGCGCACGGCGGCCACTGCGTCGCGCGCCTCCCGCTGGAGGGCGAGCCGGAGGGCTCCGGCGGGGGTCGGGTGGTGTTCGTCCGGCACACCCTGCCGGGGGAGCGGGTGATGGTCCGGGTCACCGACGACAGCCACGCCTCGTTCTGGCGCGCCGACGCCGTCCAGGTGCTGGAGGCCAGCCCGGACCGCGTGGTCCCGCCGTGCCCGGTGGCCCGCCCCGGGCTGTGCGGTGGCTGCGACTTCCAGCACGTCGACCTGCCCGCCCAGCGGCGGCTGAAGACGGCCGTGGTCGCCGAGCAGCTGCAGCGACTGGCCGGGGTCGACTGGGACGGCGAGGTGGTCGGCGTCGACACCCCCGAGACCGCCGACGGGCTGCACTGGCGGACCCGGATGCGCTACCAGGTCGACGACGACGGCCGGGCCGGGCTGCGCGCCCACCGCTCGCACGAGGTCGTGCCGCTGCCCGACGGCGGCTGCCCCATCGCCTCCCGCGCCACCCCGGCCGTCACCGGGACCCGCTGGTCACCCGGGGCGGAGCTGGTGGCCGTGGCCGCCGCCGACGGCCCGGCGCTGCTGGTCGACGGCCAGGTCCGCCAGGGCGGCACCGAGGTCGTCGAGGCGGCGGCCGGGCGCCGCTTCGAGGTCGCCACCGACGGCTTCTGGCAGGTGCACCCGGCCGCCGCCGCCACCCTGATGGACGCCGTGCTCGACGGGCTGGCGCCGCAGCCGGGCGAGCGGGCCTTCGACCTCTACTGCGGCGTCGGGCTCTTCGCCGGCGCGCTCGCCGCGGCGGGCTGCCGGGTCTGGGGCCTCGAGGCCGGGCACGGCGCCGTCCTGGCCGCCCGGCGCAACCTCGAGGAGTTCGGCGACCGGGTGCGGCTGCGCGCCGACCGCGTCGAGCGCGGGCTGACCAAGCTGCCCGGACGCGCCGACCTCGTCGTTCTCGACCCACCCCGCAGCGGCGCCGGCAAGCAGGTGGTGGCGGGTGTCCTGGCCCGCCGTCCGCGCGCGGTGGCCTACGTCGCCTGCGACCCGGCCGCCCTCGCCCGCGACCTCGCCACCGCCGTGCGGCACGGCTACGCGCCGACCAGCATCCGCGGCTTCGACCTGTTCCCCATGACCCAGCACGTCGAGTGCGTCGCCGTCCTGCAACCCGCCGGATAGGGGTTTCGGGCGGCGGCTAGCCTTGACCCGGTCGTCGCGAGCGCGGGGACGACGGAGGGCAGTCGCCCCCGTCGAGCAGCGCGAGGAGCGTCGATGGTGTCCAGGTCGCGGATCCCGCGCTCACTCGGAGTCGGTCTCGCGACCGCCTTCCTCGCCTCCGGGGTGGTCACCGCCTGCGCGAGCGAGCAGGAGACCTACACCGAGGACGTCTACTGCGCCACCGAGGACGGCACGATCATCGACGAGAAGTACTGCGACGACGAGCGCTCGGGGGGCTTCGGCGGCGGCTTCATCTGGATCGGCGGCTTCGGCGGCGGCTGGGGTCCCGGCTACCGGCTCCCGGCCAGCCAGCGCACGGCCAGCATGCCCTACAACGACGCGGCGGCCCGGCAGCGTGCCGGCCTGCCGGCCACCGGCCGGGTGACCGGCAGCGGCGGGCTGGGCGGGAAGGTCACCAAGACGCGGGCCTCGAAGGGTGGCGGCTTCGGCGGCTCGTCCCGGGGCGGGAGCGGCAGCTGATGGAGCGTCGTCCGAGCGGCGTCGTCCGCGAGAACTGGCCGGAGATCGTCACCGAGCAGGGGCTCACCTACTGGCAGACCCTGCTGCCCGACGGCAGCACGCGGTCGTACTGGAGCGAGAGCGCCCACTACGCGTTCAGCGCCGCCGAGGTCGAGCAGATGCACGCCGACCTCGAGACGCTGCTCGACATGTTCGTCACGGCCGGGGACTTCATGCTGGCCCACCCCGAGCTGATGGACCGGATGGGCATCCCGGGCTTCGCGCGGCTGGAGATCGCCCGCAGCTGGGACCGCCGCGACGCCCAGGGCGAGCCGGTCGACTGGGGCAGCGTCTACGGCCGGATCGACGCCGTCTACGGCGGCAACCGCTTCCTCGACCTGCAGACCACCGACGCCCAGGACAAGTTCGACGACGCGCTGGGCCGCATCCGGCTGTACGAGTTCAACGCCGACACCCCGACCTCGCTGCTCGAGACCGCGATCGTCCAGTGGAGCTGGTTCGAGGCGACGAAGCAGGGCGAGGACCAGTGGAACGGCGTCTTCGAGATGCTGGTCGACGCGTGGAAGCGCAACCTGGCCCACGCCGAGCGCGAGCTGGGCCGCAAGCCCGTCGTCTACTTCGCCTGCACCTGGTACGACAACCTGCTGCCGGAGTTCGTCGAGGCCGTCCCGGCGGAGCAGCGGGCCGAGATCCGCGTCGAGGACTGCTCCTACGAGGACCTGCAGAACCTGCGGGTGATGCAGGAGACCTGCCGGCAGGCGGGCTATGAGACGGAGTGGCTCTACGTCGAGCAGATCCACCTGGGTGCGGACGGCCGCTTCTACGACGGCCGCTTCCCCGACGGCGAGCAGCGGCACCTCGACGTGGTGTTCAAGCTGCACGCCTGGGAGCACATCTGCGCGGAGCCGTTCGGCGAGGCCGTGTTCGCCGACATGGCCAAGCCCGGCGGGACGATCTGGATCGAGCCGCCCTACAAGATGCTCTGGTCGAACAAGGGCCTGCTGCCGGTGCTCTGGCAGCTCTTCGGCCGCGACGCCGAGCGGAGCAAGCTGCTGATCCCCGCCTGGTTCGACGGCGACCAGCCCGAGGGGCTGGCCAGCTACGTGCGCAAGCCGCTGCTGGGGCGCGAGGGCGCCAACGTCACCGTGGTCGTCGACGGCGAGACCGTGCTGAGCACCCCCGGTCCCTACGGGGACCAGGCGTGCGTGGTGCAGGCGTACGCGCCGCCGCCCGACTTCGTCGGCTTCGAGGGCGACAACTACCCGACCCTGGGCCTCTGGTACGTCGACGGCGAGCCGGCCGGGCTGGACCTCCGGGAGAGCCCGGGCGTCGTCGTCGACAACCTCAGCGTCTTCGTGCCGCACGTCATCCGGGGCTGAGCGCCCTCCCCACCACCGAGGAGGACCCGTGCTCGACTACCTGCGCGCCACCCTGGAGAACGCGCCGCCCGCGGCGGCCAGCCTGCTGCTGACCCTGGTCGCGGGCGGCCTGCTGTGGTTCGTCCACAACCGGCTGACCCGGTTCGACGACCACCAGGTGCTGTTCCGCGACGGCAACGCCGCCTACCTCGTGCAGCGCGCCGCCCTGGTGCTCGGGTTCGGGGTCGCCGCGCTGCCGCCGACCACCCGGACGGCCGACGACCTGCCCTGGTCCAGCCTGATCGGCCAGGCCTACGAGCTGGCCTGGGTGGTGGTCGCCTTCGTCGCGGTCCGCTACGTCGTCGACCTCGTGCTGCTGCGCCGGGTCGCCAACGACGAGGAGCTGCTCCGCGGCAACGTCGCCCTCGGGGTGGTGGAGGCCGGCTTCTACCTCGGCTTCGGCTTCATCCTCAACGGCTCGCTGACCGGCGCGTCGCCGACGGTGACCCAGGGCCTGGCCAGCACCGTCGTCTTCGGCTGCCTCGGGCTGGCCCTCGTGGTGGCCGTGTTCTGGCTGCACGAGGCCGTCACCCCGTGGAGCATCCGCGAGGAGCTGCGGGTCGGCGGCCTGACCGCGGCCTTCGAGGCGGCCGGCGTCCTGGTCGCGGTCGGCGTCGTCGTCCGCGAGGGGGTGGCGGGCGACTTCACCGGCTGGGTCGTCGGCTTCGAGGCGTTCACGGTGACCGCCGTCGTCGCCGTGCTCACGCTCTACCTGTTCCGCTGGGTCGCCAACCGGCTGCTGCTGCGCGGACTCACCCTCGCCACCATCCAGCGTGAGCACCGGGTCGTCGCCTCGGCCTTCTCCGCCGTCGTCACGGTGGTCGTCGCCGTGCTGGTCGCCGCGGTGGTCCGCACCCAGCTCTGAGGTCGGCCCGGCGCCGACGTGTCAGACGTGAGGTGACCAGGGGTCGACCCAGTTCTGTCAACTCGGTCCTCAACCGGACGTCGGCAGGTAGCGGTCCCACCAGTCGAGGATCGCGTCGAAGCGCTGCAGCCGGTGCCGCGGCCGTCCGGAGCGGCTCAGCTCGTGGTCCTCGCCGGGGAAGACCAGCAGCTCGGTCGGCACGCCGGCCTCGACGAGCCCCAGGTGGTAGCGCTGGGCCTGGGACAGCGGGCAGCGCAGGTCGTCCTCGGAGTGGACGACCAGCGTCGGGGTGCGGACCTGGCCCACGACCGCCTGCGGGCTCTGCCGGCGGCGCTGCTCCGGGTCGGCGCCGGTGTACTGCTGGGCGAAGTAGGTGCCGATGTCGGAGGTGCCGAGGAACAGCTCCGGGTCGAGGAAGCCGCGCTCCACGACCGCGCCGGCGAAGCGGTGGTCGTGGGCGGTGGTCCAGGCCGTGAGGTAGCCGCCGTACGAGCCGCCCATGACCCCCACCCGGCCCGCGTCCAGGGTCGGGTGCGTCGCCACGGCGCCGTCGAGCAGGTCGAGCACGTCGGTCAGGTCGACCGTGCCCATCCGGCCGCGGATGCTGCGGCCGAACGCCTGGCCGTAGCCGGCGGCGCCGCGCGGGTTGCCCATCACCACGCCGTAGCCGGCGGCGGCGTAGACCTGCGCCTCGTCGAACAGCGAGCCCGTGTACTGGGCGTAGGGGCCGCCGTGGATGAGCAGCAGCGTCGGGTGCGGCCCCGGGCCGGGCGGCACCAGCACCCAGCCGTGCACCTGGCCGCCGTCCCGGGTCGCGACGACGACCTCCTCGGCGTCGACCACACCCGCCTCGCGCAGCGGCGCGGACAGGTCGGTGAGACGGCGGAGCCCCGCCGGCTCCAGCACCGCCACGTCGCCCGACGAGCGGGGGTCGGCCAGGCTGACCGCGAGGACGCCGGCGGCGACCGCGACGCCCTCGACCTCGACGGAACCCTCGGTCAGCCGCCGGACCTGCCCGTCCAGCGTGACCCGCAGCAGCTGGACGGTGCCGCGGGTGGTGTCGGTGACGAGCAGGGCGGCACCGTCCACGACGAGCGGCGACGCGGTCAGGTCGACGGTCTCGGGGTCGGTCAGGCGCCGCGGCCGCCCGCCGTCGACCAGCACGTGCAGGGCGGGGTTGGTGCCGACGAACTCGACCTCGTCGGGGCCCAGCTCCTGCGCCAGCACGACGGAGGTGCCGTCGGCGGTCTCGCGACCGTCGAGGACGTGCAGGCCGTCGGCGTGGCCGGTGAGGGTGGTCACCTCGGCGACCCCGCCGTCGGCGTCGAGCACGAGCCGGCGCAGCGACTGCCGGAGCCGGGGGCTGACGCCGTCGTGCTCGGGCACGACCACGGTGACGGTGCGGGCGTCCCGGCCGAAGCGGGGGTGCGCGTGGTCGGCGTCCTCGGTGGTGAGCTGCACGGCGGTGGGGACGCCGGCGTCGGGCTCGGGGTGCGGGTCGTCCGCCGAGGGTGCGGCCGGGACCGGCGGCTCGGCGGTCACGTCGGGCACGTCGACGAGGAACACCTGGGCGCGACGGTCGGTCACCCAGCCGACGCCGTTGGCCAGGTAGCGGGTGGTGGTGATCCGCCGGGCCGGCTCGGCCGCGGGCGGGAGGCCGTCGACGGTCCCGTAGCGGCCTGGTTCGGGCACCCGGGCCAGGAACACCAGGCGCGCACCGTCGGGCGACCAGTCGAACGCGGTCACGCCCAGCGGCTGGTCGGTGACGGGGACCGGCTCGCCGCCGGTGGAGCGGACGACGTGCAGCTGCCCCGGGGTGCCGGGAGCCGCGCGCAGGAACGCGAGCAGGCGGCCGTCGGGGGAGAGCTGCGGGGCGGTGTCGTGGCTCCCGCGGGTCAACCGCTCGGCCGGCGCCGAGCCGTCGGTGGGCACCTGCCAGAGCTGGCCCACGGAGGCGTCGGCCGCGAGGTCGGGCCGCGTCACGGCGAACACGGCGCGCGAACCGTCCGGCGCCAGGGTGGGCGGGGAGACGGTGCACAGCAGGGGCAGGTCGCTCGGCTTCACCGGACGAGCCTAGGCAGCGGGGCCCGGCGAGCTCGGCGGGGTCCTGGTTAGGCGACCCTGTCGTGGCGCGGATCGGCGCGATGGGAGAGGCTACGGAGGAGCGCCCCGGGCCGTGCGCCGTTCCTGGCGGTCCGCCGAGGGTGCGCTAGAGTATCTTGACGTCAAGATACTTCGAACCTCAGGAGACAGCGGATGAGCGTGAACAGTTTCGGGGCCAGGGCGACGCTGCCCGTCGGTGACGAGTCCTACGAGATCTTCCGGCTCGACGCCGTCGAGGGGTCGGAGAAGCTGCCCTACAGCCTCAAGATCCTGCTCGAGAACCTGCTGCGGACCGAGGACGGCGCGAACATCACCGCCGACCACATCCGCGGCCTCGCCGCCTGGGACCCGACGGCGCAGCCGAGCCACGAGATCCAGTTCACGCCGGCCCGCGTGATCATGCAGGACTTCACCGGCGTGCCCTGCGTCGTCGACCTCGCCACCATGCGGGAGGCGATGGCCGACCTGGGCGGCGACGCGACCAAGATCAACCCGCTGGCCCCCGCCGAGCTGGTCATCGACCACTCCGTCATCGCCGACGTCTTCGGCACCGCCGACGCGTTCACGAAGAACGTCGAGATCGAGTACGGCCGCAACCGCGAGCGCTACCAGTTCCTGCGCTGGGGCCAGACCGCCTTCGACGACTTCAAGGTCGTCCCGCCCGGCACCGGCATCGTCCACCAGGTCAACATCGAGCACCTGGCCCGGGTGGTCTTCACCCGGAACGGGCAGGCCTACCCCGACACCTGCGTCGGCACCGACTCCCACACCACGATGGTCAACGGCCTCGGCGTCGTCGGCTGGGGCGTGGGCGGCATCGAGGCCGAGGCGGCCATGCTGGGCCAGCCCGTCTCGATGCTCATCCCGCGCGTCGTCGGCTTCAAGCTGTCCGGCGCCATGCCCGAGGGCGCCACCGCCACCGACCTGGTGCTGACCATCACCGAGATGCTCCGCCAGCACAAGGTGGTCGGCAAGTTCGTCGAGTTCTACGGGCCCGGCGTCTCCGCGGTCCCGCTGGCCAACCGTGCCACCATCGGCAACATGAGCCCGGAGTACGGCTCCACGATCGCCGTCTTCCCGATCGACTCCAAGACCACCGACTACCTGCGGCTGACCGGCCGCGACGAGAGCCAGATCGCCCTCGTCGAGGCCTACGCCAAGACCCAGGGCCTGTGGCACGACGACGACCGCGAGCCGCAGTACTCGGAGTACCTCGAGCTGGACCTCAGCACCGTGGTGCCGAGCATCGCCGGCCCCAAGCGGCCGCAGGACCGCGTCGTGCTGTCCCACGCCAAGCAGGGCTTCCGGGAGGCGCTGGGCGCCTACGTCGAGGACGACCAGGTCGTCCCGGCCAAGGCCGACGCCGACCGCCGCATCGACGACGCCCCGGTGTTGACCGGCGTCGACGAGGCCTCCGCCGAGAGCTTCCCCGCGTCGGACTCCCCGAGCCACAGCGGCGAGGAGTCGGAAGACCCGCAGGAGTACGGCGAGGGCGTCGCCGCCGACATCGGCCGGCCGTCCAAGCCCACGCTGGTCACCCTGGCGGACGGCACGTCCTTCGAGCTGGACCACGGCGCCGTTACCATCGCCTCCATCACCTCGTGCACCAACACGTCCAACCCGAGCGTGATGATCGGCGCGGCGCTGGTGGCCAAGAAGGCCGTCGAGCGCGGGCTCACCCGCAAGCCCTGGGTCAAGACGACGCTGGCCCCGGGCTCGAAGGTGGTCACCGACTACTACGACCGCTCGGGCCTGACGCCCTACCTCGACAAGATCGGCTTCAACCTCGTCGGCTACGGCTGCACGACCTGCATCGGGAACTCCGGGCCGCTGATCCCCGAGGTCAGCGCCGCGGTCAACGAGAGCGACCTCGCCGTCGTCTCCGTGCTGTCGGGCAACCGGAACTTCGAGGGCCGGATCAACCCGGACATCAAGATGAACTACCTGGCGTCGCCGCCGCTGGTCGTCGCCTACGCGCTGGCCGGGACCATGGACATCGACCTGATGAACGACCCGCTGGGCGCCGACGACCAGGGCCAGCCCGTCTACCTGCGCGACGTGTGGCCGACCGAGGCCGAGATCGACGAGATCGTGGCGTCGGCCATCGGCTCGGAGATGTTCACCGACTCCTACGCCGACGTCTTCGCCGGCGACGCGCAGTGGCAGGCGCTGCCCACGCCGGAGGGCCAGGTCTTCGCGTGGGACGCCGACTCCACCTACGTGCGGAAGCCCCCGTACTTCGACGGCATGCCGGCCGAGCCGGTGCCGGTCACCGACATCAGCGGCGCCCGGGTGCTGCTGAAGCTCGGCGACTCGATCACCACCGACCACATCTCGCCGGCCGGCTCGATCAAGGCCGACAGCCCGGCGGGCAGCTACCTCACCGAGCACGGGGTGCCGCGCGGGGAGTTCAACTCCTACGGCTCGCGCCGCGGGAACCACGAGGTGATGATCCGCGGCACGTTCGCGAACATCCGGCTGCGCAACCAGCTGGCGCCGGGCACCGAGGGCGGCTTCACCCGCGACTTCACCCTGCCCGACGGCCCGGTCAGCACCATCTACGAGGCGTCGGAGCACTACCTGGCCGCCGGGACGCCGCTCGTGATCCTCACCGGCAAGGAGTACGGCTCCGGCTCGTCGCGCGACTGGGCGGCCAAGGGCACCGCGCTGCTGGGCGTCAAGGCCGTCGTCGCCGAGTCCTACGAGCGGATCCACCGCTCGAACCTGATCGGGATGGGCGTGCTGCCCCTGCAGTTCCCCGAGGGCCAGAGCGTGGAGTCGCTGGGGCTGACGGGGGAGGAGACGATCGAGATCACCGGCGTCACGGCCCTGAACGACGGGACCACCCCGACGACGGTCACGGTCCAGGCCGGCGACGTCACCTTCGAGGCCGTCGTCCGGATCGACACCCCCGGCGAGGCGGACTACTACCGCAACGGCGGGATCATGCAGTACGTGCTCCGGTCACTGCTGAAGCAGTAGGCACCCGGCGGGAGCCGCCGCCTGAGCCAGTCGTCGTCGCCTGAGCCTGTCGTCGTCGCCTGAGCCTGTCGAAGGCCCTTCGACAGGCTCAGGGCGCGGTGGGTCGGCTGCCGCCTGCCGTCGGCCGTTGCCTGAGCTGGTCGAAGGCCCTTCGACTGGCTCAGGGCGCGGTGGGGTCGGCTCGGGGTGCGGTGGGGTCGGCTCGGGGTGCGGTGGGGTCGGCTCGGGGCGCGGCGGGTCGGTTCGGGGGCGCGGTGGGTCGGCTCCGGACGCGGGGCTCCCGGGTTGACGCCCGTGGGGCACGGGTACCCCGACCACGTGGACGAGACCAGCCAGCCCTCTGCGACCCTGACCGAGCCCGCCGACCTCGGGGCGTCCGAGGGGGAGGTCGAGCGGCCGCCCACCGCGGTCGAGATCCCAGCCGTCGACGGCCAGCGCGGGGCCGAGACCGTGCTGCTGCCGAACCCCGAGCAGGAGACCTGGCGGCAGGACTACCCGTACCAGTCCAAGATGACCGAGAAGGAGTACCAGGCGGCCAAGCGGTCGCTGCAGATCGAGCTGCTCAAGATGCAGAGCTGGGTACGAGCGACCCAGTCCAAGGTCGCGTGCGTGTTCGAGGGCCGGGACGCGGCGGGCAAGGGCGGCACCATCAAGCGGTTCACCGAGAACCTGAACCCGCGCGGCGCCCGGGTGGTGGCGCTGGAGAAGCCGACCGAGCGCGAGGCCACCCAGTGGTACTTCCAGCGCTACATCTCCGTGCTGCCCAGCGGCGGCGAGATCGTGCTCTTCGACCGCTCCTGGTACAACCGGGCGGGCGTCGAGCGGGTGATGGCTTTCTGCTCGCCGGTCGAGTACCTGGAGTTCATGCGGCAGGCGCCCGACCTGGAGCGGATGCTGGTCCGCAGCGGGCTGCACCTGGTCAAGTTCTGGTTCTCGGTCTCCCGCGACGAGCAGCGCCGCCGGTTCGCGCAGCGCCACGCCGACCCGGTCCGCCGGTGGAAGCTCAGCCCGATGGACCTGCAGTCGCTGGACAAGTGGGAGGACTACACCGCGGCCAAGGAGGCGATGTTCTTCTACACCGACACCGCCGACGCCCCGTGGACCGTGGTCAAGAGCAACGACAAGAAGCGTGCCCGCATCGAGGCGTTGCGCCACGTCCTGTCGGTGCTCGACTACACCGACAAGGACCGCGACGTGGTCGGCACCCCCGACCCGCTGATCGTCGGCACGGGTCCGTCGGCGCGGATGCTGGACGAGGCCGACGAGGACTCCCACCGGGTCTTCCCGCACCTCTGAGCCCGCCGGTCCTGCCGCGGAGTCCGCACGTCCGAGCCCGCTTCCCACGTCCCCGTGGCACGGCGGCGGCCCTGGCTTCGCCGTGCGCTACTCTGGTTTAAGTTTCAACAACCCGACCAGGAGAGTTCATGACGCGCATCGCCATCATCGTCGGCAGCACCCGGCCCGGCCGCAACGGCACCGCCGTCGCGGAGTGGGTCCACGCCTACGCCAAGACCCGGACCGACGCCGAGTACGAGCTGGTCGACATCGAGCAGTTCCACCTGCCGCTGCTCGACGAGCCGGTGCCCGCGTCCATGGGCTTGTACTCCAAGGACCACACCAAGACCTGGGCCGCCACGGTCGCGTCCTTCGACGGCTTCGTCTTCGTCACCCCGGAGTACAACCACAGCCCCTCCGGCGCGCTGAAGAACGCCATCGACTTCGTCTACGGCGAGTGGAACAACAAGGCCGCCGGCTTCGTCGGCTACGGCTCGGTGGGTGCGGTCCGCGCCGTCGAGCAGCTGCGGCTGATCGCCTCCGAGCTCCAGGTGGCCACGGTCCGGGCGCAGGTCGCCCTCAACCTGGCCACCGACTTCGAGAACTACTCGGTCTTCACGCCGGGCGACCACCACCAGGCCAACCTGACGACGCTGTTCGACCAGCTCGTCGCCTGGACCCAGGCCCTCGAGGGCGTCCGGGCCGACGCGCAGGACGCCGTCGCCGCCTGAGCACCCGCACCACCCAGCACCTGCACCCGGGACCGCCCGGACCCCTCGGGGTCCGGGCGGTCCTCAGCGTCCAGCGGGCGTCAGCGTGGTCAGCGGCGTCTGCGGCGCTGCCTCGCGGGTGACCCGGCGGGCCAGCCGTCGACGCAGCGCAGCGGTGCTGTGGGCGGCGGTGACCAGCCGTCGACCCGCGTACGGCATCCCGCCGCTCACGCGCCGGCCCACGGCCAGCCACACGCAGACGGCGCGCTCGGCGATCCAGAGCGGGGCGAAGAGGGGGGTGTCGGCGGGGAACACGGCCCGCCCACCGGCCCGCCGCCGGCCCACCTCCGCCAGCGCCACGGGCAGCAGCGCCTCGGCCGCCAGACCGCGGCGGCTCCACCGGCGCAGCCGGGGTGAGCACGCCCGGCAGCCGCCGACGAGCAGCGCCGCGGCCGGGAGCAGCGACGCCTCGGTCGCCAGCCGGGCGGGCTGGCCGAAGTCGTCGTAGGCCTGCCGCACCCGCTGGCCCCAGAAGTGGCCCGCCTCGGGCGGGACGCGCCGGACCAGCAGGTCGGGGGCGGTCACCTCCGTCCCGCCCGCGGCGCGCACCGTCCGCGACAGCTCCAGGTTCTCGAACAGGACGTCGCCGTCGTAGCCGCCCATAACGAGGAAGGTGCTCCGGCGCAGCGCGTAGGTGCCGGGGTGGTCGGCGCCGAGGGCACGGTTCACCAAGGTGCGGGCGGTGTCCCAGCGGGCGTGCCAGGGCAGCGGGTGGAAGTAGTTCTGCGGTCGGACCAGGTCCGCGCCGACCAGCAGGTCCGCCGCGCGGGCCAGCTGCGCGGCGGTCCACCGGACGTCGTCGTCGGCGATCACGACGAGCTCATGACGCGCCAGCCGGACGCCGGTGACCACCCCGGCCACCTTCCCGTTCCGGCCCGGCCACGCGCCGACCGGCACGTGCCGCACCCAGTCCGCCCACAGCGCGTGGTGCCGCTCCCAGACCTCGGGCGCGCTGCCGTCGACGACGGTGACGTCGACGTCGCGGCTCAACCGCTGCAGGTAGCCCGTCAGCTCGCCCGCGTCCGTCCCCGGACCCCAGCGCAGCGGCACCACGTACTCCAGCCGCAGCCGCACGGTTACCCCTTTGTCTCCTGCCGCAGCGCGGCAGCGGCGGAGACGACCCCCGCCGCGTTCTCCGGGATCGGTCGCAACGACGACCGCCCCGCCGCCCAGCTGTCCAGCACATGGGTCGTGACGGCGGCGTCGATGGCCAGGGCCACCGCGGCCCCGAAGAGGATGTCCTCGACCAGGGCGGGCCGGTCGAGCGCCAGCTGCCCGGCGACGTCGTGCGCCGCGATCTGCTCGTGCACCGCGTCCGCCTCGATGTGCTCGTCGAAGAACCGGGTCGTGGGCTCGTCGAAACCGAGCCGGCGCAGGCCGTTGCCGTAGCGGCGCATCGGCAGCGACGACGACATCTCCAGGGCGGCCAGGTGGCCGATCGCCGCCCCCAGCAGCCGCCGGTGCAGTCCGAAGAGGGTCATCGTGTTGGCCCAGGCGAGCGTGATCGCCGGGACGTCGTTCAGGTGGTGCCCGTAGCTGTCGTCCAGCCCGAGGCCGCGCATCGTGTCACCGTAGAGCGTCGCATGCATCCACTCGGCGCGGCCGGCCCCGTACTCGTCGGCCTGGATCTCCACCAGCGCGGCCTTCGCCCGCCCCGCCAGCCGCGGGATGGCCCAGGTGTGCGGGTCGGCCTCCTTCAGGTGGTAGATCGAGCGGTGCACCAGGTGCTCGCGGTACTCGGTCACCGTCCCCGTCCGCGCGAGGTAGCGCGACATCGACGGCCCGTCGTCGCCCTGCACCAGCTCGGCCAGCGCTGTCGGCACGTCCCGGGGTGCGGGGGCGTCGGGCAGCCGGTCCGCCACGAGCGCGCGCAGCCCGGCCTCCGTCGCGTCCTCCAGCACGGCGGCCAGCCCGACGAGGTCGGGGTGCCACTCCCACCGGTCGTCGACCCCGGGCCAGCCGCGGTGGTGCAGCTCGTGCAGGACCAGCAGGGACAGCTGGACGTCGTCGTCGCGGAGGACGTCGGCGGTGCTGCCGACCAGGTCGAGCGCCTGCGTCCGCAGCTGGGGCACCGGCTGGGGCTCCTCGGTCAGCACCCAGAGCAGCTGCGCGCTCAGGGTCCCGCGGGCCAGCAGCGGAGCCCGTCCGCAGCCCCGGTCGAAGGCGAGCGCAGTCGGGTACGGGCTTCGTCGCATGGGAGTTCTCCTACCCTCGTCGGAGCGGGAGAAACCCCGGCGGCCGACGTGGGGTCGCGACCGCCGGCCCGCGCAGTTATGGGCCATCAGGGCTGGGTACTCAACCGCCGTGGCTCCTTCTCCTTCCGACCCGGGCCCGGCCCGGGATGCGCAGATCACGATCTACCCCGACGGCCCCATGCTGCTGCGGGGCGACGTGGAGATCGTGGGGGCCGACGGCGCCCCGCTGCCGCGACGGCGCAAGACCATCGCCCTCTGCCGCTGCGGGTCGAGCGCGTTGATGCCGCTCTGCGACGGCACCCACAAGCTGGTCTGGAAGCCCGGCCGTGACAACGCCCGCCGGCGCGCGGTCGCGGCCGACGAGGACTGAGTCCCCGGTCCGCCGGACCCGTCGAGGGTGCACCGCGTCGTGGGATAGGTTGGTCGGCGAACACGGGAGTCCGGTGGAGCCGGGCTGAGAGGAAGGTTCTCCAACCTTCGACCGTCGAACCTGATCTGGGTCATGCCAGCGCAGGGAGGCCTCTTGTCACGTCCCCGTGTCCCTCTGACCGAGAGGTGCACACCATGCAGCACACCACCGTCCCGTCCACCCAGGGCCAGGCGCGCGCCGTCCCCGACCGTCGCTGGCGGGTGGTCGACATCGTCGTCGCCAGTGTCGTCGGCGTCGCGCTCGGCGTCGTCTTCCTCGTCTGGGGCGCCGCCTACGAGGGTCTGTCGGCCCCGGTCAAGGCGCTGCTGCCGGGCGCCCAGTCCTTCGTCGAGGCGCCGTTCCTGCTCGGCGCCGTCCTCGGCGGCCTGCTGATCCGCAAGCCCGGCGCGGCGGTCTACGTCGAGCTGCTGGCCGCCGTGGTGTCCGCCCTGCTGGGCAGCCAGTGGGGGCTGCTGACCCTCGTCTCCGGCCTGGTCCAGGGGCTGGGCGCCGAGATCGTCTTCGCCGTCTTCCTCTACAGGGTCTGGCGGCTGCCCGTGGCCTGGCTGGCGGGGGCCGGCGCGGGCGTCGGGCTGGCCGTCTTCGAGCTGGTCGTCTACTACCCCGGCAGCGGCGCCCTCTTCGCCACCGTCTTCGTGGTCGGCGCCGTCCTCGGCGGCGCGCTCATCGCCGGGACCCTGTCCTGGCTGGCCGTGCGGGCGCTGGCCCGGACCGGGGCGCTGCACCGCTTCGCCGCCGGCCGGGACACCACCGAGCTGGTCTGAGCGGTGCCGACCGTCCCCGCCCACCGCACGGTCGGTGCGGCCGCGTCCCCGACCGTGCCGGCCCGGCTGGAGGCGCAGGGCTGGGGCTGGCGGCACGCCGGCCGGCGGGCGTGGGCGCTGCGCGGGCTCGACCTCGTCGTCGAACCGGGGGAGCGGGTGCTCCTGCTGGGCGCGTCGGGCGCCGGCAAGTCGACGTTGCTGCACGCGCTCGCCGGGGTGCTCGGCGACGCCGAGGCGGGTGAGGAGGAGGGCCGGCTGCGGCTCGACGGCCGCGCCCCGCGGGACGCCCGGGGCCGGGCCGGGCTGGTGCTCCAGGACCCGGAGACGCAGGTGATCCTCGCCCGCGTCGGTGACGACGTGGCCTTCGGCTGCGAGAACCTCGGCGTCCCCCGCGACGCCATCTGGCCACGGGTCGCCGCGGCGCTGGAGGCCGTCGGCCTCGACGTGGCCCTCGACCACCCCACGGAACGGCTCTCCGGCGGCCAGCAGCAGCGGCTCGCCCTGGCGGGGGTGCTGGCCATGCGACCGGGCCTGCTGCTGCTCGACGAGCCGACGGCGAACCTCGACCCGGAGGGGGTGCTCGAGGTCCGGGACGCGGTGGGCCGGGTGCTCGACGCGACCGGCGCCACGTTCGTCGTGGTGGAGCACCGGGTCGCCACGTGGCTGCCGGTGGTGGACCGCGTCGTCGTCCTCGGAGCGGACGGCGTGCTGGCCGACGGAAGGCCCGCCGACGTGCTCGCCCGGACCGGACCGGCGCTGGCCGCCGCCGGCATCTGGGTCCCGGACCACCCGCCCCGCGTCGCCGCCCGACCGCGGCCGGTCCCGGGCCGCCCGCTGCTGGGTGCCGAGGGCCTGGCCGTCGGGCGGGGCGGCCGGCTGGTCCGCGACGGCGTCGACCTCGAGCTGCGGGCGGGCGCGTCGGTGGCCCTGACCGGCCGCAACGGCTCGGGCAAGTCGACCCTGGCGCTCACCCTGGCCGGCCTGCTGGCCCCGCTCGGCGGCCGGGTCCGGGCCCACCCGGCGCTGGCCCGCGGAGCCGGTGACCGGCCGCACGCCTGGCGCTCGCGCGACCTCGTCGCCCGGGTCGGCGTGGTGTTCCAGGAGCCCGAGCACCAGTTCCTCACCGGGACCGTCGCCGAGGAGCTCGAGGTGGGCCTGCGGGCCACCCGCCGGCTCGACGGGGCCGGCCGCGCCCGGGTCGCCGAGCTGCTGGGGCGGCTGCGCCTGGAGGGCCTGGCGCGGGCCAACCCGTTCACGCTCTCGGGCGGGGAGAAGCGTCGGCTGTCGGTGGCGACCGTGCTGGTCACCTCCCCGGACCTGCTGGTGCTGGACGAGCCGACCTTCGGCCAGGACGCCCTCACCTGGGCCGGCCTGGTCGACCTGCTCGGCGCACTGCTGGCCGAGGGCCGGACGGTGCTCTCGGTGACCCACGACCGTGCGTTCGTCGAGGCCCTGGCCGGCACCGAGGTGGTCTTGGGCGACGGGCCCGGCGTGCAGGTCCGGACGGTGGCGCCGTGAGCCTGCTGGCCCCCGACCGGGCCGGGCCCCGTGTCCTGACGGTCAACCCGGTCGCCAAGATCGCCGCGCTGCTGCCGCTCACGCTGTGCCTGCTGCTGACGCTGGACTGGGTCTCGGCCACCGTCGCCGTGGTCGGCGAGCTGGTGCTGTTCCTGGCCGTGGGGCTGCGCAGCGGCCGGATCTGGCTGCGCGCCGTCCCGCTGCTGGTCGCGGCCCCGCTGGCCGGGCTCACCATGGTCCTCTACGGCCAGGCGTCGGGGGACACCTACCTCCAGCTGGGGCTGGTGCACGTCACGGAGGGCTCGGTCGCCATCGGGCTGGCCACCACCGCCCGGCTCGTCGCCATCGCCCTGCCGGCCGTCGTGCTGTTCGCCACCATCGACCCCACCGACCTCGCCGACGGGCTGGCCCAGCGCTGGCGGTTGCCCAGCCGCTTCGTCCTCGGCGCGCTCGCCGGGCTGCGGCTCGTGGGGCTGTTCCTGCAGGACTGGCGCTCGCTGGAGCTGGCCCGGCGGGCCCGCGGGGTGGCCGACGCCGGGCGGCTGCGCCGGCTGGTGGGCCAGGCGCTCGCCCTGCTGGTGCTGGCGGTCCGGCGGGGCAGCCGGCTGGCCACGGCGATGGAGGCACGCGGCTTCGACGGCCCCGCGAAGCGCACCTGGGCCCGGCCCTCGCCCGTCGGCCGGGCCGAGGTGGTCACGGTCGGGTGCGGCGTCGTGCTCGGAGCCGTCTGCGTCGCGGCCGCCGTCGCCGCGGGCACCTGGAACTTCATCCTGACGTAGCCGGCTGTCCTCGCTCCGCCCGGACGCGTCGCGGGCTGCCCGCTCGGGTGCCTGAAGTTGGGCTACACGTGGTACCCCTCGGGCGGTGCCGAAACCCGGCGCGCGGGGTCCGGCCGGCCCCCCGCTAGTCTCGCCACGCCGCCCGAGCGGCGCCCGTCGCCGAGGAGCCGTCGTGCCACCCCTGACCGTCACGCTGACGTCGCTCGCCCGCTACCCGCTCAAGTCCGGGCGGGCGGAGCCGCTGGCCGAGGCCGTGGTCGAGCCGTGGGGGCTGGCGGGCGACCGGCGCTGGATGGTGGTCGACGACGCGGGCGCGATGGTCACGGGGCGTCAGGTCCCCGCACTGGTGCTCGTCGGGGCGCGCGTCCTCGACGGTGCGCTGGAGCTGCGGGCCGAGGGTCACCCGGTGCTGCGGGTGCCCGCACCCGCGGGGCCCGACCGGGTGCCCGTCGACCTGTGGGGCAGCCGGTTCCTCGCCACGTCGGCCCCGGGCGCGGAGGCCTGGCTGGCCGGGGTCCTCGGCCGGCCCGCCCGGCTGCTGCACCTGGTCGACCCCCGCGGCCGTCCGGCCGACCCCGCCTACGCCCGGCTCGGCGACACCGTCTCGTTGGCCGACGGGTTCCCGCTGCTGCTCACCAGCGAGGAGTCGCTGGCGGCGCTCGAGGGCTGGGTGGCCGCCGGTCCGCGGCCGGACGAGGGGCTGCTCGGGATGGGCCGCTTCCGGCCCAACCTGGTGGTCGCCGGCGCGCCGGCCTGGGAGGAGGACCGGTGGCGACGGGTCCGGGTCGGCGACGTCACCCTGCGGGTCGTCAAGGCCTGCGAGCGCTGCGCCTTCACCCTCGTCGACCCGGGCACCGCGGTCCGCACCAAGGAGCCGCTGGCCAGCCTCGCCCGGCACCGCCGCCACGACGGGAAGACGTGGTTCGGCGTCAACCTCGTGCCCGAGCAGCCGTCCGGTCGGATCCGGGTCGGCGACCTCGTCGAGGTCCTGGAGGCGGCACCGGAGCCGGGACCCCTGCACTGACGCGCCCCGGCGACCGGCTCAGGGGGCGGTGACCACCAGCGAGTCGAGCCGGACGGTGACCGGTGCGTTGGTGGCGCCGCTGGACAGGTAGGGGCTGACCCCGACGGATCCGGCCGTCTGCAGGCCCGCGGTGGTGTCGGTGACCGAGCGCTGCCAGGTGGTGGGCTCGGGGCTGCCGACCTTCCAGACCTTGGCCCGCACGGTGGTCGGGGCGCTGCCGGCGGCCTGGGTGCGGATGTTGAGCAGGTCGCCGGGCGCGTAGGTCAGCCCGGTGACGACGACCGCCGGCTGCAGGTTGGTCTCGGTCCCGGTCGCGGTGGTGCGGGTCAGCTCGAGGGTCACCGAGCCCGTGCTGGTCACCCGCGTCTTCGCCAGGTAGGCGCCGGCTCCGGTCACCCGCCGGGCGTGCGTGGCGAGGTAGAGGCCGCTGCCGGCCGGCAGCTTGTCCAGCCCCGCGCTCAGCCGGAGGTCGCTGCCCGCCGTCGAGACCCCGTTGAGCGTGGCCAGCGGTCCGCTGCCCGCGGCCACCTTGACGGTGCCCAGCCCGGCGCCCACGGCGTAGTTGGCGGCGCTGCCGGACACCGTCCACGCCCCGCCGGTGGGCGCGGAACCCCAGCCGCCGGCGGTCGTGCGCGAGAACTGGTCGTCCACGAGCGCTCCCGCGGCCGGGGCGGTGGGCGCGACGTTGCGGGTGCTCTGGGCGGTGCCGCCGTCGTCGTCGGTCACGGTCAGGGTCACCGGGTAGCTGCCGGCCGCAGCGTAGGGGTGGGAGACCCGGACGCCGGTGGCCGTCGTGCCGTCGCCGAACGTCCAGGCGTAGGAGGCGATCGTGCCGTCCGGGTCGGTGGAGGCCCCGGCGTCGACGCTGCACACCAGCCCCGCGCAGCTGCTGGTGAACGAGGCCACCGGCGGCAGGTCGGCGGGGGCGGCCCCCTTGGTGACGGTGAAGGAGTCGGCCAGGGTCCCGCCGGCGCCCCGGACGAACGAGGCCTGCAGCACGTCGGCGGTGGCCTGGACGTCGAGGAACCCGTAGGTGGGGTTGACGTTGAGACCGCTCGTCGCCGCCATGTACGGCAGCTCGGGGTCGGTGCTCGTGACGTCGTAGAGGAGCTGGCCGCCGGTCCCCACGACCATCGCGACGCTCCCCGCACCGGCCGTGAAGCTGCTGTCGGTGTCGGCGACGCAGGCCGCGTCGTAGCGGGCCGGGGTGAAGGCGGGGCAGCCCGCGCCGAGGGCCAGCTGGTGGCTGCGCTGGTAGGTGTGCTCGTGGCCGCTGAGGATGAGGTCGACCTTCTTGCTCAGCAGCAGGTTGAACACGTCCGCGCCCGAGTCGCAGCCGTACTTGCCGACGGTCAGGCAGGGCTTGTGCATCCCGACCACCACCCAGGGGACGCCGGCTGCGCGGGCGCCGTCGATGGCCTGGGCCGTCCACTGGTAGCGGGCGGAGCCGGCCGCGTAGCTCCAGGTGCCGTCCGGGTAGGTCAGGCCGGGGGAGATCATCACGAAGCGGACCAGCGGGTTGTCGGCGGGGACGTCGACGTAGTACTGGCGGCCGTAGGTGCCCACCGCGCCCGGCAGCTGGTTGGGCAGGCAGGCGGAGAAGTCGTTGATGTTGCCGTTGAGCCCGTTGGACTCGTGGTTGCCGGAGAGCATCTCGAAGGGGAACGAGGCGCCGACGCGGGCCTTGACGAAGTCGCACCAGCCCTGCTCGCCGCCGACGGCGCCGTAGGACATGTCGCCGAGGGTGACCGCGGCGTCGCTGCCGGTGGCCGCCAGCTTCTCGAGGACCAGCCCGGTGTTCGCCGTCTGCGCGAAGTCACCGGCCGCCGTGAAGTGCAGCCGGCCCGGCTGGGGGGCCGCGGACACCTGGGTGCCGAGCAGCACCAGGAAGACGGCCAGCACCAGGGCCCGGAGCGTCACCCGTCGTCGCATGGCGGCACAGTAGCCCGGTCGAGCGGGTCCGCGCGGCCGGACGGCCCTTCCGCTCGGGGGCGGGGACCGCTCAGGCGGCGACCGGCTCCACCGCGCGGGCCAGGGCCGTCAGCTCGCGCTCCGTGAACGGCGCCAGGGCCAGCCGCTGGACCGTGACGGGCAGCAGCGTCAGCCGGCCGGCGACCACGGCGACGGTGAGGTGGGCGAGCGCCCCGTTCGCCCCGGGCTCCACCTCGAGGCACCAGCCCAGCACCGAACCGTCCGGCAGCCGGGTCAGCCAGCCCGTGGTGGTGCCGGCGGGGGGGACGCGGTAGCGCCACCGCTGGAGGTGGTCGCCCGCCGCTGAGCGGTCGGGCGCGGTCGCGTGCACCGTCGACGCGTGCCGGACCAGCTGCGCCGGGTCGCAGCGGATGAGCCGGTGACGCGTCATCTCCACCCCCGCTGGATGTCGCCCTGGACGTCGGGGCGGTCGGCCACCCGGGTACCCGCACCGGGTCACCGGAAACATGGTGCCCTGCGGCAGCGGGAGGCGGGCGGTCCCGCGCCGGCGGTCCCGAGCCCCGGGCCTGAGGTCCCGCAGAGGCGGGGTCGGGTCGTCCTGAGGTCGCGCTGCGGCGCCGCCGAGGCGCCTGAGAATTCAGTTGAACCTTGCAGCACTCCTGAGCGGAGGCTGCTCCGGAGCCCGGCTCCGCTGGAGGTCCGCGCCCGATCTTTGACGTGTCGGGCTGAGCGGCCCGGACCGTCCCCCGAAGCAGGAGAAACCGCGATGACCACGTTCGACCTCGAGCCCACCACCAGCTCCGCCGCCACCGCGCGTCCCGCCGAGGAGGGCCTGGCCTCCTACGTCCGGCAGCTCCACGAGGAGGTCGACGCGCTGCCGACGTACCGCCCGGTCGTCGCCGCCGTCATCCCCGCCTACAACGAGGGCGACTCCATCGTCGACGTGCTGCGGTCGCTGCTCAAGCAGACCCGGCTGCCGGACGAGATCCACGTGATCGTCAACAACACCAAGGACGACACCTTCGAGAAGGCCGCCAAGTTCGCCGGCCCGCGCACCGCCAAGCGGAAGAGCAAGGACGGCAGCCGTCAGCAGACCGAGGTCTACGTCCACGACATCGGGGCCAACCCGGACAAGAAGGTCGGGGCCCTGAACTACGGCTTCTCCCTCATCGGCCACGCCGACTACCTCCTCGGGGTCGACGGTGACACCACCCTGGCACCCGACGCGGTCGAGAAGCTCGAGGCCGAGATCCTCTCCGACACCCGGATCGGCGGCATCTCCGCCATCTACAGCATCGACGACACCCTCGTGAAGGGCCCGATCGCCCGGCTGCTGATCGCCGGCCAGCGGGCCCAGTTCGCCGCCTTCAACATGCAGAACATGCTCCGCGGCCGCAACATGGCCGTGCTCGGCGGCCAGTGCTCCATCTTCTCGATGCGGGCCCTCCGCGCGGTGATGGCGGAGAACCACCAGCAGACCCCGTGGGTCAACGACTCCGAGGTGGAGGACTCCCTGCTCAGCCTGCAGATCAAGTCCGCCGGCTACCTGACGAAGATCTCGGCGCAGGCCCGCGCCGACGTCGGCGGCATGACCACCGTCCGCTCGCTCGACGGCCAGCAGGTCAAGTGGAACTACGGCGCCATCGACCTGATGTGGCCCGGTCAGCGCGGTGACACCAAGGGCCAGCCGCTGCACCCGAACCTGCGGCTGCGCTGGGCGGAGAACTTCGGGATGCTCACCAACATCTTCACCCGCATCGCGTTCGTCCTGCTGCTCGCCGCGTCGCTGTCCATCGGGGCGTTCGTCTTCTCCCCGATCTGGCTGATCCCGCCGGCCGTCGCGATCCTGCTCAACGTCCGGATCGCCTGGTCGATGAAGGGCCGCACCTGGCGCGACGTCGCCTTCGCCGCCGCGGGGATCCCCGCCGAGCTCTACATGTGGCTGCGCGCCGGCCACTTCCTGCGGGCCTGGGCGAAGTTCCTCTCCAAGGTCAAGGTCGACAACTGGGCCGAGCAGGCCAAGGCCGAGCGCGGCTCGGGCAACGCCTTCCTCACCCCGCTGATCATCCTGGCGGTCACCTTCCTCGTCCTCGGCTACACGTGGTTCCAGCTGCCCGTCCTCATCCAGTCCTCCATCCTGTGGCTCGGCTGGCCCGTCCTCTACGTCGTCACCATCGCCCAGACCGTCGTCATGACCGGCAAGCTGTTCCGCCGCCAGCGTGGCTACAAGGTCTGAGCCCCTGATCGGGAGCGGTCCTGACGTCGGGGGACACAGGACCCTCCTCCCGCACCCACCCCTCGGCCACCGGCCGGGGGGTGCGGTGCTGTCCGGGCCCGGATCACCGGTCCCGCCGCCGGGCCCAGGTCACCCGTCCAAACGGCCACGCGGACGCCGCCGCGCCGGTACCGTTCCCGCCGTGCTGATCGCGACGGCCGGGCTGCCCGGTGCCGGCAAGAGCTCGGTCGCCGACGCCCTCGCCCGGCGGACCGGCTGGCCCGTGCTGTCGGTGGACCCGGTGGAGGCCGCCCTGCTGCGCGCCGGCGTCGGCGCCGACCAGCCGACCGGGCTGGCCGCGTACCTGGCCGTCGAGGCGGTCGCCGAGCACCAGCTGCGGCTGGGGCAGACGGTCCTGGTGGACGCGGTGAACGCGGCGCCGGAGGCCCGCGCGCAGTGGGAGGACCTGGCCCTGCGCACCGGCACCACCGTGGCCTTCGTCGAGGTCATCTGCTCCGACCCGGAGCTGCACCGCCAGCGGCTGGAGAGCCGGCGCCGCGACCTGGGAGAGTTCCCGGAACCGCACTGGGACAGCCTCGGCCAGCGGCGCGAACAGCTCGCCGGGTGGACGGGGCCGCGGCTGGTGGTGGACACCGTCGGTGACGTCGACGACCTCGCGGACGCCCTGGTGACGGAGCTGACCGGCCGGTCCTGACCGCTGGCCGGGCGTGGACGGGCTCAGCGCTGCTGGTCGAGCGCCTCGCGGATCAGCCGGCCGTACGCGGCCTGCTCGCCGTCGGCGTAGCGGACCCGCGGCCAGAAGAACCCGCGCAAGCCGTCCCCCCGGGTCCGCGGCACGACGTGCACGTGCAGGTGGGGGACCGACTGGCTGACGACGTTGTTGTTCGCCACGAAGGTGCCCTGCGCGCCCAGGGCGTCGCCGAGGGCGCGGGCCACCCGCTGCGCCACGGTCAGCAGGGGGACCATCAGCCCTTCCGGCAGCTCCAGCAGCGTGTCGACGTGCGCGACGGGGCAGACCAGCACATGGCCCTTGAACACGGGCCGGTGGTCGAGGAAGGCGACCACGTCGGCGTCCCGGTGCACCACCTCCGCCTCGGTCTCGCCCCGGACGACCTGGCAGACGACGTCGCTCACCGCACGAGACTAGCCCTCGACAACCGGCGGCCCTGCTGCCTAGAATCGAACGCATGTACGAATACGGGATGACGACGTGACCGCCTTCCGCCCGCCGGGGTGGCCGGACACCGTCCGTCCGCCCGGGGCCGAGGGGTGGGAGGAGGGTGCGGTCGCGTTCCTGTTCGACTGCTGCCCGGCGGACTTCCGGGCCTACCCCGTGCTGCGCCGGCACCCGCTGGTGCTGGCCCGGTTCGCCGCCCACTTCGTCGAGGGCCAGTGCCGCGCCTCGCAGGAGGGGCTCGCCGGGATCCGGGCGGGCCTGCAGGGCAAGGTGCCGGCCCCGGCGGTGGAGCAGGCGGCCCAGGCCTGGCTGGAGCAGGCGGCGCGGCTCGCGCGCACCAAGCGGGCGGTGGGCCTGGTCGACGACGCGCTCCAGGGGGAGGTGTTCCACGCGCGCCTCTGAGGTCGCGCGAGGCGACCCGACTCACACGCCCCGGGCGGGCGGGGACCCCGGACGGACGGCGTCGACGACGTAAACTCGGGGCCATGTCACCCGCCTCCGGACTGCTGAGCACCCTGCACAGCCCCCAGGACCTGCGGGCGCTCGCCCCGGGGCAGATGGAGCAGCTGAGCGCGGAGATCCGCCGCTTCCTGATCGAGAACGTCAGCCAGACCGGCGGCCACCTCGGGCCGAACCTCGGCGTCGTCGAGCTGACCATCGCGATGCACCGCGTGTTCGAGTCCCCGCGCGACCCCTTCGTGTTCGACACCGGCCACCAGAGCTACGTGCACAAGATCCTCACCGGCCGCCAGGGGCTGTTCCCGACGCTGCGGCAGCGCGGCGGGCTGGCGGGCTACCCCAGCCGGGCCGAGTCCGAGCACGACTGGGTCGAGAACAGCCACGCCTCCACCGCGCTCTCCTACGCGGAGGGGTTGGCCAAGGCCAAGCGGCTGCAGGGGCTGCCCGGCACGGTCGTCGCCTTCGTCGGCGACGGCTCGCTGACCGGTGGGATGGCCTGGGAGGCGCTGAACAACATCGCGGCCTCCGACGACCTGCCGCTCGTCGTGGTGGTCAACGACAACGGCCGGTCCTACACCCCGACCGTCGGTGGGCTGGCCAAGCAGCTCGCCGCCCTGCGGACCAACCCGCGCTACGAGCAGGTGCTCGACGTGGTCAAGCGCAGCGTCAGCCGTGCGCCGATCGTCGGGTCGGCGGCCTACGACATCCTGCACGGCATCAAGAGCGGGTTGAAGGACGTGCTGGCCCCGCAGGGGATGTTCTCCGACCTCGGCCTCAAGTACATCGGCCCCATCGACGGCCACGACACGGCCGCGGTCGAGCAGGCCCTGCAGCACGCCCGGCAGTACGGCGGCCCGGTCCTGGTGCACGCGCTCACGCACAAGGGCCGGGGCTACGCGGCGGCGGAGATGCACGAGGAGGACCACTTCCACGCGGTCGGCAAGATCAACGCCAGCACGGGGCAGGCGCTGGTGGCCGCCACCGGGCAGACGTGGACCGACATCTTCTCCACCGAGCTGGTGGAGCTCGGCCGCCGGCACGAGAACCTCGTGGCCGTCACCGCGGCGATGACCTACCCGACCGGCCTGCACCGGTTCCAGGCCGCCTTCCCCGAACGCACCTTCGACGTCGGCATCGCCGAGCAGCACGCCGTGACCTCCGCGGCCGGGATGGCGATGGGCGGCCTGCACCCGGTCATCGCCCTCTACGCGACGTTCCTCAACCGCGCCTTCGACCAGGTCCTGCTGGACGTGGCGATGCACCGCTGCGGTGTGACGTTCGTGCTCGACCGTGCGGGCGTCACGGGTCCGGACGGCGCCAGCCACCACGGCATGTGGGACATGTCGTTGCTGCAGCTCGTCCCCGGCCTGCACCTCGCCGCCCCGCGGGACGGGACCCGGCTGCGGGAGGCGCTCGGCACCGCGGTCACCATCGACGACGCGCCCAGCGTCGTCCGCTACTCCAAGGACGCTGTCCCGGCCGACCTCGACGCCGTCGACCAGGTCGACGGGCTCGACGTGCTGGTGCGCACCGAGCAGCCGCGGGTGCTGGTCGTCGGCATCGGTCAGCTGGCGGGCACGGCCGTGGCCGTCGGCGAGAGGCTCTCCGACCAGGGCATCGGCGTCACCGTGGTCGACCCGGTGTGGGTGCTGCCGGTCAACCCCGCACTGGTCACCCTGGCCGGCCAGCACGAGCTGGTGATCACCGTGGAGGACAACGGCGTGGTCGGCGGCTGCGGCGCCCGGCTGGCCCAGGAGCTCCGCCGCGCCGAGGTCGCCACCCCGTTGCGGGAGTTCGGCATCGCCCAGGAGTTCCTCGAGCACGGCAGCCGTGCCGAGCTGCTGGAGGACCTGGGGCTGACGCCCCAGGCCATCGCCCGCTACGCCGTCGAGGCCGTGCTCAGCCACGAGCCGCAGCCCGCCGACGCCGTCGGCGACGTCGCCCGCAGCACGCCGCAGGAGTGACGACCGCCGCCTCCTGGGCCGATCCCCAGCCCCTCGCGGCCGCCGGGGCCCCGCTGCCGGGCCGGGCCGTGCTCGACCAGGCCTGGACCGATCTCGCCTTCCTGCACTGGCGCGTCGACCCCGAGCGGGTCGCGCCCCTGCTGCCCGCCGGCACCCGCCCGGACCTGCACGACGGCGCGACCTACGTCGGCCTGATCCCCTTCCGGATGCGCGGCGCCGGGTTCGGCACCGGCCACCCGCTGCCGTGGTTGGGGACGTTCGCGGAGACCAACGTGCGGTTCTACGCCGTCGACGGGCGTGGTCGGCGCGGGGTCGTGTTCGGCTCGCTGGAGTGCGAGCGGCTGGCCTTCGTGCTGGGCTCCCGGCTGGCGCTGAACCTGCCCTACACCTGGGCGCGGATGCGTGTGCGGCAGCAGACCGACGTCCTCACCTACACCAGCCGCCGCCGCTGGCCCGGTCCGCGCGGGGCGGCCAACCGGGTCGTCGTCCGGGTGGGCACCGCCGTCGTCCAGGACGACCCGCTGGCCGACTTCCTCACCGCCCGCTGGGCCCTGCACACCCGGGCCTGGGGTGCGACGCGCTACCTGCCCAACACCCACCCCCGCTGGCCGCTGCAGCAGGCTGAGCTGCTGGAGCTCGACGACGACCTGCTCGCCGCCGCCGGGCTGCCGGGGCTGGCCGCCACCCCGCCGGACTCGGTGCTGTTCTCCCGCGGCGTCCGCACGCAGTTCGGGCTGCCCCTGCCCTGAGCGGTCCCGGTCACCGAGCCGTTCCGCTCCCTGGGCCTGCCGACGGATCGGTCCCGACGCGTGCCTACGCTGGCCGGGTGCCGACCCTCTCCGACTTCTCCGCCCGCGCCATCACCGGGACCGAGGTCCCGCTGTCCGACTACGCCGGCCAGGTCGTGCTGGTGGTGAACACCGCCTCGCAGTGCGGCCTCACCCCCCAGTACGCGGGCCTCGAGCAGCTCTGGACCCGCTACCAGGCCGACGGTCTGACCGTCCTCGGCTTCCCGTGCGACCAGTTCGGCCACCAGGAGCCGGGCGACGAGGCGGAGATCGCCGACTTCTGCGAGCTGAACTTCGGCGTCACCTTCCCGCTGTTCGCCAAGATCGAGGTCAACGGCGACGAGGCCCACCCGCTGTACCGCTGGCTGCGCACCGAGCAGCCCGCCGAGTCGGGCGAGGCGGTGGAGTGGAACTTCACCAAGTTCCTCGTCGACCGCGACGGCCGCGTCGTGCGCCGCTACGCTCCCGGCACCACCCCCGACGAGATCGCCGGCGACCTCGAAGCCGCCCTCGCGGCCTGAGCCAGCTCACGCCTCCCGGGGGCGAGTGCGCGCGCTGAGCTGGTCGCGGTGCCTTCGACAGGCTCAGGCAGCGGTGGTCAGGCTGGGGACCGGCGGTGGTCAGGCTCGGGCAGCGGTGGTCGGCTCGGGCCAGCGTCGGTCAGCCAGGCCAGGGCCGGTCGGGCCAGGGCCGCTCGCGTCAGGCCGAGGCCACCGAGGCGACGCCGGCCGGCAGGAAGCGGCGGCCCAGGACCCGCTCGGAGACGCCCTCGCGGTCGAGGTAGGGCGTGATGCCGCCCAGGTGGAACGGCCAGCCGGCGCCGAGGACGAGGCAGAGGTCGACGTCCATCGGCGCCGCGACGACGCCCTCGGCGAGCATCAGCCCGATCTCCTCGGCGAGCGCGTCCAGGGCCCGGTCCCGCACCTCGTCGCGGCTGCTCGGCCGGTCGCCCAGCGTGAACAGCGCCGCGGTCTCCTCGCTGACGTAGGGCTTGCCGTCGGCCGTCCAGTCGTACACACCCGGCTTCCCCGACGCCACGAGGGCCTGCAGGTTGGGCGAGACCGGGAACCGGTCGCCGAAGGCGGTGTGCAGCGACTCCCCGACGTGCAGCGCGATGGCCGGTCCGACCAGCTGCAGCAGCGCCATCGGGGACATCGGCAGACCCAGCGGCGCGAGCGCACGGTCGGCCTCGGTCACGGGCGTGCCCTCGTCGACGGCCGCGAACAGCACGCTGGTGAGGCGGGTGAGCAGCCGGTTGACCACGAACGCGGGAGCGTCCTGCACGAGCACCGCGTTCTTCCGCAGGTCCTTCGCCACCCGCAGGGCCGTCGCGACCGTGGCGTCGTCGGTCCGCTCGGCCCGGACGACCTCCAGCAGCGGCAGCACGGCGACGGGGTTGAAGAAATGGAACCCGACGACGCGCTCCGGGTGCTCCAGGCCGGCGGCCATCGCGGTGACCGACAGCGAGGAGGTGTTGGTCGCGAGCACGCAGCCCGGGCCGACGTGCTCCTCCAGCTGGGCGAAGACCTGCTGCTTGATCTCCAGCTCCTCGAAGACGGCCTCGACGACGAGGTCGCAGTCGGCGTAGTCGGCCAGGTCGGTGGTGCCGGAGAGCAGGGCGCGCAGCCGGTTCGCCCCGTCCGGGGAGAGCCGCCGCTTCGCCACGAGCGTGTCGATCTCCCCGCCGATGCGGCCCAGGGCCTGCTCGACCCGGCCGGCGTCGAGGTCGGAGATGACGACGGGCACCTCCAGGCGGCGCAGGAACAGCAGCGCCAGCTGGCTGGCCATCAGCCCCGCGCCGACGACGCCGACCTTGCCCACGGACCGCGCCAGCGTCGCGTCGGGTGCGCCCGCGGGCTTGCGCGCCCGCTTCTGCACCAGGTCGAAGGCGTAGAGGCCGGCCCGGAGCTCGGGGCTCATCAGCAGGTCGGCCAGGCCCTCGTCCTCGGCGGCGAACGCGGCGGCCCGCTCCGCGGTCTTCGCGGCCGCGATCAGCTCCAGGGCCTTGTAGGGGCCCGGCGCCGCCCCGGCCACCTTGGCGTCGGCGACGGCGCGACCGCGCGCCACCGCGGCGTCCCAGGCCTCCCCGCGGTCGACGTCCGGCCGCTCCACGGCGGTGGTGCCGGCCAGGATGCGGCCGGCCCAGTCGAGCGAGCGCTCGAGGAAGTCGGCGCCCTCGAAGAGGGCATCGGCGAGGCCGAGCCGCGCAGCCTGGACACCCGTCAGCATCGTGTTCTGGTTGAGCGCGTTCTCCACGATCACCTGCACGGCACGGTCCGCACCGACGAGGTTCGGCAGCAGGTAGGCGCCGCCCCAGCCCGGGAACATCCCCAGGAAGCACTCGGGCAGGCCGATGCCCGCCGCCGCGGCGGAGACGGTGCGGAAGTCGCAGTGCAGCGCGATCTCGAGCCCGCCGCCCAGGGCCAGCCCGTTCACGAACGCGAAGGTGGGCTTCGGCGCGCTGTGCAGCTTGTCGAACACGGCGTGCCCGATCCGCGCGATCGCCAGGGCCTGCGCGCGCCGGGTGATCGTGGGCAGCCCGCTGAGGTCCGCGCCGGCGGCGAGGATGAACGGCTTGCCGGTGACGGCGATCGCGGCCACGTCCGCGCGGGCGGTCGCGGCGTCCAGGGCGGCGGCGAGCTCGCCGAGGCCGCGCGGCCCGAAGGTGTTGGGCCGGGTGTGGTCCTGCCCGTTGTCCAGGGTGATCAGCACCAGGGTCCGGCCGTCGTGGGGGAGCCTGATGTCGCGGCTCAGCGCGTGCGTCACCACCTCCCGCTCGCTCACGGCGGACGCCTCGGCGATCAGCCGCTGCAGCTCCTCGGGGCCCATCACCGCTCCTCGTCCCCGGCGAAGTGCGGGTTCTCCCAGATGACGGTGCCGCCCATGCCGAGGCCGATGCACATGGTCGTGATCCCGTAGCGGACGTCGGGCCGCTCGCGGAACTGCCGGGCCAGGTGGATCATCAACCGGACGCCGGAGCTGGCCAGCGGGTGGCCGAGGGCGATGGCGCCGCCGTAGGGGTTGACCCGGGGGTCCTCGGCGTCGAGGCCGAAGTGGTCGAGGAAGGCCAGCACCTGGACCGCGAACGCCTCGTTGATCTCGAACGCGCCGATGTCGTCGATGGTGAGCCCGGCCCTGGCCAGCGCCTTCTCGGTGGCCGGGATGGGTCCGACGCCCATCACCTCGGGGTCGACGCCGGCGAAGGCGAAGCCCACCAGGCGCATGGCCACCGGGAGTCCGAGCTCGGTCGCGACGTCCTCCGCGGCGAGCAGGGCGGCGGCGGCGCCGTCGTTCAGGCCGGCGGCGTTGCCGGCCGTGACCCGGCCGTGCGGCCGGAACGGGGTGCGGAGACGCGCCAGCCCCCCGGCGGTCGTCCCCGGGCGCGGTGGCTCGTCCGCGGTGGCCAGGCCCCAGCCCAGCGTGGAGCTGCGGGTGGCGACGGTGACCAGCGACTCCTGGATCACGCCGTCGGCGTAGGCCTGGGCGACGCGCTGCTGGCTCAGCACGGCGAACGCGTCGGCGCGCTCCCGGGTGATGCCGGGGAAGCGGTCGTGCAGGTTCTCCGCCGTCGCGCCCATCACCAGGGCGGACTGGTCGACCAGCTTCTCGGCGACGATCCGCGGGTTGGGGTCGATGCCCTCGCCCATCGGGTGGCGGCCCATGTGCTCCACGCCGCCGGCGACGACGACGTCGTAGGCGCCGAAGGCGATCCCCGACGCCGTGGTCGTGACCGCGGTCATCGCACCGGCGCACATCCGGTCGATGGCGAAGCCGGGCACCGACCTCGGCAGCCCGGCGAGCAGCGCCGCCGTCCGCCCGATGGTCAGGCCCTGGTCGCCGGTCTGGGTGGTGGCGGCGACGGCCACCTCGTCCACCCGCTCGGGCGGCAGCTCGGGATGGCGGCGCAGCAGCTCGCGGATGCAGTTGACGACGAGGTCGTCGGCACGGGTCTCGGCGTAGAGCGACCCGGCCTTTCCGAACGGGGTGCGCACGCCGTCGACGAAGACGACCTCACGGGAAGCAGACGGCATGCGCCACATATTACTCGTCGGTAACTTAGCCGTCAGCCCCGGGCGCGACCGGGTTCAGGCTCAGTCGGCGTCCGGCGCCGGCGGCTGCAGCAGCGGGGTGATCAGCGGCACGGTCAGCTCGCGCTGCCAGGGCCGCGCGCCCGAGGCCGCCAGCGCCGCGTCGACGGACGCCTCCGTCAGGGGCTGCGGCGGGCGCCAGGCCAGCCGACGGACGTAGTCCGGGGTCAGCAGGTTCTCCACCGGCAGCTCCAGCTCCGCTGCCTTCGCGCCCAGGGCCTCCCGGACCGCGTTCAGCCGGGCGGCCGCCTCGGGGTCGCGGGCCGCCCACAGCCGCGGCTGCGGCGGGCCGTCGTTCGGGACGTGCAGCGGCGGCAGGCCGGTCTCCGCCCGCTGCCCGACGGTCTCCAGGGCGTCCACCCAGGTCGACTCGTAGCGCTTGGCCTGGCGGCGGCTGAACGCCGGGATCTGCCGCATCGAGGCGCGGCCCGGGGTGGTCGCGGCGGCGATCTCGCTGATGGCCGCGTCGGGCAGGATCTTGCCGGGGGCCCGGTCCAGCCCGCGCGCGATGTCGTCGCGGGCGTACCAGAGCTCGGCGACGTAGCCGAGGCCGCGGCGGGTCCGCACCCGGTGGATGCCGGACGTCCGCCGCCACGGGTCGGTGCGCGGTTCGGGGGCGATCCCGGCCCCGGCCACCAGCGCGGCGAACTCCTGCCGGGCCCAGGTGTCCTTGCCGGTGCGGACCAGCTCGTCGGCCAGCTTGTCGCGCAGCTCCACCAGCAGCTCGACGTCGAGGGCCGCGTAGGTCAGCCACTCCGGCGGCAGCGGCCGGGTGGACCAGTCCGAGGCCGAGTGCTCCTTCAGCAGCCGGACCCCGAAGAACTCCTCGATCATCGTGCCGAGGGCGACGCGGGGGTACCCGAGCAGGCGGGCCGCGAGCTCGGTGTCGAAGAGCGTCCGCGGCACCAGGCCGACCTCGAACAGGCAGGGCAGGTCCTGGCTGGCGGCGTGCACGACCCACTCGGCGTCGGCCAGCGCCTCGCCCAGGGGGGACAGGTCCGCCGGCGTGCCGAAGGCGATGGGGTCCACGAGGTGGGTGCCCGCGCCCGCGCGGCGCAGCTGGATCAGGTAGGCGCGCTGGCTGTAGCGGAAGCCGTGCGCGCGCTCGGCGTCGACGGCGAGCGGGCCGCTGCCGGCGACCAGGGCCGCGATCGTCGCGGCCAGGGCCTCCGGCGTGCTGACGACCTCCGGGACCCCGTCCGCCGGCTGGGTCAGCAGCGGGACCTCGGGCTCGGCGACCTCGTCGAGGGGTGGCTCGGCGCTACCGGTCACGGGGACGGGGAACGGCTCGGGGGCGGGGCGGGGGTCTGGCGCGGTCAACGTCTCCGTGGGCTTCGGCTCGGGGGTGTGCGGCGGGACGGCATGGGCACCACCCCGGCAGGCAGCGGGGGCAGGCCTGCCGTCGTACACAGTAGCTCTGACCAGGCGGCGAGGTGCGGGGCGAGTCCCACGCCGTCGACCAGCTGGGGCGTCCACGAGGCGCGGACCTCGATCTCGGCCCGGGGCGGCTCCTCGGCCATCCCGCCGAACGACTCGCTGGCCACGGAGGTGACGGTGCCGCTCGGCGCCTCGAACGCCGCGCCGTGCCCGGCGAGGGCGTCGAGCAGCCAGGACCAGCCCACCTGGGCGAGCAGGGGGTCGGTCACCATCTCGGGGTCGACGTCGGCGCGGGCGAAGGTGACGCAGCGGAAGGTGCCCTGCCAGGCAGCGTTGCCGGCGGGGTCGTGCAGCAGCACCAGGCGGCCGCTGCCGACCTCCTCGCCGCCCACCAGGACGTCCGCGGCGACCGCGGCGGAAAAGGGGGCGATGCGCTGCGGGGCGGGCATCTCGTCGACCTCGAGCTCGGGGCGCCAGGGCGCCGAGAGCAGGTCCTGCACGGCCCGCCGGAAGGCGTCCGGGGCAGGAGCCGTGTCGCTTCTGGCTGCCACCCGAGGAGCGTATGCCGCGCGGCTCGGCCGCCTCGCCTGCGACGCGCCGGTTTCCGCGACCGTGAAACGATGGGGCCGTGTCCACCCCTGCCGCACCCCTCGCGCCGAAGCCGGCCGACTCGGTCTTCGTCCACGCCTGCCGGCGCGACCAGCCCGAGGACCGGGTGCCGGTGTGGTTCATGCGGCAGGCCGGGCGCTCGCTGCCGGAGTACAAGCGGGTGCGCGAGGGCATCCCGATGCTGGAGAGCTGCATGCGGCCCGAGCTGGTCGCCGAGATCACCCTGCAGCCCGTCCGCCGCTACGGCGTCGACGCCGCCATCTTCTACTCCGACATCATGGTGCCGCTCAAGGCGGTGGGCGTCGACCTCGACATCGTGCCCGGCCGGGGGCCGGTGATGGGCTCGCCCGTCCGCGACGAGGCCGACCTCGCCGCGCTGCGGCCGCTGCAGCCCGACGACGTCGGCTACGTGACCGAGGCCGTGCAGCTGCTGGTCGCCGAGCTGGGGGCGACACCGCTGATCGGCTTCGCGGGCGCGCCCTTCACCCTCGCCAGCTACCTCGTCGAGGGCGGGCCCAGCAAGGACTACGCCCGCACCAAGGCGATGATGGTCGGCCGGCCCGACCTGTGGGACCGGCTGTGCACCGCTCTCGCCGACATCGCCGGCGCCTTCCTCGAGGTGCAGGTCGGCGCCGGGGCGAGCGCCGTCCAGCTATTCGACTCCTGGGCCGGCAGCCTGTCCGCGGCCGACTACGCGCGCTACGCCCAGCCGTACTCGGCGCGGGTGCTGCAGCGGGTCGCCGACCGCGGGGTGCCGCGGATCCACTTCGGCGTCGGCACGGGTGAGCTGCTCGGCTCGATGGGCGCGGCCGGGGCGGACGTCGTCGGCGTCGACTGGCGGATCCCGCTGGCGGAGGCCAGCCGCCGGATCGGGCCGGCCTACGCCGTCCAGGGCAACCTCGACCCCGCGCTGCTCGGGGCGCCGTGGCCGGTGCTCGCGGAGCGGGTCCGCGACGTCGTCCGGTCCGGCGCCGAGGCGCCCGGTCACGTGTTCAACCTCGGGCACGGCGTGCCGCCGGACACCGACCCCGCCGTGCTGGCCCGGGTGGTCGAGCTGGTGCAGGACGAGGGCCCCGCGCTCCGCGCCTCGGTGCGGGAGCGGGCCGGCCTGGTAGCGGCCGGGCACCCGTGACCTCCGTCGCCGTCGTCGGCGGCGGCATCAGCGGGCTGGCCGCCGCCCGCCGGCTGCTGCTGGCCGGGCTGGACGTCACCGTGCTGGAGCAGGGCCCGCGGTGGGGCGGCAAGCTCGACCGCACCCTCGTCGAGGACCTGGCGCTGGACACCGGGGCGGAGTCGGTGCTGGCCCGGCGTCCGGAGGCCCTGGCGCTGATCGAGGACCTGGGGCTGGCGGGGGAGCGGGTGCACCCGACCGCGGCGAAGCCCCAGCTGCTGGTGGGCGGCCGGCTGCACGCCATGCCGCCGTCGCTGCAGGGGGTGCCGGTCGACCTCGACGCGCTGGCCGACCTGCTGTCGCCGGCGGCCCTGGCCTTCGCGCGGACCGAGCCCGACCGTCCGGGGCCGCCGCTGGCCGGTGACGTCGGCGTCGGCGCCCACGTCGAGGAGCGGTTCGGCGCCGAGGTGACCGACCGGCTGCTCGAGCCGCTGCTGGGTGGGGTGTACGCCGGCCGTTCCCGCGACCTCTCCTTCGCCGCCGTGATGCCGGACCTGTTCGCCCGCGCCCGGACCGGCGGCTCCCTGCTGGGGCACGCCCGGTCCGCCCTGCGCCCCAGCCCGGGCAGCCCGGTGTTCGCCGGCCTGGTCGGCGGGGTCAGCTCCCTGGTCCGGGCGCTGGTGGCCGACCTGGCCGGCCGGGGCGCCGACCTGCGGACGGGCACCGTGGTCCGGGGGCTCTCCCGCGTCGACCGCGGCTGGCGGCTGGAGCTCGTCCCCGGCGCGGCGACCCTCGACGTCGACGGCGTCGTGCTCGCCGCACCGGCCGGCCCGTCCGGTCGGCTGGCCGTCGGCCTGCTGGCCGGCGCGGAGGCGCTCGCCGCCGTCCCCTACGCGTCGGTCGCCGTCGTGACCCTGGTGGTGCGCGGGCTCGACACCGAGCGCTCCGGCCTGCTGATCCCGCCGGGCGAGCTGCCCACCGTCAAGGCGCTCACCCACTCCTCGGTCAAGTGGGCCTGGGTGCGCGAGCAGGCCGAGCGCACCTGGGGTCCCGGCGTCGCCGTCGTCCGGGCCAGCGTCGGACGGGCCGGGGAGGCCGAGGTGCTGCAGCTGCCGGACGAGCCCCTGCTGGACCGCACGGTCGCCGAGGTGGGCACGCTGCCGGGCTGGCACGGTGTGCAGGTCCTGCACCGACGGCTGACCCGCTGGGGCGGCGCGCTGCCGCAGTACCGGGTCGGTCACCGCGACCTGGTCGCGGACCTGCGCACCCAGCTGGCCGCCGTCCCGGGGCTGGCCCTGGCCGGCGCGGCGCTCGACGGCGTCGGGATCGCCGCCTGCCTGGCCTCCGCCGACACCGCCGCGACCAAGATCATCGGTGATCTTGGTCCCGGCGACCATGATCGAGATCGTCACGACCTCAGCACAGCAGCACGACGACAGGAGAGCCAGCGATGAAGGCGCGCGAGATCAACGACACCATCCGGTACACGATGTGGTCGGTGTTCCGCCGGACCGGCACGCCGGAGGAGCCGGCGGGCGCCAGCGCCGCCGACGCGCTGGAGGCGGTGCAGAAGGCGACCGAGGGCACCGACCTCGTGGTCCGCGGCTGGTACGACGTCGCCGGGCTCCGGGCGGACGCCGACCTCATGGTGTGGTGGCACGCAGCCGACTCCGACACGCTGCAGGAGGCCTACCACGCCCTCCGGCGCTCGACGCTCGGGAAGCACCTGGAGCCGGTCTGGTCGCAGCTCGCGCTGCACCGCCCGGCGGAGTTCAACAAGGGGCACGTGCCCGCGTTCATGGCCGACGAGGAGCCCTCGGGCTACCTCTGCGTGTACCCGTTCGTCCGCTCCTACGAGTGGTACCTGCTGCCGGAGCAGGAGCGGCGGGCGATGCTGGCCGAGCACGGCATGCTGGCCCGGCCGTACCCGGACGTCCGGGCGAACACGGTGTCGTCGTTCGCCCTGGGCGACTACGAGTGGATCCTCGCCTTCGAGGCCCCGGAGCTGCACCGCATCGTCGACCTGATGCGGGCCCTGCGGGCGGCCGAGGCGCGGCGGCACACCCGCGAGGAGGTGCCGTTCTACACCGGACGGCGACGGGAGCTGGCGGAGATCGTCGCGTCCTGGTGAGCCCCGTGGCCTGAGCCCGTCGAGCTGACGGGCTCAGGGCGCCGGGATCAGCCCTCGGCGGGGGTGAGCCGCATGCTGATCGAGTTGATGCAGTAGCGCTGCCCGGTCGGGGTGCCGTAGCCGTCGTCGAAGACGTGGCCCAGGTGGGAGTCGCAGGCGGTGCAGCGCACCTCGACCCGCTTCATGCCCAGGGTGGTGTCCTCGATGTAGCGCACCCGACCCTCCATCGGCGCGTAGAACGACGGCCAGCCGCAGTGCGAGTCGAACTTGGTCTCGCTGCGGAAGAGCTCCGTGCCGCACGCGCGGCAGGAGTAGACGCCCTCGGTCTTGGTGTCGGTGTACTCGCCCGTGAAGGCGCGCTCCGTGCCCGCCTCGCGGAGCACCTTGTACTCGGCCCGGCTGAGCTGCTGGCGCCACTGGTCCTCGGACCTGACGATCTTGCCGACCTGGTCGGCGGCGGCGTTGTTGCTGTTGGTCACATCGGTCATGCGTCCTCCTCGAAGTTCTGCCCCCTCAACCTAGCCGCGGGCTCCGATGTTCCGGTCCCGTCGCTATGCTCCGGCCATGGCCGCCAACCCCGCGATCGAGCTGACGGTCGGTGAGCGCACGGTGCGGCTGACCAGCCCGGACAAGCTGTACTTCCCGGAGGTCGGGCTGACCAAGCGCCAGGTGGTCGAGTACGTGCTGGCCGTGGGCGACGGGATCTTCGCCGCCCTGCGGGAGCGGCCGGTCACCATGGAGCGCTGGCCGGGCGGCTACCGCCCCGACGTCACCCTCAGCACCCGCACCGGGGCCAACCACGACGCCTTCTACCAGAAGCGTGCACCGGCCAAGGGCATGCCGGACTGGGTGGAGACGGTCACCGTCACCTTCCCCTCGGGCCGCACCGCCAGCCAGGTCTGCGTGACCGAGCTGGCCACGATCGCCTGGATGGCCAACCTGGGGACGCTGCGCTACCACCCGTGGCCGGTGAGCCGGACGAGCCACGACCTGGTCGACCAGCTGCGGATCGACCTGGACCCCCAACCGGGCACCGACTTCTCCGACGCCGTCCGCGCCGCGCTCGAGCTGCGCCAGGTGCTCGAGGACGCCGGGCTGACCGGGTTCTGCAAGACCAGCGGCGGCCGTGGGGTGCACGTCTTCGTCCCGGTCCGGCCGGAGCACGACTTCGTGCAGGCCCGGCACGCGGTGATCGCGCTGGGCCGCGAGCTGGCCCGCCGGATGCCGGACCACGTGACCATCAACTGGTGGAAGGAGGAGCGGGGGGAGCGGATCTTCGTCGACTTCAACCAGATGGCGCGGGACCGCACCATCGCCTCGGCCTACTCCATCCGGCCGACGCCGCGGGCGGTCGTCTCGGCGCCGCTCACCTGGGCGGAGCTGCCCGACGTGCAGCCGGAGGACTTCACCATCCCGACGATGCTCACCCGGTTCGCCGCGGTGGGAGACGCCTGGGCCCCGTTCTACGTCAGTGAGCCGGGCGACCTGGGCGCGGCCCTGGAGATGTACGAGCGCGACGTCCGCGACCTCGGCACCGGACGCTACGGCGGCGCCGAGATGCCCTACCCGCCGGACTACCCCAAGATGCCCGGCGAGCCGGCCCGGGTGCAGCCCAGCCGGATGACGGCCGAGACGCGGGCGAACGAGCAGATGGACTAGTCGCGGCACCACGACCCGGTGAGCCGGCGCCGGCCGGGGACCGGGTCACCAGGCCGGGGGATCGGCTCCGTGCTCACCGCCTGTGCCGGAGGCCAGCCCCCAGGGGACCGTCCAGCCGGTTGCGCCCCGCCTGCACCAGGAGGTCGGGTCCGGAACCGAGGCCCTGCTGGTCGGCGACCAGCGCGTTGCCGATGTCGCGGTCGCCGGCGAAGGCCTGCTCCACGCCCAGGGTCAGCAGCTCGAGCTGGCGGTCGAGCTCGGGCTGGCGCTCCGCCGGTGCCACGGTCTTGAGGTCCTCCAGGGCCGCGCGCAGCCGCCGGGCGACCTGGGGGGAGCCGGCTCCGGCGATGTGGAGCTCGTCGAAGGCGAGGCGGACGTAGCCGGTCCAGTCCAGCGCGGGTGTGACGAGACGCAGGGTCCCCTGCCCGTCGCGATGCTCGCCGGTGGGGATCGTGCGGGTTGCCAGCTGGCGCAGGGCGTCGTGCAGCCGGTCGACAGCCTGCACCGTCGTGGTGGGGTCGCCGAAGGGGTCGGAGACCCCGCGTTCGGCGATGTCGACGAGCTGGCGGAACCCGTAGGCCGGGTCCTCCGGGTAGGAGCGCTCGTTGCCCAGGGCCACCAGGCCGGCGACGTGCCGGGCGTCCAGCCGGGTGCCGTCGCCGGCGTCGACCAGGAGCAGCGGCGCGTTGGCGCAGACGAAGTCACCCATCGCCGGGACCAGCCGCAGCGAGCAGTCGGCGGCCGTGGCCGCCGCGACGAGGTTCTCGACGTCGATCTGGACGACGACCCCCGGCTCCGGGGCGGGGATCACCTGCGGGTCCGGGTCGGGCTGGGCCGTGGGGTCGGCGGGGTAGATGCGGTTCAGCTCCTCGTGCAGGTGGTCCCCGACGAGGTCGATGAGTCCGGCGACCCGCAGGGTCTGACCGGCGTGGTGCACGTACAGCACGAGGGCGACGACGCTGGCCAGCATGAGCAGGTGGGCGAGGAGCATGGTCAGCCCGGGCACGTAGCCCTCGCCGCCGCCGGCGGTGTCGTCCACCTGCGGCAGCGCGAGCAGGGCGTAGACCAGCGTCGCCGCGAAGAGGCCATGGGTGTACTGGCTGGTGCGGTCGTGCAGCAGGGCACCGACGATCCGGGGGGAGAACTGTCCCATCGCGAGCTGCACCGCCACCGTGATGACGGTGAGCACCAGCGTGATCAGCGTGACCAGCGAGGTGACGATGGTGCTGAGCACCGTCTGAGCCGCGCTGGGTGTCCCCGTCACCCAGCGCGGGACCAGGTCGTTCCCGGTGGCCCGGTCGACCGCGGCGGCGGCGGCGCAGAGGCCGACGCCAGCCGCCAGGCACAGCAGCGGCACCAGCCACAGGCTGTCGCGCACGGCGAGCAGCACCTTCTGCCGGGTCACCGCGGTCGACCCGGTCGCCCCGGACCGCCACCGGGCGGGCGGCTCGAGGCCAGGCCGGGTCACGACGGGGAGCCGGTCGTCCCGTGGGGCTGGAAGACCGCGCGCACGCAGCCGTCCTGCTTGTCCTTGAACATCTGGTAGCCCTGGGGGGCCTGGTCCAGGGGCATCACGTGGGTGGCGAGGTGTTCGGTGCTGAGCTCGCCGTCGGCGATGTGCTGCAGGATCCGGGGGATGTAGCGGTGCCCGTGCTGCTGGGCGCCGCGGACGGTCATGCCCTTGTTCATGATGGCGCCGAAGGGGAACTTGTCGACGAGCCCGCCGAAGACGCCGAGGGCGAACAGACTGCCGCCTTTGCGGCAGGCGTAGATGGCCTCGCGCAGGGCGGTGGGCCGGTCGGACTGCAGCCGTAGCTGCTGCTTGAGCTGGTCGTACAGGTACTGGGGGCCGGTGCCGTGCGCCTCCATCCCGACGGCCTCGATGCAGACGTCGGGGCCGCGGCCGCCGGTGCGTTCCTTCAGCTCGGCCAGGACGCTGTCCTGGGTGTAGTCCAGGGTGTCGGCGCCGATGTGCTGGCGCACCTGCTGGAGGCGTTCGGGCAACCGGTCGATGACGATCACCTGGTCGGCGCCCATCAGCATCGCGCCGCGGGCCGCCATCTGCCCGACCCCGCCGGCGCCCCACACCGCGACGGTGTCGCCGGGGGTGATGCCGGCGAGGTCGGCCCCGGTCCAGCCGGTCGGGGCGGCGTCGGAGGCGAACAGCGCCGCCAGGTCCGAGACCGCGTCCGGGACGGCGAAGGCGCCCTGGTCGGCGTAGGGGACGCGCACGTACTCGGCGTGGCTGCCGGCGAACCCGCCCAGGGCGTGGCTGTAGGCGAAGCAGCCGCCGATGGCGCTGCCCCACATCCCTTCGGTGAGGGCCGGGTTGGGGTTGCCGTTGTCGCACAGCGAGAACAGCTGCTGGGAGCAGTACCAGCACTGCCCGCACGCGATGAACGAGCAGACGGTGACCCGGTCGCCCACCCGGTGGTTGCGGACGGCCTTGCCGACCTCGGCGACCTCGCCCATGAACTCGTGGCCGAGCACGTCCCCGGCGCGCATGGTCGGGATGTAGCCGCCGAGCAGGTGCAGGTCGGAGCCGCAGGTCGTGGTCAGCCGCACCTTGAGGATGATGTCGCGGTCGTTGAGGATCGTCGGGTCGTCGACGGTCTCGACGGCGGTCTCGTTGACGCCGGTCCAGCACAGAGCCTTCACAGCACTCCCTCCCCGGCGGCACGCTGCGTGGCGAGCTCGACGAGCTTGCCGGTCGGGGTCGGCGCGCGGTGGCCGTGCGGTGCCGGGTCGACGCGCAGCACCTCGCCCACCTCGATCAGCTGCTTCGCCTCCCGCAACGCGGCCCGCACCCGCTGCCGGGGGTCGTCGCCCGACAGCCTCGCGGCCGCCGAGGCCGCTCCCTGGGGCTCGGAGCTGCGGAGCCGGGCCCGGAGCTCGCTGCCTCTCCCGCCTGGCGCAGGACGCACCTCGACCTCGACGAGGTCGCCGAGCTCGTCCAGCGGAGCGGGAACGCGGTCGTCGGGCATGACGTCCTCCGGGCTCCGGTTGATGGTGACGGCCCGCCACCGCGACCGCGGTTCCGCGGCCTCACCCGCACGTCCTGCCGCCCGGCGCTGGAGCTCTCGGACCAGCACGGCGGCGCCTCCCGCCAGCCCCAGCGCCGCTGTGCTGACCACGCGCGGAGTCACCGGGCACCACCGGCGACGGCACCGGCGCGGGCGAACGTCTGCACGATCGCCTCGCAGAACGCGGGCAGGTCGTCAGGGGACCTGCTGGTGATGAGGTTGCCGTCGGTGGCGACCTCCTGGTCGACCACGGTGGCACCGGCGTTGCGCAGGTCGGTCCGGATGCTCGGGAACGAGGTCAGGGTCCGGCCGGACACCACGCCGGCTTCCAGCAGCGTCCACGGCCCGTGGCAGATCGACGCGACCGGCTTCCCGGACGCCACGAACTCCCGGACGAAGCGCACAGCAGCCTCGTCGACCCGCAGCTTGTCCGGGTTGACCGTCCCACCCGGCAGCAGCAACGCGTCGTAGTCCTCCACGGCCGCCGAACGCACCAGCGCGTCGACCTCGAACGTGCCGGCCGCGTCGAGGTCGTTGTTGCGCGCCTGGATCACCCCGTCGTGCAGCGAGAGCAGCTCGGTGCGTGCGCCCGCCTGGTCCAGCGCCTGCCGGGGCTGCTCCAGCTCCACCCGCTCCACGCCGTCTGCGGCCAGGATCGCCACCCGCTTGCCGTTCAGTTCGCCTGCCATGAGATCTCCTTCACCTGCCGTGACCTCGCCGTTGCGGTCGAGGGGGACGGCCGCGGTCGGCGCGGCCAGAAGCGGTCGGCGCTGCCGGGGCAGCGTGCGGCGGTCAGGTCCGACCGCCGCACGCGCACCAGCAACGCGTGTCGCCGGCCTGTCAGCCCGTGGCCAGGCCCGGCTTGAGCAGGACCTTGGTCCAGCCGTCGTCGCGGGCGTCGAAGTGGGCGTAGGCGTCGGGCCCCTGCTCCAGCGGCAGCTCGTGGCTGACGATGAAGGAGGGGGTGGCCTTGCCGGCGGCGATGAGGTCGCGCAGCCGCCGGTTGTACTTCTTGACCGGGCACTGCCCCGAGCCCAGCGTCTGGCCCTTGAACCAGTGCAGGCCGTAGTCGAACGCCACCTGACCCTGCTGGGCCAGCTCGTCCCGGCCGCCCGGGTCCTGCGGGACGTAGACGCCGACCGAACCGATGCCCCCGGTGAACCGCACCGACTTGACCAGGTTGTTCAGCGTCATGCTCGGGTCCTCCGAGCCCTGCGGGTCGTGCGCCTGGTACCCCACGCACTCACAGCCCCGGTCCGCGCCCAGGCCCATCGTCTCCTCCAGCACGGCCTGGACCGGATCGGTCTTGCTGTCGTCGATCGCGATGGCCCCGATGCTCTCCGCCAGCCGCAGCCGGTCGGGGTGCCGGTCGACCACCATCACCTTGCCGGCGCCCTTGATCGTCGCCGAGTAGGCGGCCATCAGCCCGACCGGGCCCGCGCCGTAGATCACGACCGAGTCGCCCGGCACGACGCCGGCCAGCTCGGTGGCGTGGTACCCGGTCGGGAAGATGTCGGCCACCATGACGTAGTCGTTCTCCCGCTCGGCCGCGTCCTCCCCCAGGCGCAGGCAGTTGTGGTCCCCGTAGGGCACCCGCAGCAGCTCGGCCTGCCCGCCCTGGTAGGGCCCCATGTCGGCGAACCCGTACGCCGCTCCCGCCAGCTGCGGGTCGGGCTGGGTGGTCAGGCAGTAGTTGGTGAACCCCCGCTCGCAGTTCTTGCAGAACCCGCAGGAGATGTTGAACGGCAGCACCACGCGCTCGCCGACCTTGACCTTGTCCACTCCGGGGCCCACCTCGACCACCTCGCCGAGGTTCTCGTGGCCGAACCACCGGCCGGTCTCGAAGTCGGTGCGGCCCTCGTACATGTGCAGGTCCGACCCGCAGATGTTGGTGGTCGTGATCCGCACCAGCACGTCCGTCGGACGCTCGATCCTCGCGTCGGGGACCTCCTTCACGCTGACCTGCCGCGGCCCCTCGTAAACCAGTGCCTTCATCGCTGCTCCTGCCCCGCTCAGTGTCCGGAAGGCTCCCCGGTACCATCAACAGGCACCGCGGCCCTCACAGCGTCAGCCAACCCCAGACCCGCACCGCGGCGCATCGGCAGAACGACCGACATGGCCAGCTGGCGCGGCGGCGGTAGATGTGGCAAGCCATGCACCGATCAGCGGACGTGGGAGACATCGCGGCCCAGGTGTCGCGGATCGCGGCAGCCCCTGACAGCCCGGTCGAACGCGCGACGGCGCTGCTCGAACCGCTGCAACGCCTGCTGCCGTTCGACGGGGCGTGGCTGGCGCTGCGCGACGAGGACCGACGCGGACACCGCTCGCTCATCAGCACCGGGTGGGACCGGCGCACCGCCGCCTACCTCAACGGCCCGGTCCTGGTCGACGAGATCGAACGACTCGGGATGACCCGCTCCCACCAACCTCTGCGGGTCGCCGACTTCCCCTCGCCCGCCAGCGAGCTGCGGTCCTGGGCCGAGTGCCTCCTGCCCGCCGGCTTCCGCGAGGGTCTGGGGATGTGCCTGTTCTCCGCCGACGGCCGGCACCTGGGGTTCCTGGGCCTGTTCACCGGGAGCCCGACGGTGCCGTCGGCTGCAGCCCGAGACCTGTTCGCGGCGCTGGGGCCGGCGCTGGGCCGAGCCGTCGACCCCCTGCTCTCGGTCGCCGCGGCGGCGCGGCTGGTGCACGGGGCGACCGCTGCGGTGATCCTCACCCGGTCAGGCGACGTCCGGGCCCTGCCCGGGCTGCCCGGCCACGCCGCGCTGCGCGCCGGCTCGCCGGTGCTGGCCGAGGCCTGCGAGATGCTCGACGGCCCCCGGACCTCGTTCCTGGTCGCCGCACCCGCCGAGCTCGGCCACCACCTGCGGGTGACCGCCCTGGAGCTGCCCGACGACGCCCCGCACCACCTGGTGGCGATCGTCGTGCTCTCCCCGTGCGGCGACCTGCACGGGCTGTCGCACCGCGAGCTCGAGGTCCTCGGGCTGCTCATCGCCGGGTTCCACAACGCGCCAGCCGCCCATCGCCTCGGCGTCAGCCAGCGCACCATCGCCAGCCACGTCGAGCACATCCTCACCAAGCTCGACGCCGACACCCGCGCACTCGCCGCCGTCCGAGCCCAACGGCGCGGGCTCTACATCCCACCCGCACTGCTGACGTCCACGCGCAGCGCGCACTCCTAGACCGGGGGCCCACGGCGCCGCAGGCCCGCGTTCTGACCCAGGGCCGGCCTCCTTCCTGCGCCCCTGGTCGCCCCGGGGCGGGGGGCGAGCGGTCGTCGTCCCCCCGACCGACGGGCCGCTGGTGCGAGGTCGTCGACGTGGACGTGGGTCGCCCACCGGCAGCCGGCGTGGCGTCCGCCTCGGGACCCGGCGATCGGCAGGCGGTCATACCGGACGGTTGAGCGTGTCCGAGGGACTCTCGCCGAACGCGTCGTGGTAGGCGGCGGCGAAGCGGCCCCGGTGCAGGATCCCGACGCTGACGGCGATGGCGCCGACCGTCGTCGAGCTCCGTTCGGCCGCCTCGAGCGCCACGCGTGCCCGGCGCAGCCGGATCCGCCGCAGGTACGTCATCGGCGTCGTGGCGAGGTCCCGCTGGAACCCCTCCTGCAGCCCCCTGACGCTGAGGTGCACCGCCGTGGCCAGCCGGACGGTGGTCCACGGCTCGCACGGTCGCTCCTCCATCAGCTCGACCGCGCGCCTGACGGCGGGGCCCCACCTGGCGGGCCGTTCCCGGGTCGTCGCGTCGCTGTGGCTGTGCGGGTGCGCGAGCAGGAGGCCGTCGAGGACGAGCGCTTCGACGTGCCTCGCCACGAGCGGGTTCCCGCCGACGTCCGTCGGGTGGTCGAGCTCCTCGACGAGAAGGTTCAGCACGGTCCGCCAGCGCCGCCCGAGGGGAGTGCCCAGGTCAGCGGTGAAGTCGAAGGTCAGCCGACCGGTGAGGGATCGACCGAGCAGGTGCTCGAGCTCGGACTCCAGGCGGTCCCGGGGAACCATCAAGCACAGCTGCTCGCAGTCGGCCGACCAGGACATCTCGGCGGGCGCGCCAGGTGGGAAGACGAGAGCCTCGCCCCGGGTCGTCGACACCGGCTCGCCGCTCCCGCTCCGGGAGACCGCCCGACCACGCAGGGCGACGTTGACGTGGAAGTTCTCGGCCTCAGCCGTGCGCACACGTGCCGGTCGCCCGTAGGTCAGCCGGCCGACGGTGAGTGCTCCGAGGTGCAGCCCGGCCACCTCCATGCCCAGGGCGGCGGAACTTCGGGAGAGGTCGAGGCGGTTCGGTAGGTAGAGGTCGCTGAGGATCCGCTCGGCCTCGTCGCGGTCGTCCGTCCTGCGCCGCGTGTAGGGCATCCTCCTCGATCGGCTCTCGTCCGTTCCGGGCCGGGCGCCCGCGTCAGGAATGGCGTCCACGCTCGTCCTCCCTGCAGTGTCCAGAGCGAGGGGGCCGGTCTCGACCGCAGCGCCGTCGGGCAGCTGGCGGGACCCTCGGCTGGCTCGGGTGTCGGCGTCCCAGGCTCTGCGGACACATCCTAGGCGGCTCGCCCGGGTCCTACGGCGATGAGGTGCGCCCCGCAGCGCGGTCTCTCAGCCAGATCGCGCACGAGGGCGCAGACGACCCCCCGGGGGGATGTCGGCTGCGTCATCCTCGAGGCGAGGCCCTCTGACCGAGAGCCCTCGTGGCGCCTTGCTCCTGGCCTCCCCCCGGGCGGCAAGGCGCCCTCCGGCCGGCTCCGAATCCCGGATGCACCGGCAGGCGCGGGGGCGGCCCGCGCGAGATCGCAGGAGGCCAGGTGTCGAAGAGTCATGTGGGGTCGGGGCCTCCACCGACGTCCGATCGAGCGGCGACGCCCCCGCGCGGCCCGGTGGCGGTCCACCACGAGCTCCACCGCGGGTTGGTGGGAAGCGTCAACCACCACCTGCGCACGCCCCTCACGGTGGTGCTGGGTCACGCCGAGCTGTTGACGGACCGGGAGGACGAGCTCCCCCCGGAGGTGCGCCAGTCGCTCGCATGCCTGCTGCGAGCCGCTGAGCGGCTCAACGACGTGGTCGTCGAGGTCTGCGCGCTGCTGGACGTGGCGTGCGTGGGACCGGACCCGCACACCCTGGACGTCGTCGACCTCTCCGAGCTGGTCGCCGACGAGGTGGTGACGTACGGCGACCGCGCAGCTCGACGAGGCGTTCAGCTGGTCGTCAGCGGTGAACCGGCGCAGAGCTGCGTGGCTGACTCCCGCCGCCTCCGCCTGGCGCTCCGCAGGCTGCTGGACGACGCGCTGGCGCAGGCGGCCGACCAGTCGACGGTCGGGGTCGCCTCGACCACCACCGAGACAGGGACACGGATCGAGGTGACCCACCAGGGCGCCGACCCCGACGCGGACGAGGATGGCCGACCCGCGCCGCCGTCCGGACGAGACACCCACCGGCCGCGGCCGCCCGACGGCCAGGGGTTGGGTCTCGCCCTGGCCTCAGCCGTCGCGGCCTGGCACGGCGGCCGCCTCGTGCTCTCCCCGAGACCCGGTCGGGGCGGCCGAGCCTGCCTCGAGCTCCCGGCCCGCACCCGGGAGACCTGAGCCGCGCGTCGGGCGGAGGGGCAGACGCCGAGCGTGCCGTCCGGCCGGGCTCGCCTGCGACGCCTGCGTGCACCACGCTCAGCAGGCGGGCACCCCGGGGATGCCCGGTGAGCGCCCCGCGCCCTCACCGGCTGCGAGACCCGGCGCGGTCGGCCGCGCGGGCGTGCCGGCGCCGGGGCCGCTCCACCCCCGCGTCCTGGAGCCGCTGGGCGACTTTCACGAGCTTGTAGACGAAGACCGCGGCGGCGGTGACCGCGCCGGCGTCGTCGAGCAGTCCGATCGGTCCGAGCACCACCTCGGGCAGCACGTCGACCGGGCTGACCAGGTAGACCAGGGCCCCGACCATCGCGACCAGGCCACGCGGCGGGATGGCGTAGCGCCACATCACGAGACCGACCCCGGCCACCCCCAGCAGGGCGAGCAGGCCGAGCAGCACGAGCACCAGGGTCAGCGGGTCGGACAGGTCCATGGCGTCCACTGTGCCTCATCGCCCGGGGACGGCGTGGTGACGGCGGCTGGGTCGCACCGGCGGACCGGGCCCGCGGGAGAGGCCTCGGCCTCGTCGAGGGTCATCGGCGCGGCACCCGACGCGGGCGGAGGAGGACCAGGGGCCAGCTGGCTGTTCAACCAGCCCTCAGCCTTCAGGTGCGGTGGCGGCTCTGGGCTGTCAACCACGACACCTCGCCGCCTCTGTACCCCCGCGGGTGTTCCTGAACCCCCCCGGGAGCCGTGTCCGCTTTAGGACATGGCAACTAGTAGACACGGCGAGGGCTTCCCCGGAAAGCGCTGCGAAGAGTTGGTGTACTTCCTTCCGGCGGGGTGTTCGACCGCTGCGCAACTGGCGCGGATCGGGGGGTCACGCCAGCGGCGGGACGGCCGCGCGGTCGCACGTCGCCGCAGGGATCGTCCACCCGCTGCCCCAGCTCGGGGGTCGGCGGTCACGGTCTTCGAGAGGCACCTGCACATGTTCGACACCCCCTGGCTGGTCATCGGCGTCGCGGCCCTGCTGGTCGCCGTCCTGTTCGCCTCGGTCGTGCGGCTGGAGCGCGCCGGCCAGCGCCGCTGGAACCAGGAGACCTCGCGCCCGGGCTGGTGGGCGCCCGCGGCCGAGCAGGAGCGCCTGCAGCGCATCCTCGCCCGCAACCCCAGCTACGACGAGCGCACCGGTCTGACCAGCGACCCCGAGCTCGCCCGCTGGCTGCACGACAACCGCCCCTGAAGGTCCGGCCAGCTCAGGGGAGGGACGGCGCGCCGGCCGTCCGCGCCCGGTAGCTCGTGAACAGCGTCCCGTCGGCCCCGTGCAGGGCGAACGCGAGCTCGAACGGCAGGGCGCCGTCCAGCGCCGCGCCGCTCGTGGAGCGCAGCCCCTGCCCACCCACCACGACCGGCGCGAGCGTCAGGGACAGCTCGTCCACCAGCCCGGCGGCCAGCAGCGCGCGGTGCAGCCCGGGTCCACCCTCGCAGAGCAGCCGCGGCCAGCCGGCGCCCGCCAGGCGGTCCAGCGCCGCGCCGAGGTCCAGCTCCTCACCCTCCTCGCGCACCTCGATGCCCGCGTCCCGCAGCGGCCCCAGGTCGGCGTCGGCCTTGCCGCTGGTGGTCAGCACCAGCACCGGGCCGCCGTCGCCCTCGGCTGGGGTCGCCATGGCGGGGTCCAGCCGGGCGCTGGCGGTGACGACGACCAGCGCCGGGAACGGGGCCAGGCCCAGGGACGCCCGCAGCTCACGCTGCCAGGGCTGCAGGTCGACGGCGCGGTAGCCCTCGGAGCGGGCCGTGCTGGCCCCGACGACGACGGCGTCGGCCAGCGCCCGGTGCAGCGCGAAGACGTGCTGGTCGCTCGCGGTCGCGATCCCGCCCGAGCGCCCGTCGGTGCCCTGGACCGAGCCGTCGAGGGAGGAGATGAAGTTGGTGCGCAGCCGTCGCCGGCCGTCGTCGGGGTAGCGGTACAGCTCCACGAGGGCGGCGTCGTCGAGGTCGACCCCGGCCGCCCGGCCGGTCCGGTCGAAGATCAGCTGCAGCGCGGGGCGGGTCACGGCTCACCCTCGCACACCCCGTCCGTGCCTCCGCCGCCCCGGCCCGGGCGGCCCGTCGGGCACAATCGCCCGCATGGCCAAGAAGAGCAAGCCCCAGGAGCCGGTGCCCGTCACCCAGCCGCTGACCGAGCTGCTGCGGCTGCCGGCCGGTCCGGTGGACCTCGGCACCCTCGACCCGGCGGCGACGACCGGCTTCGCGGGCAGCAAGGCCGACGCGCCCGCCCTGACCGCCGCGCTCCAGCCCGAGCTGTCCGACCTGCAGGAGCGGCTGTACGCGACCGGACGGGCCGGGCTGCCCGGCGCCCGGCGGGTGCTGCTGGTCCTGCAGGGCATGGACACCGCGGGCAAGGGCGGCGTCCTCCGGCACGCCATCGGCATGGTCGACCCGCAGGGGGTGCGGATCAAGGCGTTCAAGGCCCCGACGGCCGAGGAGCGCCGGCACCCCTACCTGTGGCGGGTCGAGCGCGAGCTCCCGCCGCCCGGGATCATCGGGGTCTTCGACCGCTCGCACTACGAGGACGTGCTCAACGTCCGGGTCAACCGGCTGGTCGAGGAGGCGGTCTGGAGCACCCGGTACGAGGAGATCAACGCCTGGGAGGCCGACCTCGTCGCCTCCGGGACCGTGCTGGTGAAGTGCTTCCTGCACATCTCCTCGGCCACCCAGAAGGAGCGGCTGGCCGCCCGGCTCGACGACCCGACGAAGTACTGGAAGTACAACCCGGGCGACGTGGACGAGCGCGCCAAGTGGCTCGCCTACGCGGAGGCCTACGAGGCGGTCCTGGAGCGCTGCAGCACCCAGGTCGCGCCCTGGTTCGTCATCCCGTCCGACCGCAAGTGGTTCCGCAACTGGGCCGTCGCGCAGCTGCTCGTCGAGCACCTGCGCTCCCTCGACCTCCAGTGGCCGCCGGCCGACTTCGACGTCGAGGCCGAGAAGAGACGTCTGGCACTGACGTAGTCCTGCGGCTCGCGCCCGGCCGGGGCCCTCGGAGACCCGCTCTTCCTTCCTCGCCCGCGGGACGAAGATCGTGTCCCACGGGCTCACTCGTCCAGAGCGGGCCCGGGCCCCGACCTTGCCGACGCTCGCCGCGCGGCCGCGAGCCGGAGAGCTACGCGGAGACGACGGACAGGTGCCGGACCGGCGGCTCGAGGTCGAGGTCGTCGAACGGCGAGCTGGTCCCGACGTGCTCGGCGGGGGCGTCGAGGTCGACGAGGTCCATGGCGGACACCAGGTAGCGCACCAGCGCCACCTCGGCGATCTCGGGCTCGGCCCCCATCGGGTCGGACACCGCGACGGCGCCGGCCTCGTAGGCCAGCTCGGCCTGCCGGGTGAAGAGGAGCCCGGGGGAGAGGAACCAGCTGCCGACGGCGATGTGCCGGCGGCCCTGCGCGCGCAGGGTGCGGATGGCCTCGGCCGTGGTGGGACCGGCCGCCGTGGCGAAGGCGGTGACGTGCGGCAGCCGGTGGTGGGTGGCCCACTGCCGGGCCCGGCGGGCGACGATCGCGTTGCTGCGGACGTCGCTGCTGCCGGCGGCGGCGAAGACGAGGCCGTCCAGCTCGCTGACCCGCCGGGAGCGCAGGGCGTCGCGGAGCCGCCGGTCGATGACCGCGAGCAGGGCGGCCTCCGGGCCGATCGGGCGCGACGCCAGCACCCGGACGTCCGGGTGCTCGGCGCGGACGGCGGCGACGGCGGCCGGCACCTCCACCTGGGCGTGGAACGCGTCGGACAGCAGCAGCGGCACGAGGACGACCTCGGTCACCCCGCGGCGGGCCAGCTTGGCCACCACCTGGGGTGCGCTGGGCGCGCAGTGGTCGAGGAACGCGACCTCGACGTGGAGCGACGGGCGGATCGCGAGCAGCGCGGCCCGGATCTGGGCGCTGACCTGGGCGACACGGGGGTCGTGGCTGCCGTAGCCCAGGAGCACGAGCGCAGGAGCAGTCATGGGTGCTCCTCCTTACTTCTGCGGTGTGGTGCCGTCGACCCTGGCGGCGGTGGGGGTGGGAGCCGGCGCGGGCGCCGGTCCCGTCGGGATGGCGGTGCTGCCGGCCATGCCGGCGCCGAGCGTCCAGCCGTCCGCCTCGTCGACCAGGATGAACGCGCCGGTCGCCCGGTGCTCCTTGTAGGAATCGAGGGGCAGGGGAGTCGCGAGGGCGATCCGGACCCGGCCGATGTCGTTGAGGCCCAGCTCGGTGGCCGGCTGCCAGTGCGGGGTGCCGCCGGACGCGAACGCGAGGTCCAGCGCGCCGTCGACGGAACGGACGATGCCCTTGGTGAGCGCGGTGCCGTGCTGGACCAGGACGCGGGCGCCGACGGTCAGCGTCCGTTCGGCCAGCCAGCAGACCGTGCCGGTCAGCTCGCGGACCGGCACCGGTGGGGCGTCGGTCCCGGCCAGGATGTCGCCGCGGGAGACGTCGATGTCGGTGTCCAGCCGCAGGGTCACCGACTGGCCGGCCACCGCGGTGTCCAGCGGCCCGTCCGGGGTGTCGACGGCCACCACCTTGGCGTGCGAGCCGCGCGGGAGGACGACGACCTCCTCGCCGACGCGGACCCGGCCGGACTCGATCTTGCCGGCGTAGCCGCGGTAGTCGGCGTCGACGGCCGGGGCGGAGGCGGCCCAGGGGGCCAGCGTCGCGCCCTGGGGCCGGATCACGTGCTGCACCGGGAAGCGGAGGTCGGCGCCGACGGCGAGCTTGGTGTCGTCGACGGTCTCGAGGTAGCCGAGCACCGTCGGACCCTCGTACCAGGGCGTCCGCGGCGACCGGGTCACGACGTTGTCGCCCTCGGTGGCCGAGACGGGGATGCAGTGGCTGTCCAGCACCCCGAGGCTGCGGGCCAGCACCGAGAAGTCGGTGGCGATGCGGGTGAAGACGTCCTGGGCGTAGTCGACCAGGTCGATCTTGTTGACCACGAGGACGACGTGCGGCACCCGCAGCAGGGAGGCGACGGCCAGGTGGCGGCGGGTCTGCTCCACCACGCCCTTGCGGGCGTCCACCAGCAGCACGATGACGTCGGCGGTGGACGAGCCCGTCACGGTGTTGCGGGTGTACTGCACGTGCCCGGGGCAGTCGGCCAGGATGAACTTCCGCGCCGGGGTGTGGAAGTAGCGGTAGGCGACGTCGATGGTGATGCCCTGCTCGCGCTCGGCCCGCAGCCCGTCGGTGAGCAGCGCGAGGTCGGCGGTCGCCAGGCCCTTGCGCCGGCTGACCTGCTCGACGTGGTCGAGGGTGTCGACGAGCACCGAGTTGGTGTCGAACAGCAGCCGCCCGACCAGGGTGGACTTGCCGTCGTCGACGGAACCGGCCGTGGCCAGCCGGAGCAGCGTGCGCCGGTGGCCGGCGTCACCGCCCGGACGGCGGGTCGGCGCGGCGGCGGTGCTGGTGGTGGGCATCAGAAGTACCCCTCTCGCTTGCGGTCCTCCATGGCGGCCTCGCTCATCCGGTCGTCGGCCCGGGTGGCGCCGCGCTCGGTCAGCTGGCTGAGCCCCACCTCGGTGATCACGTCCGCGACGGTCGTCGCCTCCGACAGCACCGCGGCGGTGCAGGACATGTCGCCGACGGTGCGGTAGCGCACCGAGCGGCGCTCGACGGCGTCGCCGTCGCGGGCCGGGGTGACCGGGGTCAGCGCGATCCACATGCCGTCGCGCTCCACGACCTCGCGCTCGTGCGCGTAGTAGATGGACGGCAGCGCGATGCCCTCGGCCTCGATGTAGTCCCAGACGTCCAGCTCGGTCCAGTTGGACAGCGGGAACACCCGGACGTGCTCGCCGGGCAGGTGCCGGCCGTTGTAGAGCGACCACAGCTCGGGCCGCTGGTTGCGCGGCTCCCACTGGCCGAACTCGTCGCGCATCGAGTAGACGCGCTCCTTGGCCCGGGCCCGCTCCTCGTCCCGACGGCCGCCGCCGAACACGGCGTCGTGCTTGCCCTCGGTGATGGCGTCGAGCAGCGGGACGGTCTGCAGGGGGTTGCGCTGGCCGTCGGGGCGCTCGCGCAGCCGGCCGTCGTCGATGTAGTCCTGCACCGACGCGACCGCCAGGGCGGCTCCGTAGAAGGTGGTGGCCTCGTCGCGGTACTGCAGCACCTCGGGGAAGTTGTGCCCGGTGTCGACGTGCAGCAGCGAGAACGGGATCGGGGCCGGCCAGAAGGCCTTCGCCGCCAGGTGCAGCATCACCACCGAGTCCTTGCCGCCGGAGAAGAGCATCACCGGCTTGCGGAAGGTGGCCGCGACCTCGCGGAAGATGTGGATCGACTCCGACTCCAGCGCCTGCAGCTCGGTCAGCGGCTGCACGCCCAGCGGCGTGCGACGCGGGACCCGGGTGCTCGGGTTGGTGCTGGGGACGTCCTGCTCGGTCGAGCTCTGGGTCTGGGTCATGGCTGGTCCTCCCGGATCGCCGTCAGCAGCGCGGAGGCCAGCTCCACGGAGGTCGGGAGGTCGACCTCGGCCGTGTCGAGCACGAGCTCGGCGCTGCGGGGTTCCTCGTAGGGGTCGTCGACGCCGGTCAGCCCGTTGATCTCGCCCTGGCGGGCCTTGGCGTACAGACCCTTGACGTCGCGGGACTCCGCGACCGCCAGCGAGGTGGACACGAACACCTCGGCGAACGGCACGTGGGCCTCGGCGTGCGCCTGGCGGACGGACTGCCGGGCGGCCGCGTAGGGGGCGATGACGGGGACGAGCACCGTCACGCCGTGGCTGGCGAGCAGCTGGGCGACCCAGCCGATCCGGGCGACGTTGGTGTCGCGGTCGGCGCGGGTGAAGCCGAGCCCCGCGGAGAGGTGCGGGCGCACCTCGTCGCCGTCGAGGACCTGGACGCGCCGGCCCTCGGCCCGCAGCCGGTCGGCCAGCGCGTGCGCGATGGTGGACTTGCCGGCGGATGGCAGGCCCGTGAACCAGACCGTCGCCCCGACGGCGAGGTCCGGGTCGGCGCCGACCCGGGGGGCGGAAGTCCGCGCGGTGGCGCTCACAGGTGGATCCCGCACTCGGTCTTGGCGCGGCCGGCCCAGCGGCCGCCGCGGGCGTCGTCCCCCGTGCTGCGGACAGTGCAGGGCTCGCAGCCGATCGAGGCGTAGCCGTCGTCGAGCAGCGGGTTCACCATCAGGCCGTTCCGCTCGATGTAGCCGGCCACGTCGTCGTCGGACCAGGTGGCGATGGGGGCCACCTTGATGATGTGCCGGCGGGCGTCCCAGGAGACGACCGGGGTCTGCGCGCGGGCCGCGGAGTCGGCGCGGCGGAGGCCGGTCGCCCAGGCCGCGTAGGGCTCGAGCGCACGGCTGAGCGGGGCGACCTTGCGCATCGCGCAGCAGCGGTCGGGGTCCGTCGCGAACAGGTCCTGGCCGTAGCGGGCGTCCTGCTCGGCGACGGTCAGGTCGGCCGTCACGTTGATGACGTTGACGGCGTGCACGGCGCTGACGGCGTCGCGCGTGCCGATGGTCTCCACGAAGTGGTAGCCGGTGTCGAGGAAGACGACGTCGATGCCCGGGGCGACCTGCTCGGCCAGGTGGATCATCACCGTGTCGGCCATCGAGGACGTGACCACGAGGCCGGAGCCGAAGTGCTCGGCGGCCCAGCCCATGATCTCCAGGGCGGTCGCGCCCTCCAGCTCGGCGTTCGCGTGCAGGGCCAGGTCGGCCAGGTCGAGGGTGGTGCTCATCGCTCCTCCTGCGCGTCGCGTCGGCCCGGGACCAGGCCGAGGAACGACACGGAGAACGCCCGCAGGCAGCTGCGGCATTCCCAGCCGCCCTCCTCGCGAGGGAACAGCGTCTCCTCGGAGCAGTACGGGCAGTACAGGACGGCCTGGCGCGTGCTGTGCCCTGAGCCGGTCGAGGGGGCCCCCGTCATACGAGCACCGACTCGTCCGCCCGGGCCACCCACTGCGCGAAGCGCTCGCCGTCGGCCCGGTCGGCGACGAAGGCGCGGGCGACGCGCTCGACGTAGGGGCCGAGCTCGTCGGCGGTCACCTTGTGCCCGCGGAGCTTGCGGCCGAAGCCGGCGTCGAGCCCCAGCCCGCCGCCCAGGTGCACCTGGAAGCCCTCGACCTGCTGGCCCGCCGGGCCGGGGACCAGCTGGCCCTTGAGGCCGATGTCGGCGGTCTGGATGCGCGCGCAGGAGTTGGGGCAGCCGTTGAGGTGCACGGTGATGGGGGAGTCGAGCGCGCCCAGCCGGGTCTCCAGCTCCTCGATCAGCGTGGCGGCGCGCGCCTTGGTCTCGACGATGGCCAGCTTGCAGAACTCGATGCCGGTGCAGGCCATCACCGAGCGGCGCCAGGCGTCCGGGCGGGCCGACCAGCCGATCGCCTCGGTGGCCTGCGTGAGGGACTCGAGGCGGTCCTCCTCGACGTCCAGGACCAGCAGCTTCTGCATCGGCGTGGTGCGGACCCGTGAGGAGCCGTGGGCCTCGACGACGTCGGCCAGCTGCAGCAGCGTGGCGCCGGTGGTGCGCCCGGCGGCGGCGGACAGGCCGACGAAGAACCGGCCGTCCTTCTGCCGGTTGACGCCGACGTGGTCGCCGGAGCGGGTGGGCACGGCGGGGGCGGGGCCGTCGGTGAGCCGGCGGTGCAGGTACTCGTCCTCCATGACCTGGCGGAACTTCTCGACGCCCCAGTCGGCGACGAGGAACTTGATCCGGGCGCGGGTCCGCAGCCGGCGGTAGCCGTAGTCGCGGAACACGGCGCAGACGGCCGCCCAGACCTCGGCGACGTCCTCGCCCGGCACCCAGGCGCCGACGCGCTGGGCCAGCATCGGGTTGGTCGACAGGCCGCCGCCGACCCACAGGTCGTAGCCGGGGCCGTGCTCGGGGTGCTCGACGCCGACGAACGCGATGTCGTTGATCTCGGGGACGACGTCCTGCAGCGGGTGGCCGGTGATGGCGGTCTTGAACTTGCGCGGCAGGTTGGAGTACTGCGGGTCGCCGATGTAGCGCTCGACGATCTCGGCGATGGCGGGCGTGGGGTCGATGATCTCGTCGGCGGCGATGCCGGCGACGGGGGAGCCCAGGATGACGCGCGGGCAGTCGCCGCAGGCCTCGGTGGTGCTCAGCCCGACGGCCTCCAGCCGGCGCCAGATCTCCGGCACGTCCTCGACGCGGATCCAGTGCAGCTGCACGTTCTGCCGGTCGGTGATGTCGGCGGTGCCGCGGGCGAAGTCGACGGAGATCTGCCCGATCACCCGGAGCTGCTCGGTGGTCAGCGCGCCGCCGTCGATGCGGATGCGGAGCATGAAGTACTCGTCGTCGAGCTCGGACGGGTCGAGGGTGGCCGTCTTCCCGCCGTCGATGCCCGGCCGGCGCTGCGTGTAGAGGCCGAACCAGCGGAACCGGCCCCGCAGGTCGCCCGGGTCGATCGAGGCGAAACCGCCGTGCGCGTAGATGTTCTCGATGCGGGCCCGGACGTTGAGCGGGTTGTCGTCCTTCTTGGACTGCTCGTTGGCGTTCAGCGGCTCGCGGTAGCCGAGCGCCCACTGGCCCTCGCCCTTGGTGCGGCGGGGCTTGGGGGCCGGGCGGGATGCGTCGGGCCGGGTCGCGGCCGCAGGACGCGGGCTGGAGGTGGTCTCGGTGCTCATCGGTGTCCTCGATCGGTGGGGCTGCACACGGCGTGCGCGCTCCTGACGGAGGGCGCGGGCGCGGCGTGCCGGGGCTTCAGCGGCGAGGCCGACGACAGATCATCGACCCGGTGCGACCGAGGTCGAGGTAGTGACGCACCGTCAGCCCGGAGGGCCGGGCCGGGCCCTGGCGCGACGGCCGGGGCCGGTCGCGCGGGTGCTCCGGGGCGATGATCACGGCTCCACCCTCATCCGTCGATCGCCCACGATCAAATCCGATTCTCACTTGTTGAGAATCGTGTCCGTATCCTGGGACGCTGAGCGTGGGCGCCGGAGCGGTCGGGCGTACCGCTGCCGTCCGGGCCCGCCCGGGGGCGTCACCGGCGTCAGGGTGTCCGGGATCTCGACGGGGTCGTCGACCGGCGGGTGCGGGATCCCCGAGAGGCGGGGCCACACCTGGTCCAGGGCGGCGTTGAAGGCGGCCCCGATGAGCACGGCGATGGAGATGAGGTAGAGCCAGACCAGCACGGCGATCGGCGCGGCCAGCGGCCCGTAGATGGAGGTCGAGCCGGTGCTGGCGCTCAGGGCGAGCCGGAGCAGGACGCTGCCGCCCACCCAGGCCGACAGGGTCAGCGCGGCTCCGGGCAGGTCGGCGCGCCAGCGCGTCCGCACCGGCACCGAGAGGTGGTAGAGCGAGGTCAGGAAGCAGACCGAGCCGAGCAGCACGACCGGCCAGTACAGGTCGCCCAGCACGTCGAGCCGGCTGGGCAGCAGCCGGTCGACCAGGCCCGGGCCGGCCAGCACCAGCGGGACGAGCAGTGTCCCGACCAGCAGGAAGACGACGTAGAGGGTGAAGGACAGCGCCCGGGTCCGGACGATCCCGCGCCGCCCGGCCAGGCCGTACATGATCGTGATCGTGTCGACGAAGACGTTGAGCGCCCGCGAGCCCGACCACAGCGCCAGCACGAAGCCGACCGAGATCACCGAGAAGCGACCGCCGGACAGCACGTCGTCGAGGGTGGGGGCGATGACGTCGGCGACGGCGTCCTCGGTGAGCACCCGCGAGGACAGGGCGAGGACCTGGTCCTGGAAGCCGGCGATGGTCCGCACGTCGAAGCGCCGGGCGATGTAGCCGACGGCGCCGGCGAGGCCGAAGATCAGCGGCGGCAGCGACAGGATCGCGAAGAAGGCGGCCTCGGCGGCCAGACCGGTGACCCGGTGCCGCAGGCACGCGCCGACCGTCTGCACGAGCACCGCCCACACCCGTGACCCGCTGCGGCCGCGCGCCCGGGGGCGGGCCGCCGGCGGGGCGGCGGTGGCCGCGGCCGGTCCCGTCCTGCGGGGCGTGGTCACCCGGTCAGCGTAGGTGACCGGTGGGGGTCAGACGGGGACGAGCCCGGGACGGCCGAGCCGGCCGCGCCAACGCCGTCCGGGCCCCGGGCCGCGGCGGGCGAAGGTGACCTCGTCGTCGACGAGGGAGAAGGTCTCGGCGCCGAGCTGGTCGGCCACCGTGACCAGGGTGGCGAGCTCGATCCGGACCTCGGCGTGGTAGCGGTCGTCCACGGGGGGCAGGTCGGCGAGCAGCACCGGTGCGCGGTCGTCGTGGGTCCGGGGGAGAGGCTGCCCGCTGAAGTCGATCATCGTTCCCGTCCTGGACCGACCGACTGGGCCGGAGTCAGCCCCGAGGCTGGTCCTGGTCGCGACGCTGCCCGGTCACCGTAGGCAGAGCGGTGCGGCCGGGGCAAGCAGCGGGGCGGTGCGCCGCCGGATCGGTGACCAAGGTCCCGGGTCGAGGGTCCCGGGGGTCAGCGGTCGCCGGTGGTCACCGTGATGGCGGCGTTGAGCAGGGCCAGGTGGCTGAGCCCCTGGGGCAGGTTGCCGAGGAAGGCCCCGGTCCCGGGCTCGACCATCTCGGCCAGCAGGCCGACGTCGTTCGGCGTGCCCATCAGCTCGTCCATGAGCTCGCGCGCCTCGTCCCCGCGGCCGACCAGCTGCAGGGCCGACACCATCCAGTAGGAGCAGGCGACGAAGAGGCCCTCCTCCTGCTCGGCCCCGCTGTAGCGGTAGAGGTGCGGTCCGTGCCCCAGCTCGCGACGCAGCGCGTCCAGCGTCGAGGACATCCGCTCGCCGCGGTCGAACCCGCTGATCGCGTGCAGCAGGATCGAGGCGTCCAGCTGGTCGCTGCCCGGGTACCAGAGGTAGGCGCCGCGCTCCTCGGACCAGGCGTTCTCCTCCACCCAGGTGCGGATCAGGTCGGCCTCGCTGGCCCAGCGGTCGGCCGACCCCGGCACCTGGCCGATCTCGGCGAGGTGGGCGGCCTGGGTCAGGGCGTGCCAGCAGCCCAGCTTCGAGGTCGTGTAGTGCTGCAGCTCGGGCAGCTCCCACATGCCGGAGTCCTGGCTGCGCCACAGGTCGCAGGCCCGGTCCGCGATCACGGTGAGCTGGCGGCCCGTCGCGTCGTCGAGCACGTTGCCGTGGTCCACGTAGAGCTGGACGATGCTGAAGATGTCGCCGAAGACGCCCAGCTGCAGCTGGCCGCTGGCCGCGTTCCCGCTGACGACGGGGCCGACGTGCCGCCAGCCGGGGACGTCGTGGTGCCGCGGCTCCTGGTCCGGGAATCCGCCGCTCAGGGTGTAGAACACCTGCGGCTCGTCGACGAAGCGGCGCATGGTGGCCAGCAGCCAGCTCATGGCGCTGTGGGTCTCCTCGCGCACCCCGAAGCGGAACAGCGCCGTCAGCGAGTAGGCCATGTCGCGGATCCAGGCGTAGCGGTAGTCCCAGTTCTTCCCGCCGGCCAGCGACTCCGGCAGCGACGGGGTGGCCGCGGCCGCCAGCGCCCCGGTGGGGGCGTAGATGAGCTGCTTCAGCACCAGGGCGCTGCGCTCGACCGCGGACGCCCAGGGCCCGTCCCAGCTGAAGGTGCCGCTCCAGCGCTGCCAGTTGGCCACCGTCCGGTCGACGCCCTCGTCGAGGTCGGCGGGAGCCGGCAGGTAGAGCGCCTCGTCGGCGGTGGCCACCAGGCCCAGCAGGTGCCGCGAGCCCGGGGCGGTGGTGTAGCGCACGGTGACGTCGCGGTCGCCGACCTCCACGCCGTCGTCCTCGAGGGTGCGCGGGGCCAGGGTCAGGCCGTCCAGCCGCAGCACCTTGCCGTGCACGGTGTCGTGCATCCAGGGTGAGGCGGAGTTGAGGCACGTGCCGGGGACGATGCGGCCGGTGAGCGTGACGGTGCCCTCGACCCCGTCCAGCCGGCGGGCCAGCTCGGCCCACGGCAGCCGGCCCGCGATGCCGGTGTTGAGCGAGTCGGTGACCCGGACGACGCCGCTCGCGGTGCGGAACGTCGTCTCCAGCACGTTGGTGCCCTCGAGGTAGCGCCGGCTGGCCGTGAACTCCTCGTCGGGGCACAGGTCGACGTGGCCACCGTTGTCCGCGTCCAGCAGCGCTCCGAAGGCCACCGCGCCGTGCAGGTCGGGCAGCGGCAGCCAGTCGATCCGCCCGTCCCGGGCGACGAGGCCGATGGTCCGTCCGTCCCCGATGGTGGCGTAGGTCCGCAGGTCGGCGTAGCCGTCGGCGTCGCGCTCGTCGACGACGGCCTGCACGGGCTCCCCGTCCCGCCACGTCAGCTGGTCGGTGCCGACCCGGGCGGGTGGCGGCGGGCTCGGTGCGGGGCTCATGGTGTGCCCAACCTACGGAGTGGCCGGCGGGGGCGGCGCCGCCGCATCGGGCGGGCCCTCCTCGCCGGTCCCCGCGCCGGCCAGCTCGACCACCACGTCGAGGTGGCCGAGATGGCGGGCGTACTCCTGCACCAGGTGCAGGAGGACGCGCTCCAGGGTGGGGGGTGCGCCTCCGTCCCACCGCGGACCGGGGGCACCGACCTCGTCCAGCGCGTGCGCGGCCGCGACCGCCCGGGTCACACCGCCCTGGGCCTCCAGCCGCTCGAGCAGCGCGCCCGCGTCCGTGCCGGGGGCGACCCGCCACACGCCGTCGCCGTCGGCGTCACCCCACGGCTCGTCCACCGGCCGCCCCTCGAAGCCCCAGACCAGCCAGCGCCGCTCGACGTGCTCGAGGTGCTGCACGAGCTCGAGCGGGGTCCAGCCGGACGGCAGTCGGCTGACGTGGCGGTGGTCGGCGGGCAGGGAGCGCACCTTCGCCACCACGGTGGTGCGGAAGAAGTCGAGGTAGCCGGTCAGCACGTCGGTGCGGCTCGCCCGCGGCAGCAGCGGGGACGGGAACGGGAGGGTCACCGGGGGAGCCTACGGAGGTCTCGACGGGTGCCGGGTACGGGTGGCAGCCTGGCGCCATGACCGCCGAACCTCGTGGCCCCCGGATCCGTCAGGTGGTGCTGGACACCGACGACGCCCGCTCCCTGGCCGAGTTCTACCGCCGCTTCTTCTTCCTGACCTACCGGGCCGGGGACGAGCCGCCGCCGCCCGGGGAGGCCGACGAGCGGGGCCGGGACTGGCTGGTGCTGCACGGCGACGACGGCCTCGGGCTGGCGTTCCAGCAGGTCGAGGACGCCCCGCGCTCGACCTGGCCCGAGCACGGCCAGGCGCAGATGCTGCACCTGGACACGACGGTCGACTCGGCCGCGGAGCTCCTCCGGCAGCGGGACCGCGCCCTGGAGCTGGGTGCGAGCCTGCTGCTGGACCGCTTCGACGACCCGGAGGAGCCGCTCTACGTGTTCGCGGACCCCGCCGGGCACCCGTTCTGCGTCTTCGTCGGCTGAGGACCACGACGCACGACCGCCGGCCCCTGGGAGGGACCGGCGGTCGGCGTCGTGCTGCGGGCGGGCTCAGCGCAGGGCGAGCTCCACCTTGATGGTGTCCGTGGAGAGGTCGCCGCTGGAGGTGAAGGAGTACAGCCCGATCGGCGGGCCGTCGAAGGTGGCGCGACGGCCGTCGACGCTGCCCTCGGCCTTGAAGTTGTACCGGGGGTAGAAGGTGCCCTCGACGACGGACGGGTCCTGGTGGTCGAGCGTGACGCGGGCGTTCTTGAAGGGGTCGTTGGTGAGGGACCACCGCACCGTCTTCTCGTCGACCTTCTGGCCGTCGCGCAGCTGCAGCCGGTTGGGGCAGCCCGACGGCGCCAGCTCGTGCTGGTCGAGGCACTTGTCCAGGGCGGCCTTGGTGGTCTTCACGAAGGCGGCCTTGGCGTCCTTGGTCAGCGTCGGGGTGAGCCGCGGCGAGGTGTAGTCCGACGGGCCGGTCAGCGTCAGGGTGGCCTTGTCGCCGTAGCTGACCCACGTCGACGAGGTGGTGAACGCGTAGGTGCCGGGCAGCAGGGAGACCACGTCCTGCTCCAGCTCGACGCCGTTGATCAGCAGCGGGAGCGTCTCGTCGCGCTGGTAGCTGAGGTCGAACTCGCTGGCGCCGCGGGTGATCTGCCAGAGCCCGCCGGTCTCGCTCACCGAGAACTCCTCGACGACGGCGCGCTCGCCCAGGTTGTAGCGGGTGGTGACGCGCGAGGCGTACTCGTCGGTCACCTCGGGGACGTCGATGCCGGTGAGGGGAGCCGCCTTCGCCGAGGCTTCGAGCACCGGGCGGGTCATGAAGGTGGTGTCCGCCGGCGGGGTCTTCAGGAAGCTGGCGGCCTTCTCGCCGTCACTCGCGGCGACGGCCTCGAGGAAGCCGCGGACCGCGTCGGAGGGCTTCGCCGCCTCGGCGGGCTCGGAGGAGCTCCCGCCGGACCCCGTGGCGACGGGCTCGTCGTCGCCGCCGCGGAGGGCGGCGATCGTGATGCCGACCACCAGCAGGAACGCCACGCCGGCGGCGACCAGGATCAGGGGGAGCCGGGACTTCCGGGCGCCGTTCGCCGCCGGGCCGGTGGCCGCACCCGCTCGGTACGGCCCGTAGGGGCCGGGGCCGCGCGGGCCACCGGGGCCGCCCGGGCCGGGGCCGTAGGGCTGGCCGGGGATCGCGTTGTCGGAGGCGGGTCCGCCGTACGGACCGGCTGGGTCCAGGCCGCCGTAGGGCTGGCCCTGCGGACCGGGCTGACCGGGGGGGTTCGGCGGCGGTCCGGCCTGCTGCGGCCCGTTCGGCGAGGCCGGGTCGGGCTGGAACTGCGGGCCGCGCGGCTCGGGCTGGGCGTCGGGGCGCTCGGCGTCGGACACGGGTTCTCCTCGGGGCTCAGGACGGGCGGGGCTCGGTGCGAGACCCTAGTCGCCGGTCAGGTCAGGAACGGGGAGTTCGTAGCTTCTTGACCCAACCGTGGCTTGGATAGTGACTTCCTACCGGAAGCTCCGACCGTGCCCCGTACCCCGTGCCCCGTGCCGGGGTGCCCGCGCCGCGCCGTCCCGGGCGCTAGCGTGCCCACCATGCTGACCCGGTCCCGCCTCGCCGTCGCGTCGACCCTGGCCCTCGTGGTCCTCCTGCTGCCCGCCCCCGGGGAGCCTTCGGCGGTCGCGGCGCCGGTCGCGGCCACCTCGGCGTCGGCCGCGGACCGCAGCTTCGCCGCCGTCGAGCGCCGGTTGGACGGTCCGGCCGGGGTCGTCGTCTTCGCGGTCGGCGCCGGCGCCCGGACCCGGCCGCTGCTCGAGGTCGGCGACCTCCGCACCGGGGTGGCGTGGTCGACGGCCAAGGTGCCCGTCACCGTGGCGGCGCTGCAGCGCTCGTCCTCGGCCCGCACGAAGGCGCGGGCCCGCGCGGCCATCACCCGCTCGGACAACGCCGCCGCCGAGCAGCTGTGGCGCGGCCTCGGCCGCCCCACCACGGCCGCCCGCCGGACGCAGGCCGTGGTCCGCGCGGCTGGGGACCGCCGGACCAGGGTCCAGCACCGCCGCGTCCGTGCCGGCTTCACGGCCTTCGGCCAGACGCGCTGGGCGCTCGAGGACCAGGCCCGCTTCGCCGCCGGGCTGAGCTGCCGGAAGGAGGCGCGCGCCACCCTCGCACTCATGCGCAAGGTCGTGCCCGCCCAGTCCTGGGGTCTCGGCACCCTCGACGAGGTGGCGTTCAAGGGCGGCTGGGGGCCCGTCGGTCGCGGCTACCTGGTGCGGCAGCTGGCCGTCGTCACGCTGTCCGACGGCCGGCAGGTGGGCGTCGCGATCGCCGTCCACGCCGGCTCCGGCTTCGACCGCGGGACCCGCGACCTGACCCGGATCACCCGCTGGCTCGAGCCCCGGCTCGACCGCCTCGACGGCGGTCGGTGCCCGAAGCGCTGAGGGGTGCGGGAAGCCTGACCTGCGACGAGTGCTGACGAGCCGCGCGCCGACGGCCCGGTTCGCCGCAGGTCTCCAGCACTCGCCGCTCCGGGCAGCACGCGCTCAGCCACCCTGCCGGTGACCAGGCTGTAGACCGCCTTGTGCAGCACGTCCACCACCTGCTCCGACCGGGGCCAGGTGTACGGCGGCGCGCCGGCGCCGGTGGCGTTCTCGACGGTCTGGTCGAAGGCGAGCCGGACGGCGGTGTGCGCGGCCTGGGCCCGCAGACCGCGCAGCCCGAGGGCGGCCCAGACGCCGGCGATGCTGCCCACCGCCGCACCGGTGCCCCAGTGCATGGCGTGGTTCCACAGCACCGGCTGCTCGCCGTCACCGGTGGGCCGCCCCAGCAGCGTCCGCAGGGTCCGCCCGGGCACGAAGGAGTCGGGCCTGTGCGTGAGGGCCTGCTCCAGCAGCTCCCCGGCGGTCATCGCGGCGACGCCGACCAGCCCGGCCAGGGCGCCGCGGCCTGCGGCGGCGGCCAGCAGGGCGGGCCGGGACGCGGTGGCGCGGGTGGGGGCGGGACGCATCACGGCTCCAGGAGGACGAGGCGGTACGGGCCACGACCGGGTACCCGGGCCCGGGCCGGCGAAACGACCGTCGCCCCCCGACCGCCGTGACGCCCGCCCGGCCCACGGTCTGCGGCGGACCCTGCCATCCCCCGATCTCGGGGTCCACCGCTGACCAGGGGATCCCTCCTCGTCGAGGGATCCGTCTCCGCCAGCCTGGCAGCGGGTCGACGTCTCGTCAAGTAGTCGCACGGTCGAGTTACTTGGTCACCGCGCGCGCGGTGGCTACAGTGCTCTCGCAGCGGGGCGCCCCTGAGCGGACCGCGGAGGAGTGGACGTGTCCGTGAGCCCGGCCGGCGACGAGGTCGAGGAGGCCATCCGGAGTCTCCGCGCGGTGATCCTCGCGGGTGAGCGGTACCGGCACGTGCTGGCCGACCGGGTGGGTCTCGGCATCACCGAGACCCAGGCGATCAGCTACCTCACGGTGTTCGGCGACCGTGGCCAGACCGACCTCGCGGCCGACCTCGGGATCACGACCGGCTCGTCGACGGCCCTCGTCGACCGCCTGGAGCGGCGGGGGATCGCCGAGCGCTACGCGCACCCCAGCGACCGGCGACGGGCGCTGGTCCGGCTGACCGACAAGGGCCAGGCCGTCGTCCGGTCCAGCCACGACTGGCTGCTGGCCGCCCTGCAGGACGTGCCGGAGGAGCGGATGGGCGAGGCCGCCGGGTTCCTCCGCTCGATCGCCGACCGCCTCAACGCCCAGTCCCGGCAGATGGCCGGAGGCGCCGACCAGCCCGGGCTCGGCGAGCCCGAGCCGGAGCCGACGGCGGGCTGACCGCCGTCCCGCCTGCCGTCAGCCCACCAGGGCGGGCAGCACGCGCTGGGCCCAGGCGAAGGACAGGGCGTGCGACTCGTACCGCGAGTCCACGCTGGGCACGTCGACCTCGATCATGTAGTCGCCGTCGTAGTCCGCCGGCAGCGCGGCCATCACGCCGTCGAGGTCGACCACCCCGAGCCCCGGCTCCGCCCACAGCCGCTGGGTGGAGCCGATGTCGCGGTAGCTGAGACCCTCCCGCGACGCCGGGTCCAGGTAGTCGGGGAAGACGTCCTTGAGGTGGATGCCGCCCACCCGGTCCGCGTACCGGCGGACCAGGGCGACGGGGTCGGCGCCGGCCCAGGCCAGGTGGCCGGTGTCGGGTCCGAACCCGATGACGTCGGGGCCGAGGGTGTCGAGCAGCTCGGTGACCTCCGCCTCGGTCTCGAACACCCCGCCGACGTGGCTGTGGTGCAGCGGACGCAGGCCCTGGCTCTGCAGCACCTGGCAGACGATGCCCACGTTCTCGATCGCCAGCGCCAGCCGGTCCTTGTCGAAGTCGGCGCCGACGGCCGGCCGTTCCATCCGGGCCGGGACCGCCATCGAGGAGACCATCGTGCGGTCGAGGCCGAGGGCGACCTGGTCGGCGGCGAACCGCTTCGCGCGCTCCATCTCGTCGGCGATGTCGATCGTCTCGTCGAAGGGCGAGCTGAACAGGCTGAGCGACGGCCGCAGGCCGTAGCCGGCGATCCAGCCGGCGTACTCCTCGGCCGTCATGCCCTCCGGGACGTCGGCCTTGACCGCGGTGAAGCCGATCTTCTGGAAGTCGGCGAAGGCGGTCTCGAAGACCTCCCGCGTCTTGCCGTCGCGCGCCCAGTAGGGGATGGGGTTGGCGGCCAGCTGCGGCTGGCGCCGTCCGCTGCCGGTGCTCGTCGTGTCGCTCATGGTGGGCCCTTCGGGTCGGGTGGCGTCGGTCAGGCGAACGGGATGTGCTCGGCGCGGAGGAGGTCGGTGAAGGCCCGCCACGCCTCGGTGAAGAGAGCGGGGCCGGAGAACCCGCCCAGCGCGTGGGTCTGGCTGAGGTGCGGCTCGAGGGAGAAGAAGCCGTCGAAGCCGTCGGCGTGCAGCGCCCGCATCGTCTCGGCGACCTCGCCGTCGCCCCGACCCGCCGGCACGACCTCGCCGCTGGCCAGCAGCGCGTCCTTGATCTGCACGTACGCCAGGTGCGGGCGCAGCTGCGCGTAGCCGTCGGTGAAGGGCCGGACCCCCACCTGCACGAAGTTGGCGGCGTCCCAGGCCAGCCGGAGGTAGGGGGACCCCACCGACTCGACGACGTCGAGGCAGCGTCGCGGGATGTCGCCGTAGATCTCCTTCTCGTTCTCGTGCAGCAGCACCACGTCGCCGTCCGCGGCCACCCGGGCCAGGGCGCTCATCCGGGTGAGCACCTCGTCCCGGACGCTGTCGGGGTCGACACCGGCGGGGACGAAGAAGGAGAAGATGCGGACGTACGGCGCCCCGAAGTGGTGGGCGACCTCGACGGCGTGCCGGGCCCGCTCCAGGTGCGGGCCGAAGTCGTCACCGATGCCGATCTTGCCGATCGGCGAGCCGATGCTGGAGACGGCCAGGTCGTGCTGGGTGAGCAGGGCGGACGCCCGGGCGAGCTGGTCGGCGTCGAGGTCGAGGACGTTGGTGCCCCAGGCGCTGCGGAGCTCCAGGTGGGTCAGCCCCAGCTCGGCGACGAGGGCGCACTGCTCGGCGAAGTCGGGGGAGATCTCGTCGGAGAATCCGGACAGGGTCCACATGGCAGGTCGTCTCGTTCCGGTGCTGGGGCGGGCGGTCCCCCCATCCAGCCACCCGGCCGGCGGTCACGACCAGTTGTTGCCGTTTGTTGCTCATCGGCCCCGGCCGGGGCAGGGTGGCGGCATGGGCGACGGCGCGGGGGGCGGGGCGTCGCGAGAGCCGTCGAGACCGACCATCTACGACGTCGCCGAGGCCGCCGGGGTGGCCACCTCGACGGTGTCGCGGGCGCTGGCGCACCCCGGCCGGGTCAGCTTCGCCACCGCCGAGCGCATCCGGCAGGTGGCCGACCAGCTCGGCTACCGGGCCACCCGCATCTCCCGGGCGGCGACCCGGCGGACGTCGCTGCTGGCCGTCGTCGTCGCCGACATCACCAACCCGGTCTACTTCGGGATGATCCGCGGCGCCGAGCGGACCGCGGCGCACGCGGGCTACACCGCGGTGGTGGTCGAGACCCAGGAGTCCGAGACGACCGAGCGCGCCGCGCTGGCCCGCGTCCAGCCGCTGGTCGACGGCGTCGTGCTCACCTCCTCCCGGATGCCTGACGCGGCCATCCGGGAGGCGGCCAAGCAGGGCCCGCTGGTGGTGCTGAACCGGATGGTCGGCCAGGTGCCCTCGGTGACCAGCGACAACGTCCGGGCCGTCAAGCGCGCGACGGAGCACCTCGCGGGGACCGGCGTCGACTCGATCACCTACCTCCCCGGGCCGGAGGCGTCCTGGTCGGACGGGATGCGCTGGCGGGGGCTGCGGGAGGCGGGGCTGGAGCTGGGGATGAGGGTCCGCCGCGTCGGGTCGCAGGACCCGACGATGCGGGGCGGGGCGGCGGCCGCCGAGGAGTGGCTGGCGCACCGGACGCCCGGCGTCATCGCCTACAACGACCTGCTGGCCATCGGCTTCATCCGCGCCGTGACCGCCGCCGGGGTGGTCGTGCCGGACGACGTCCGCGTGGTGGGCTTCGACAACATCGTCGACGCCGAGCTGGTGCAGCCCGGGCTGACGACGCTGGCCTCGCCGCTGGTCAGCCTCGGCTCCGCCGCGGTGAACCACCTGCTGAAGAGCACCGGTCGTCACCGCCCGGAGGAGCTGGAACCCATGCTGCTGCCGGCCCGGCTGGTGGTGCGGGGCTCCACCGGCCCGCACCCCGTCCGGCCCGTCGGCGGATGACGGCGGTCACACCGGGTCCCGCCGGCCCGTCAGGGACACGAGCGCGCCCAGCCGGGAGGCGCCGGAGGAGAGGAGCGCGCTGGTGACGTCGACGGAGGAGTTCGAGGCGGAGCGGCCGCGGCTGCGCCGGCTGGCCGCGCGGGTGCTGGGGGACCCGAGCGGGGCCGAGGACGTCGTCCAGCAGGCCTGGCTCCGCCTGCACGCGACGGACGAGCCGGTCGTCAACCTGCCGGCCTGGCTGACCACCGTCACCACCCGGCTCTGCCTGGACCGGCTGCGCGCCCGGGTGCCCGCGCCCGTCGAGGCGGTGGAGGAGGCGGGCAGCGCGCCCGACCCGGCGGACGAGGTCGCGCTCGCCGACACCGTCGGCGTCGCCCTGCAGGTGGTGCTGGAACGCCTCTCGCCGGCCGAGCGGGTGGCCTTCGTGCTGCACGACTCCTTCGGCTTCGAGTTCGCCACCATCGCGACCGCCCTCGACACCACCCCGGCGGCCGCCCGCAAGCTGGCCTCCCGCGCCCGCGCCAAGGTCCGGCAGCCGGCGGCGGAGGACCGGCTGGCCGCCTGGGAGGTCGTCGACGCCTTCATGGCCGCCGCCCGCGAGGGCGACTTCGACCGCCTGCTGGAGCTGCTCGCCCCGGACGCCGTGGTGACCGCGGACCTCGCCGCGGTGAGCGCGGGCACGCCGGGACGCCTCGAGGGCCGGCGGGAGATCGCCAGCTTCTTCAACGGCAGCGCCCAGTCCGCGATGGCGGTGTTCGCGGGCGACCGGCCCGCGGCCGCCTGGTACCACCGCGGCCGCCCGGCGGTGCTGTTCGACTTCGCCGTCGTCGACGGCGTGGTCGCCCACATCACCTTCCGCGCCGAGGCCGACGCGCTGGCCGCGGTGGAGCGGCGGGACGGCGCGTCCCGCCGGGCGCGCCCGGCCGTCGGTCACACCGCCTCCGTCCCGGACGTCGTCCCCGGTGAGGACGACCACCACGACCAGGAGGAGCAGTGATGGTGAAGACGATGTCGTGCCGCCAGCTCGGCGGCGCGTGCGAGCTGGAGCACCGGGGCGGGACGGCCGACGAGATCATCGTCGCCCAGGACCGCCACCTCGAGGAGGCGGAGCAGGCGGGCGACGCGACCCACCAGGAGGCGCGGGACGCGATGAGGGGCCGGTGGCGGCGGCCCAGGAAGTCGCTCGACTGGTACAACGGCGTCAAGCGGACCTTCGCCGAGCTGCCCGAGGGCTGAGCGCGGGGCAACAACCGGCAACTTGTTGCCGACGGGGCGTCGGCGACGGTGAGGATGGCGGCATGCCTCCCGCCACCGCCGTCCTGCAGCTCCACCCCGACCGGCTGCTGCCCGCCGACCCGGAGGTGCGGGCGATCGCACGCCGCCTGCACGCGTCGGTGGCGGACCTGCCGGTGGTCTCCCCGCACGGGCACGTGCCGGCGGCCTGGCTCGCGGACGACACCCCGTTCGTCGACCCGACCTCGCTGCTGGTCACCCCCGACCACTACGTCAACCGGCTGCTGCACGCCCACGGCGTCGAGCTCTCGGCGCTGGGCGTCGGCCAGGGCCCGTTGGAGGAGGAGCAGTCGCGGGCGGCGTTCCGCACCGTCTGCGCGCACTGGGACGTCTTCCGGGGCACCCCGGTGCGGTACTGGTTCGAGTCGCAGCTCGCCGACATCTTCGGCGTCGAGGTGCGGCCGAGCGCCGCGACCGCGGACGCCGTCTACGACCAGGTCGCCGCCTGCCTGGTCCGGCCGGAGTTCCGGCCCCGCGCCCTCCACGACCGCTTCGGCATCACGGTGCTGGCCACCACCGACGACCCCTGCGACGACCTCGCCGCGCACCGCCGGCTCACCGACGACCCGAGCTGGACCGGCCGGGTGGTCCCGACCTTCCGGCCCGACCGCTACCTGGAGGCGGCCGGCCCCACCTGGAACGCCGACCTCGACCGGCTGGCCGCCGTGTCCGGCGTCGACACCGGCGACTACGCCGGCTTCATCGAGGCGCTGGAGGACCGCCGTCGCCACTTCCGGGCGCACGGGGCCGTCTCCACCGACCACAGCCACCCCGACGTCCGCACCGACGTGCTGGAGCCGGCCGAGGCCGCCCGGCTGTTCACCCTCGGCCGCCGCGGTGAGATCACGGCCGAGGAGGCGACGGCCCTGCGCCGCCACCTGCTCGCGGAGATGGCCCGGATGTCGGTCGAGGACGGCCTGGTGATGACGCTGCACCCCGGCATCCGCCGCAACCACCACACCCCGACCTTCGAGCGCTACGGCGCCGACGTCGGTAGCGACATCCCGGTCGCCCTCGAGCTCACCGACGCCCTCCGGCCGCTGCTGAGCCGCTACGGCACCGCCGCGGGGTTCCACCTCGTGCTGTTCACCGTCGACGAGACGGTGTTCTCCCGCGAGATCGCCCCGCTGGCCGGGTTCTACCCGTCGGTCTTCGCGGGAGCGCCGTGGTGGTTCCTCGACGCCCCGGAGGCCATCCGCCGCTACCGTGGGGCGGTCACCGAGTCGGCCGGCTTCGCCAAGACGTCCGGCTTCATCGACGACACGCGCGCCTTCTGCTCCATCCCGGCCCGGCACGACATGTCCCGGCGGCTCGACGCCGGCTACCTGGCCGGTCTGGTCGCCGAGCACCGGCTGGACGAGGACGAGGCGCTGGAGACGGCCCACGACCTGGTCGTCACGATCCCCGAGAGGACCTTCAAGCTGTGAGCAGCACCCCCGCGGCGACGTCGCCGCCCCGGCTGTCCCGTGCGCTGCCGGGCACCCCGCCGGCGCCGCCCGTCCGGCTGGTGCACCTCGGCCTCGGCAGCTTCCACCGCGCCCACCAGGCCTGGTACACCGCCGCCGCCCCCGACGCGGCGGAGTGGGGGATCGCCGCCTTCACCGGCCGGCGGCCGGGGGTCGCCGAGGCGCTGGCCCCGCAGGACGGGCTCTACACGCTGATCACCCGCAGCGCGGACGGCGACGCCTTCGAGGTCGTCGGCCAGGTGGCCGCCGTGCACGCGGCCGACGAGCACGAGGTCTACCTCGCCCACCTGGCCCGGCCCGAGGTCGCGGTCGTCACCATCACCGTCACCGAGCCCGGCTACCTGACCGGCCCCGACGGCCGGCTGGACGCCGGTCGGGAGGCGGTGGTCGCCGACACCGCCGCCCTGCGGGCCGACCCGCGGGCTCTGGTCACGTCGCTGCCCGCACGCCTGGTGGCCGGGCTGCTCGCGCGGCGCGCCGCGGCCGCCGGACCGGTCACCCTGCTCTCCTGCGACAACCTGCCCGAGAACGGCGAGGTCACCCGTGCCGTCGTCACCGACCTGGCCGCGCTCGTCGACCCGGCCCTGGTCGGCTGGCTGGACGCGCACGTCGACTTCGCCACCTCCATGGTCGACCGGATCACCCCCGCGACCACCGACGAGGACCGGGTCCTCGTGCGGCAGCACCAGGGCTACGTCGACGCCGAGCCGGTGCCCACGGAGCCGTTCAGCGAGTGGGTCGTGGCGGGCCGGTTCCCCGCCGGCCGGCCGCGCTGGGAGGACGCCGGGGTGCGGGTCGTCGACGACGTCCGGCCCTTCGAGCAGCGCAAGCTCTGGCTGCTCAACGGGTCGCACTCCCTGCTGGCCTACGCCGGCAGCATCCGCGGGCACGCCACCATCGACGAGGCCGTCGCCGATCCCGCCTGCCGGGCCGAGGTGGAGGCCTTCTGGGACGAGGCCGGCCGGCACCTCGAGCTGGGCGGGGACGCCGTCACCGGCTACCGGACAGCGCTCCTCGAGCGGTTCGCGAACCCGCGGGTCCGCCACCGGCTGGCCCAGATCGCCGGCGACGGCTCCACGAAGCTGCGGGTCAGGACGCTGCCCCCGCTGCGCGCCGAGCGGGCGGCCGGCCGGCTGCCGGCCGGCTGCGCCAGCACCCTCGCCGCCTGGGTGCTGCACCTGCGCGGTCACGGCGCCCCCGTCAACGACCCCGGGGCCGACGCCGCCCGGGCGGCCGCGAGCGCGGGCGAGCTGGCCGCCGCCGTGCCCGCGGTGCTGGACTCCCTCGAGCCGGGGCTGGGCGCCGACACCGCGCTGGTCGCCCTCGTCCTCGAGCGCGCCACGCTGCTGGTGCCCGGCGCATGACCGGCCCCGGCGAGGTCCTGCTCGGCCTCGACGTGGGCACGACCGCGGTGAAGGTGGCCGCCTTCTCCACCGCCGGCGGCGGGCAGGTGGCCGGCGCGCAGCGGGAGTACCCCCTGACCCAGCCCCGCCCCGGCTGGCACGTGCAGGACCCGGCCACCGTGCTGGCCGCGGTCGACACGGCGCTCGCGGAGTGCGTGGCCGCGCTGGGCGCGACCCGGGTGGCCGGCCTGGCGGTGGCGTCGGCGCAGCACGGCCTGCTGGGCCTGGACGAGCGGCGCGAGCCGGTCACCCCGCTGGTCACCTGGGCCGACGCCCGCTCCACCGCCGAGGCGCGGGAGCTGCGGTCGGGTGGCCTCGCCGCGGACCTGCTGCGCCGCACCGGCACCCCGGTCCACCCGATGAGCCCGCTGGTCAAGCTGGTGTGGTTCGCCCGGCACGACCCGGAGACCGCGGCCGCGGTGCGCTGGTGGCTGGGCCTGAAGGACCTGCTCCTGCTGCACCTCACCGGTCAGCTGGTCACGGAGCTGTCGAGCGCCTCCGCGACCGGGCTGCTGGGCAGCGTCGCGCGCGACTGGGACGCCGACGCGCTGGCCGTCGCCGGCATCCGGCGCGAGCAGCTGCCACCGGTGCTGCCCACCACCACCGTGCTGGAGCTGACCGCCGACGCCGCCCGCCGCTCGGGGCTGCCCGCCGGGCTGCCGGTGGTCGTCGGCGCCGCGGACGGCCCGCTGGGCAACCTCGGCACCGGAGCCATCGAGCCGGGCGTGGCCGGGCTGTCGCTGGGCACCAGCGGGGCGGTCCGGATGGCCGTCGACGGCCCGCGCGCCGACCCGCGCGGCTCGCTGTTCTGCTACGCGCTCACCGACGACCTCTGGGTGGTCGGCGGCGCGGTCAGCAACGGCGGCATCGCCATGCGCTGGGCCGGCGCGACCTTCGCCGCCGAGCTGACGGGGAAGGGGCTGACGGGGGAGGAGCACGCCGACAGCCAGCTGCTGGCCCTGGCCGCCGAGGCGCCACCGGGCAGCGACGGGCTGGTCATGCTGCCCTACCTGCTGAGCGAGCGAGCGCCCGTGTGGGACCCCGAGCTGGCCGGGGCCTACTTCGGCATCCGGCACCGGCACACCCGCCAGCACTTCCTGCGCGCGGCCCTGGAGGGCGTCTGCCTGCAGGTCAGCACCATCGCCGACGCCCTCGAGCAGGTGGGGCCGGTGCGGGAGGTGCGGGCGACCGGCGGGACCTTCCGCTCACCGCTGTGGCGGACGGTGATGGCCGGGGTGCTGGCGCGGCCGCTGGTCGTGGAGGCCGGCGCCGGCGGCACGGCGCTGGGGGCCACGGCGCTCGGCTGGTACGCCCTCGGCGGCGCGGCCGACCTGCCGTCGGCGCTGGTCGCCCTCCGGGGTCCGGTGGCCGACCCGACCCCGGTCGCGGTGACCCGGGACGACCTGGACACCTACGCACGGCTGCGGGCCGGCTTCCCCGCCCTGGTGCGGTCCTACACCGCGGTGGCCGACGCGTTCGAGGTCCCGGCCGCTGCCCGGGCCTGACGGCAACTTCCGGCAACTTGTTGGCCGGCGACGGGCCAGCGACGACGGTGGTGGGCGGGCCGGTCGCGGCCCCGGTCCCCGGCTCCGGGGGCTGCGCGCAGCGAGGACGAGGAGACGTCGATGACGGACAAGGTGAGGCTGGGCATCGTGGGCCTGGGCGCCCAGGGGTCGATGTACGGTCGCCTGATCGCCGACGGCCGGGTGCCCAACATCGAGATCGGCGCCCTCTGCGACAGCGACCCGGCGGCCCTCGCGGCCGCGCAGGAGCGCCACCCCGGCGTCCCGGCCCACCCCGACTACGCCGGCGTGCTGAGCAGCGGGGACGTGGACGCCGTCGTCACCTGCGTCCCGCACTTCCTGCACCCCGAGATGGGCATCGCGGCACTCGAGGCCGGCGTGCACGCCCTCGTCGAGAAGCCGGCCGGCGTCTACACCCGCCAGGTCGCCGAGCTCAACGCCGTCGCCGACAAGCACCCCGAGCTCACCTTCGCGATCATGTTCAACCAGCGCAACAACCCGCTGTACCAGGCGATCAAGAAGATCGTGGACAGCGGCGAGCTGGGCGCGATCCGGCACACCAGCTGGATCATCACCACCTGGTGGCGGCCGCAGGGCTACTACGACCAGAGCGCCTGGCGGGCCACCTGGGGCGGCGAGGGCGGCGGTGTGCTGGTCAACCAGGCCCCGCACCAGCTGGACCTGTGGCAGTGGATCTGCGGTCGCCCGCAGTCGGTCTACGCCAAGCTCGGCTTCGGCTTCCGCCGCGACATCGCCGTCGAGGACGAGGTCAGCGTGATGGTCGACTACGGCGGCGGCGCGACGGGCGTGCTGGTCACCGCGACGCACGACCTCGCCGGCACCGACCGGTTCGAGATCCTGGGCGACAACGGCAAGATCGTGGTCGACGGCAGCAAGCGGGCCACCGTCACCCGGCTCAGCAAGCCCGAGCGCGAGATCAGCGACTCGATCGACGCCGCCGGCGCGAAGCTGCTGTTCAGCGGCGGCCTCAAGACCGACCAGTACCTCAGCACCGAGGTGCTCGAGTTCGAGTCCGTCTGGGGCGGTCAGCACGCCGGGGTGCTGGAGAACTTCGCGGCCAACATCCTGGACGGCACCCCGCTGATCGCCCCCGGCGCGGACGGCATCCACGGCGTCCGGCTGGCCAACGCCATCCACCTCTCCGGCTGGACCGGCCAGGAGATCCCGCTGGACCTCGACGAGGACCTCTACCTGAGCGAGCTCAACGCCCGGATCCGCGCCGAGGGCAGCTTCCCCGAGCGTTCCTGACGCCCGCCGCCCCGCCGCCCACCCCTCAGCCCCCACCAGGAGCCCGCATGCCCACCGCAGCCGTGATCGGGTGCGGCGACGTCTCCGTCGTCCACCTCGACGCCCTCGCCTCCCTGCCCGACGTCGAGCTGGTCGGGGTGGTCGAGCCGGACCGCGACCGCCGGGAGGCGGCCGCGCAGAAGTACGGCGTGCCCGGCTTCCCCGACCAGGCCGCGCTGCTGGCGCAGGCGCGACCAGACGTCGTGCACGTCACCACCCCGCACCACACCCACGTCGAGCTCGCCCTGGCCTGCCTGGAGCAGGGCGTGCACGTGGTGCTGGAGAAGCCCCTCGCGTCGACGGTCGCCGACGGTGAGCGACTGGCCGCCGCCGCCGACGCGGGCTCGGCGAAGATCGCCGTCTGCTTCCAGAACCGCTACAACGCGGCGGTCCGGGGGCTGCACGAGCGGCTCACCTCCGGCGAGCTGGGCACCGTCCTCGGCGCGGCCGCGACCGTCGTCTGGCACCGGGAGGCGAGCTACTACGAGAACCGGCCCTGGCGCTCCACCTGGGCGGGCAGCGGCGGCGGGCTGCTGATGAACCAGGCCATCCACACGGTCGACCTGGTGCAGTGGCTGGTGGGCGACGTCACCGGCGTCGAGGGCCACGCCAGCACCCGGGCGCTCGCCGGCGCGATCGAGGTCGAGGACACCGCCGAGATCGCCCTGCAGCACGCGTCCGGGGCGCGCAGCGTCTTCTACGCGACCCTCGCGCACGCCGCGAACGCCCCCGTGACCCTCGACGTGGTCACCGAGCAGGCCACGCTGAGCCTGCGCGGCGACCTCACCATCACCCACGCCGACGGCCGCAGCGAGACGGTGCGGGAGCGGACGGCCGCCACGGGCGGCCGCTCCTACTGGGGCGTGTCGCACGAGCTGCTGCTCGCCGACTTCTACGCCCGGCTGGGCGATCCTGAGCCGTTCTGGATCAGCCCGCGGGAGGCGCTCAAGTCGCTGCGGATCGTCAAGGACGTCTACCGGCAGAGCTACCCCGGGCTGGGCGACGCCGTTGCCTGAGCACGCCTACGGGACCGAGCCCGGGGACCCGGCCCGGGCGCTGCAGGTCGGAGGTCCGGGGGTCCGGCTGAGCGAGCAGCAGGTGACGGCGTTCGTCGCCGACGCCTTCGCGGGCGCCGACGTCGACGGCGCCTCGGTCTGCCTCGTCGTCCCCGACGGCACCCGCACCTGCCCGCTGCCCCTGCTGCTCGGCACCGTCCGCGACGCGCTCGCGGGCCGGGCCCGCGAGGTCACCGTCGTCGTCGCCCTCGGCACCCACCAGGCGATGAGCGAGGAGCACCTCGCCCGGCACCTCGGCTTCGCGCCGGGGGACAGCGGCGCCACCTACCCGGGCTGGCGGATCCTCAACCACGCCTCCGGGCTCCCCGAGACGTTCACCGACCTGGGGACGATCGGACCCGGGCGGATGGCCGAGCTCACCGGCGGGCTGATGACCGACCTGTCCGTCGACGTCCGGATCAACCGGCACGTGGCCGAGGCCGACGTCGCCGTCGTCGTCGGACCCGTCTTCCCGCACGAGGTGGTCGGCTTCTCCGGTGGCAACAAGTACTTCTTCCCCGGCGTGTCCGGCCAGGAGCTGATCGACCTGTCGCACTGGGTCGGCGCCCTGATCACCAGCGCCGAGATGATCGGCACCCGCGGCGTCACGCCGGTCCGGGCCCTGGTCAACGAGGCGGCGGGCATGATCCCGGCGCGCCGGCTGGCGCTCTGCCTGGTCGTCGCGTCGGGGACCGACACGCTGCACGCGGCCGCCTTCGGCACCCCCGAGGACGCCTGGGCCGCCTGCGCGGCGGTGTCGGCGGAGACCCACGTGTCCTACCGCGACGCCCCGGTCCGGCGGGTGCTGTCGGTGATGCCGGCGAAGTACGAGGACATCTGGACCGCGGCCAAGGGGTTCTACAAGCTGGAGCCGATCGTGGCCGACGGCGGCGAGGTGATCATCTACGCCCCCCACATCACCGAGGTGTCGGTGATGCACCCGCACATCACCGAGATCGGCTACCACAACCGGGACTACTTCCTGGGGCAGTGGGAGCGGTTCCGGGACACCCCGTGGGGCGACCTCGCCCACTCCACCCACCTGCGCGGCCAGGGCACCTGGGACCCCGAGCACGGGGAGCGGAACCGGGTCACCGTCACCCTGGCCACCGGCATCCCCGAGGACGTCGTCCGGGCCGTCAACCTGAACTACCTCGACCCGGCGGACGTGGACGTCGACGCCTACGCCGCCGACCCGGACACCTTCGTCGAGCCACACGCGGGCGAGGTGCTCTACCGGCTGCGCCCGGGCGGAGCGGGTGGCGCGGGGGAGCCCGACGGTCGGCAGACCCCCGCGGCGGGGCTCGACGGCTGAGCAGGGGCCTCGACCGCCACCCGATCCGGCGGCAGCGGGACCTCGTGCTCTGAGGCTGTCGACGGGCGTCCTTCGACGAGCTGAGGGGGCGCACGTGCTCACCCGCGTCAAGGAGGTGCGCACCCGGCGCCCGCAGGGGCCTCAGGGCTCGATCAGCCCCGCGCGGATGGCGTAGCGGGTGAGCTCGGTCCGGTCCCGCATGCCCAGCTTGTGCAGCACGTTGGCCCGGTGGTGCTCGACGGTCTTGGGGCTGATCGTGAGCGCCTCGGCGATCTCGCGGGAGGACCGGCCCTCCGCGATCAGCTTGAGCACCTCGTCCTCGCGCGGGGTGAGCGGGTTTGCCTTCGGCTCCACCCCGCGGCGCAGCTGCTCCAGGTGGCTGCGCATCAGCGACGCCATGGCCGCCGGGTAGAGGAAGGGCTCACCGCGCAGAGCGGCGTCGCAGGCCTGCAGCAGGTCCTGGTCCGCCGCCGACTTGAGCACGTAGCCGGACGCGCCGGCCCGCAGCGACTCGTAGAAGTACTGGTCGTGGTCGTACATCGACAGCATGAGGATGCGCGGCGCCGGGTCGAGCCGGGCGATCTCCCGCGCGGCCTGCAGGCCGGTCATCCGGGGCATCGACACGTCGAGCACCGCGAGGTCGACGGGCTCCCGGCGGGCCAGCGCGACGGCCTCGGCACCGTCGCCGGCCTCGGCCACCACCCGGGTGCCCGGCCGCGTCTCGAGGATCAGCCGCACCCCGCGCCGGACCAGGGCGTGGTCGTCGGCCAGCAGGATCCGCACCTCGGCGCTCACGCGTCGACCGCCGCCCGCACGGGCACCCGCAGCCGGACCTCGGTGCCGCCGGCGGAGCCGGGGGAGCGGACCGAGAGCCGACCGCCCACCAGCAGGGCGCGCTCCCGCATCCCGCGCAGGCCCGAACCCTCCGGCGCCCGGCCCAGCCCGCGGCCGTCGTCGGCGACCACCAGCTCGACGCCCTCGGGGTCGGCGAGCAGCCGCAGCCGCACCGTGCGGGCGTCGGCGTGCCGCGCGACGTTGGTCAGCGCCTCCTGGGCGACGCGGTAGAGCACCAGCTCCTGCTCCTCCGTCAGCGGCGGCAGGTGGGCGTCGAAGCCCCGCTCCACGGTCCCGCCGGAGTGCGTGGTGAAGTCCGAGGCCAGGGCGGCCAGCGCGCTGACCAGGCCGAGGTCCTGCAGCACGCCCGGGCGCAGCCGGCGGGCCACCTCGCGCACCTCGTGCAGGCTGGTCCGGGCCGTCTCCTGCACCGCCCGCAGCTCCTCGGCCAGCTCCGGCGGGGCGGTGGCGACCGCCCGCTGCAGGCCCAGCAGCACCACCGTCAGGCCCTGGCCGACCTCGTCGTGCAGCTCGCGGGCGATCCGGTGCCGCTCGACCTCCTGGGCGGCCAGCGCCTGCGCGTTGCTGCGGGCCCGCTCCAGCTCCAGCCGCGTCGACATCCGGTTGAAGCTCGCCACCAGCGGCTGGAGCGACCCGTCCTCGGTCTCGGGCAGCTTCTGGCCCAGCCCCTCGAGGTCCATCCGCTGCATCTGCGCGACCAGCCGGTCCAGCGGCACCAGGCTGCTGCGCAGCAGCAGGGCGTTCGCGACCATGATCGCGCCGAGGCCCAGGGCCAGCCCGCCGAGCTGACCGAGGGACATGTCGCGCCCGACCGTCGCCGGGCTGACGACCAGGATGACCGCGGACAGCAGGAAGACGGCGGCGTTGATCAGGCAGACCCGCCAGTAGACGGGCAGGGAGGAGAAGGACGCCACGGGACCAACGTGCGGCATGGGCGCTGCGGTGTCCACCGGGACACGTCCCACGAGCCCCACCCGTCCCGAAGATAGGTGGTAGCCCCGATGGTCCCGGGGGCGCGCAGCGACCACACTGGTGCCCGGCGGTCGACGCAAGCCTGCACTCGTCCGGCCTTCCCCACCGGGGAGGCCCGGGCGACGGCCGCCGAACGGGAGCACCACCACCACTTCCTCAGGAGGCACCATGCTCGGCACCATCATCGGGCTCATCATCATCGGTCTCATCGCCGGCTTCATCGCGCGGGCGGTCGTCCCCGGACGCCAGTCCCTCAGCATCCTGCAGACCATCCTGCTGGGCATCGTCGGCTCGTTCGTCGGCGGCTTCCTCGGCAAGCTGATCTTCGGTCGCGACAGCGGCGAGGGCTTCGTCCAGCCGTCCAGCTGGATCGGCTCCATCATCGGCGCGATCATCGTGCTCGTGATCTACCTGGCCATCAAGCGTCGCTCCGGCGGCACCCGCACGGTCTGACCAGCACGGTCTGACCAGCAGCAGGACCCGGGACCACGAGGTCCCGGGTCCTGCTGCGTCCGGGCCCGGGGCTGCGGGCCGCCCGCAGGCCGGTGGACACTGGGGCCGTGGCAGAGCGGCTGGAGCGGGTGCGGGCGCGGGCCCGCTCGACGGCGCGCCGGGTGCTGTGGTGGGCCTGGCCCTCCTACCCCACGTCCTGGGCGGCCGTGCCCGGTCGGCTCCGGCCGCCGGTCACCCAGATCGTCCGGCTCACCGTCGCCGCGGTCGTCGCCTACGTCATCGCCGACACCGTCTCGCCCGGCATCCTCGACCTCACGGCCCCCCTCACCGCGCTGCTCGTCGTCCAGGCCACCACCGTCGGCACGTTGCAGATGGGGCTGGTCCGGGTCGGGGCCGTGCTGACCGGCGTGCTGGTCGCCGTCGGCATCTCCACCTGGATCGGGCTGTCCTGGTGGAGCCTGGCCGCCGTCATCGCCACCTCGCTGGGGCTGGCCAAGCTCTTCCGGCTGGGCGACCAGTCGCTGGAGGCTCCCATCAGCGCGATGCTCATCCTCGCCGTCTCGGCGCCCGGGCTGGCCGCCGAGGTGCGGGTGGTGAACACCCTGATCGGCACGGTCGTCGGGATCGCCTTCAGCCTGCTCGTGCCGGTGTCCATCCCGAGCGCGCGCGCCACCGGTGCCGTCCGTCAGGTGGCCCGGTCGCAGGCGGCGCTGCTGGACGAGATGGCGCTCAGCCTCACCGACCGGGCGCCGCACCCGGAGGAGGTCGCGGCCTGGTCCGCCTGGACCGAGGACATCGGGCGCGACGTCGACGCCGCCGCCGCGGCCGTCCGGACCGTCGAGGAGAGCCGGCGGCTCAACCCGCGCGCCCTGGCCGCCGACGTCGTGCACCCGGGCCTGCGGGACGCCCTCGACCGGCTGGAGCGGTGCCTGGCGGCCGAGCGGGCCCTGCTGGTGGTGATCGGCCGCGAGGCCCCGGCGCCGGGCGGGGACGCCGACCAGTCGTTCTCGCCCGAGCTGCGGCGCGCCTTCGCCGTCGTCCTGGACGACGTGGCCGACGCCCTGCGCGGGTTCGGCGAGCTGGTCAGCGCGGAGTTCGGCCGGGGCCCCGTGGACCGCGTCGACGACCTCGTCAGCCGCACCCTCGACCTGGTCCGGGAGACCCGGGCCAGGCTCACCGAGCTGGTGCTGCTGGACGTCGACCCCCGGCAGCAGACCGGGCTCTGGATGCTGCAGGGGTCGGTGCTGTCGGCCGTCGAGGAGGTGCTGCGGCAGCTCGACCTCGAGCACATCGAACGGCGCAGCGCCGCCTGGCTGCAGCGGCTCCAGGGCTGACCCCCCGGCCACGACCGCCCGCGGAGGTGCCGGCGGCGACGGCCGACCGGCCACCCCTAGGCTGGGGCGTTCCCGGCGCCGTCGGGTCGAGAGCGCACCGACAGGAGACCGACACCGTGGCCAAGCCGCAGGAGATCACCGAAGAGGACGTCGTCACCGCGCTCGACCTCTACGCCCGGATGGTCGGCCACGTGCTGGCCGACCCCCAGCGCTGGCTCGGTCTGGACGACGAGCCGCCGCCCTCGGCGCCGTTCCCGGCCAAGGTGCTGGACGCGCTGCGGGACCGCGCCCTGGGCGACACCACGCCGGCCTCGCCGGCCTGGACCGACCAGCCGCTCCAGCGCCGCGTCGACTGGTGGGTCACCCGGATCGGCGTCAGCGCGGGGCTGGCGGCCGCCGCACCGCGGCTGGCCGGGGCGCTGGCCGACCGGATCCCGCTGCAGCCGGCGCTCGGGGCCTGCGCCGCCGGGCTCGCCGTCTGCGCCACTGCCCGCGAGCACGGCCTGACCGACCCCGACGACTGGGTGCCGCTGCTGGCCCGCGTCCTGTTCGACCGCGGGCTGGCCGCCCCCGTGACGTCGCCCGCGGACGACGCCGAGGCCGAACGGCGGCTGGCCGACGAGAGCGGGGAGGAGCCGGACCGCCGCGTGCTGGCCACGCTCGGCCGGGGTGCCGCCCGCGCCGCCCTCACCCTGTGGCGGCTGGCCAGCACCCTGTGGCAGCTCAGCGACCTGCTCGACGAGCGCCCGCGCGGCGGGTTCTTCTCCCGCGCGCTGGGCAAGGTGCCGGTGATCGGGGTGGCCGGCGGCTGGCTGGACGAGCGGGGCGGCATCCGCAAGGCCGCCCAGCAGACCGCCGCCCTGCTCAGCTGAGGCCGCACCCCCGGGCGGCGGAACCGACGGCGCCCGTAGCCTGAGCGCGGCGGCTGGCCGGCCGCGCGGACGGCAGAAGGCGGGACAGCAGTGGGGCAGCACGAGGAGCGGGACGGTCGCGGGTCGCCGGGGCTGAGCCGGACGCTGGTCGTCCAGGCCGCTCTGGACCTGATCGACGAGGACGGCCTGCAGAACCTCAGCATGCGGGCCGTCGGCCAGCAGCTGGGCGTCGGGGCGATGGCCCTGTACCGCTACGTGAGCGGCCGCGAGGACCTGCTGGAGGCGGTCGTCGCGTCGCTGGTCGACGGGCTGCGGGCGCAGCTGGACCCCGACCTCACCGGCACCTGGCAGGGCTACCTGCAGACGCTGGCCCACGCCGTCCGCCGGGTCGCCGTCGAGCACGCCGCCGCGTTCCCGTTGATCGCCACCCGGCACCCCGCCGCGCCGTGGCTCCGGCCGCCGCTGCGCAGCCCCGAGCTCGTCGAGGACCTCCTCACGAACCTGTCGGGGCACGGCTTCACCGACGAGCAGGTCGCGGACGCCTACCGGGCCTTCAGCAGCTTCCTGCTCGGCCACCTGCTGCTCGAGTCCGCGGCCCGGGGCGCCGACACCGCCCCGGTCGAGGAGCCCTTCGACGAGGGTGACGCGCAGATCCCGCAACGGGACGGCCGGCGTGACCTCAGCCAGACCACGCCCACCACCAACCGGCTGCGTCCGCTGCTCAGCGAGGACCGCGGCGACGAGGAGTTCGAGGTTGGCCTGGAGACGTTGCTGGACCGCCTGGAGATGGTCCTCTCGCAGTAGCCTGGGGCATGGCCGACACCTACACCGTGAGCCGCACCCTGGTCGTCGACGCGCCGCCGGAGCGCGTCCACGCGCAGCTGGCCGACTTCCACCGCTGGGCCGCCTGGTCCCCCTGGGAGGACGTCGACCCGGCCCTGGAGCGCTCCTACGAGGGGGCCGGCTCAGGGGTCGGGGCGGTCTACCGCTGGTCGGGCAACCGGCGCGCCGGCCGGGGCCGGATGGAGATCACCGAGTCGCGGCCACCGGCGCTGGTCCGCGTCGACCTGACCTTCGAGAAGCCGTTCAAGGCGCACAACGACACCTGGTTCGAGGTGGTGCCCGAGGGCGCCGGGTCCCGGGTCACCTGGACGATGACCGGTCGGCTCACGGTCGTGACCCGGCTCATGGGGCTGTTCAGCTCGATGGACAAGTTCCTCGGGCCGGACTTCGAGAAGGGCCTGCAGCGGCTGAAGACCGTGAGCGAGTCGGCCGCGGCCTGAGGCGGCGCTACGGCGCCAGGGCGGTGACGACGGCGGCGACCCGGCGGGCCCGCGTCGCCTCGGCCCTGGCCCCCTCGACCGCGAGCACGTGCCGGCGCTGGTGGCTGTAGGAGAGCCCGGCGAACGCCGCGGCCACGCCCGCGGCGGCCAGGGCCGCCGCGAGGTCGTCGGGGACCGCGACCTCCCGAGGGGCGTCGTCGACCACGACCTCCACCTCGAGCTCGTCGCCGGCGGCGACGCCGCTGGCCGCGCGGACCTCCGCGCTGACCGGGATCAGCGACCGGCCGCCCATCAGGCCGACGCTGGTCCGGTAGGTGTGGCCGTTCAGCGTCACGGCGACCTTGGGGCGCTTCCCGGCGCCCAGGGCCTCGACGACCTCCGGCGGCACCTCCAGCCCGGTGGCGGTCCGGCCGGCGGCCTCGACGGTGGCGGTGAACTTCACGGGCTCAGCATGCCCGCTGGACGCAGAACGCGTGACCGGATGGCGGGTCGACCCACCATCCGTTCACGCGTTCTCCTGCGGGGAGCGGGGCCGGGGCCCCGGGTGCTCAGCGCAGGCCGTGCTCGTTGAAGTAGCGCACGCTCGCCTCGATGCCGTCGAAGATGTGCCCGCCGGCGTAGTGGTCGAACTCGATCACGCCGAACTCCGTCCTCGGGGCGGCCGCGAGGTAGTCGAGCAGCGGCAGCTCGCCCTCGCCGGCCGGGCGCTGGTCCAGCTTCTCCGGGTCCATCCGGGCGGCACCGGGCTCGAACGGGTTGGCGCCCACGACGCCGTCCTTGAGGTGGAGGGCGCGGACCCGCTCGCCGACGCGGCCCAGCAGCGCCGTGACGTCCTGGCGGCCGGTGGCGGCCCAGTAGAGGTCCACCTCCAGCACGACGTCGTCGCGCAGCTGCTCGGCGAAGAACTCGTACGCGGTGAGGCCCCGGAAGGTGGACAGGAACTCCTGGGCGTGGTTGTGGTAGCCGACGCGGAGGCCGTGGTCGGCCGCCTTCTCGGCGGCGTCGTTGAGCCGCTTGGCGTTGTCGAGCACCGCCTCCTCGGTCAGCCAGCGTTCGGTCTCGACGAACGGGTCGATGACGATCTCGAGCCCGACGGTCCTGGCAGCCTCGAAGACGGCCTGCTGGGTGGGCGGGCCGGACCTGGCCCCCTCCTTGAACGCCGGGTCGTCCAGTCCGAGGCCCTCCGACATCAGCGAGGCGTGGCCGGTGCGGGCGCGCAGCCCGGCCTTCTTGAAGGCCTCGTCGAGCGCCGGGGCCTTGTCGACGAAGTCGAACGCCTCGACCTCGCGCAGGCCCATCCCGGCCAGGCGGGCCAGGGTCCCGTCGAGGTCGGTGGCGAGCTGGTCGCGGACGGCGTAGAGCTGGACGGAGAGCACGGGGCTGGTCAACGTCAGGTCCTTCCTCGGTGAAGTGTGGTCGTGGTCACCCTAGCGACGTGGCGCGCTCAGGCGGCGGCCGACCCCGGCCGCTCCAGGGCGGGCAGGACCAGCGCGGCGAACCGCTCCTGCATGGTGGCCAGCACCTGGACGGCCGGCGCGGCCCAGATCTCGGCGTTGAAGATCTCCACCTCGACGGGGCCGTCGTAGCCGGCCGCCGCGACGAGCCGGCTCACGGCCGCGAAGTCGACCACGCCGTCGCCCATCATGCCGCGCGACAGCAGGGCGTCGGCGGCGATCGGCAGGTTGAAGTCGCACACCTGGTAGGCGGCGATCCGCTGCTCGCGGCCGGCGCGCGCGACCTGCTCGGCCAGCTGCGGGTCCCAGAAGACGTGGAACGTGTCGACGCAGACGCCGACTGCGGCGGACGGGTACGGGGCGGCCAGGTCCAGGGCCTGGCCGAGCGTGGAGAGCACCGCACGGTCGGCGACGTACATCGGGTGCAGCGGTTCCAGCGCCAGCCGGACCCCGTGCTCGCGGGCGAACGGGACGAGGTCCGCGAGCCGGTCGGCCACCCGGGTGCGGGCGGCGGCCAGGTCGGTGTCGCCCGGCGGCAGCCCGCCGACCACGAGCACGAGCTCGGTGGTGCCCAGCGCCGCGGCCTGGCGGATGGCGGTGCGGTTGTCCTCGAGCGCGTGCGCCCTACCGGCCGGGTCCGCCGCGGTCAGGAAGCCGCCCCGGCACAGCGTCGAGACCTGCAGCCCGGAGGCGCGGACCAGCGCGACGGCCGCCTCCAGCCCGACCTCCTCGACGCGGTCGCGCCACAGGCCGACGTGCCGGAGCCCGGCGTCCTGTGCCGCCCGCAGGGCCTCGGCCAGGGTGAGGGCCTTGGTGGTGGCGGTGTTGAGGGAGAGCCGGTCCATCCCCGGGGCCTGCGGGGTGGCCACCTCAGGCACCCATCCCGTGCACCGCCAGCAGGCTGCGCATCCGGGCGGCGGCCAGCTCGGGGTCGCGCAGCAGTCCGGCGCCGTCGGCCAGCCGGAAGGTCTGCACGAGATGGGGGAGCGAGCGGCCGGCCTGCTGCCCGCCGACCATGACGAAGCCGGGCTGCTGGCCGTTCAGCCAGGCCAGGAAGGCGACGCCGGTCTTGTAGTGCGGGGTGGGTGCGCTGAAGATGTGCCGGCCCAGCGCCTCGGTGGAGGCGAGCAGGGCGTGCCCGCGGTCCGCGTCGCCGGCGTCGTAGGCCTGCAGCGCCGTGGAGGCCAGCGGGGCGATGGCGGCGAAGATCCCCAGCAGCGCGTCGGAGTGGTGGGTGCCGTCGCCGTGGATCAGCTCGGGGTAGTGGAAGTCGTCGCCGGTGTAGAGCCGGACGCGGGGGGTGACGCCGGCGAGCCGGGCGCGCAGCGCGGTCTCGTGGGCCGCGTCGAGCAGCGAGACCTTGACCCCGTCCACCGTGCCCGGGTGCGCCTCGATCAGCTCGAGGAAGGTCGCGGTGGCGGCGGCCACGTCGCCGCTGCCCCAGTAGCCGGCCAGCGCCGGGTCGAACATCGGGCCGAGCCAGTGCAGGATGACGGGCCGGTCGACCTCGTCGAGCAGGGTGCCGTAGACGTCGAGGTAGTCCTGAGGCCCGTCGGCCACCGCCGCCAGCGCCCGGGACGCCATCAGGATGACGGTGGCGCCGGAGCCGGCCACCAGCTCGACCTGCTCGCGGTAGGCGCCGAGCACGGCGTCCAGGCCCCGACGACCGGTCGGCAGGCTGGTGAGGTCCAGCTGGTCGGTGCCCGCCCCGCAGGCCAGCCGCCCCCCGACGGCGGTGGCCTCGGCGGCCGACCGCTTCACCAGCTCCTGGGTGGCGGCCCAGTCGAGGCCCATCCCGCGCTGCGCGGTGTCCATGGCGTCGGCGACGCCCAGGCCGTAGGACCAGAGCTCGTGGCGGAAGGCCAGCGTCGCGTCCCAGTCGAGCACCGCCGGCGCCCCGGGGCTGTTGTCGGCCCAGCGCTCGGGCACGACGTGCGCCGCCGCGTAGACCACCCGGGAGGTGAGGGGGCCGGACGGCCGGGTCCACGCGCCGGGCGCGCCCAGGGTGTGCTCGGCGAGCAGGCCGTCGGCGGCGGGCAGCAGCAGCGCCGTCACAGCGAGAGCTCGGGGACGTCGAGGGTCCGACGCTCGGCCGAGGAGCGCAGGCCGAGCTCGGCGAGCTGCACCCCGCGGGCGGCGGACTCGAGGCCGAAGCGGTGCGGCCGGCCGGCGACGACGTCGCGGAGGAACTCCTCCCACTGCCGCTTGAAGCCGTTCTCGAGCTCGGCGTTGGCGGGCACGTCCAGCCACTGGTCCCGGAACGGGTCGGTGACGGGCAGATCGGGGTTCCAGACCGGCTTCGGGGTGTGGGCCCGCTGCTGGGCGACGCAGCTCTGCAGCCCGGCGACGGCCGAGCCGTGGGTGCCGTCGACCTGGAACTCCACCAGCTCGTCGCGGTGCACCCGGACCGCCCAGGAGGAGTTGATCTGGCCGACGACCGGATCGCCCGCCGGGGTCTCCAGCTCGAACACGGCGTAGGCGGCGTCGTCGGCGGTCGCGTCGTAGGGGCGCCCCTGCTCGTCCCAGCGCTGCGGGATGTGGGTGACGCTGAGCGCGCTCACGCTGCGGACGCGGCCGATGATGCCCTCGAGCACGTAGGACCAGTGGCAGAACATGTCGGTGGTGATGCCGCCACCCTCCGCGGTGCGGTAGTTCCAGGAGGGGCGCTGGGCGGCCTGCTGGTCGCCCTCGAACACCCAGTAGCCGAACTCGCCGCGGATCGAGAGGATGCGGCCGAAGAAGCCCTCGTCGACCAGCCGGCGCAGCTTCACCAGGCCGGGGAGGTAGAGCTTGTCGTGCACGACGCCGGCGGTGATGCCGGTCTGGGCGGCCAGTGCCGCCAGGGCGACGGCGTCCTCGAGGGTCTCGGCGACCGGCTTCTCGGTGAAGACGTGCTTGCCGGCGCGCATCGCGCGCTGCAGCAGCGCGGAGCGGTGGCTGGTCATGCCGGCGTCGAAGAAGACGTCCACCGTCGGGTCGGCGAGCACGCCCTCCACGTCCGTGGTCCACTGCTCGACCTTGTGCTGCTGGGCCAGGTCGACGAGCTTGCGCTCGTTCCGTCCCACCAGGATCGGCTCGACCTGCACGCGGGAGCCGTCCGGCAGGGTCACGCCGCCCGCCTCGCGGAGCGGCAGGATGGAGCGGAGCAGGTGCTGCCGGTAGCCCATCCGCCCGGTCACGCCGTTCATGGCGATGCGGAGGACGCGCGGTCGGTCGACGGCTGAGGTCATGGAGACTCCTGGTCGGTGCGGAGAGAAAGCGCTTTCCGCACGCTACACTCCTGGTCACGAGGCCGTCAAAGGTCTCCCGGAGGGCTGGAGAACAGGTGCCTGCGGTACGACTGACCGACGTCGCGGTGCGCGCCGGCGTCTCCCTGGCCACGGCGTCCCGGGTGCTCAACGGCTCTCTCCGCAGCCCGGCCGAGGCGATCGCCGTCCGCGTCCGGGCGGCCGCCGACGAGCTCGGCTACGTCGCCAACGCGCAGGCCCAGGCGCTGGCCCGCTCGTCCACCGGGCTGGTGGGCGTCGTCGTCCACGACATCAGCGACCCCTACTTCTCGAGCATCGTCCGCGGCGCCCAGCACGCCGCGCGGGAGCGGCGCAGCCAGGTCCTGCTGGCCAGCACCGACCGCCACGAGCAGAGCGAGGTCGACGCGGTCAAGGCCTTCGCGACCTACCGCACCGACGCGATCATCCTGGCCGGCTCCCGGGGCGCGCACTCGGACCAGGCCCTCACCCGCGAGCTGGTGCGCTACACCGCCAACGGCGGCCGCCTGGTCACCTTCGGGCACACCGGGTTCGCCGGGGCCCGCGTCGTCGAGGTGGCGAACGAGGACGGGGCGGCCCGCTTGGTGACCGCCCTCGTGGCGCGGGGCCGGCGTCGCTTCGCCGTCCTGGGCGGACCGGAGGAGCTGGTCACCACCCAGCACCGGGTCGCCGGGTTCCGCCGGGCCCTGGCCGCCGCGGGGCTGGAGCCCCTGCTCGTGGTCCGCGGTGAGTTCACCAGCGAGGGCGGCCGCAGCGCGGCCGAGGCCTGCCTCGAGGCGGCCGGCCCGGGGACCGAGGGCTCCGACCAGCCGCTCTGCCTGCTGGCGGTCAACGACGTGATGGCCCTGGGGGCGCTCGCCGCCGTCCGGGCCCGCGGCCTGCGGGTCCCCGCCGACGTCGAGGTGGCGGGGTTCGACGACATCCCGACCCTGCGCGACTTCGACCCGCCGATGACCACGTTCCGGCTGCCGCTGGAGGAGATGGGTCGCCGGGCGGCCGAGCTGGCCCTGGCCGCCGACGACCCCGGCGCCGCGCACATCGAGGGCGAGGTCGTCCTCCGGCTGAGCGCCGGCGCCGAGCGCTGATCCGCCGCGCTCGGGGACGGGCGGGCATCCTGGCGGCCGTCGGGTGCGAGGACCAGTGGCGTCTTCTGGTACCTGGCCGGTCGCTGGAGCCGTCGCTACGGTCCGAGGCGGCCGGCAACGGGGCCGGCCTCCCACCGTTCAGGAGCGACCATGGTTCTGTCCCGACCCGGCTGGCGTGCTGCCGCCGTCTCCCTCTCCCTGCTCACCGCCGTCGGCACGGTCGGGCTCGCCCCCGCCGCCACGGCGCACGAGCGCGACCACCGCGACCGCGACCGCGTCCGGGTCGTCGCCACCGGACTCGACAACCCGCGCCAGATGAGCTTCAGCGGGGGTGCCCTCTACGTGGCCGAGGCCGGCGAGGGGGGCACGGCCGACTGCGCCGCCGGTCCCGAGGGTCGCGTCTGCTTCGGGAAGAGCGGGTCGATCACGCGGGTGACGGCCCGCGGTCAGCGTCGGGTCGTGACCGGCCTGCCCTCGCTCGCGGGCGAGACGACCGGGGCCAACGCGATCGGCGCGGGCGACGTGAAGGTCTACGGCCACCGCTACGCGGTGCTGCTGGGGCTCGGCGCCGACCCGACCTCGCGCGTCGGCAAGACGCCGGGCTACGAGAAGCTCGCCACCCTCTCCACCGGTCGGCTGGGCAGCTCCCGGCTGCGCGTGGTCGCCGACATCGGGGCGAAGGAGATCAGGTCCAACCCGGAGCCGACGGACCTCGACAGCAACCCGGTGGGCCTGCTCAGCACCGGCCGGTCGACCTACGTCGCCGACGCCGGGGGCAACACCGTGTACAAGGTCGGACGGCACGGCAAGGTGCGCACGGTGGCCGTGCTCCCCAGCGTGCCGGCGGCAGGGTTCCCCGACGCCGACGCCGTCCCCACCTCCGTGGCGCAAGGTCCCGACGGTGCGCTCTACGTCAGCCAGCTGACCGGCTTCCCCTTCCCGGTCGGGGGATCGAGCATCTGGCGGGTCGTGCCGGGTCACGCGCCGACCAGGTACGCCACCGGCCTGACCAACGTCACCGACCTGGCCTTCGACCGGCACGGCCACCTCTACGCCGTCCAGATCGCCGCCAACGGGCTGCTCGCCGGCGAGGCCGCGCGCGGCTCCGTCGTCCGGGTGCGACCGGGTCACTCGACGCACACGACGATCCTGGGCGGGCTGATCGCCCCCTACGGCATCGCCCTGCACGACGGCGCGGCGTACGTCACGATCCACGCCACCGAGAAGAATGCCGGACAGGTGCTGCGCATCCCGCTGCACCACTGAGTCCTGCCCTTCCCGCCCACCCAGACGCCACCGGTGCCCCGCACCGGTGGCGTTCTGCGTGTGCCGGGCCCTGGAGCGCCCGTCTGAGACGACAGTCCACCATCCGGACAGCCCTTGTGGGCCACGTCGCCAATTCCCTACTGTCACACCATGCTTACTCGGCAACTAGACCCGCGCAGGCCCGGTCCGGGCCCCGCCGGTTGTTGTCGTCGCCCCCGCCGGGTCTCCTGACCCCTCGGGCCGCGCCTCGCGCGCCCACGCACGCCTCTGCCGTGCCGCTCCACCACCCCCGCCTGGTCCTCCCCGACTGGACCAGGCGCCACCACCCGTCCCGAAAGGACACCCGCATGACCCTCCTCCAGGACCGTCTAAGCACCACCGACGACGGCTACGCCCGCATCACCGTCCGCCCGCTGGGCGAGAGCATCGGGGCCACCGTCGGCGGCGTCCGGCTCGGCGGCGACGTCGACCCGGCGGCCGTCGCGGAGATCCGCCGCGCCCTGCTCGCGCACAAGGTCGTCTTCTTCTCCGGCCAGGACCACCTCGACGACGCCGGACAGCACGAGTTCGCCTCGCTCCTCGGCACGCCCACCTCGCCGCACCCGACCGTGCGCGGCAACGACAACGGGGTGCTGGCCATCGACTCGGAGCGCGGCAAGGCCAACAGCTGGCACACCGACGTCACCTTCGTCGACCGCATCCCGGCCATCAGCCTGCTCCGGCCGCTCATCCTGCCCAGCCACGGCGGGACCACCGTCTGGGCCAACACCGCGACCGCCTACGAGCGGCTGCACCCGGCGCTGCAGGCCCTCGTCGACCGGCTGTGGGCCGTGCACACCAACCTGTACGACTACGTGGCCGAGCGCGACGAGAAGCGCATCGGCGGCATCGACATCGAGGAGCAGGCCTACCGCGACGAGTTCGCCTCGCAGGTCTTCGAGACCGAGCACCCGGTCGTCCGCGTGCACCCGGAGACGGGGGAGCGGACCCTGCTGCTCGGTCACTTCGTCAAGCGGTTCGTCGGGCTGAGCAGCCACGACTCGGCCGACCTGTTCACCCTGCTGCAGCGCCACGTCACCCGGCTGGAGAACACCGTCCGCTGGCACTGGTCCTCGGGCGACCTGGCCATCTGGGACAACCGCGCCACCCAGCACTACGGCGTCGCCGACTACGGCGACCAGAAGCGGCTGCTGCACCGCATCACCCTCGCCGGCGACGTCCCGGTGAGCGTCGACGGCGTCAGCTCCACCCCACGCCAGGGCGACGCCTCCGCGTTCTCCGCCCTGGTCTGACCCCTCCCTCCCTCCCTCCCCCCTCGCGCCGAGTTGTCAGCGCGGGTGGTCCGAGCGACCACCGCGGCTGACAACCCGGTCCGAGGTGCGCCCGAAAGGCCACGCCCGTGCTCCCTCCTGTCCTCGACCGCCGCCGCCTGCTCCAGGGCGTGGCCGCGCTCGGCCTCGCCGCCACCGTGGGAGGGGCCGCGGCCTGCGAGTCCGCCGTCAGCCAGGCGAGCAGCGCCGGCGACGCGGTCGGCGAGCCCGTCCGCGGTGGCACCATCGCCGCTGGCATCGTCGCCGACCTGATCCCCGGCAACCTGCTGACCAACTCCAACACCGGCATCACCACGGTCGTCGGGCTGGTCTTCGACTCCCTGATCCGCTACCCGAACGACCAGGTCGAGCCGGCCCCGCGGCTGGCCACGGCGTGGGAGCTGGCACCGGACGGCCGCTCGCTGAGCCTCGACCTCCGCGACGACGTCGTCTTCCACTCGGGCCGGCCGTTCACGTCGAAGGACGTCGAGTTCTCGCTGAAGGCCTACGCCGACCCGCTGTGGACGGCCCAGCTGCGCAGCACCGCCGCGGCCATCACCTCCTACGACACCACGGAGCCGCACCGGGTCGTGCTGGGCTTCGACCACCCGCTGGGCAACGTCTTCGACCTGCTGGACACGGCACCGGTCCTCGACTCCGAGACCGTCGAGCAGCTGCGCACGGGCGAGCAGATCATCGGCACGGGGCCGTTCAGGCTGACCTCGTGGTCGCCGAACTCCGGCCTCCGCCTCGACCGGAACCCCGACTACTGGGTGCCCGGGCGGCCCTACGCCGACGCGGTGGACGTGAGCGTCATCACCGACCCCAAGGCCCTGCTGGCCGCGCTCCGCAGCGGCCAGGTGCAGTTCGCCAACGGCCTCGGCTCCCTGGACGTCGAGAACCTCGCCCGGGGCGACGGCTTCGACGAGATCCGACTCGAGGGCGCCGAGCAGCAGCTCTACGTCGGCTCCAACGTGACGGCGAAGCCGCTGGACGACGTCCGGCTGCGGAAGGCGATCGCGTTCGCCCTCGACCGCGACCGGGTGGTCGCGGAGGTGCTGCGTGGGGCCGGCTACCCGGTCAACCTGCCCTGGCCGACGTACTCACCGGCCTACGACGAAGCCGGGAACTCGACCTACGCCCGCGACCTCGACCGGGCGAGGTCGCTGGTGGCCGAGGTCGGGAACATCCCGGCCCTGCCGCTCACCTACACCCCGACGCCGACGCAGACCGCGACCGCCGCCATCGTCCAGGCCGACCTGGCCGAAGTGGGCATCACCGTCACCCTCGACCCGGTCGACGGCGCCCAGTTCGTCAAGCAGCTCATCGGCGCGAAGTTCCGGGGGCTGTGGCTGGCGACGCACTCGTGGGCGCAGTACACACCTTCGACGCTGACGGTGAGCGCCTACCCCTTCAACGCCCGCAAGAACGCGTCGCAGTACGCCGACGACGACTACGTGGCCGACGCCGACGCCGCCTGGAGCGTGGCCGACGGCACCAGCGCGGCGGCGGTGGCGGCGTACGCGAAGGTCTCCGAGGACCTGCTCGACGCGGCCTTCCTGGCCGAGATCGCCGTCCTGCTCCCGCAGTGGGTGACCTCGTCGAGGCTGCGGGGCGTCTCCTACACCAAGCGCGCGGAACTCCAGCTGACCGACGCCTGGCTGGCCTGAGGAGACGACGATGCTGCGCTACCTGCTGCGCCGGCTGCCCTCGGCACTCGCGGTGCTGCTGCTGGCCTCTGCGGCCATCTTCGGGATGCTCCGGCTGGTCCCGGGCGACCCGGCCACGATGCTGGCCGGGCCCGACGCCCCGCCCGAGGCCGTCGACGCGATCCGCGCCGAGCTGGGCCTCGACCAGCCGCTGGTGCGCCAGTACCTCAGCTGGCTGGGCCACGTGCTGCGGTTCGACCTCGGCCGCTCGTACCTGATCGGAGGCGACATCGCCGACCTGGTGCGCGCCGGGCTGAGCAACACGCTGGTGCTGACGGGTGCGGCGGTCGGGATCACCGTGGTCGTCAGCCTGGGGCTGTCGCTGCTGTGGGCCCGGACCCGGAGCCCGCTCCTGGACGGCCTGCTCACCACGACCAACGCCCTCGCGCTGGCCCTGCCCACCTTCGTCACCGGCGTCCTGCTGGTGCTGGCGTTCGGCCTGTGGCTCCCGGTGCTGCCCACCGGGGGCACCCCGCCCGACGGCTTCGTCGCCCGGCCCGACCTGGCGGTGCAGTACCTGCTGCTGCCGGCGGTCTGCCTGGCGCTGCCGGCCACGGCCGGGCTGACCCGCTTCCTCACCGAGGCGCTCCGCACCGAGCTGGCGTCGCCGTACGTCGTCACCGCCCGTGCGGCGGGGGTCCGGCCGCGTCGGCTGCTGGTCGGGCACGCCCTGCCCGCGGCACTGCCCACCTACCTCACAGCCCTCGGCCTGCAGGCGGGCGGGCTGCTCGGCGGCGCCGTGCTGGTCGAGGCCGTCTTCACCTGGCCCGGCCTCGGTCAGCTGGCCGCCCGGGCGATCGACAGCCGGGACTACCCGGTGGTGCAGGTGCTGCTGCTGCTCTCGGTCGCCGTGTTCGTGGCCGTCCAGCTGCTCACCGACGTCGTGCACGCCTGGCTGGACCCCCGCGTCCGGATCGGCGGTCTGACGTGAGCGCCCTCACCGACGCGGTCACCGGCACCGCCCTCGTCGGCGGGGCCGGCCGACGTCGTCGCCGGCCTGCGCTGGTCGCGCTGACCCGCGGGTCGGGGCTGGCCGGGGCCGTCCTGCTCGGGCTCGTCGTCGCCGCCGGCCTCCTGGCCCCCGTCCTCGCCCCGTACGCCCCGGAGGCGCAGCTGGCCGGGGCCAACCTGCTGCCGCCCGGTGCGGCGCACCTGCTGGGCACCGACGAGGTGAACCGCGACGTGCTGTCCCGGACCCTCTTCGGCATCCGCACCGACCTCGTCATCGTCTTCGTGGCGGTGCCGCTCGGAGCGCTCCTGGGGACGGCGGCGGCCCTGCTCGGGACGCTCGCCACCCCCCTCGACGTCGGCCTGCAGCGGCTGTTCGACCTGTTGCTGGCGTTCCCGACGCTGATCTTCGCGATCGGGCTCACCGCGGTGGCGGGGCCCGGGACACTGACGGTCATCACCGTCATCGCAGCGGTCGAGACGCCGGTGTTCGCCCGGGTGCTGCGCAGCGCCGTGCTCCGGGTGCAGGAGCTGCCCTACGTCGAGGCGGCCCGGACGATGGGCGCCGGCCGCTGGTGGCTGCTCCGGCGGCACGTGCTGCCCAACGCCGCCGAACCGCTCGGTGTGCAGCTGGCCCTCTCGCTGTCCCTGGCCGTGTTCGTCGAGTCCGCGATGAGCTTCCTCGGCATCGGGGTCCGGCCACCGGCGCCGTCGCTGGGCGGGCTGGTCAGCGACGGCATCGGCTACGCCGAGACGAACGCCGCCTACGTGCTGGGCCCGCTGGCCGTCGTGGTCGTCCTGGTGCTCGCCCTGCAGCTGCTGGCCCAGGCCGTGGCCGGGGCCCGACGGGTGGGCCGATGACCGCCCCGACGCGGACCCCGTCTGCTGGTCCCGCCACGACCGGGCGCCCGGCTCCCCGCCCGGTGCGTGGGGGCGCGGTGCTCCGCGTCGACGGCCTGCGGGTCGAGTTCTCGGGGGTCGAGGGCCCGCCGGCCGTCGACGACGTCTCCTTCTCGGTGCGGCGGGGGGAGGTGCTGGCCCTGGTCGGTGAGTCGGGCTCGGGCAAGAGCGTGACCGCGCAGGCGGTCCTGGGGCTGCTGCCCGCGGCGGCGCGCACGTCGGGCTCCGTCCGGCTCACCGCGACCCCCGACGAGCGTCCGGCGCACGAGCAGCCCAACCTCCTCGGGGCTCCCGAGCCCGCCTGGCGGGGGGTGCGCGGCCGGGTGGCGGCCCTGGTGTTCCAGGAGCCGCAGACCGCCCTCAACCCGGTCCGGACGATCGGCTGGCAGCTGGCCGAGGCGGTGCACGCCCACCGGCGGGTGTCCCGTGGGGCCGCCCGCGCCCGAGCCGTCGAGCTGCTGGCGACCGTCGGGGTGCCCGACCCGGAGCGGCGGGCGCGCGCCTACCCGCACCAGCTCTCGGGCGGGCAGAAGCAGCGGGTCGTGATCGCGCTCGCCCTGGCCAACGACCCGGCGCTGCTGATCGCCGACGAGCCGACGACCGCCCTCGACGTGACCGTGCAGGCCGAGATCCTCCAGCTGCTGGGGGAGCTGCGGGTCCGGCTGGGCACCGCGGTGCTGCTGATCACCCACGACATGGGCGTGGTGGCCGACCTGGCCGACCGGGTGCTGGTCATGCGGGGCGGCCGGATGGTGGAGCGGGGCGAGGTGGTGTCGCTGTTCGCCGCACCCTGCACCGAGTACGCCCGGGAGCTGCTGGGGGCGGTGCCGCGGCTGCCGGCCCCGGCCGCCGCCCGGGTGGGGGTGACCGAACCCGTGCGGGCCGAGCGCCCCGCGCCGGTCGGCCCGGCCGCCCTGGAGGTCGTCGACCTCGCCGTCGACCTCGCCGGGCGCGGCCGGGCCCGGGACTTCCGGGCCCTGGAGGGTGTGTCCCTGCGGCTCGATCCCGGCCGCGTCCTCGGGGTGGTGGGGGAGTCGGGGTCGGGCAAGACGACCCTGGCGCGCGCGGTCAGCGGTCAGCTGCCGGCCGCCCGCGGGCGCGTCCGGGTGGAGGGCGTCGACCTGGCCCGGGCGCCGACCTCCGAGCTGCGCCGGCTGCGCGGCCGTCTGGGCGTGGTCCACCAGGACCCGGCGACCACGCTCGACCCGCTGCTCACCGTCGGCGAGAGCGTCGCCGAGCCCCTGCTGCTGCACCCTGCGGCGCTCCGGGCCAGGAGGACCCGCGGGTCGGCCCTGCGGGCGCGGGTCCGGGCGCTGCTGGAGGAGGTCGCGCTGCCGGCCGGCACCGAGCACCGGCAGCCGCACGAGCTGAGCGGGGGTCAGCGGCAGCGGGTCGCGCTGGCCCGAGCGCTGGCGCTGCGGCCGGCCCTGCTGCTCGCCGACGAGCCCACCAGCGCGCTCGACGTCACGGTGCAGGCGGGCATCTTGCGGCTCTTCGCCGAGCTGCAGGCCCAGCACGGTTTCGCCTGCCTCTTCATCAGCCACGACCTGGCCGTGGTCCACCAGGTGAGCGACGACGTCCTCGTGCTCCAGTCCGGTCGGGTGGTGGAACAGGGCCCGACGTCGGAGGTGCTGACCCGGCCGACCGCCGCCTACACCCAGCGGCTGCTCGCCGCGGTCCCGGTGCCGGACCCCGTCGAGCAGCGGGTCCGCCGCTCCGCCGGGGGTGCTGCGGGCTGAGCGGGACGGTCCCCGGGTCGACACGCCCAGGACACCCAGCAGCCCGTGCGGAGAGGAGTCGCGCGGCAGAGTATCGTGCGCTACAGAACGACGTCCCGGCTCCGGCCGGGAGGTCCGGGGGCGCACGGTGTCCTGTTCTGCCGGCTCGGGGTCGAACCGGAGGTACGACCCCTGAGCACGTTGCTGACCCGTCCGCGGCAGGCCGACGACGACCTGGTCGAGGCCTCCCTGGTCGACCTCCTGGCCGCCTCCGGGGCCGGGGACGAGCAGGCGTTCCGGGTGTTCTACGGACGCACCCGCGGGCACGTCCGGGTCCTCGTCCACAGCCTGGTGCGGTCACCCGAGACCACGGCGGACGTGGTCCAGGACGTCTACGCCGCCGCCTGGCAGAACGCGGCCCGCTACGACCCGGCTCGGGGCGCCGTGCTGGCCTGGCTCGGCACGCTGGCCCGGCGCAAGGCGATCGACCGGATCCGCCAGCTCACCCGGCAGGCGAGCCGCGACCTCGCGCACGCCCGGCAGCACGCGTCGGACGAGCCGGTCGACGAGGTGTGGGAGGGGGTGCTGCGCCGCGTCGAGGCCGTCCGGGTGCTCGCGGCCCTCGAGACGCTGACGCCGGGCAAGCGCGAGGTGCTGCGGATGACCTACCTCGAGGGCTGCACGGCGGTGCAGATCGCGGAGCGGCTCGGCCTGCCGGTCGGCACGGTGAAGACCCGGCGGCGCGACGGCCTGCTGATGCTGAGGACCCTCCTGCAGGGGGCGTGAGACCCTGACGGGTGTTCCTCGCCCTGTTGACCTACGTCGGCATCGTCGTGTTCGCGGCCTCCGGAGCCCTCGCGGGGGTCCGGCGCCGGCTCGAGCTGTTCGGCGTCTGCGTCGTCGGCCTGACCGCCGGTCTGGGCGGCGGGATCGTGCGCGACCTGCTGCTGGGCGTCACCCCGCCGGTCTCGTTCGACCGGTGGACCAACGCCACGGTCGCCCTCGGGGCCTCGCTGCTGGTCTTCTACGTCCACCCTCACCTGGGCCGGCTGCGCGGGGTGATCGGGGTCTACGACGCGGTCGGCCTCGGGCTCTTCGCCACCACCAGCGCCTCCTACGCCCTCGACCTCGGCGCCAGCCACTTCGCGGCGGTGCTCATCGGGGCGGTCGGAGCGGTGGGCGGCGGGGTGCTCCGCGACGTGCTGGTGAACGAGGTGCCCCTGCTGCTGCGCCGCGACCTCTACGCCGTGCCGGCTCTGCTCGGCGCGCTCGTGGTCGTCGTGTGGGCCGCGCTCGGTGGCCCCGGGGACCTGGGGCTGCTGGTGGGCACCGTGGCGGCGACCGGTCTGCGGCTGCTGGGGATGTGGCGGGACTGGAACTTCCCCGTGTCGGCGGTGGAGCCCACCTGACCCGGTCCGGTGCTCAGGCGGCAGCCTGTCGCAGCCGGGCCAGCACGGCGACCGCCGCGGCCCGTCCCGCCCGGTTGGCCCCGATCGTGCTGGCGGAGGGCCCGTAGCCCACGAGCTGCACCCGGGGGTCCCGGACGGCCGTCGTCCCGTCCAGCTGGATGCCGCCGGCGGCCGAGCGCAGGTGCAGCGGCGCCAGGTGGGTCACGTCGGGCCGGAAGCCGGTGGCCCACAGCACGGCGTCGGCGCGCTGCTCCCGGCCGTCGGGCCAGGCCACCCCGGTGGGGGTGAGCCGGGCGAACATCGGCTCCCGCACGTAGACCCCGCGCTCGCGGGCCCCCTGCTCCTGAGCGCGCAGGGCCAGGCCGGTGACGCTGACGACGCTGGCCGGCGGCAGGCCCTGGCGGACCCGCTCCTCGACCAGGGCGACGGCGGCTCGCCCGGCCTCGGGGGTGAAGTCGGCGTCGCGCCACACCGGCGGCCGCCGGGTGACCCACGTGGTGCTCGCCACCGCGCTGAGCTCGGCGAGCAGCTGGACGGCCGACGCCCCGCCCCCGACCACGACGACGTGCTGCCCGGCGAAGTCGCCAGGTCCGCGGTAGTCGTGGGTGTGCAGCTGGCGGCCGCGGAAGCCCGCGGCACCGGGGTAGACCGGGATGAAGGGCCGCTGCCAGGTGCCGGTGGCGTTCACCAGGGTGCGGGTCAGCCACGCCTGCTCGCCGGCGCGCACCCGCAGCAGCGGACCGGCGGGCTCCACCCGGTCCACCCGCACCGGGCGCCGGACGGCCAGCCGGTACCGCCGCTCGTAGTCGGCGAAGTAGGCCGGGACGACCACGTTGGCGGGCTGGTCGTCCGTGAAGGAGGGCAGGGCCTGGTCCGGCAGCGTCGCGATGCCGTGCACGTCGGCCATGGTCAGGGTGTCCCAGCGGTGCTGCCAGGCCCCGCCGGGCGCGGTGTCGGCGTCGAGGACCAGGAGGTCGCGACCGGGGCTCAGCCCCAGCCGCGCGAGGTGGTGGGCGGTCGAGAGCCCGGCCTGGCCGGCGCCCAGCACGACCGTCGAGAGCACTGCGTCCACGGGGGCACAACACCGGCGGGGCGGGCTTCCTTCCGCCGGGCCGGACCCGGGCCGGTCAGGCGTCCGGCCCGGTCCAGACCACGACCAGGGCGTCGCGCCGGCCGAAGCGCTCCAGGTGCGAGCCGACCACGTGCTGCACCCCCGCGAGGGACTCCGGCGAGGAGGCCTCCGCGCGGAGCTCGAGCCCGGCACCGCCGGGGACGAGCAGGCAGCTGCCGTCGCCCAGCACGACGCGGCGGCCCTCGGCCTCCTCCCGGACCTCGGCCTTGTGGCCGAGGTGGGAGGCCAGCTGCTTGGCGTACCGCTCGCCGACGCTGGTCGCGACCGCCGCCCGGGCGGTCCAGCGCTCAGCCACGGTCACCCTCGGCCTCGCCCGCCAGGATGAGGTAGAGCGAGCGGCGCGCCTCGGCGAGCACCGCGGTCGCCGCCTGCACCTGGGCCGGTGTGCCGGAGACGGCCACCTGTCGGGCCGCGGCGTGCAGCTCGTGCAGCGGCCCGCGGAGGTCCGGACCCGGGGCGGCCCCCTCGACCTGCCCGAACGGGTCGCCCCACCCGGCACGTTGCTCCTCGACGTGGCCACGGCCCGCCTCGGTGAGCGTGACCAGCTTGCGCCCGCCGTCGACCGCCGTGGTCACCAGCCCATCGTCCTCGAGCTGGGCGATCGTCGGGTAGACGGCGCCGGGGCTCGGGCGCCAGGCGCCGTCGGTGCGGTCGGCCATGGCCTGCATCAGCTGGTAGCCGTGCATGGGGCTCTCGCTCAGCAGCAGCAGGGTGGCGATCCGCACGTCACCGCGCCCCGCGCGCCCCCGGCCGCCGCCGCGGCGTCCGCCGCGCGGACCTCCGCCGTCGGGCCGGGGACCTCCGCGGCCGTGACGGCCGCGCTCGTCATCGGGACCACCGTGGTGGCCCCGCCGTCCCGGTCCGTGGCGCCCCTCGGGGCCGGGTCCGGGCTGTCCGTCGTGGGGACGGAACTCGTCGCTGTAGAACATGGCGTTCTCCTTCTCATCGGTTGCTGTGAGCGTATCACGATATATCGCGATACAACATCAACGACGAGCGGTGGGGAGCGACCAGGGGGCGTGGACGTGCAGCGAGGCACCCCTGGCGTGCCGGCGCCCCGCTGCCGGGGTGCCGGGCGACCGGAGGGGTGCCTCGTGGAGGTGTGAGGAGCCGTCAGGCGGCGGGGCGCAGCGGCTCGTCCTCGACGACGTCACCCTCGATGACCTCGGCGTGGTCGCCGACGGTGAGCTGGGGCAGCGGCTCGGGGGTGGCGTGCTCGACCTGGCTCGGCGTGGTGCGCTCGTCCGACTGGTTCGCGAGCACCACGGCGACGTAGGGCAGGAAGACCGCGAACGCGAGGAGGGTCCAGCGCAGCCACCCCTCGACGAACACCATGGAGACGAAGCAGGCCATCCGGAACGCCATCGCCAGGGTGTAGCGCCGCACCCGGCGGCTCAGCTCGACGCTGGAGGCGCCCCGGGCGTCGGTGATCACGGCGGCCTCGGGGGGCTGGTGCCGGAGGTGGGGACGGTCGCCCTTCGGTGCGCTGACCTGTGTGGACATGGTCCCAACCTAGGTCGCGCGCGACCCGATCGGGGGGACCGGGGGCGTCGGGAGGATCACGCATCCACCGGCGGCCCAGCACAGAAGGGTGGGGCCGCCGCTGGTGTCCGGCGCCACTCAGACCCGGCGCGCCAGCCAACCGGTGCGGCTGCCCTGCACCCGGAGGTCGCCCCGGCGCAGCAGGCCGTGGGGCGAGGTGTCGTCGAGCAGCAGGTCCAGCGTAGCCAGGTCGTCGGCGGCCAGGTCGTCGGCGAGCCGCGGCCGGAGCCGGCTGAGGTAGGACCGCGCGTAGCGGGCGGTGGCCGGCTCGGGCTGGGGCGGTGTCACCGAGAAGGTCCGCCGCTCCACCGTGACGAAGCCGGCGCGCTCGAGCGCCTCGTCCCAGTCCGGGTACCGGTCGAACGGGGCCGGCTGGGCGTCGAGCGCCGCGTGGCAGCGCAGCTCCAGGCCGGGGCGGCCGACGCCGAGGTCGTCGGGCAGGAAGCGCGAGGCCGAGGTCATCTCGGTCACGGCCAGCAGGCCACCGGGCCGCAGCGCGTCGTGCACCTGGCCGAGCAGCCGGCCGGGGTCGGCGACGTGGTGCAGCGAGAGCGCCGCCCAGGCGAGGTCGAGGTCGGCGAGACCCGGCCAGCCCGCGTCCAGGTCGGCGCAGACGGTCCGCACCCGGTCGCCCAGGTCGGCATCGGTGGCGGCGGCGGAGAGCCGGCTGAGCATGGTGGCCGACGCGTCCACCGCGACCACCTGGGCGGCGGGGAAGCGGCGGGCGAGGGCGAGGGTTCCGGTGCCCGTCCCGGCACCGAGGTCCACCACCCGCTGCACGTCCGGGCCGGTCGCGCCGGCCACCCAGCCGACGACGTCGTCGAGGTAGGCGTGCAGCACCTCCCCGTCGAGGTCGAGGATCTCGGCCAGCCCGGCCTCGTCCGTCTCGCCGTGGGCGTGGCCCTCGCCGGCGTGGTCGTGGTGGTGGGCGTGCGGGGTGTCCCGCTGGTGGTGTCCGTGGTCCATGACGACGAGCCTAGGAGACTCCTGCCGCTTACGCATACCCTCTTGCTCATGACGCAAGAACTCGTGCTCGACGCCGTCGTCCGGCAACGCATCCGCAGCCTCCGGCTGGCGCGGGGGTGGTCACTGGACGTGCTGGCCGCCCGCTGCTACCTCAGCCCCTCGACGCTGAGCCGCCTGGAGACCGGGCACCGCCGGATCGCCCTCGACCAGCTGGTGCCGATCGCCCGGGCCCTCGGCACGACGCTCGACCAGCTGGTGGAGCCCGTCGACGACGAGGACGTGGTCATCCGCCCGCAGCGAGACGAGGCGCGCGGGACGACCACCTGGACGCTGACCCGCGCCGACGCCGCCCACGGACTAACGGTGGCCCGCATCCGCCTCGACCCCGGGCCGGTCGACGACGACGGCCCGCTCGGCGTGCACCCGGGCCGGGACTGGTTCACCGTGCTGTCGGGGACCGCGCGGCTGCGGCTGGGGGAGCGGACGATCCTCGTCGAGGCCGGGCAGGCGGCGGAGTTCTCGACGATGGTGCCGCACGCGGTGCGGGCGCACGGCGGGCCGGTCGAGGTGCTGGTCATCCTCGACGCGGACGGCGGTCGCAGCCACCTGCTGCCCACGGCGGCGGGTGGCGAGGGCTGAGCGCGTCAAGGGCCCAGGGCGACCAGCCGCGCCGCCCGTGCGTTCAGGTAGCGCTGCTCCGGCCGGCTGGCGGTGAGCCGGGCGGCCTCCCGGTAGTCGGTCAGCGCCCCCTGGTCGTCACCCGCCAGCTCCCGCAGGTGGGCCCGGACGGCGAAGAGCCGGTGGTGGCGGCGCAGCGCCGGGGCGTCGGCGACCGTGGCCAGCAGGGCCAGCCCGTGCTCGGGACCCAGCGCCATCCCCGCCGCGACGGCCCGGTTCAGGGTCACCGCCGGTGCCGGGGCGACCCGCTCCAGGTCGGTGTAGAGCAGCAGCACCTGGGCCCAGTCGGTCGCCGCGGCCGTGGCCGCCTCGGCGTGCACCGCGGCGATGGCCGCCTCCAGCTGGTAGCGGCCGACGTGGCCGTGGGGCAGCACCTCCTCCAGGATCTGCAGCCCCTCCGCGATCGTCACCCGGTCCCAGCGCCGGCGGTCCTGCTCCGCGAGCGGCACCAGGTCCCCCCGGGCGTCGGCGCGGGCCGCGTGCCGGGCGCCGGTCAGCAGCATCAGGGCCAGCGCCCCGGCGACCTCGTCGTGGTCGGGCAGCAGGGCCCGCAGCCGGCGGGTCAACCGGACCGCCTCCGCCGTCAGCGTCGCGTCGACCAGCGCGGCGCCGCTGCTCCGGGTGGAACCCTCGGTGAACACCACGTGCAGCACGTCCAGCACCGCCGCCACCCGGTCGGGCAGCTCGTCGGGACCCGGCCGCTCGAAGCGGGCACCGGCCGACCGCAGGGTGGCGCGGGCGCGGCTCAGCCGCTGGGCCATCGTCGCCTCGGGGACCAGGAACGCGGTCGCCACCTCGGCCGTGCTCAGCCCGGACACCGCCCGCAGCGTGAGGGCGACCTGCGAGACCCGGCTCAGCGCCGGGTGGCAGCACAGCAGCAGCAGCTCCAGCGGGTCGTCCGTCGACGGCGCCGCGACGTCCGGCATCACCGCCTGCCGCTGCTCCCGGGCGGTCCGCGCCTGCTCGGCCCGCACCTGGTCGACCAGGCGCCGGGAGGCGACCCGCACCAGCCAGCCCCGGGGGGAGTCCGGCCGGCCGTCCCGGGGCCACTGCCGCGCCGCCGCCTCCTGGGCGGCGTCCTCGCAGTCGGCGAGGTCGCCGTGCCGGCGGAGCAGGGCGCCGAGGACGTGGGCGGACTCCTGGCGCCACACGTCCTCGAGGTCCGTCGTGCTCACGGTCGAGGCGTCACTGGTCGTCGGCCCCCGGGTGCATCGTGGCCCGCAGCTCGACGGTCTCGCCCGGGCCGGCGAAGACGGCGGCGATCTCCTCCGCCCGCTGCCGGCTCTCCACGTCGACCAGGAAGAACCCGGCCAGGTGCTCCCGGGCCTCGGAGTAGGGGCCGTCGGTGGCGACCGGGCGCCCCGTCTCCCAGCGGTAGAGCCGGGCGTCGGCCGCGTCGCCCAGCGCCTCGCCGCCCACCAGCTCACCCGAGGCGGAGAGCTCGCTGAGCAGCTTCTCGAAGTCGGCGTTCAGCCGGTCGCGCTGCTCGGCCGGCAACGCCTGGTGCTCGGGCAGGAAGTCGCTCGTCGGATGCCCCCAGGGGCGGGGGTTCGAGTGGATCATGATCACGTACTTCACGGGTGCTCCTTCGGTCTGGACGGGGCCGCTCGACCCTCGCACCGCTACGTCGGAGCCGCCACCCCCGTTCTCGACATCCCGCCGCACGGGCCCGGGACCCCGGCGATGAGTTCTCGTCGGTGCCCCGGTCTACCGTGCGGACGACGAGCTGAGGAGGACCCATGACCAGCACCACCACGACCGTGGACGCCGGACGTCTCGCGGTGCCCGGCGGCGAGCTCTACCACGAGGTCAGGGGGAGTGGGCCGCTCGTGCTGGTGATCGGCCAGCCGATGACCGCCGAGCCCTTCACCCCGCTGGCCGAGCTGCTCGCCGCGGACCACACGGTCGTCACCTACGACCCGCACGGCCTCGGCCGGAGCACCGTCGAGGACCCGTCCCTGCCGGTCACCCCGGAGGTGCAGGCCGACGACCTGGCGCTGCTGGTCGCCCACCTGGGCGGCGGGCCGGCCGACGTCGTCGCCAGCAGCGGCGGCGCCGTCACCGGACTGGCGCTCGCGGCCCGGCACCCGCAGCTCGTCCGCACGCTGGTGGCGCACGAGCCGCCGGTCTGCGACCTGCTGCCGGACGCCGCGCACGTCCGCGCCGTCACCGACGGCATCGTCGAGGCCTTCGAGCAGCACGGTTCCGGGGCGGCCTGGGGCGGCTTCGTGGCGCTCGTCGTGCACGACGGGGAGCTGACCGGGCCGTCGGTGCCCCCGGCGGCGTGGTCGCCACCCGGGCCGGCGGACGGAGCGGCCGGTGACACGGCCCCGCCGCAGCCGCCCGAGCCGTCCGCCAAGCAGCAGGCCGACGACGCCCTCTTCTTCCTGCGCATGCTCAAGCCGTTCACCCGCTACGCCCCCGACGAGGCGGCGCTCCGCTCGGGCGGTCCCCGGGTGCTGGTCGGGGTCGGCGCGACCAGCGGGGCCGGCGTCGCCGTCCGCTCCGCCCGGGCCCTCGCCGACCGCCTCGGCGTGACGCCGACCGTCTTCCCCGGCGACCACGGTGGCTTCATGGCCGACCCGCAGGGCTTCGCCGCGGTCCTGCGACCGCTGCTCGCCGACCCCTCCTGACCGCCAGCCCGACCGTCCTGCCCGGTCCGCGGGCGGGACCACCACCGAGAGGAGCTCCCGTGGGAGCCGTGCACGTCCATGAGTTCATCAGCCTGGACGGGGTCATCGACACCCCCAGCTGGACCTTCGACTACGGGTTCGACGAGCGGATGGGTGAGGCGATCGGCGCGGTCACCGCGCGCTGCGGGGGCATCCTCCTCGGCCGGACCACCTACGCGATGTTCGAGCAGGGCTGGGCGGACCGGACCGTCGAGGACGACCCCGGCGCCCCGTTCTTCAACGACACCACCAAGTACGTCGTCTCCTCGACCCTCACCGGACCCACCTGGCGCAACTCGGAGGTGGTCGGCGGCTACGACCCGGAGACGATCCGCGCGCTCAAGGCGTCGGTCGAGGGGGACCTCTACGTGAGCGGCAGCGGGACGCTGGTCCGCGCGATGCTCGCCGACGGGCTGGTCGACGAGCTGCACCTGTTCGTGTTCCCGACCGCCCGCGGCGACGGGCCGCGGCTCTTCACCCAGCTGATCGAGCCGGGCACCCTCGAGCTGGCCCGCAGCGACGCCTACGCCAACGGCGTCGTCTACCTCTGCTACCGCCGGGTCGGCTGAGGCCGGGCGGGCACCTCGGAGCCGTCGGGACCGGGGTCGGGACGGGCCGGCGTGCTCGCCCACCTCCGCTGCTCCGTCCGGGGGCCCGGAGGTACCGGCAGGGCCTCCCGGCGGCGGTGCCGGACGCCGTAGCGTCAGGGGGCACGCACCGGGCGTGCTCCCGACGGAAGGACCCCTCATGTCCACCTGGCTGATCACCGGCTGCTCCACCGGCCTGGGCCGCGACCTGGCCCGGGCGGTGCTCGAGCACGGCGACCAGGTCGTGGTCACCGCCCGCGACGCCGCCCGCGTGCAGGACCTCGCCGACACCTTCCCCGAGACCGCGCTCGCGGTGGCGCTCGACGTCACCGACGCGGCTCAGGTCGCCGCGGCGGTGCGGGCCGCGGAGGAGCGCTTCGGCGCGGTCGACGTGCTCGTCAACAACGCCGGCTACGGCTACCGGGCCGCCGTCGAGGAGGGCGAGGACGACGCCGTCGCCCAGCTCTTCGCCACGAACTTCTTCGGCGCGGTCGCCATGACCAAGGCCGTGCTGCCCGGGATGCGCGCCCGCCGGTCCGGCACCGTCGTCAACATCTCCTCCATCGGCGCGCAGATCTCGCCCGCCGGCTCCGGCTACTACGCGGCCAGCAAGGCGGCGCTGGAGGCGGTGTCGGCCTCGCTGGTCAAGGAGGTCCAGCCGCTGGGCATCGCCGTCGTCGTCGTCGAACCCGGCGGGTTCCGCACCGACTTCGCCGGACGCTCGCTCACCCAGGCCGCCGAGCCGATCGCGGACTACGCCGAGACGGCCGGTCGCCGACGCAAGGAGCACGACACGGTCCACGGCACCCAGCCGGGTGACCCGGCCAAGGCAGCGGCGGCGATCATCGCAGCGGTCGAGGCGGACGAACCGCCGACGCTGCTGGTGCTCGGCCAGGACGCCCTGAACGGCTACCGGGCCGTCCTCGACGCGCAGCGGGCGCAGCTCGACGCGTGGGAGGGGACCAGCGCGAGCACCGGCTACGACGCCTGACCGCGGACCCGGCCGGCCGGCCGCGGCGGTAGCGTCTCGGGCATGGTGACCACGGTGGCGCTGGACCTCGACCTGGCGATGGGCGCCCCGGGCAGCGACATCGACGACGGCTTCGCCCTCGCCCTCGCCGTCGCCGACCCCGCGATCGACCTGGCGCTGGTCACGACCGTCAACGGCAACACCGACGTGGCCACCGCGACCACCCTGACGCTGGAGCTCCTGGAGCGGCTGGGTGCCGAGCACCTGCCCGTGCACCGCGGGGCCGCCCGGGCGCTGCTGCACCCGGCGGAGCGGTTCGGCACCGTGCCCGAGGGGATCACGGCCCGGTCCCCGCGGGCCGGCCACGCCGTGCCGGCGCTGACCGGACTGGTCCGCGACCACCCGGGCGAGGTCACCGTGGTCGCGGTCGGGCCGCTGACCAACGTCGCCCTGGCGATGGCGCTCGACCCGGACTTCGCGGGGGCCCTGGGCGGGCTGGTGGTGATGGGCGGGGTGTTCGCCGGCAGCACCGGCGCCCGCGGCATGCCGGGGGAGTTCAACGTGTGGAGCGACCCCGAGGCCGCCCGCATCGTGCTGCAGAGCGGCGTCGTCGCCCGGTGGGTGGGGCTCGACGTCACCCGCCAGGTCCGCCTCCACCGGACCGAGGCGCAGGCGATGGCGGACGACCCGCACCCGTTCACGGTCTTCGCCGGCCGGTACTCGCTGGCCTGGATCGACCACCTCGCCGCCACCTCCGAGCCGGGCACCGGCTCCTGCGCCCTGCACGACCCGTTGGCCGTGGCCGCCGTCTCCCGGCCAGACCTGCTGGACTTCGTCGACGCCCACGTCGAGGTGCAGCTGGACGGGGTGGCCCGGGGCGTCGTGGTCGCCGACCGGCTCGACGCCGACGTCAACGCCCGGGTCGCACTCGGCGTGGACCCCGCCGGCTTCCGGGAGCACCTCACCACCAGCCTGCGCCGGCTCTAGTCCACCGTCGCCGGGGCACGGGCGCCCGCCGGCGGTCGCAGCGGTCAGGGGTCTGCGGTGGCCGCGAACCGGGTGGGGGCCAGGAACCCGAGGTCGAAGGGGGTGGTGCCCTCGACCACCAGGTCGGCGACGACCTCCCCGACCACCGGCACGAACTTGAAGCCGTGCCCGGAGAAGCCGGCCGCGACCACGACCCGGTCGTCCAGCCCCGGGACGAGTCCCAGCACGAAGTCCTCGTCGGGGGTGCTCGCGTACAGGCAGCCGGTGCTGCGGACCAGCCGCCCCGCTGCGCCGGGCAGGTGCCGGTCGAGGACGGCGCGCATCTCGTCGACCTCCTCCGCGGAGCCGTCGGGCTGGAGCCGGTCCGGGTCGATGACCGGCCCGCGGTTGTGGAAGCCCACCTTCACGCCGTCGGCCCCGTCGAGCGGGAAACCGTAGAGGGAGTCCCCGGCGGCCAGGTCCCAGATGAAGGTCGGCATGCGGGCCGGTGCGAAGCGGCCGGGCTCCGACGGGGTGAAGAAGTGCATCACCCGGCGCTCGACGCGGATCGGGATCCCGAGCGACCCGGCGAGCGCCGGCGTCCAGGCCCCGGCGGCCAGCACCAGCCGCGCGGCCCGGTGCACGGCGTCCCGCGTCCGCACGGCGACACCGTCACCGGTGACCTCCCAGGCCAGCACCCGCTGGTCGGTGAGGACCCGCGCGCCGCGCTGCCGGGCGCGGCCGGCCAGGTGGGCGACCGTCAGCTCGGGACGCACGAAGCCGGCGTCGGGTTCCAGCAGCGCGGCCTCGTCGTCGCCGGGACGGAAGGCGGGGAAGCGGCGGCGCACCTCCGCGGCCGTGAGGGTCTGCACGGCGACGCCGCAGCGGGCCGCCGTCGCCGCGGCCCCCGTGAGCACCGGTGAGTCGGCGTGGCCCAGCACCAGGCAGCCCACGCGGTGCAGCGCCAGAGCCGGCGGCAGGGCGTCCCACAGCTGGTAGGCGCGCCGGAGCAGCGGCAGGTAGTCGGGGCTCTCGAAGTAGGCCTGGCGGACGATCCGGGTGCTGCCGTGGCTGGACCCACGGGCGTGCGCCAGGCCGAACTGCTCGAGGGCGAGGACCCGCTGGCCGCGCCCGGCCAGGGCGTCCGCCGCGGCCGCCCCCATCCCGCCGACCCCGACCACGATGACGTCGTGCTCCACCGGTCACCTCCTCGTCCGGCCGGCGCCGCCAGGAGCGCTGGCCCCGCCACCGTACGGCGAGGGTCGGCTGAGCGGCGCCGTTGCACCGGGCGCCCCGTCGGCACGGCCGGTCGGCATCCCCGGTCGGGCCCGTGACGCCTAGGCTGGCCGGGTGACGTTCGCCGTCGCGGCCGAGGCCTACGGCCGCTTCATGGGGCGCTGGTCGGAGCCGTTGGCGGTCCGGTCGGAGCCCCATCTCGGTCTGGCGCCGGGCCAGCGGGCGCTGGACGTCGGCAGCGGGCCGGGTGCCCTCACCGCCGTGCTGGTCGCCGCCCTCGGAGCCGGGGCCGTCACCGCCGTCGACCCCTCGCCGCCCTTCGTCGAGGCGCTGCGGGCCCGGCTGCCCGGGGTCACCGTGCAGCGGGCGTCGGCCGAGGCCCTGCCGTTCCCCGACGCGACCTACGACCTCACCGCGGCCCAGCTGGTCGTGCACTTCCTGACCGACCCGGTCCGCGGGCTCGCCGAGATGCGCCGGGTCACCCGTCCCGGCGGCCGGGTGGTGACCACCGTCTGGGACCACGCCGGGGGCGGCGGGCCGCTCGCCCTGTTCTGGCGGGCCGTGAGCGACCTCGACCCCGCCGCCCGCGGCGAGTCCGACCTCCCCGGGACCCGCGAGGGACACCTCGTGGAGCTCGCCGGGTCCGCCGGGCTGGTCGACGTGCAGCCGTTCAGCGTGACCGTCGCCCGGACGTTCGTCGACGCGGAGGAGTGGTGGGAGCCCTTCACGCTCGGGGTGGGGCCGGCGGGCGCGCACGTCGCACGCCTGGACGGGGTCGCCCGGGCGACGCTGCGCGACCGCTGCCGGCAGCTCCTGCCGCCGGCGCCGTTCACCCTCGAGGCGACCGCGTGGGGGGCCGTCGGCCGGGTCTGACGCCGGTCGTCAGCGACCCAGCCGTGCCACCAGGAAGCCGATCGCCGCCGGGTAGGCGTCCTTCCGGTTGGCCCGCTTGGCGAGCCCGTGACCCTCGTCGGCGTAGACCTTGAGCTCGTGCGGGATGCCCCGGGCGGCGAGGGCCTCGACGATCTGCTCGGCCTCGGACAGGGGCACCCGCGGGTCGTTGGCGCCGTGGATGACGAACAGCGGGGCCCGCAGCTGGTCGAGGTAGGTCAGCGGCGAGGCGCGGACCAGCAGCTCGCGGTCGTGCGCCAGGCTGCCGTACTCCCGCTCCCGGTACGCCCGCCGGTAGCCCGAGGTGTTCTCCAGGAACGTGACCAGCGACGAGATGCCGACGATGTCGACCCCGGCTGCCCACAGGTCCGGCTGCATGGTGGTGCCGGCCAGCACCATGTAGCCGCCGTACGAACCGCCCCAGAGCGCCGCCCGCGCCGGGTCCAGGCCGAGCGCGGGCAGCCAGGCGTGCAGCGCCGCCAGGTCGGCCACCGAGTCCAGCCGCAGGTCGACGTCGTCCAGGCTGTACCACCGCTTGCCGTAGCCGACCGAGCCCCGGACGTTGGGCACCAGGACGGTGAAGCCGCTGCCGACCAGCGCCTGGACGACCGGGGAGAACAGCAGCGTCGACGCGCCCTCGGGGCCGCCGTGCACCAGCACCACCGCGGCACCCGCCAGCGCGGGCGCCGCCGCCCGGGGGGTGTAGACGAAGCACGGGACCCGCTCCCCGTCCGGCGTCGGCACCCGGTGCGCGGTGGGCTCCACCAGCCCGGCGGCGAGCTCGGCGGGCACGCCCTCCCGGCCGTCCACGACGGTGCTCACCGCACCCGTCGCCGCGTCGACGGTGAGCAGCGAGCCCGGCACCGTCGGGCTGGAGAACGTCAGGACGAAGCGGGAGGAGTCGGTGGCCCACACCACGTCCGCCACCCCGCGCTGCTCCAGGAGGACGGGGCAGCGCAGCGTCCCGTCCGCCTCGTGCACGGCCAGCTCGGTGGCCCCGTCGACCAGCCGGCCGACCACCAGCGCCGTCCCGTCGGGCGAGGGCCGGACCTCGAGGTCGTGCTCGTCGTCCGCGACGAGCGTGCTCCAGGTGGAGCCGTCCAGCGCCACCCGGACGACGGCGCTGAACTCGCGCCCGTGGTTGGAGGACAGCACCAGACCCTCGTCGTCGGCGGTCCAGCCGCCGCAGTGGTGCGCCGCGTGCTCGTCCGGGTCGGTCACCTGGCCGTCGCCGACCGCCCGGGGACCGGCGAGGAACACCAGCGTCGAGGCCGGTTGCAGGCTGAGGGCGGTCACCGCCACCGAGCGGCCGTCGTGGGCGACCACCGTGTCGGCGACGTAGCCGCCGCCGTCCCAGACGGTCTCCTCCTGCCCCGTGTCCCAGGACCGCACCACCACGTCCATGTCGACGGCGTTGCGGCGGTTGGTCGAGTAGACGAGATGCTCCGGGGTGACGTCGCGGAGCACGTGCATGAAGGCGGGGTCGGCGACCAGCGGCGTCAGCTGCTCCAGGGTCCGCGGCGTCGTGGGGCGGGTCGCGAGGTCCAGCAGCGAGAGCTGCATGTTCTCGTCCCCGCCCTGGTCGTGCTGCACCACGACCTGACGACGACCCGGCACGTAGCGGCCGGTGCAGCGCGACGGCAGGTCGGTCAGCGCGGTGCGGGTGCCGTCGGGGTCGATCTCCACGAGTTGCACGCTGCCCCGCTCGTCGTGCCCGGCCAGCACCCGGCCGTCCGCGTCGACGTCGAAGGCCTGCCACGTCCGGAGATCCAGCAGCGCGCCGACGAGGGCGGTGACGGCGCCGGGCGTGGGGCTGGGCAGGGTCGGGGAGGCCATCGCGCCAACCTAGTCCGGCGGCGTGAGCTGGCTGAGGGTGAGGGTGGCGCCCTGGGGGTCGCGGATCCGGGCCCGCCGCGTCCAGGCCGACTCCCCGGTGCCGAGCAGCACCCCCCCGAGCTCGACCGCCCGAGCCGCCGCCCGGTCCCGGTCCTCGACCGAGAACACCACGTGCCAGTGGGGTGGCTCGTCCGGCTCCCGACCCGTCATCCCGGCGACGACGTCGGCGAAGCCGGGTGGTGCGGCGGCCTGCCGCCTCCGGATGCCCGGGTCGCTGGTGGCCGCCAGGTGGTCGCCGTAGCCGTCCACCAGGACCGAGGTGGCGCCGGGCCCGGCCGGCTGGAACCGCCAGCCGAAGCCGGCTCCGTAGAAGCGCTGGGCGCCGTCGGGATCATCCGTGTGCAGGTCGCTGAAGTTCCAGGCCCCGGGCACGTTGGCCAGCTGCACCCCGAGCCGCCGCCGGGCCTGCCAGAGCCGGAGCTCGGCGCCCTCCGGGTCGGCCAGGACGGCCAGCCGCCCGCCGGGTCCGGCGTCGGCCGGGTGGCTGAGCACGTCGGCACCGAGCCCGGCCAGCCTTGCCGTCGTGGCGTCGGCGTCGGCCGTCGCGACGTAGGTGTGCCAGGCGGCCGGTCCGACCCCCTCCCCGGCCTGGCCCACGGCCGCGACGTCGCGCCCGTCGAGGGCGGCGATGACGTACCGGCTGGGCGCGCCCGGCGGGGTGGCGTCGGTGAAGGACCAGCCCAGCAGGCCGGCGTAGAAGTCGAGCGCGGCCGGCACGTCGGGCTGCTCGGTGTCGACCCAGCTGGGCACGCCCGGCGGGTAGGTCCGGGGGACGGCGGCGGCGGTCATGGCGGGCTCCTCGCTGCGGGGCGATCAGTTGCCCCGACGCTAGGCGCGACCACTGACAGTTCCGGCCGTCACCCCTGCAGGGTCAGCTGCACCGTCGCGAAGGAGTGGGCCGGCAGCTGCACCGTGAGGGTCCCGTCCTCCAGCCGGAGGTCGGTCAGCGGCGCCGGGCGGACGCTCTCGGGGGCCTCCGGCGTGTTGTGCGCGCTCAGCCGCGGGGCGGCCAGCAGCTGGCCGACGGCCTCGCCGACCCCCGCCCCGCGCAGGTCCAGCGCCACGGTGACGGGCTCGTCGGCGTCCAGGTTCGTCAGCGACACGAGCACGCTCGAACCCTTGCGGCTGGCGGAGGCCGACACCAGCTCGACCGCCGCCTCGCCCTCCCCGCGGGAACCGACACCCCGCAGGGCCAGGGGCAGCCGTGCGGCGTCGTGGTGGCCCTGGTTCATCGCGAAGACGTGGTACGTCGGGGTGAGCACCATGGCCTCGCCGTCGGTGAGGATCATCGCCTGCAGCACGTTGACCGTCTGCGCGATGTTGGCCATCACCAACCGCTCCGCGTGGTCGTGGAAGGCGTCGAAGTGCACGCCGGCGACCAGGGCGTCGCGCAGGGTGTTCTGCTGGAACAGGAAGCCGGGGTTGGTGCCCGGCTCGACGTCGAACCAGGTGCCCCACTCGTCGAGCACCAGCCCGACGGTCCGCTGCGGGTCGTAGGCGTCCATGACCGCGGCGTGCCCCGCCAGGGTGCCGCGCAGCCGCTGGGCCTGGTGCAGGGTCCGGTAGTACTCCTCGGTGTCGAACTCGGTGGCGCTGCCCTTGTGCTGCCAGGGCCCGGGCACCGTGTAGTAGTGGAAGGAGACCGCCTGGTAGAGGCCGGACCCGTGCCGCGGCCCCGAGCGGCCGCCGAGCTGGTGGCCGAGACCCCTCATCAGCGTCTCGGTCCAGTGGTAGTCGGCGTCGGCCGCCCCGGCGGCGATCCGGTACAGCCGGTTGTCCCCGTGGTCGCGGCTGTAGGTGCCGAACTGGCGGGCCAGGTCGGCGTAGAACTCGGCGCGCATGCCGCCCCCGCAGCCCCACGGCTCGTTGCCCAGCCCCCAGTAGGTCACCGGCCACGGCTCCTCGCGGCCGTTCTGCCGCCGCAGCCGCGCCATCGGGCTGTCGTCGGCCCGGGTCAGGTACTCCACCCAGTCGCTGGTCTCGTGCACGGTGCCGCTGCCGACGTTGGCCGACACGTAGGGCTCGGCGCCGAGCAGCTCGCACAGGGCCATGAACTCGTGGGTCCCGAAGCTGTTGTCCTCGACGACGTCGCCCCAGTGGCTGTTCACCATCGTCGGCCGCTGGTCGCGGGGACCCACGCCGTCGCGCCAGTGGTACTCGTCGGCGAAGCAGCCGCCCGGCCAGCGCAGGTTGGGGATCGCCAGGGCCTTGAGGGCCTCGACGACGTCGAGCCGGATCCCGCCCTCGTTCGGCAGCGGGGAGTCCTCGCCGACGAAGAACCCCCCGTAGATGCAGCGGCCGAGGTGCTCGGCGAAGTGGCCGTAGAGGTGCCGGCTGATGGTGGGGCCGGGGAGGTCGAGGTCGAGGACGCCGCGCACCGGGCCGTCGGGCGTGGTGGTGGCGGGGGCGGACTCCTGGTTCACGGTCATCGTGCTCCTGGTCGAGGGCGGTCACGGGCGTCGGCTGACGGGGCCGAGCCTGCCAGGGCCGGCCCGCCGGCCCGCGTCGGGGTGGCCGGTTGCCTAGGCTGACCCCGTGACCTGGGAGATCACCGGCGAGCTCTGGTACTGGCGCGGACCGGCGCCCTGGTTCTTCGTCACGGTGCCCGAGGAGGAGAGCCTCGACCTGCGGGAGGCCGCGGCCTCGCTGAGCTACGGCTGGGGCATGGTGCCGGTCACCGCCACCGTCGGGGGCACCACCTGGACGACGTCCCTGTGGCCGCAGGAGGACCGCTACGTCGTGCCCGTCAAGGCGGACGTCCGGCGGGCCGAGGGGTTGGCCGAGGGTGACGTGGTGACGGTGCTGCTGAGCGTCTGAGCGGGGTTCAGCCCACCGGGTCGGGCGCGTACTGGGCCGCGGCCACCGCCGCCGCCTCCTCGACCTCCTCGCTCGTCGCGGTCCCCGAGGCGCGGACCACCTCGACCCAGGCCGGGACGCTGCGCCGGCCCAGCTCCGCGTCCTGCTCCGGGGTGGCGCGGACCGGTGGGTCCTGCTCCAGCAGCAGCCCGAGGTGCAGCAGTGCCTCGTCCCAGCCCGGGCCGGCGTAGAGGGCGCCGGCCCCGCTGCCGGCCAGCGCCCGCGGCACCGTGTGCTGCACCTCGACGAGCGTGGCCCCCGGCTCGTCGGCCGGTCGCAGGCGCACCTCGACGACGCTGGTCGGGCCGCCGAAGGTGACCCGGAAGCGGTGCGGCGGCTCGCAGGCCAGCACGTCGCCGCCGGCGTTCCCCTCCAGCTGGAACGAGCCGCCGACGGTGAGGTCGCCGGTCACCGGCAGGAACCACCGCGCGAGCCGGTCGGGGGTGGTGAGGGCGTCCCAGATGTCCGGGACGGCGCCCCGGTAGCGGCGGCGGAGGAGGACGCGGACGTCCTCCCCGTCCGGGCCGTCCACGAGGTTGACCTCGCGGGTGGTGGCGGCGATGGCGTGCTGCAGGTCGATCATGCCGTGTCCTTCCGGGCCGGTGAGGGGGACTGCTGCGGGGTGGTGGTCGTCCGGCGCTCGCGCCGTCCCCGGGCCAGCTCGGTCTCCAGGGCGTCCAGGCCCCGGCCGAGGTCGCCGGCGAACTGGGCGAGCCACCGGCCGACCTCGTCGAGCGGCGCGGTCCGGACGGTGTAGACACGCCGGGTGCCGAGCGGCTGGACCGTGACCAGCCCGCTCTCCCGCAGCACGCGCAGGTGCTGGGAGGCGGCGGGCCGGGTGATCCCGAACTCGGTCCCGACGGCGTCGGTCAGCGCCCCGGCCGTCTGGGCGCCGGCGGTGAGCAGCTCCAGCAGCCGGCGGCGCACCGGGTCGGCGAGCACCTCGAACGGGTTCACCACCCCAATGTGTCAGATCTTGCTTACGAAAGCAACGCCTTACTCACCAGAGCTGGTCGGTGCCGGTGGAGCCAGAGGGCATCGCGGCCGAACGACTCGGCGAGCAGCAGCAGGGCGAGGGCGACGACGGCGCCGGCCGCGAGCGGCGGCACCAGCCCGCTGGCGGCGAGCAGCAGGGCGGCGGCCTGGCCCACCCCCACCACCTTCCGCCAGGGGCGGGGTGGCAGCGCCGCCCCCAGCCAGGGCAGCAGCCAGCCCGCCAGCACGAACAGGTAGCGGGCGGCGCCGATGAGGAGCACCCAGGCCCCGAGGTCGCGGGCCACGTGCAGGCTGAGCACGAGGACGAGCAGGGCGTCGGCCTCCACGTCGAAGCGCGCCCCGAAGGCGGAGGCGGTCCCGGTCCGCCGGGCGACCCGGCCGTCGACGCCGTCGAGCACCAGTCCCAGCACCGCCAGCCCGACGAGGGCACCCGGCGCCGGCGGTCCGACCAGGGCGTCGGCTGCCAGGGCGGCGACACCGCCCGTGAGCACCACCCGGACCAGGGTGACCCGGTCCGCCGGACCCAGCCGCGGGGTCGCGGTCCTCTCGAGCCCCGTCGTCAGGGCCAGCACGGTGACCAGCCCGACCACCAGGCCGACCACCCAGCCCGCCGCGCCCAGCCCGACGGTCCGGTCGAGCCCGACGAGCAGGGCCTCCTGACCCGCCAGCCCCAGCAGCGGCCCCCGTCGCAGCACCCTCATGGCCACCTCCGCCTCGCGCCCCCGTGCGCCCCTCGCCCGCTAGACGAGACGGACGTCGGCGACGTTCAGGACGACCGCGGGCGGAGACCCCGCGCCGGGCCGAACCTGACCAGGAGGTCGGCGTCGGCCGGGCCGCTCACGACGACCGACCCGTCGACCGTGCGGACCTCGGACGCCTGGACCACCCGGTCGGTCCGCAACCAGACCTCCGTGCGGTCCTGGAGCCCGGGACGGAACCGCACCCGGTCGGGACCGACCTCGGCGACCTCCGCGTTGCTCGCGACGACGGTGGCGAGGCCCGGCAGCTCGAGCCCGAGGGGCAGCATCCAGCCGGTGCGCGGCGGCAGCCGGAGCGGCTGGTCGAGCAGTCCGGTCGGATCGCCGGCGTCCAGCCGCACGGTCGCGGCGTACCCGGTGGGGTTGAGCAGGTGCAGCAGCCGGCCGCCTCCCGGCCGCGCACCGCTGAGGGCCAGCACACCGGGCACGTCCGTGCGCAGCCGCAGGGCGGGCGGGGAGCCCAGCCAGGTCAGCAGGGCCGTGACGAGCTCGGGCCGGGCGGGCAGCTCCGCGGTGATGACGACGGCCCGGCCGGTGCCCGCGGTCAGGGTGGCGCCGCAGACCCGGCCCTCGACGTCGGTGAACAGGGGTGAGCCGGCCGGCGCGACGAGCTCGTCCAGCCAGCCCACCCGCGTCTCGGGCAGGCCCGCCGCCGCCCCGTGCCCGACCAGCGAGGGGTGGTGCGACGCGTCGTCGGTCGACCGCACCCCTGGCGTCAGGCCCAGCGCGTCGGCCAGCACCGTGCAGGCCCGGTCCTCGGGGTCGCGCTGCGGCAGGCGGCCCAGCAGGAGCAGCGACCCGCCGCCGAGCACGTGGTCGGCCAGTCGTCGCTGGACCGCGGCGTCGAGCACCCGGCCGGAGGCCAGCGCCACCGTGCGCGGCAGCCGGCGGGCCGGGTCCTGGAGGTCCGTGGCCCCGAACCGGACGCCGGCGAGCAGCAGGGAACGCCAGAGCGCTCCGCGGGGTCCGGGGCCGCGGTGGGCGGTCAGGTCGTCGACGAGGGCCCTCATGACCGCGCTGCCGGGGTGGGTGTGCTCGGTGAGGAAGGCGTCGGGCCAGAACCCGACGGCGACGTCGTCGTGCTCCTCGTCGAGGTCGGCCAGCCAGTCGCCGTGCGTCCGGACGGCCGCGGCGACGGCGGCCGTGGCGGCGAAGGTGAGCCCGCGCTCGCCGCGGGGACCGATGGGAGCGGCGCTGCCGTGCCGCTCCCCGGTGAAGGAGAGCCGGTCGTCGCCGTCACCGACGGGCAGGTCGAGCGGCGGGTTCACCCCGCCGGCCAGCAGGTAGTAGTTGACCAGCCGGTGTCCCTGGGCGAGGCAGAGCCGGGTCTTCAGGTCAACGGTGGCCGGGTCGTGCAGCTGCTCCAGGCCGCCGCCGTAGTCGCCGGTCCCGGCCTCGAACTCCAGGGAGGTCAGCGGCTGGTCGACGCCGTTCACCGCGGCCATGGTGGCGCCGATGAAGTGCAGGTCGGCCAGGACGCCGGCCGACAGGTCGCCGAGGTAGTGGTCGGAGCCGGCGGCGAACCCGGGGCGGCCGGCGTAGGAGCGGTAGAGCTGGCTGACCCCGAGGGCGAACGGCACCCCGTTGCCCCCCTCGGTGCCGTGGATGTTGACGAGGAAGGGGACGCCGTCGATGCCGTACCGCCGGGCCAGTCCGGCCAGCACGTCGACGTAGCGGGCGAAGCGCTCGCGCAGGAACCAGCCCAGGTCGACGCGCAGCGCGGCGGCCCAGGTCTCCTGCGGGGAGCGGACGGCGGCGGCCCAGCCGTCGTCGTCGACCCCCGGGTAGCGCCCCGCGAGCCCGGCACCGTAGCGGTCGGCGCACCAGCGCCGCAGCTCTCCGAGCAGGTGGTCGGTGAGATCGGGGGAGCCGCTCACCCAGGCCAGCATGCCCACCTCGTTGTCGAGCTGGACCGCCAGGACCGGTCCGCCGGCCGGCTGCAGCCGGGCGGCCAGCACGGGCATGACGCCGGCGTACCAGTGCTCGACCTCGGCCAGGAAGGCGGGGGCGAGGTAGTCGACCGTCCGGGTGGGGGCCGGGACACCGTCCCAGCCGACGGGGACGATCTCGGGGTGCTCGGTGTAGAGCCGGTAGGGGAGCCCCTCGTTCTTGAGCTCGGCCATGACGAAGGGGCCGGGGCGGGCCAGGAAGGTCAGCCCCCGCTCCGCGCACAGGTCGACGAACGCGCCGAGGTCGCGTTCGGGCCGGGTGCGACCGGTCAGGTCGAGGCTGCCGTCGGGCAGCTCGTGGAACAGCCAGGGGATGTAGGAGGAGACGCAGCTGCAGCCCGCCTCGACCAGCAGGTCCAGCCGGCTCGACCACTCCGCCCGCCGCAGGCGGAAGTAGTGCACCTCACCGGCCACGACGACCACCGGGCGACCGTCGACCAGGATCCGGTGGTCCCGCAGCTCGATCACGCGATCACCAGACGGGCGCTGCTGCCCCGGGCGGCGTTGGGCCCGACGACCAGCTCGACCTCCCCGGGGTCGACGCGGCGACGGAGGTCGCGGTCCCAGTAGGCGAAGGCGTCCGCGGTGACCCGGAACGTGACCTTGGTGGACTCGCCCGGCCCCAGCTCGACGGCCTGCCAGTCGCACAGCTCGAGCAGCGGCCGCACGACGTCGGCCACCAGGTCGCGCAGGTACAGCTGGACCACCTCCCGGCCGGCCCGGGCGCCGGTGTTGGCCACCTCGACCGTGGCCCGGACCGCTCCACCACCGCGGATCGGCAGCACGTCGCGGCTGAGCTCCAGGCCGGAGTGGACGAACGTGGTGTAGGTCAGGCCGAAGCCGAGCGAGAGCTCGGGGGACCCGAGGGCGTTCAGGTAGTGGCCGAACTTGGCGTCGCGGGAGCGACCCATCCGGCGCCCGGTCGTCCGCTCGAACGTGCCGCTGGCCCCCTGCGGCTCCATCCGCGGCAGGTTCACCGGCAGCCGGCCCGTGGGCGCGGACGCGCCGAACAGCACGTCGGCCAGCGCCGGGCCGGCCTGGCCGCCGGGGTGCCAGGCCAGCAGCACGGCGTCGGCCAGCCTCAGCACCGGCCGCAGGTCCAGCGGCCGGGCGGTCACGACGACGACCACCACGGGTTTGCCCACCGCCGCCAGGGCCTGGAGCAGCTCGAGCTGGCCCACCGGCAGGTCGGCGGTGGGCAGGCAACGGTCCTCGCCGCTGCGGCTGGGGTGCTCGCCGACCACGGCCACCGTCAGGTCCGCCGTCTCGGCCCGCCGGACGGCCAGGTCGCTGAACCGGCCGTCGGACACCACCAGGGTGCCGGTCCCCAGCCGCTCGGCGGCGGCGTCCGCCAGGGTCGGTCCGGCGCCGGCCTGCCCGGGCTGCGGCACCCAGGCGCCGAGCAGGGCCTGCGCGTCCTCGACGAAGGGGCCGCAGAGGTGGACGCTGCCCACGTTGCCGTGCAGGGGCAGCACCCCGCTGTTCTTCAGCAGCACCGTCGACGACGCCGCGACCCGCCGGGCGAGGGCGGTCGCCTCCGGGGTGGCGGCGCCGGCCGCCGGATCCGGCGGGCTCCCGCCCTGGGGGTCCAGCAGCCCGGCGCGCAGCTTGAGGCGGAGCACCCGCCGTACGGCGTCGTCGAGCAGGGCGAGGTCGACGGCCCCGCTGCTCACCAGCTCCGGCAGGTGCGCGCGGTAGGCGCCCGAGGCCATGTCGAGGTCGATCCCGGCGAGGATCGCCTGCCGCGCGGCGTCCCGGAGGTCGACGGCCACCCCCTGGTGGACCAGCTGCCCGATGCCGTCCCAGTCGCTGACCACCACCCCGGCGAACCCCCAGCCGTCCTTGAGCAGGTCGCGGACCAGCGACCGGTGGGCGTGCATCGGGACGCCGTCGACGTCGTGGAAGCCGACCATCACGGCGGTGACGCCCGCCTCGTGCGCGGCGCGGAAGGGACGGAGGTGCAGGTTGTGCAGGGCGCCGGGCCCGACGGGCAGCGTCTCGTGGTCGCGCTCGGCCTGCACCAGGCCGTAGCCGCAGAAGTGCTTGGCCGCCGCGGCGAACCGTCCGCCCCGCTGGAAGCCGGCGACGGCCGCGGCACCCATCCGGCTGGCCAGCAGCGGCTCGTCGCCCGCGGTCTCCCCGATCCGGCCCCAGCGGTGCTCCGAGGCCAGGTCGACCATCGGGGCGAAGGTCAGGTGCAGCCCCTCGGCGCCGGCCTCGGCCGCCGCGCTGGCCGCGCAGGCGGCGACGAGCTCGGGGTCCCAGGTGGACGCCAGCCCGAGCGGGATCGGGAAGGTGGTCCGCAGCCCGTGCACGACATCACTGCCCAGCAGCAGCGGGACGCCCAGCCGCGACTCCTCCCGGGCCACCTGCTGGCAGGCGGCGGCCGTCCGGGCCAGGGAGGAGCCCCGGCCGGTCCCGTCCGGGTGCGCGCCGTCGGAGAGGATGCCGGCTCCCACCCGTCCGGCGGCGATCTCCGCCCGGGACGTGTCGGCGTCGAGGTCCCCGGCCAGGTGCAGCTGGCCGGCCTTCTCCTCCAGCGTCAGCGCGGCCAGCAGCCGCTCCACGCGCTCGGCTGCGGGCCGGGTCAGCTCCAGCCAGTCGCGGCCGGCCAGCGTGGTCGTCATCGCGTCTCCTGGTCGGGACGAGGGCTCTGTGTCCCGCGCACTGAGACCACGGGACACGGTCATTCGAGCACAGGCGGTGGGATCGCCGCCAGAGGGGAGCCTGCCCGTTCCCCGCGTCTCATCCCCTGGGACGAGCGGGCGTGGGGTGCTCGACATCGAGGGCCCGGACCGCTTGAGTGTCGTCCGGACGAGGACGTCCGACCCCGACCCCCGCGGAGGAGCGGCCATGGTGCAGCGGAAGGCGCTGGTCGCGTTGGCCGTCGCCCTGCTCCTGCTGCTCCCGGGGTGCGCCGGCAGCCGGGTGGCCAACGAGCGGAAGCTGCAGCGCGCCGGCCCGGTCGGCTCCGGTGGTGACGTCGCCCAGCTGAACCTGGCCGCCGAGTCGGACGCCTCGATCGGCGGGCTGGTCAACTACAACCCCTTCGCCCCGAAGCAGCTGACCAAGACGTGGCTCTACGAGCCGCTGATGATCCAGAACAGCCTCGACTGCACCGTCACGCCGTGGCTGGCCACCGCGTACCGGTGGCAGGGTGCCACCCGGCTGACCTTCGACATCCGGCAGGGCGTCACGTGGAGCGACGGTTCCCCCTTCACCGCGGCGGACGTCGCCTTCACCTTCAACCTGGCGAAGAAGTACCCGGCCATGGACACCGCCGGGGTCTGGACGGACATCTTCGGTGCCAAGGCCGTGTCGGTGGCCGCCACGGGGGAGCAGGTGGTCTTCGAGTTCAGCGGGGACGCCGCGTCGAAGTTCCCCTCGATCATCAGCCAGCTGATCGTCTCCGAGCGGCAGTACGGCAGCGTGGGCGACCCCACGAAGTACGTCGACGAGGCGCCGGTCGCCACGGGGCCGTTCACGGTCGACCGCTACAACGGTCGCCGCCTGGAGCTGGTCCGCCGTCCCGACTACTGGCAGGCCGACAAGATCAAGGTCCAGCGGCTCGTGCTGGAGGGCAACTACGACGCCAACCAGGCCGCGCTCAAGCTGCGGACGGGCGCCCTCGACTTCTACACCGGTGAGCTGCCGAACCCGCAGAAGACCTTCGTCGACGCCGATCCCGCCACCAACCACTTCTGGTACCCGCCCAACGGCTTGACCGTGCTGGCCCCCAACCTCACCGCCGAGCCGTTCAGCGACGTCAGGTTCCGCGAGGCGTTGGCCTACGGCGTCGACAAGACGACGGTCTCCCTCAAGGCGACCTACGGGATCATGGACGTGGCCAGCCAGTCGGGCCTCACGCTGCCGGCCAAGAAGGCCCTGCTGCCGCCGGGGTACCCGGCTGACCGGACCGTGATCCCCTTCGACCCGGCCAGGGCGAACCAGCTGCTGGACGCCGCCGGCTACGCCAAGGGCGCGGACGGGTTCCGCACCGACCCGGACGGGTCGCCGATCTCGATCATCATGTCGGTGCAGGCCGGCTTCATCGACTACGAGGCAGCGGCCGACGAGGTCGTGGCGAACCTGCGGCAGCTGGGCCTGGACATCAGGGCCAACAAGGCGTCGCCCGACTCGGTCGACCAGCAGAAGAAGACCGGCGACTTCCAGCTCATGATCAACTTCATGGCCGCCGGCTGCGACTACGCGAACGGCATGGGCGCGACCCTCAGCACCAGCACCATCCCGACCAAGACTGAGGTCAAGGGCAACGTCGGCCGCTATTCGAGCCCGGCCGTCGACGCGGCCGTCCAGCAGCTGACCGGCAGCACCGACCCGGCGAAGACCAAGGAGCTGGTCGGCGTGCTCGTCACGACGATGATGACCCAGTTCCCCGTCCTGCCGATCTTCTACGCCCCGGCCCGCGGCGTCTACCGGACCGACAAGGCGGTCGGCTGGCCCAGCGCCGACGACCCCTACGCCAACCCGCAGGACAACGCCCGGCTGTGGATGACCCACCTGAGCGCGCCGAGGTGAAGGGCAGGGAGGTCGGATGAGGTACTACCTGCGCAAGCTCGGGTTCTTCCTGCTCACCCTGTGGGCCGTCGTCACGCTCAACTTCGTGATCCCCCGGATCGCCCCCGGCGACCCGGCCGAGATCATGGTCCAGCGCCTCGCCGGCAAGAACGCGCAGCTGGACCAGGCCCAGGTGCAGGCCATGCGCGACCTGCTGGGCACCCCGACGGGCTCCCTGCCGGCGCAGTACCTCCAGTACCTGGGGCAGCTGTTCCGCGGTGATCTCGGGTTGTCCTACAACTACTACCCGTTCAAGGTCACCGAGGTGATCGGCCAGGCGTTCTGGTGGACCCTCGTCCTGGTCACGGTCGTCCAGGTGCTCTCGTTCGTGATCGGCGTGCTGCTCGGCGCCTTCGCCGCCTGGAAGCGGAACGGCCGCTTCGACACGACGGTCACGCTGGTCTCGACCTTCCTCGGCACGCTGAACTCGTTCTGGATCGCGCTGCTGCTCATCATCGGCCTGGGCTACGGCCTGGGCTGGTTCGCCACGTCCGGCGGCTACGAGCAGTCGACGCCCGGGTTCAACTGGCCGTTCGTCTACGACGCGATCAGCCACGCGTTCCTGCCCGCGCTCACGCTGATGATCATCACGCCGGTCGGCTGGGTGCTCGGCATGCGCAACACGATGGTCCTCAACCTGGGCGAGGACTACATCAAGCTGGCCAAGGCCAAGGGCCTGCCCGACCGGGTGGTGGCCCTGCGCTACGCCGCGCGGAACGCGCTGCTGCCCAGCGTCACGGGGTTCGCGCTGGCGCTCGGGGGCGTGCTGGGCGGCACGATCCTGGTCGAGACCGTCTTCGACTACCCCGGGCTCGGCCGGCTGATGGGCGAGGCCGTCGGGGTCAAGGACTACCCGCTGCTGCAGGCGCTGATGCTGCTGACCGCCGTCGCGACGCTGGTGGCCAACCTGGTGGCCGACCTGCTCTACGGCGTGCTCGACCCCCGTGTCCGCCGGGCCCAGTCGTGAGCGGACGGGTCCACGCGTGAGGAGAGGAGCCGCATGAGCCTCGTCGGGACCGACCCGGTGGCCGAGGGCACGCCCGGTCAGGCGGGGGAGGAGGTCGGGGCCGCCGAGCGGCCCGAGTCCTGGTACAGCGTCGTCTGGAGCAGCAAGAAGGCGCGAGTCGGGATCGTCGTCGTGGCGCTCTACGTCCTCGTCGCGCTCTTCGCCCCCCTGATCGCCCCGCACTCGCCGACGGACGGGTCGTTCGTGCCGCTGCAGCAGCCCTCCCGGAGCCACCTGATGGGGACGAGCGTCGGGGGCCAGGACATCTTCTCCCAGCTGGTCTACGGCAGTCGCATCTCGCTGCTGGTGGGGTTCTTCGGCGGCACGCTCGCCACGGCGATCGCCCTGGTGGTGGGACTGGTGTCGGGCTACTTCGAGGGGACGATCGTCGACGACGTGCTGTCCTTCGTCACCAACGTGGCCCTGGTCATCCCCACCCTGCCGCTGATCATCACGATCGTCGCCTACTCCGACACCCGCGGGCTCTGGTTGATCGTCGGCGTCATCGCGATCATCTCGTGGGCCGGCGCCGCGCGGGGCAAGCGGGCGCAGATCATCACCCTCCGCAACCGGGACTTCGTCACCGCGGCCAAGTTCGCCGGCGAGGGCCCGCTGCGGATCATCTTCGCCGAGATCATGCCCAACATGACGTCGCTGGTGGCGGCCGCCTTCGTCGGCGCGGCCACCGGGGCGATCGCCGCCGAGGCGGGGCTGGCGGTGCTGGGCCTGGGCAGCAGCGACTCGGTCTCCTGGGGGACGATCCTCTACCAGGCCGAGGCCGCCGGCGCGGCGTCGCAGGGCCTGTTCGCCTGGGTGTTCGTCCCGGGCCTGGTGCTGGCCGTGCTGGTCACCGCGATGTCGTTCATCAACTTCGGGGTCGACCTGCTGAGCAACCCGCACCTGAGGGAGGGCTGACGTGGCGCTGCTCGAGGTCACCGACCTGCACATCCGCTACGAGCCGAAGCGGAGCGCCGCCGTCGACGCGGTCACCGACGTCACCTTCGCGATCCAGCCGGGGGAGTTCGTCGGGCTCATCGGGGAGTCCGGCTCCGGCAAGACCACGCTGGGCACGGCGCTGCTGCGACTGCTCGAGCGGCCGGGACGGATCGCCGGCGGCTCCGTCGTGTTCGACGGGACCGACATCACGCACCTCAGCCAGGACGAGCTGCGGCCGCTGCGCTGGACCGAGATCGCCACCGTGTTCCAGAGCAGCATGAACGCGCTCAACCCGGTCGTCCGGGTCGAGGGCCAGTTCCGCGACGTCATCGAGCACCACACCGCCCTGCGGGGCGACGCGGTCCGCGACCGGATCCGCACGCTCTTCGACATGGTGCTGATCGACCACCGCTTCATCGACGCCTTCCCGCACGAGCTGTCCGGCGGGATGCGGCAGCGGGTCAACCTCGCCCTCGCGCTGGCGGTCGAGCCCCGGCTGGTGCTCCTCGACGAGCCGACGACAGGTCTCGACGTCGTCGTGCAGCGGGAGATCCTCGACAACGTCCGGCGGCTGCAGGCCCAGCTGGGCTTCGCGGTGCTCTTCATCAGCCACGACATCGGCACCGTCCTCGACCTGTCGGACCGCATCCTCGTCATGTACGCGGGCCGGGTGGTGGAGGACCAGCCCGCCGACCGGCTGCTGCGCGAGCCCCTGCACCCGTACACCAAGGGCCTGCTGGGCTCCTACGCCGACCCGCGCGACGAGACCGTCCGGATCACCTACGTACCCGGTCGGCCCCCGGACCTCAGCGCCCGCCCCCCCGGCTGTGCCTTCGCCCCGCGCTGCCCGGAGCGGATCGCCCGCTGCACCGGCGAGGACCCCGCGCTGGTCGTGCTCGACGGCGGCCGCGTCGCCTGCCACGTGGCGCTGCAGCAGCGGGCCCCCGAGCGGGCCGTCGGGGGTCCGGACCCGGACCTCGGCCCGCGCACCCGGGTCTTCGTCGGCCCCCAGTTCGTGAAGGCGGCCGACCCGGCCGCGGCGGCGCAGGAGCGGCCGGCGCTGCTCACCGTCAGCGACGTGTCCAAGACCTACGCCCAGCGGCGGGGGACCACGGTCATCCGGACGGAGGCCGTGCGCGACGCCGGTTTCGTGCTGCGTCGCGGCAGCGTCACCGCGCTCGTCGGCCAGAGCGGCAGCGGGAAGTCGACCCTGGCGCGGATGATCACCGGGGTGGAGGCGCCGACGTCGGGGACGCTGACCTTCCACGGCCGCGACGGCGACCTGGCGGTGGGCGGGATGAAGGGGCGCCGGCTCCGCGACTACCGCCGCCACGTCCAGATGGTGTTCCAGGACCCGTACTCCTCCCTCAACCCGGCCAAGACGCTGGGCTACACGCTGGGCCGGCCGCTGGTGAACTACGGCGGCCTGCGCGGCGAGGCCGTCCGGGAGCGGGTGCTGGAGCTGCTCGAGACGGTGGCGCTGACCCCGGCCAGCCGCTTCGTCAACCGGTTCGCGTACGAGCTGTCCGGCGGTCAGCGGCAGCGGGTCGTCATCGCCCGGGCGCTGGCGGTGCAGCCTGAGCTGATCATCGCCGACGAACCCCTCTCCAGCCTGGACGTCTCCATCCGTGCCGAGGTCCTGGAGCTGCTGGACCGGTTGGTGCAGCACGGCGACGTGAGCATCCTCTACATCACCCACGACCTGCTCAGCGCGCGGATGCTCGCCGACGAGGTCGTCGTCCTCAACGAGGGCCGCGTGGTGGAGCAGGGGCCGGCGCTCCAGGTGATCCGGCGGCCGCGGGACGCCTACACGCGGCTGCTGCTCGAGGCCGTGCCCAACCCGTTCGAGACGGCACGGGCTGTGGACGGGCGGACCCACCCCTCCCGGCTCGAGCTCGCGGAGGCGCCGGCGGAGCCGTGGTGACCGTGCCGCCGACGAGCCTGACCCTGTCCCGGGAGCTGCCCGTCCCCGTGGCCGACGGCTGGGCGGCCTGGACGGTGCCCGCGCTGATGCGTCGGTGGTGGTGGCCCTTCCTGGCGGACACCTCCGTCGACCTGGATCCGCGCGTCGGCGGGTCCTACCGGCTGGAGTCGGTGCAGGCCGGCTTCGGGGCCTGCGGCCGGTACCGCGCGGTCCTGCCGGGCCGGCGGCTGGTGTTCACCTGGAGCTGGATCAGCGACGGCCGCGCGGAGGAGACGGTCGACGAGGTCCGCGTCGACCTCGCCCCGGTGGGGACGGGCTGCCGCGTCGACCTCGAGCACGTCCTGGACCCCCGGCTGCACGACCCGGAACCACTCCGGCAGGGCTGGTCGGAGACCCTGGACCACCTGGTGCGCTACGCCGAGGAGCTCGGCCGGTAGGTCAGCAGGACGCAGCCGGACGGGGTCGGTTCCGCCCGGGTCAGCTGCAGCCGCTGCAGGTCCTGGCCCTCGAACAGCCGGCGACCCCGGCCGGCGACGGTCGGGGCGACGACCAGCTGCAGCTCGTCGACGAGCCCGGCGGCCAGCAGGGTGCGCGCGACGGTGAGGCTGCCGTGCACGCCGACGTCCCCGCCGTCGCCCGCGCGGAGCGCCCGGACGTGCTCGACCAGTGGCGCCCCGACGGCGACCGCGCCGGGCCACGCGCCGTCGAGGGGGCTCGACGTCACCACGTGCTTCGGAGTGCCGTTGACGAAGTCCGCGAACGGCTGCACGTCCGAGGTGGGCCAGTAGTCGACCCAGGAGGCGTAGGTCGCGCGGCCGAGCAGCACCAGGTCCTGCCGCCCGACCACCTCGGCGAGGTTGCGGAACACCCGTTCGTCGACCTCGAAGACCCAGTCCCCGGGCTCCTCGGCGACCCCGTCCAGCGACATCAGCGCGTACACGACCACTCGGCGCACGGCGTTCCTCCTCGGCTCGCTGGCTCTGACTCGTGGGCGAGCCGGATCTCGTCGGCTGGGCGGGCGCCGGCTCTCGCGCGACCCGGTGGTCGGGGGCAGACTGGGACCCCTGACGCAGAGGGGCGTCGGGGTTCGAGGAGGTGGCGCGTGGACGACGTGGTGGCGCTGGTCCGCGAGCTGGTCGTCGTCCGCTCCACGGTCGCCTGGCACGGCCACGTCAGCCGGGACCCCTTCGCCCGGCTGCAGCTGGCCGAGGGTCGGCGCGACCCGTACCCGCTCTACGAGGAGGTCCGGCGGCGTGGGGACCTGGTCCCGACCCCGTTGGTCGGTTTCCAGACCGCCAGTCACCGGGTGTGCCGGGAGGTGCTGCGCGACCGCCGGTTCGGCGTCCAGTCCGAGGAGGCGTTGCGCCGCGGGGACGGTGGCCTGTCGTTGCTCGAGCTCGACCCGCCCGACCACACCCGGCTCCGTCGGCTGGTGGCCCCGTCCTTCACCCCGCGGGCGCTGGCCGGCACCCGCGAGCGGATCGGCGCCGTGGTCGACGGGCTGCTGGACGCGCTGCCCCCCGAGGGCCCCTTCGACCTGGTGAGCGGGCTGGCGTCACCGCTGCCCATCCGGGTGATCACCGACCTGCTGGGCGTGCCCGACGACGACAGCGCCGCCTTCGCCCGCTACGGCGCCACCCTCGGCAGCGCGCTGGCCGGGGTCCAGTCGGTCGGCCACGTCGTCCGGCTGGTCGAGGCGAACCGGCGGCTGGCCGCGCTGATGGAGCAGGTCTTCGAGCAGCACCGGCGGCAGCCCCGCGACGACCTGGTGAGCCGGCTGCTGGCGGCCGAGGGCGACCAGGCCCGGCCGGACGAGCTGGCGCCGCTGTGCCGGCTGCTCCTGGTGGCGGGCTTCGAGACCACGGTGAACCTGATCGGCAACACCGTCCTCGCCCTGCTCGCCCACCCCGAGCAGTGGCGGGAGGTCGTCGCGGACCCCGCCCTGGCCGCCGCCGCGGTGGAGGAGACGTTGCGCTGGGACCCGCCGGTGCAGCGCACCTTCCGGGCCCCGCGGGCCGACGTCGAGCTGGCCGGGGTGGTCGTCCCGCGCGGCGCCATGCTGATGCTGTTCCTCGCCGGGGCGAACCGTGACCCCGAGGTCTTCGACGAGCCCGCCCGGTTCGACCTGCACCGCCAGACCGGGCCGCAGGCAGGGCCGGACCACCTGTCCTTCTCCGCCGGCGTCCACTACTGCATCGGAGCGCCGCTGGCCCGGCTGGAGGCGACCGTCGCCGTCGAACGGCTGGCGCAGCGCTACCCCGGGCTGCAGCGGGTCGGGCGGCTCCGCCGGCGCGGGGGCGGCACCGTGATCCGCGGGCCGGCCGAGCTCGTCGTCGGTCAGCGCTCGGGGGTGCTGGCCGCCTGACCCTCCGGGGTGCCCACCGCCACCCCGGGGTCGGGCTCCGCCACGGGCCGGTCGGGCCGTCGGGCCGCCCCCGGGGCGCTGCGGCGCTGGACCTGCCGGCGTCCCGCCCACCGGCTCAGCACCACCGTCATGACCAGCATGACCGTGGTCGGCAGCAGCATGACCGGGCCGCCGGCGCCCGGGCCCCGCTCGAAGGCGCCGCTGAGGTCGCCGTGGAGCGCCACCGGCACCAGCAGGAACAGGTTGTTGACGGCGTGCACCAGCACGGGCACCTCGAGTCCTCCCGTCCGCCAGGCCAGCACGCTGAGGGCGGCGCCGAAGGTGAAGTAGTAGACCTGCAGCCAGGGGTCCGTGGCCGCGTGCGCCACCATGAAGAGGAGGTTGGCCAGGATCCCGCCGACGACGAGCGCCGCCCGGGGGCCGGCGAACCACGAACCGGCCGAGCGGGCGACCAGGCCACGGGCGCCGTACTCCTCCCCGGCCGCCTGCAGCGGCGTCGTGAGCAGGACCACGACGAGCACCAGCACGGCGTCCTCGCTGAGCGCCCCGGACAGCTCCTCGGGGGAGAGCAGGAACGACACCGCGACGTAGACCAGCCAGACCGGCACCACGACCAGCGCCGCCCGGCCGAACCACCGCCAGCGGAAACCGCCGGCGACCGAGCTCAACCAGCGGGGCCGGGCACCGAAGAAGGCCCACTGCAGCAGCATCGCCAGGGGGGTCAGCAGGGCGAGGGACAGGTTGTTAGCGAGGAAGATCATCGGCGTCACGGTGATCGGCCCGGACTGCAGCTGCTCCGTCGTCGTGCGGCCGGTGGCGAGGTCGAGCACGACGACCGCGGCGGTGAGCGCGGTGCTCACCAGCGCGAAGGCGACGACCAGCGCGAGGATCGCCAGCACCCCCCGCCACCAGCGGGCCCGCGGCGTGCGGAGGAAGTGCTGGTACTCGCGCTCCTCGACGGGCAGCGCGCTCGGCCTCGGCGCGGGGGTGAGGACGGCGGGCGGGAGGGGAGGGTGCTCGGCCACGACACCAGCGTGTCCCGGGGCGCGGGTCGTCGGGCAGTGCGGACCGTCACCGGCTGCGGTGACGCGGTCCTCGGCCCGTCGTGACAGATGTCAGGTCGGCCGACGGCCGGGACGCTAGCCTGACGGCCGACGAGGGGGTTGATCAGGTGGACGTCCGACGGAGCGGTCTCGGCGTGCTCGTCGCCAGCCAGCTGCTGGCGGGGCTCGGGGTGGCCAGCGGCGTCGCGGTCGGCGGCCTGCTGGCCGAGGAGCTGTCGGGCACCGTCGTCGTCGCCGGGCTGGCGCAGACGTCCTCGGTGCTGGGCGCCGGGCTCTGGGCCATCCCGCTGGCCCGGCTGGCCGGCCGGCGCGGCCGGCGCTGGGGGCTCGGCTGCGGGTACGCGCTGGCCGTCGCCGGCTGCCTGCTGGTCCTGGGCTCGGCGGCGCTGGAGTCGGTGGTCCTGCTGTTCGTCGGGCTGGCCGCCTTCGGGGCGTCGACGGCGGCGGGACTGCAGGCGCGCTTCGCGGCCGCCGAGCTGACGACCGCGGCGTACCGGGCGCGGGCCCTGTCGGTCGTGCTCTGGGCCACCACCCTGGGCTCGGTCCTGGGTCCGAACCTGTCCGAGGTCGGCGCGCGGCTGGGGGAGCGGCTCGGGATCGAACCGCTGAGCGGGCCGTACCTGTTCTCCGTCGTCGCCTTCACCGCCGCGGCTCTCACCGTCGCCGTCGGACTGGCGCCCCGACCCGTCAGCACCGCGGCCGGGCTGCCCGCACCGGCCTCCCCGGTCGAGCAGCTCCGGTTCGGGGCGGCGCTGCGGCTCGGGCTGGCGAACCCGCTGACCCGCCTGGCGGTCGTGGCCATCACCTGCTCGCACACCGTGATGGTCGGGGTGATGGTCATGACACCGCTGCACATGGGCCACCTCGGCTTCTCCCTGGACCTGGTGGGTCTGGTGATCAGCATCCACATCTTCGGCATGTACGGCGCCAGCCCGGTGATGGGCTGGCTGACCGACAAGATCTCGGCGGTCGGGGTGCTGCTGGTCGGGGTCGTCGTCCTCGCCGCGGCCCTCGTGCTGGCGGCGCTCGCGGACGAGCCGAGCATGCTCGTCATCTCCCTCGCCCTCGGCCTGCTCGGGCTGGGCTGGTCGGCCGGGATGATCGGCGGCTCCGCCCTGCTCGCCGGGTCGGTGGCGCCCGAGGCCAAGGTCTCGGTGCAGGGGGCGGCCGACGCGGTGATGAACGTGGCGGCCGCGGCGTCCTCGGCCGTCTCCGGGCTGGTCCTGGGCTGGGCCGGCTACCCCGGCCTGGCCGCGGTCGCGGCCGTCGTGCTGGCGCCGATGGCGGTCCTCGCCGTCCTGAGCGCCGTCCGGCCGTCCGCCGGACCCGGCGGTGGAGCCCCGGCGTCGGACCGCCCGCAGCGCTCGAGGGTCTGACCCGGCGCGTCTTGTCGTGGTCGGGACCCCGCGCGAGACTGGCGGCAGGAGGCGAGGTGAGCGATGGTGCACGGCACGCCCCTGTCCCGCCCGCCGCCGGGACCGCGGGGGGTCTTCCGCCCCTCGGCCCGTGAGGAGCCGACGGTCGCCTTCATGGTCATGCTGCTGGACCTGCAGGACCGGGACCGCTCGATCCGCCGGCTGCGGGACTGGGCGGTCGCCGGGGCCGGCGTCGGACCGGGCCTGCGGGTCGTCGACGTCGGCAGCGGCACCGGGACCATGGCCCAGGAGCTCGCCAGCCTGGTCGGACCGTCCGGGCACGTCACCGCGGTCGAGCCGAACCCCGCGCTCCGGGGGCTGGCGGAGGAGCGGGCCGCCGAGGCCGGGTCGCCGGCCGTGTTCGTCGACGGTCTCGCCGACGCGCTGCCGCTGGCCGACGGCTCGGTGGACGTGGTCTGGTGCGAGCGGGTGCTCCAGCACCTCGACGACCCGCAGGCGGCCGTCCGCGAGCACGCCCGCGTGCTCGCCCCCGGGGGCTGCGCCGTGCTGCTGGACTCCGACCACGACACGCGGGTGATCGCCGCCGTCAGCCCCGCGGTCGGCCGGGCGCTCAACGACGCCTTCCTGCGGGGGGTGACGAGCCCGCGGGTCGGCCGCACCATCCCGGAGCTGGTGGTGCGGGCCGGCCTCGAGCTGGACCCCGACGTCGGTGCGGCCGTGCTGGTCATGCCGCCCGCGACGCTCCGCGACGCGCCGTTCCTGCAGCAGATGGGGGCGATGGCGCTGGCCGACGGCAGCCTGACCGAGGCGGAGCTCGACGCGGCGCTGGCCGCGATGACCGTGGCCGCCGACGAGGGCTGGGCCTTCTCGGCGGTCACGATCTTCGGTTTCCTCGGCCGCCGACCGCTCGCCTGAGCCTCCGAGGGTTCCCGTCAGCGGTGCCGCGGGTCGTCCTCCACCCGGCCGTCGGGCGTCGGGGTGTCGAACCGGGTCGCGGCGGTGCCGAGACCCCGGAGCAGGGACTGCACCACCGCGTCGGCCATCGCGAGCCATCGGCGCATGCTGCTCCTGCCCTCGAGGGCCACCAGGACCCGGTGCGCCCAGTGTGCCCGCCCCGTCAGCGCAGCGCCGTCACCCACGCCAGGGCCTGCCGGGCGTTGCGCCGCCGCTGCTCGTAGCGGGCGCCCAGCACCAGCAGCACCGTCCCGACGGCGCCGAACGACAGCCAGCGCGGCAGCCCGACGGCGTACGGGGCCAGCTGCGCGACCGCGACGACCGCGAGGGCGAGCGCCCCCGCCACGACCGGCGACAGCCAGCGGAGGCGGACACCGAGCAGCAGCACGACGGTGCCCGCCACCAGCACCAGCAGGGGGCGGGTGAGCCCGGGGTCGTCGACGCTCGCCACGGCCGAGGGCAGCAGCCCGACGCCGAGGGCCGGCCCGACGGTCAGCCAGGACGGGGTGCCCGGCTGCCGGCGGAGCCGGACCAGCCCGACCCCGCCCACCAGGGCGGCGAGCGGCAGCGCGTAGGCCTCGACCGTCGTCACGTCGCGGTCCAGCAGCAGGGTCCAGACGGCGGCCGAGCACAGCAGGGACCCGAGCACGGCGGCCCAGCCCCGCCGGGGCAGCACCCCGTGGGCCAGGGCCAGGAGGCCGGCGACCGCCAGGACCACCGCCGACAGCACGGCGGGGCGGGAGGTCTCGGAGGCCTGCCCGAGCGCGGCCAGCACGGCGACGGCCCAGGCCCCGGCGAGGACCGGTTCTTCGGGGCCGCCGCGACGCCAGGCGGCGAGGACCGCAGCGGCCACCGCCAGGACCACGAGGGCGACGGCGGTGGCGGCAGCACCGACCGGCTCGCCGGCCACGGCGGCGGCCAGCAGGACGAGAGCGGCGGCGTACCCCGTGGCGCCGGCCCGGAGTCTCGCCATGTCCCGGGCGACCAGGGCGGCGGCGAGGGCCGTCGCCCCGAGTCCCGCGGTGAGCGTCGCGACCGGCAGCAGCGAGAGGGGGCGCGGCGCGTCGAGGTGCCGGATCCCGGCCAGGACGAGGGCGCTGGCGGCGACGAGCTGCAGCCCGAGCAGCAGGCGGGCCCGGTCACCGGTGGGCTGGGGTCGCGACCAGCTGAGCGCCGCCGCCACCAGGGCGGCGACGACCGCCAGCGTGGCGGAGACCGAGCCCGGGGGGTCGGCGGGCCAGGTCAGGCCGGCCACCGTCAGGGCCGCGGCGACGAGGGCGCCGTACCCCAGCACCGGGTGCCGGAGCCGGCTCTGGCCGAGCCCCGCCCGCCGCCCGGCGCCCGCGGCCGCCGCCAGGGCCACCAGGGCCGCCAGCCCGCCGGACCCGAGCACCGGCCCGTCGAGCACCGCGACCGCCGCCGTGGCCCAGCTGGACAGCAGCAGGCCGGCGCCCACCACCAGCAGCGCCACCCGCGCCACCGGCCGGCGGGGCAGCCGGTCCGCGACGAGCGCCGCGGCGGCGGCCGCGAGCCCGAGCACCAGGGCGGTGGTCGTCCACCCGGCGTCGGCCGCCTCGACGCCCAGCAGCGGCACGGCGGCGCCGGCCAGCGCCGCCGCCAGGGGGAACGCGTGCAGGGCCGGGGCCCGCCACGCCGCCAGCCCGCAGGCCAGGGCGAGCAGGGCGGCGGCGCCGGCGGCGTAGCCGACCCGGTCGAGCCGGCCGAGGCCGGCCAGGTCGAGGGCGTGCGCCGCGGCGAGGTCGACGCCGGCCAGCCCGACCGCCACCGCCGCCAGCGTCTGGGCGGTCGCCGTCAGCCCCCGCCGGGCGAGCCGCAGCGCGGCGGCGGTGGTCGCGGCGGTGAGCAGGGCCATCACCGCGACCTGGCCGCCGACGCCGATCGCCGACCAGGCGACGGCGAGGAAGACCACGGCGGCGGTCAGCACCAGCAGGGCGCCGACGCCCAGCAGCACCTGCTGCCCGGACCACGCCGTCCGCGGCGCCACCACCGCCCCGGCCGCCGCGGGGCCGGTGAGGGTGTCGTCCGCGCCCTGCCGGAGCCGTCCGATCAGCTCGCCGCGGTGACGCTGCAGCGCCAGCAGCTGCTGGTCGGTGCGCCAGAGCTCGGCGGCCAGCGGCCCGCTCAACGGGAGCGCGCAGGACGGGCAGGTCGGCGCGGCCGGCGGCAGGGGGTGGCCGCAGGACGGGCAGTCGACGGTGCTGGGCATCGGGCCTCCTGCCGCCCATTCTCACGCGGCCGGGGCGCGGCGACGGGGATCGTGGGACTTCGTGCGGTGAGGCACCGCGCCCGGTCGCACGGTCCTGGTCGCCACGCTCAGCCGGGCGTGGACGACCCGATGGCCGGGCGCAGGGCGTCGACGGTGCGCCGCCGGAAGTCGCGCGCCACCTCCGCCCGGGCCTCGCGGAACCCGTCGGCGCCGTGGTAGAGCCCCGGCGCCACGTGCAGCTCGCACGGCACGCCGGCCGCCCGCAGCCGCGCCGCGTAGGCCACGTCCTCGGCGTGGAACAGGTCGACGTCGCCGACGCCGATCCAGGCGGGCGGCAGACCGCGCAGGTCGACGCGCCGGGCGCCGGCGGCGTAGGGCCGGTCCTCCTCGGCGGCCGGCGGGTGGCCCAGGTAGGACGTCCAGCCGAAGCGGTTGGACGTCGGCGTCCAGACCAGCCGGCCCGTGCCGTCGTCGTCCCGGAGCACCGTCCGGTCGTCGAGCATCGGGTAGACCAGCAGCTGGAAGCAGACGGCGACCTCGGCCCGGTCGAGCGCCAGCTGGGCCAGGGTGGCGGCCAGGCCCCCGCCGGCGCTGTCCCCGCCGACGGCGATCCGGGTCGGGTCCACGCCGAGCTCCGCAGCGGACGTCTGCAGCCAGCGCAGCGCGGTGTAGCAGTCCTCCAGCCCGGCCGGGAAGGGGTGCTCCGGGGCCAGCCGGTAGTCGACGCTGACCACCGCGACCCCGAGCTCGCGGGCGTACCGGCTGCAGACGTCGTGGTAGCTGACGGGGTCACCGAGGACGAAGCCCCCGCCGTGGACCCAGAGCAGGACCCCGGACGGTCGTCGGCGACCGGCAGCCTCGTACACCCACACGTCGACCGGCGGGTGCCCGTCGCGGCCCGGCACCGTCCGGCGGACCGCCGTCGTGCCCTCGGCCAGGGCGGCCGGTCGCGGGGTGGCCCGGCGCACGAGCCAGAGCACCGGGGGGCCGAAGGTGACGGGCAGGTAGAGCATCGGGTGCCTCAGCTCGGCGGGCACGGTCGACACCAGCCGGTACCGCCGGACCCCCGTCCGGAGCAGGGCGGCGGCGGCGCTGAGGGCGGTGACGGCGCCGAGCGCCCGGGCCACGGTGCGGACGGTCATGTCCGGACCCTAGGGGAACGGCCGGCGTGCGCGGCTCAGTGACCCTCGGACGACCAGCCCTCGCCGCACGGGCCGCCATCGGCGGCCTCGGCCATCAAGACCTCGCTGCCGTCGGGGGCCAGCAGCGGCAGGTAGAAGCGGGCGACCTCGACGCTGGCCCGCGGGACGTAGTGGAAGATCAGCGAGCGGCGGAACCGGTCGGCGGTGGTGTTCGGCCGGGAGCCGTGCACCAGGCTGCCGTGGAAGAACAGCACGTCCCCGGCCCGCATCTCGGTCTGCAGCCGGACGGCACCCTCGGGCACGGGGACGGTGTTCCCGGTGAAGGACTCCTCGGGGTCGGCGTCCTCGGGGCAGAGGATCTGGATCGTGTGCGAGCCGGGGATGACGACCAGGCCGCCGTTCTCGCCGTCGCAGTCGTCGACGGCGATCCAGGCGGCGATGCAGGTCTCGGGGTGCGCCTGCAGGAACAGGTTGTCCTGGTGCAGCGCCTGGCCGCGGGCGCCGGGCGGCTTGAAGTAGAACATCGACTGCGCTCCCAGGGCCGGCCCGACGAGCTGCTCGACGACCCCGATGATCCGCGGGTCCGTCATCAGCCGGCGGGCGAGCCGCCCCACCTCCAGCTCGGTCCGCCGGTGCGGGTGGATGACCCGCGGGTACCGGCGCAGGATGTCGCCCTCGGGCAGTCCGTCGTCGAAGCCGAGCGACACGTCGGCCTCGATGTGGGCGGTGAAGGCCTCCCGGACCCCGGCCACCTCCTCGGCGGACAGCACCCCGGGGACGAGCACGACGCCCTCGCGCTGGTAGGTCTCGACGACGGCGCCGGGGGCGCTGAGCACTGCGGTCATGAGCCCAGCCTGCGCGTGATGCGCGCGCGGGACCAGGGTCGCGCCGGTCAGGATGATGGGAGATCCTGCTGGGGTGCCCACCGAGACCGCGACGCCGACCGTTCCCCGGGTGCTGACCGGCTCCTTCGCCGAGGGGCCGTCCTACGTCACCTGGCGCAGCCGCGGCACCACCGACTGGCTGGTGGTGCACACGACCGGGGGGCGGGGCCGCTTCGGTGCCGTCGACGGCCGCTCGCTGGTGGTGGGGCGCGGCGACCTGGTGCTGCTGCGGCCGGGGGTCCGGCACGACTACGGGACCGCCGCCGGCGCCGACGGCTGGGAGCTGCAGTGGGCCCACGTGCACCCGCGGCCGGACTGGGCGCCGCTGCTGGACTGGCCGGAGGCCCTGCCCGGCGTCCGGCACCTCCACCTGGCCGGCGAGGTGCACGCGCGGGTGCGGGAGTCCTTCGCCCGGGCGACGGCGCTCGGGCAGGGCGGGCTGGCCCAGGCGGAGCTGTTCGCGCTGAACGCGCTGGAGACGGCGCTGCTGTGGGCCGCCACCCAGGTGCCCGGCACCAGCACGCTCGACCCGCGGTTGATCAGCGTGCTCGAGGACGTGGGTGCGCGGCTGGCCGAACCGCTCACCGTGGCCGGGCTCGCGCGCCGGGCCGGGCTCTCACCCTCGCGGCTCACCCACCTGTTCAGCGAGCAGCTCGGGGTGCCGCCCATGCGGTTCGTCGAGCGGCAGCGCATGCAGGCCGCCCGGCAGCTGCTGGAGCTGACGTCGCGGCCGGTCGCGGAGGTGGCCCGGGCGGTCGGCTACGACGACCCGCTCTACTTCTCCACCCGCTTCCGCCGGCACACCGGCTGCTCCCCGACGGCGCACCGTGCGCGGTCCACCGGCGCGCTGCCGTCGAGCTGAGCCAGCGCCATGGGGTTGGCTGGAGGGCGTGCAGGACGTCCTGGCGGGCTTCGCCACGATCGCGGTCGTGATCGCGGTCGGCTTCCTGCTCGCCCACACCCGGGTGCTGGACGTCGACAGCCAGGGCATGCTCGCGCGGCTGGCCTTCTACGTGGCCAGCCCGGCGCTGATGGTGACGGTGCTGGGCCGCACCGACGTCTCCCAGCTCTTCTCGGCCAACCTGGTGGCGTCCCTGGGCGGCGTGCTGGTGACCGCGACCGTCGCCGTGCTGCTGGCCCGGCTGGTCTGGCGGCGGACGGCGAGCGACACCGTGATCGCCACGTTCAGCGCCTCCTACGTGAACGCCGGCAACCTCGGCCTGCCGATCGCCGCCTACGTGCTGGGCGACGTCTCGCTGATCGCCCCGATGCTGCTCGCCCAGCTGATGGTGCTGCAGCCGCTGGGCCTGGCGGTGCTGGACTCGACGGTGCACGTGGCCGTCCCCGGCCAGACCCGCGGCCGCCGGCTGCTGGGTCGGCTGGGCCAGCCGTTGCGCAACCCGCTGATGCTCGGGTCGCTGGCGGGGCTGCTGCTGTCGGTGACCGGGCTCACGCTGCCGCGGGTCGTGCTGGACCCCCTCACCCTGATCGGTGGCATGGCGGTGCCCGCCATGCTCATCGCCTACGGCATCTCGTTGCGCTTGGGCCCGCGGCCGGGGGCGGGGGAGCCCGCCGGCCAGATCGGCACGATCGTGGCGCTCAAGCTGCTGCTGCAGCCCACCGTCGCCTTCCTGCTGGGCCGGTTCGCCGTCGGACTGGAGGGCCTCGACCTGCTGGCGGTGACGGTGGTGGCCGCGCTGCCGACGGCGCAGAACGTGTTCACCCACGCCGTCCGCTACCGCCGGGCGGAGATCCTGGCCCGCGACTCCATCTTCATCTCCACCCTGCTCTCGGTGCCGGTGCTCGTGGTCATCGCGGGCGTCCTGGGCCAGCCGCCGGCCACCGGCGGCCCTCCGTAGGATCGCGGGCATGCCCGACACCCCGATGACCCCGCGCGTGCTCGACCTGCTGCGCCGTCCCAACCCGGCCGTCATGGCCACCCTGGCCGCCGACGGCCGGCCCGTCACCGTGGCCACCTGGTACCTGCTCGAGGACGACGGCCAGGTGCTGCTCGGCCTGGACGCCACCCGGGCCCGGATCAAGCACCTGCGACGCGACCCCCGCGTCTCCCTGACGGTGCTGGCCGCCGACGACTGGTACACCCACGTCAGCCTGCAGGGACGGGTCGGGCCCATCACCGAGGACGTCGGGCTGGCCGAGATCGACAAGCTCGCGACGCACTACCTCGGCTCCCCGTACGCGGACCGGGAGAGCCCGCGGGTCGCGACCCGCCTGCAGGTCGAGCGCTGGCACGCCTGGGGCTCGCTCCGCGCGGAGCAGCAGGGCTGACGTCGGTTGGTCGCCCGGCCGGCGTCCGCGGTTCAGGGTCCGCCACCCGAATGGTGGCCCCGCTGACGTCTCGTGGTCGCCCGGCCGGCACCCGGTGTTCACCCTCGCGGGATCAGATCGAGCGTCTCCGCAGAAGGCGGAGCAGCAACGATCGGGGTTCCCATGAAGTTTCCCTCCCGTCGCCTCGGCCGCACGGCGATCGCCGTCGCCGCTGCCGGTGGCCTGATGTTCTGCGCCGGGGTGTCCTACGCCGGCTACAGCAGCGAGAACCTGAGCGTCAAGGGTGGTGCGAACCGGGTCCAGGGTGACCGGTCCGAGGTCGTCAAGCGGGCCATCGACAAGGGCCGGGCCCAGAACGTCATCCTGCTGATCGGTGACGGCATGGGTGACTCCGAGATCACCTCCGCCCGCAACTACGCCTACGGCGCCGCGGGTTCGTTCCCCGGCATCGACGCGCTGCCGCTGACCGGGTCGTACACGACCTACTCCCTCACCAAGGAGGGCCGTCCGGACTACGTGCCGGACTCCGCCGCGACCGGCTCCGCCTGGGCGACCGGCACCAAGACCTACGACAACGCGATCTCGGTCGACATCCGCGGCAAGGCCCAGCCGACGCTCCTCGAGCTGGCCAAGGCCAAGGGCCTCAAGACCGGCGACGTCACCACCTCCGAGATCCAGGACGCGACCCCCGCCGTCCAGGTCGCGCACATCTCGGCGCGCTCCTGCTACGGCCCGGTCGCCACCGCCAAGACGTGCCCCGAGGCGCTGAAGGAGAACGGCGGCCGCGGCTCGATCACCGAGCAGTTGCTGGACACCCGTCCCGACGTCACCCTCGGTGGCGGCGCCAAGACCTTCGCCGAGACCGCGACGGCCGGCCGCTACGCGGGCCAGACGCTGCTCGCCCAGGCCAAGAGCCGCGGCTACCAGGTCGTCGGTGACCGGGACTCGCTGGCCAAGGTCACCAAGGCCGACCAGAGCAAGCCCGTGCTGGGTCTGTTCGGGGAGGGCAACCTGCCTGTCCGCTACGTCGGCCCCAAGGCGACGCGCACCGGTGGCACCACCCCGGCCGCCCGCTGCACGCCGAACCCGGAGCGGCCCGCCACCCAGCCCCGGCTGGCGACGATGACCCGCAAGGCCATCTCCCTGCTGGACAACGACAAGGGCTTCTTCCTGCAGGTGGAGGGCGCGAGCATCGACAAGCAGGACCACGCGGCCAACGCCTGCGGGCAGATCGGCGAGACGATCGACCTCGACGAGGCCGTGCAGGTGGCCCTCGCCTTCGCCAAGGCGGACGGCAACACGTCGGTCTTCGTGACCGCCGACCACGGCCACACCAGCCAGATCGTCGAGGCGGGGGAGAACACCCCGGGTCTCACCTCGACCCTGCTGACCCACGACAACGCCCCGATGACGATCTCCTACGGCACCGCGGAGGAGGGTGGCTCGCAGCAGCACACCGGGACCCAGGTGCGGATCGCGGGCTACGGCCCCAAGGCGGCCAACATCGTCGGGCTGACCGACCAGACCGACCTGAACACCACCATCGCGTCGGCGCTCAAACTGCCGTCGCGGCTGCCGCGCCGCTGAGGTCCGCCGGCTCCGGCCGGCCCACCACGTCGCCCCCTGAGATCTCCCTCGCGCCCGCCACCGCGGGCGCCCGGGAGGCCAGGGGGCGACGTCGTCACCGGGCCTACTGCCCGACCCGGCCGTCGATGCACTCCCGCAGCAGGTCGGCGTGCCCGCAGTGCCGGGCGTACTCCTCGACCATGTGCACGAGGACGTCGCGGTAGGGCAGCGGCTTGCCGTGGTGCTCCGCCGTGGCGCCGAGGTCGGGTGACCCGGCGAGGAACTCCTCGGCGAACGCCACCTCGGTCCGCCAGGCCGCCCAGGCCTCCCGCACCACCGCGTCGTCGGGCCGGGCGCCGTCGAAGTCCTCGTCGCGGGAGTCGTCCGTCCAGTACAGCGGCGCGACGTCCTGCCCGGCCAGGGTGCGGCGGAACCAGCTGCGCTCGACGTCCGCCATGTGCCGCACCAGCCCCAGCAGCGACAGCGTCGACGGGGGAACCGACCGCCGCGCCAGCTGCTCGGCGTCGAGGTCGGCGCACTTCATCTCCAGCGTGAGCCGGTAGCGCCGCAGGTAGTCCGCGAGCACGCTCCGCTCGTCGGCGCCGGTCACGCCGGTCTCGCGGGGGTCGTCCCCCTCGTCGACCCACAGGTCGGGGTGCACGGTCGCCTGGGTCCAGCGGGTCGTCGCGGTGTCCATGGCCGGATCATCGCCGATCGGGGCCCCGGGCGGCCACCGGGAAACGGGCTCGGCGGTCAGTGGTGGTGCGCGAGGTAGGCGCCGGCGCACTCGTTGCCGGCGTCGACCAGCCAGCGCAGCTGCTCGACGTCGTCCCGCTCGGCGGCCAGCTGGGCCAGCCGGTCGGCGGCGTGCTCGTGCCCCGCGTCGACGAGCCAGCGGAGCTGGTCGACGTCGCCGCGCTCGACCGCCAGCGCGGTCAGCCGCCGCGCCGCGCTGTCGTGCCCGGCGTCGACGAGCTCGCGCAGCTGGTCGACGTCGCCCTGCTCGACGGCCAGGGCCGCGAGCCGGTCGGCCGCGTCCTCGTTCCCGGCGTCGACCTGTCGACGCAGCTCCTCGCTGTCCATGGGTCGCAGCGTAGGGCTCTTCGCGCCACTCCGACAGGGTCTGCGGTCCTGGTCGGTGGGCTGGGCAGACCGCGGTGCTACGGCCTGTGCTCGAGCGGCCACACCTCGACCACCCCCTGCGCCACCGCGCAGGGCGTCCCCGCCACCAGCTCGACCGCCTCCTCGAGGGTCGCGGCCTCGAGCAGGGCGAGACCGGCGACGGGCAGGGCCGACCGCAGGAAGGGGCCGGCCTCGGTGGTCACGCCGGCCGCGTCGGGGTTGCGGACCAGCACCGGAGACCCGGCGGTGCCCATCAGCACCCCTCGTCGGCTCAGGGCGGCGTCGTGGGCGTGGGCGGCGTCGCGGACAGCGGCCGCGGTGCGGTCGTAGCCCTCCCGGTCGCCGTAGCCGATCGTGATGAAGTACGGCACGCGGAGCTCCTCTCGTCGAGGTGCAGACCTGGGCGGTGCGCCGGAGTCGTCGGCCCCCGGGGAACCGGGTCAGAAGAAGGCGACGACCTCGGCGCTGCCCGTCGGCCGGGAGGAGCCGCCGCGCGGCTCGACGGAGAGCGCGACCGCCACCGCCCCGGCGACGCCCGAGGTCAGCCAGACCCGCTCGCGCACGGTGGGCCCGAAGGCCGGTCCGGGGGCCATCTCGCCACCCCCGTCCTGGGTCCAGAGCTGGTAGCTGTGGCCCGGGTCCAGCGGGGGCAGGGCGGCGCCGACCAGCAGCGCACGGTCCTGGTGCTTGGAGACGACCAGGGTGACCGGGTGGCCCCCTGCGAGCAGAGCGCGGTGGACGCTCACGTCGTCGGCGGTCATCAGCCGGTCCTCCTGCGCGGCCCGGTCGACCTGGACCTGGTGCTGCTGCACCAGGCCGGCCCCGCCGCCGCCGAGGGCCACGGCCAGTGCCACCGCCAGGGCGAGGACCGGGGCGAGGAGCCGCAGCCGCGCGAGGCGGCGCTGGCGGACCGGCCGAGCCCGCGCAGCCGGCGGCGTCCGCGGCGCGGCCGGCACGGCTGCCGTGACGGCGGGGGGCAGGGGCCGGTGGCGGCGGACGCTGCCGAGGATGCGGCCGCGGAGCGCGGGTGGTGGGGTGCGGCTGGTCAGCCGGCTGAGCTCGGCCGCGGTCTCCAGCAGCTCGTGCACCTCGACCTGGCAGGTGGGGCAGCCCGTCAGGTGCCGCTCGAAGTCGGCCCGCTCGGGTCCGGTCAGCCCGTGCACGACGTAGCTGCCGACGGCACCGTGGGCGTCGCTCACGACCCGGCCCGGAGGTGGGCGCGGAGGGCGATGAGGCCGTCCCGCATGCGGGCCTTGACCGTGCCCAGCGGCACGTCGAGGAGACGGGCGATCTGGCTCTGGCTGCAGCCGTCGTCGTAGGCCAGCTGGAGGGACTGCCGCTGCAGGGGGGTGAGCCGTTGCAGCCCCCCACGGACGAGCTCGACGGCGAGGTCGGCGTCCACCCGGTCCCACACGGGGTCGGCCGTGCGGTCCTCGGCGGCCCGGCCCCAGCGGTCGTCGCGGGCGGTGTCGCTCTCCACGGAGCGGACCCGGTCGACGGCCCGCCGGTGGGCGAGGGTCAAGATCCAGCCCATCGCGCTGCCTCGTCCCGGGGAGTAGGTGGTGGCCTTCTGCCAGACCTCGAGGTACACCTCCTGCACCACCTCGGCGGCGTGCTGCGGAGCCCGGAGGACCCGCAGCACCGTGCCGTAGGTGCGGGAGGAGGTGGCCTCGTAGAGGTCGGCGAAGGCGTCGACGTCACCCTCGGCCGCCCGGCCCAGGAGCTGGGCCAGGTGGGACGAGAGCTCGCCCGCCGAGCGCCCGGCCCCGGAGGGTTCTCCGGGGCCGGGCGTCGCTGCGGGCACGCTCAGGTACCGGGCGGCGAGGGCTGCTGGTCAGGACTTCGGCAGCAGGACCGTGTCGATGATGTAGACGGTCGCGTTCGCGGTCTGGACGTTGCCGCAGAGGACCTTGGCGTCCCCGTTGACCGTGAAGTTCTCGCCCGAGCCCTCGACCGTGACGCCCTGGGCCTTGTTCAGGGTGTCGTGGTCCCCGGCCAGCGTCATCGGGGTCAGCTTCTCGCCGACGACGTGCTCGGTCAGGATCGCGGTCAGCATCTCCTTGTCGGCGAGGACCTTGTCGAGGGTCTTCTTGTCGATCTTGGCGAAGGCGTCGTTGGTCGGCGCGAAGACGGTGATGTTCTCGGCGTTGTTCAGCGTGTCGACGAGGCCGGCCTTCTTGACGGCGGTGACCAGCGTGCTGAGCAGCGGGTTGTTGCTGGCGGCGGTGGCGACGGGGTCGGCGCTCATGCCGTCGAAGGAGCCCTTGCCGGTCTTCGGGACGGCGGAGCAGGCGGCGCCGAACGGGGCGTCGGCCATGGACGCGGAGGCGCTGGGGCTCATCGAGGGCGAGGCCATCGGGGAGCTGGAGGCGCTCATCGAGGGAGCCGAGGAGGTCGACTGACCGGCCGGCGCGGCGGCGGTCTCGGCGCCGCAGGCGGCGACGCTCAGCGGCAGGGTCAGGGCCGCGGCGGCGATGGCGAGACGGGCGAGACGGGAGGTGGTGAACATGGGGAGTTCCTCAGGTGTTGGACGGTGGCGGGCCGTTCGGCCTGTCACCAACACTTCGGTGCGCCCGGGGTTGATGGTTTGGTCCGCCCGGGAATTGACGAAAAACATCCATTTCCGGCCCCGACGAGGCGGCCTGGGCGCGCGTGCGGAGAGCCCTTTCGGAGCCGTGGGCCCGACCGGATTGCTCATCGCGACGATCCTGCGGATATCCGCGCCGCTCGACAACGAAATGGTCTCGAGATGACCATTTCCCCGGCCTTTCCTGCGGCCCCGGACCTACGTTCCTCCTGTCCGCAGGTCTCGGGGGATCCGCTGCGGGCGCCGCTCCTCCCTGTCGAATCGGAGTCCCTCGTGTCCCTCCTCCCCGTCCGCGTCCTCGGCCTCGGCGCCGCCGCCGTCCCGGCCCTCGCCGCCGCCTCGGTCGTCACCCTGCCGGTCCACCGGCCCCTGTCCACCCGCCCCCGGCCCGCCCGGGTCGTGCCCCGTCCCGTCGTGGCCACCGGCCACCCGCACGGCGACGGACCGCTGAGCTCGGCGCCGGCCGCGCCGCTCGTCGTGGTGCTGCTCGGGATGTTCGTCGTCGCGGCCGGGCTCCTCACCGGCGCCGTGCTGCTCGTGGTCCACCTCCTCGGGCTGCTGCTCGGCTGACCCCGCCACACCGGGCGCGAGGGTGCTGCGTCGGCGGCCGGCTTCCTCTACCATCGGTGGCGCTCGTCCACCCCGCACGGGTGGGCGGACCAGGGTCGAGCAGGGGCCCGCCACGGGGCGACCCGTGGTGCGGACAGCACGCGCCGACCCCGCCGTCGGCGGCGATGAGCACGGAGAAGCCGGATGACCCTCGACCCCACCACCCCCGGGCCGCCGGGCGACGACGGCGACCTGGCCGTCGCGCTGGCCGCGCTGGCCGACGTCGAGCTGGGGCGGACCCCGGTCGGTGCCGGGGTGCGGGTCCTCGCGGCCACGGTCCGCGAACTGGTGCGGCGCGAGGCCGAGGTGTCGGTCACGATCGTGCAGGACGGGCGGCCGCGGACCGCCGCCTTCACCGACGACCTCGCCGTGGACCTCGACGAGCGGCAGTACAGCAGCGGTGCGGGGCCCTGCCTGGAGGCGGCGCGCACCGGTCGCACCATCCCGCTCGTCCTGGAGCAGTCCGAGGAGCGCTACCCCGAGTTCGTCCGGGCCGCCCTCCGCCGTGGCCTCACCCACACGCTCTCGGTGCCCGTGCCCGTCCAGGGCGACTGGACGGCGGCCCTCAACCTGTACGGGACCACCGGCGACCCGTTCAGCGCCGGGACCCGGCTGGGCGTCGAGCGCTTCGCCCCCTACGCCGGCACCTTCCTGGCCAACCTGCAGCGGCACCACGACGCCCTCGAGCAGGCCGCGGGCCTGCAGGAGGCCATGCGCTCGCGCGCGACCATCGAACAGGCCAAGGGCGTGCTGATGGCGCAGCAGCGCTGCTCCGCGGACGCGGCCTTCGCCCTGCTGGTGCGGGCCTCCCAGCGCGACAACGTCAAGCTCCGCGACCTCGCCGCGGCCCTGGTCGAGCGGGCCGCCCGGCCCTGAGGCCCGGGGCGGGACCGGGCCCCGCACCGGTCCCGACGTCAGCGCTCCGCGCGCTCGGCCGCCAGCCGTTCCCGGAGCCCGGCGGCCAGCCGGTCCAGCTGCCGGACGTGGGCGGCGTCCCCGTCGCTCTGCACGACCGCGGGACCGACCGCGTCGGTCAGCACGGCCACGGCGTAGCCGTCCAGCAGGCCCATCTGCCGGGTCACCCGGTCGGCCCGCAGCCAGCCGCCCTTGTAGGCGCTCGCGCCGACCGTGCCCAGTCCCCAGGCCTGCGCGGCGACGGGCCGCATCTGCGCCAGCAGGTAGGCGCTCGCGGCGGGGGACACGACCTCCCCGGCGGCCAGCGCGGCCATGAAGCGGACCTGCTCGCGCGCGCTCCAGGACATCAGGCCCTCGTACCGGTCCGGCGCGGTGGTGGTCCGGTCGCCGGCCGCGCGCAGCACGGCCGTCATCGCCCGCCCGGGTCGGCCCGGCAGCTGGGCCCGGAGCGCTGCCGCGGCCACGCCGTCGGACCGCGTCAGCGCCCGCTCGACCAGCCGTCGCTGCGCCGCCGTCAGCCGGTCCGGGTCGCCGTCGACGACCGTGTCGAGGAAGGCCGCCACGACGAGCACCTTGGAGGTGGACCAGGCCTCGGCGTCGGTCACCCGGCCCTCGACCGTCACGTCCGTCGGGTCGTCCAGGGGGGCGAAGGCGACGACGTCGCGCCGGTCGCCCACCCAGCTCGGCGGGGCCGCCGACGGCCGGGCGGGGGGAGCCGTCCGGGCCGTCGGGGTCGGCCGGGCTGTCGGGGTCGCCCGGGCGGTCGGGCTCGGCGCGGGCGTCGGCGTGGACCGGGTTGCGCGGGTCGCGGGAGCGCCCGGACCGACGCCCGGCTCCGGGGGGCCGGCCACCGGCGCCGGCGGGCTGCCGCAGGCGCTGAGGAGCGCGACCGCGAGCGCGAGGCCGGCGGCGCCCCGCACAGGTCGTCGCAGGCCGGTCAGCACGGGTCGAGCCTAGACAGCGTCCGGCCGGCCCAGCTCGTGGTGCAGGTCCTCGAGGGCGACGGCGTCGCTCGCGCTGCCCGGGTGCGGGGCCGCGAACCAGGCGGCGTACTGCGCGATCTCGTCGAGCCGCCACTCCAGGTCGAACAGCTCGACCATGGCCGGCTCCACCGCCACGGGGTGGCCGCGCTCCAGCAGCGTCCGGAGGTCGCGCTCGGCGGGAGCCAGCGCCACCGACTCCCAGTCGACCAGCCGGAGCCGGCCGCGGTCGTCGACCAGCTGGTTCGCCTCGTGCGGCTCGCCGTGCGTCACCACCCAGCGCCGGCCCGCCGCCGTCGCCCCCAGCGCGTGGTAGCGCGCGGTCCACCGGCCGACGGCCTCCAGCCGGGCGCCGATCGCCGCCCGCGCCTCCTCGCCGTGCGGTCCCGACGTCCAGGGAGCGGCGCAGGCGGCGGTCAGCCGGACCGCCAGGTCCGGCGGGACCCGGGGACGCCACCGCGGGGTGGTCGGGGGCGGGTCGACGGCGTGCAGCCGGCCCAGCAGCGCGGCGGTGGCCGGCCCGTCCAGCACCTCCGGGGTCCGGGCGCTCGACCACGGGGTGAGCGAGAGGGCGTACCGCCCGAGGGGGACGGGGCTGAGGGGGACGGTGCAGGCGCCCGAGCGGCTCGTCAGCGGCGCGACGACGAGCTCCAGCTCCGCCGCCAGGGTGACCGCGGTGCGGTAGGCGGCCTCCAGTGACGTCGCGGAGTGGCGCGCGCCGACCGCGTCGAGGGTCGCGAAGTGGGTCCGCACCCCGGCCGTCCACACCGCCCAGTGGTGCGCCCCGAAGCCGACCGGCAGGTGCTCGACGGCCTCGGCCGTGCCCGCCCAGTGGCGACGCACGGCGTCCAGGACCACCTCGTCCGCGACGTCGCGAGGGCGTTCCCGCACCGGCCTGCGCTCCTGCCCTGGCTCCTGCACGCGCCCGTCCGCGCGGTCGGTGGCCATTCTGCCGCCGGTCGGTCCCCCTGCGGCGCGCCGAGCGCCTACAGTGCGGACCCTGACCGCGGCTCCTGGGCCGTGGAGAGACGAGGAACCCGATGACGCCCCTCGCCGCGGCCACCGACGTCCGGCGTCGTCCGCGCCGGTCGCCGCGCTCCGCCCTCGGAGCCGGGCTGACCGTCCTGCTCCTCGCGACGGCCTGCACGTCGACCCCGGCCGGCCCGGCACCGGAGACGCCGGCGCCGAGCGCCGCCGCCGCCACCTTCACCAACCCGGTCCTCGGCCAGGGTGCGGACCCCTTCGTTACGGTGGTGGACGGCCGGTACTGGTCGGTGCAGTCCTCGGGCACCGGGGTCACGCTGCGCTCGTCCACCTCGCTCGCCACGCTCGGCGGGACCGACGCGGAGACCATCTTCTCCGGCGGCGACGAGGGCAGCCCCTGCTGCGAGTGGTGGGCGCCGGAGCTGCACGAGATCGACGGCCGCTGGTACGTCTACGTGGCCGCCGACGGCGGGGACAACGACGACCACCGCACCTACGTGCTCGAGGCCGACGCGATCGAGGGCCCGTACAGCTTCGCCGGCCGGCTCCAGCTGCCCGGCAACCGCTGGGCCATCGACGCGACGGTGTTCACGGCCGGCTCCGCCCGCTACGTCGCCTGGTCGGGTTGGCCGGGCGGGACGAACGGCCAGCAGAACCTCTACCTCGCCGAGCTGGCCACCCCGACGACGGTGCGCGGGAAGGCCGTCGTGGTGTCGGAACCGCGGCTGGACTGGGAGACGAAGGCCGGCACCGTCGGGGTGCTGGTCAACGAGGGCCCCGCCGCCCTGGTCCGTGACGGCCAGGTCTTCCTGACCTACTCCGGCTCGGGCTGCTGGACCCCGGACTACGCGATCGGGATGCTCACCGCCGACGAGGACGCCGACCTGCTGGACCCCGGCAGCTGGACGAAGGACCCCGAGCCGCTGTTCGCGGGCGGCGACGAGAGCGGGCTCTACGGCACCGGCCACCACAGCTTCTTCACCTCACCGGACGGCCGGCAGACCTGGTTCGCGTACCACGCGGTGACCTTCGCGGAGGGCAGCTGCGGCGAGGACCGCCAGGTGTACGTGCAGCCGCTCGGCTCCGGACCCGGCGGCCGGCCGGAGTTCGGCGTCCCCTCGGGCGGCGCGGCGGAGATCCCGCTGCCCTCCGGCGATCCCGGCGCCTAGCCGGGGCCGACCGCTCAGGCCGCGACGAGCTCGCGGCCGACGCCCGCGACCGCGGACTCGCGGTAGAGAGCGGCGGCGTCGCGGAAGGCGGCCAGCGCGTAACCCGGCACGGCCAGCCCCTGGTCGGCCGCGCCGAGCAGCTGGGTCTCCACCCGGACGATGTCGCGGACGTTGCGCTCCAGCTCCTGGTCGATCCCCAGCTCGACGAGGACGCTGCCGAACTGCGTCCGCTGCGCGCGCGTCTTCGCGCCGACGAGGCCGAAGGTCTTCGACCGCAGGAGGCGCGCCAGGTGCAGCTGCCACGGCGCCAGCGCCCCCGACTGGACCAGCTCGAGCGCGCTCATCCGGTAGAAGGCGAAGTGGCCGGGCTCCTGCACCTTGATCGCGTCGACGACCGTGGTCTTGACGGCGTCCTCGCCCATCGCGGCGAGGCCGTCGGACATCGCCTGGTAGGCGAGCATCGCCGACCGCTCCGTCGCCGCCCCGGTGAGGTAGTAGAGCAGCCGGATGACCTCGTGCACCGCCGGGATGTGCGCCAGCGCGCCGAGCACGCGGATGCGGGGCGGGACGCCGTCGAGGTCCGGCTCGGCCGGCGCCATCCCGAGGTGCTGGCCGAGCGTGTCCAGCAGCACGCCGTGGTGCTCCTCCTGCGGCCCCCACACGTCGGCGTAGAACAGCCGGTCGGTCTCGCTGACGCCCGGCAGCAGCACGGCCAGCTCGAGCACGTTGCGCTCGACCTCCATCTCCACGCGGGCCATGTACTCCAGCGGCCCGGCGAACCGGGCCCGGACCGCCCGGGCGTCGCGGAGCGTGTAGTCGGCGGCGGCGAGGTCGACCGGGGGGTGCAGGGCGCCCAGCCGCTCCACGTGGGCGCGGATGCGGGTGGGGTCGACGGTCGGCGTGGTCATGGGGTGTCCAGTTCTCGGGGAGGGATCGTGCACGCTGAGTTCGGCGCGGTCCCGCCCTCGGTTCGGTGCGGCTCGGTCACACCTCGGTCACGCCCGAGGGCGCCAGCCTCCGGGTCCGGTCCGCGGACCGGGAAGATTCCCGGAATCCCTGGCGTTACGGTCGGCTACGGGGTCGACGCGGCCCCTGCACCCCTGAGCAGCGGGGATGCGGCACGTGGACCCGCCCCGGCGGCACGACCCGGGACGGGGCAGCGAAGATGAGCGTGATGAGCACCGAGCAGGTCGACGCCCCGTCCCTGGGCGGCCGGCAGGTCGGCCGGCGACTCCGCGCCGACCCGGGCGCCGTCGTCGGTGTCGTCGTCGTGCTCGGCTTCGTCCTCGTCGCGGCCCTGGCACCGCTCGTCGTGCTGGTCTCGGGGCACAACCCCTACGACTACGACCTCGACGCGCTCGACGCCACGGGTGCTCCGGCCGGCGCCTTCGGCGGCATCAGCGCCGACCACTGGTTCGGGGTCGAGCCGCTGACCGGCCGCGACCTGTTCGCGGTCGTCGTCTACGGGGCCCGGACCTCGATCCTCGTCGGGCTGCTGGCCACGGTCGTGTCGGTGGTGCTCGGCGTCGTCGTCGGGCTGCTGGCCGGCTACTTCGGCGGCTGGTCCGACCGGCTGCTCAGCCGGGCCACCGACGTCGTGTTCGGCTTCCCCAGCCTGATCTTCATGATCGCCCTCGGTGCGATCATCCCCACCTGGCTGCCGAAGTCGGCGCTGATCGTGCTGGTCATCGGCTTCTTCGGGTGGCCACCCATCGCCCGCGTCGTCCGGGGCCAGACGCTGCTGCTCAAGGAGCGGAACTACGTCGTCGCCTCGCGGGCGGCCGGAGCCGGCGCGGGCCACGTCATGCTTCGCCAGATCCTGCCCAACCTGGCGGCGACGATCATCGTGTTCGCCACCATCTCGGTGCCGGGCAAGATCGGGGCCGAGGCCGCCCTGTCGTTCCTCGGCGTGGGCGTGCCGCCGCCCACCCCGGCCTGGGGTCGCTCGATCGGCGACGCGATCAGCTGGGTGCAGACCGACCCGATGTTCCTGATCTTCCCCGGCGCCGCACTGTTCCTGGTGACACTGGCCTTCAACCTCTTCGGGGACGGGCTCCGCGACGCCCTCGACCCCCGGTCCGCGAGCCTGCGCCGATGAGCCTGCCGTCGACCGGTTCCGGGACCGGCACCGTCCCGACCACCGAGCACGCACCGTCCCGCCGGACGGTGCGGGCCGGCGGCTACCTGCGCTTCCTCGGCGGCCGCGTGCTCGGCATGGTCGCGGTGCTGCTGGTGATCGCCCTGATCAGCTACGCGATCTTCTACCTGCTGCCCGCCAACCCGGCCCAGCTCTCCTGCGGGCGGCCCTGCACGCCGGAACGGCTCGCCCAGGCGGAGGCGTTCATGGGCTACGACCAGCCCTGGTGGCGCCAGTTCCTGGCCTTCCTCGGCGGTCTGGTCGTCGGTCGCACCTACGGCACGGGGGCCGCGGCCATCCAGTGCGCCGCCCCGTGCTTCGGCTACTCGTTCCGGCTGAACCAGCCGGTGACCGAGCTGATCGTCGACCGGATCCCCGTCACCTTCTCGATCGCGATCGGCGCGGCGGTGCTGTGGCTCCTGATCGGGGTGGGCACGGGGGTGGTGTCGGCGCTGAAGCGGGGCTCCCTGACCGACCGCGTGCTGATGACCGGGGCGGTTGCCGGGGTCTCCGCGCCCGCCTACCTGGTGGGCCTGCTCGGCATCCTGCTGTTCGGCTTCACGCTCAACATGGTGCCGGTGTCGGGCTACGTGCCGCTGAGCGAGAGCCCCGTCGACTGGGCGTGGCACCTGGTGCTGCCGTGGCTGGTGCTCGCCTTCCTGAACGCCGCGCTCTACACCCGGCTCACCCGGGGCGAGATGCTCGAGGTGATGGGGGAGGACTACATCCGCACCGCCCGGGCCAAGGGCCTGGGCGAGGGACGGGTTGTCCGCCACCACGCGCTCCGGAACGTGCTCATCCCCGTCGCCACCGTCTTCGGCCTCGACCTCGGCGGCCTGCTCGGCGGGGCCGTGATCACCGAGAAGGTCTTCTCCATGCAGGGCCTGGGCGCCCTGCTGCTCGACGCCGTCGGCAACCTGGACCTCCAGGTGCTGGTGGGCGTCACCTTGTTCTCGGCCTTCGTGATCGTCGTGGCGAACTTCGTCGTCGACCTCACCTACGGCCTCCTCGACCCGCGGGTCGGGAACCGCTCCGGCTGACCCGACCCCGTCCCCACCCCCCACCCAGAAGAGGAACCATCGAGATGAAGCGCGCGACCACCGTCGGCGCCCTGCTGGCGGCGACCACCCTGCTGCTCGCCGGCTGCAACGCGAACCCGACCACCCCCAGCACCAGCAGCTCCAGCGCGCCGGTCACCAAGGGCGGCGACCTGACCATCCTCACCTCGCAGACCGAGCTGAGCTTCGACCCGGCCAAGAGCCAGAGCCTGGCGATCACCTCGCTCGGGCTGGTCGAGCGCCGGCTGACGACGTGGGACATCACGCCCGGCCAGGAGGCCAAGTACGTCCCCGACCTCGCGACGGACACCGGCACCGCCAGCAACGGCGGCAAGACGTGGACCTACACGCTGAAGGACGGGCTGACCTTCGACGACGGCACCCCGATCACCAGCGCCGACGTGAAGTACGGCCTCGAGCGCTCGTTCGCCCCGGAGCTCTCCGGCGGCCTCGGCTACCACAAGGCGCTGCTCGCCGGTGCGGCCGACTACGCCGGCCCGTACGACGGGAAGGAGCTCGACTCCATCAAGACCCCGGACGACAAGACCATCGTCTTCGAGCTGAACACCCCCTACGGCGACTGGCCCTGGATCGCCTCGATGCCGGCGTTCTCGCCCGTGCCGAAGGCGAAGGACACCGAGCCCGCGACCTACGGCGAGAAGCCGGCCGCCTCGGGCCCGTACACGATCGAGTCCTACCAGCAAGGTGTCGCCCTCAAGATGGTCCGCAACCCGAAGTGGGACGCGTCGACCGACGCCGTCCGCACCGCCGGCCCGGACACGATCACCTTCAAGATGAGCCAGGACGCCACCGTCGCTGCCCAGGCGCTGATCGCCGACAGCGGCGACGCCGCCACCTCCTTCGGCGCCCAGTTCGTGCCGCCGGCCCAGCTGGCGCAGGCGCAGAACAACCCCTCGGCGAAGAGCCGGCTGGTCACCTCCGAGCCGGGCGCGCTGGCCTACCTGGCGCTGAACACCCAGCGCGGGGACCTCGAGGACGTGAAGGTCCGCCAGGCCCTGCAGTACGCCGTCGACCGCCAGGCCTTCCTGGTCGCCTCCGGCGGCGAGCTCGCCGGCGCCGCGGCGACGACGCTGATCACCCCGGGCATCCCCGGGCGCGAGGAGTACGACCTGTACCCGGCCCCGGCCGCCGGCGACCCCGACAAGGCGAAGCAGCTGCTGGCCGACGCGGGTCACGCGGACGACCTCGACCTCACGCTGGTCACCGGCAACGACACCGTCTCGCTGGCCCAGGCCCAGGCCCTGCAGCAGGGCTTCGAGAAGGCCGGGGTGAAGGTGACCCTGCAGCCGCTGGACGCGAACACCCTCACCGAGCGCGTCACCAGCGGTTCGGGTGACTACGACCTCTACATCGGCAGCTGGCAGCCCGACTTCCCGAGCCCGAACGGCAACATCCAGCCGCTGTTCGACTCGAGCCAGATCGGCAGCGGGGGCTACAACATCTCCCGCTACCAGGACGCCGACGTCGACGCCGCCATCGCCAAGGCGACCGGCGAGGTCGACCAGGCGGCGGCCGGCGCCCAGTGGGCGGCCATCGACAAGATGATCATGGAGGACGCGCCGGTGGTCCCCCTGACCTACACGAAGAACTCGTTCCTGCACGGCTCGAAGGTGCAGAACTTCGCGATCGGGGCCTTCCCGGCGTACCCGAACTACCTCAAGGTCACGCTCGCCCCGTGACCGAGCACCGACCGACCGGGGCGAGCGCCCGGCCCGTGCCGACCGCGCCCGTGCTGACGGTGGCGGGGATCACCGTCGCGTTCGCGGCCACCGGCGCGCGCCGGCCCGGCCCGCCCCGGGAGGTCGTGCACGGCGTCGGCTTCACCCTCGAGCGCGGCCGCGTGCTCGCCCTCGTGGGGGAGTCGGGCTCCGGCAAGAGCGTGACGGCGATGGCCCTGCTGTCGCTGCTGCCGCGCAACGCCCGGGTGGGCGGCTCGGGCGTCCTGACCGACGGTGACGTGGCCGAAGAGCTCGTCGGCGCTCCGGCCGACCGGCTGCAGGCGGTCCGCGGTCGCCGGATCGCGGCGATCTTCCAGGAGCCGATGAGCGCGCTCAACCCGGTCTTCCGCATCGGGGACCAGATCGCCGAGGCGGTGCAGGTCCACCAGCCACACCTGGGCGCCGACGCGACCCGGGCCCGGGTGCTGGAGCTGCTGGAGCAGGTGTCGGTCCGCGAGCCCCGGCGGATCGCCCGGGCCTACCCGCACGAGGTCTCGGGCGGGCAGCTGCAGCGGGCGATGATCGCCATGGCGGTGAGCAACGACCCCGCGGTGCTGATCGCCGACGAGCCCACCACCGCCCTCGACGTCACCGTGCAGGCCGGCATCCTCGGCCTGCTGCGCGACCTCACCGACCGGCTGGGCACGGCGGTGCTGCTGATCACCCACGACATGGGCGTGGTGGCGGACGTCGCCGACGACGTCGCGGTGATGCGCGAGGGCCGGATCGTCGAGAGCGCCCCGGCGGAACAGCTGTTCGCCGCCCCGGCGGCGGACTACACCCGCGCCCTGCTGCAGGCGGTGCCGCGGATCACCGACGTCGCACCCGACCCCCGCTCCGACCTGACCCCCCGCGCCGAGCCCGGCCCCCGCGCGGACGCCGAGCCCGACCCCCGCGCGGACGCCGAGCCCGGCCCCCGCTCCCTGAGCTCGTCGAAGGGCCCGTCGACGAGCTCCGCGAACGGTCTGGCCGCCGAGCTGCGGGACGCCAGCGTCGTCTACGGCGGCCGCGGCGGCGAGGTGCGGGCCGTCGACCAGGTGTCGCTGACCGTCGCGCCGGGGGAGTTCCTCGGCCTGGTGGGGGAGTCCGGGTCGGGCAAGTCGACCGTGGGGCGGGCGCTGGCCGGCCTGGTGCCGGTGCGCTCGGGCGAGGCCTGGCTGGCCGGCGTCGAGCTGTCGGGCGCGTCCCGGGCGGAGCTGCGCCGGGCCCGCTCGCGCCTCGGCATCGTCTTCCAGGACCCGGCCTCCAGCCTCAACCCCCGGCACAGCGTCGGCCGGAGCATCGCCGAGCCGCTCGTGCTGCACGGCACCACCGACCCGGCCGTCCGGCGGGCACGCGTCGAGGAGCTCCTGGACCGGGTGCGGCTGAGCCGTGACCTGGCCGGCCGGCTCCCGCACGAGCTGTCGGGCGGGCAGCGGCAGCGGGTCGCCCTGGCCCGGGCCCTGGTCGACCGGCCGGCACTGCTCATCGCCGACGAGCCCACCAGCGCGCTCGACGTGTCGGTCCAGGCCACGGTCCTGGAGCTGCTCGCCGAGCTGCAGCGCGACCTCGGCTTCGCCTGCCTGTTCATCAGCCACGACCTCGCCGTCGTCTCCACCGTCACCAGCCGGGTGGCGGTCATGTACGACGGCCGCGTCGTGGAGACCGGCCGCACGGCCGAGGTGCTGCGCTCCCCGCAGGACCCCTACAGCCGACGGCTGCTGGCCGCCGTCCCGGTCGCCGACCCGGTCGAGCAGCGCGAGCGCCGCCGCGCCTGGCTGGAGCTCGAGCCCGCCGCCCGCTGACCTCACGCGTCCCGTCGAGCGGCGTCGCTACCGTGGCCGGGTGACGACCTTCGCGCTGATCGGCAGCGGGTGGCGGGCCCGGATGTTCCTCGACGTGGCCCGCGTCCTCCCGACGGTGCGCTGCGCCGGGGTGGTGGTGCGCACGCCGCGCCCGCTCGAGGTGCCCACCTTCGCGTCGCTCGAGGCGTGCGTGGCGGCCGTCCGGCCGGACTTCGTGCTGACGGCGACGCCGTGGACGGTGACGCCGGCCGTCGTCGCGGAGGCCGTGGGGCGCGGCCTGCCGGTGCTGGCCGAGACGCCGCCGGCGCCCGACCTGGCGGGGCTGCGCGCGCTGTGGTCGGCGGTGGGGGGCTCCGGCCTGGTCCAGGTCGCGGAGCAGTACCTGATGATGCCGTCCCACGCGGCCAGGGCCGCCGTGGTCGCGCGCGGGGTGATCGGCACGCCCACGCAGGTGCAGGTCTCCTCCACGCAGCAGTACCACGCGGTGTCGCTGGTGCGCGGGTTCCTCGGGGCGGGCCGGGAGCCGGTCACCGCCCGGGCGACCCGCACCACCGCGCCCCTGCTGCAGCCGCTCGGCCGGGGCGGCTGGACGGACGACCCGGCGGAGCACCCGACCACCACCACGCTGGCCACCCTCGACCTGGGACCCGGCCGGTCGGGCGTCTACGACTACACCGAGCAGCAGACGCGCAACCAGCTGCGGTTCCGCCGGCTGCTCGTCCGCGGCTCGGCGGGCGAGCTCCGGGACGACGAGGTGGTGTGGATGGCCGCGCCGCAGACCCTGGTGCGCACCCCGCTGGTGCGGCGGCAGACCGGCCACGACCTCGACCTGGTCGGCTACGACACCGAGCACATCACCTTCGGATCGGAGGTGGTCTACCGCAACCCCTACCCCGGCCGGCGGTGGATGGACGAGGAGGTCGCGATGGCCACCCTGCTCGAACGCACGGCCGCCTGGGCGCGGGGCGGCGGGCCGGCGCCATACCCGCTCGCGGACGGCCTGCACGACCAGCAGGTCGCGCTGGCCATCGAGGAGTCGGCCGACCGCGACCTGCCCGTCACCACCAGCACCGAGGGCTGGACCACCCCGCACTGACCCGTTCGGCGTCACGCCGCGCCTCCATGACGTCGCCTATCCCTTGACGTGGCGTCAATCTGACGTCACAGTGGAGTCATGGAACTCACCCCGTATGTCGCGTCGGTGCGCCGCGGAGTCCAGGACTCCGCCGCCCTCGCCGACGACCACACCCGCCAGGTCGCCGAGCGCCTCGGCGCCGGCGTCGAGGCCGCCACCCGGCTGGCCCTCCTCTCCGCCCTGGCCGACGCCGCGTCCGAGATCAGCGTCGAGCTGGCGCCGGGGTCGGTCGACCTGCGGATGCAGGGCGCCGAGCCCACCTTCGTCGTGACGCTCCCGACGCCCGCCCCGCACGACGTCACGGTGCTGCAGCCGGAGGATCCCACGGTCGTCGACCCGCTCGCTGCCGACGCCGACGCCGACGAGCAGCAGGCCCGGGTGAGTCTGCGGCTCCCGCAGTCGGTCAAGGAGAAGGTGGACGAGTACGCCGACGCGGAGGGGGTCTCCACCAACACCTGGCTCCTGCACCGGGTGCTCGAGGCGCTGGCCGACCGCACCCGCGCCGGCCGCGGCCGCGGACAGGGCTGGGGTCTCAACATCGGCCACGACGGGGTGCGGCTCAACGTGCCGCCGTCGGTGCCGGTCCCGCCGCCGCCCTTCCGGCCCGGCTTCCCGCTGGCCGAGCACGACCCGCGGCCGGGGCGCGGCCGACCCGAGGGCGACCGGTCCGACCGCGGCCGCCGCGGTGACGGTCCTCGCGACGGCGGCTCGGGCACCGTGCAGGGCTGGGTCCGGTGAGGACCTTCCGCGCCCCCGACGCCGAGCACGTCCAGCTGCAGGTCGGCGCGGGCCTCGTCGAGGTCGTCGCCAGCGACGACGGCGCCGTGCACGGCGAGATCGACTGCGACGGCGACGAGCAGGAGGCCCGCGTCCACGTCCAGACCTTCGGCGCCGAGGTGCGGGTCGTCGTGCCGCCGGCGACCGGCTGGGCCTCGGGCGAGGCCCGCATCCGGCTGGCCGTGCCGGCCGGGACGGACCTCACCCTGACGAGCGGGTCCGGCGACCTCACCACCGACGTCCGGCTGGGCCGGGTGTCCGCGCGCAGCGGCAGCGGGGACCTGCGGCTGGCCGCGACGGCTACGGCCGGGCTGCACACCGGCTCCGGTGACATCACCGTGCTCGCGGTCGACGGCGAGGCCGACGTGAGCTCCGGGTCCGGCGACATCCGCGTCGACAGCTGCGGGGCCGACCTGACCCTGCGCACCGCCTCCGGCGACGCCACCATCGGCCGCCTCACGGGCCGGGCGGAGGCCAAGCTGGCCTCCGGGGACTTCCGGCTGGCCGCCACCTCGGGCTCGGTCCACGTCCGGACCGCGTCGGGGGACATCACCGTGGGCGTCGCCGGGCAGCTGGCCGCCTGGCTCGACCTGCACTCCAGCTCGGGCGACGTCGACATCGCCCTCCCGCCCACCGCCGAGCCCGGCCCCGACGACCCGTACGTCTCGATCCACGCCCGCACCGGGTCCGGCGACATCCGGATCGCCCGGGCCTGAGAGGAGCCCCGATGCACCCCGACCCCCTCGTCACCGCACCCGGCTGGGACCAGGACCGCAGCCGCCGGGCCAGCGAGCGCTACCTGCTGCTGGCCGCCGTGGCGGAGCAGCGCCGCACGGCGCCCCGCCGCCCGGGCCCGGTCCGCCGGCTCCGGCACGGCCTCGCCGGCGGCCTCGTCGCCACCGCCCGGCTGATCGACGCCACCTGAGCCTCAGCCCTCCAGCGGCGGGCAGCCGCCCAGCACCGGGTCGGTGAGCAGCAGGCGGCCCAGCGCGTCCCACGCCCCGCCGTAGTAGGTCGGGGACTGCTGCTGCAGCTGGTCGGCGGCGGCCAGCTGAGCGCGGGCCCGGTCCGCGTCCCCGGCCGCGGCCGCGGCTGCCGCCTCGGCCGCGGCCGCGACGACGGAGGGGACGTCGCCCAGGGGCGTGCCGCCGAGGTCGCGGACGGCCTCGTGACCGCTCGTCCGGCTCAGCGGGCCGGCCAGCCGGGCCGCCAGCGCGACGTCGGCGGGGTCGCAGGACTCGGCGTAGCGCAGGGGCATCCGGGTGGCGTCGTAGCTGTAGCGGACGCCCTCCCCGCCGCGTCCGGCGGCGCCCGAGGTGGCCTCCACCCGGCCCGAGCCGTGCACCTGCGCCCAGTCCGGCGGGAGGGCGGCGGCGTCCAGCAGCACGGCCAGCATCGCGCGGCTGCCGGCGTCCAGCTCGGCCCACCGCGGATCGGGAGCGGCCGCGGCGAGCACGCGGACGGCCGCGGGGGAGGCGTAGCTGGGGTTGACCGCCCACGGGTCCTGGGTGGCCCAGCTGCCGGCGGTGAGGACGCGGCCCAGCCCGGTCGGCACGGTCTCGACGTCGAGGACGGCGGTGCCGAGCGTGCTGCCCGCCGAGGTGAGCGCCGGGTCCTCCCAGCGGCGGCCCGCCACCACCAGCGCGCGGGCGGCGTCGAGGTCGGCGTCGGCGGCCGAGGCGTCGTCGACCACCCGCCCGTCCTGCCAGCGCCAGCTCAGCGTGCCGTCGGGGCGGCTCAGGTGGTCCCGCGCCCAGCCCCAGACCCGGTCGAAGGTGCCCCGGTCGTCGAGGGCGGCGGCCACGAGCATCGCGTAGGCCTGGCCCTCGCTGACGGTGTCGCCGTCCTGGTCGCGGCGGACCACCCGGCCGTCGGGGTCGACGTACCCGTCGAGGAACGCCCGGCCGGCCTGCCGCGCCGACCACGGCTGCGCCGAGCCGTCGGGGACGGGGGCCGGCGCGACGGCACCGGCGCCGTCGTCCCGGACCAGCACCACCAGCCCCACGACGACCGCCAGCAGGAGCACGCCGCTCAGCAGCCAGCGGACGAGCGCGCGCGACCCCACCCGCGGATCCTAGGCGGCGTGCACGGGCCGCCACCGGACGTCGCCGAGCCCCGGCGCGCCCGGCACGATGGCCCGGTGACCGCGACTGAGGTCGGTTCGCGGGCCCGGTCAGGCGCCGAGCAGCACGTCCTGCTGCTCGGCGTCGCGGGTCGCGCGCTCGTAGCAGGCCTCGCAGGCGGCGCTCTCGCCGACCAGGTCGAAGACCTCCGACTGCTCGTCGTCCAGCGGCCCTCCGCAGAGGATGCACGTGGTGGTGTCCATGGCCGGTCGGTACCCGGTGGCGAGGCCGGTCGACGGTCGCGCGGGTTACGGTCGCAGGTCGATCCGGTGACGCGTCCGGCCCGGCGGAGCGGGCAGCCGCGGGGTCCCGAGGTGGGGGTTCTCGCACCGTCGCGGGCCTGTCGGGCGGGGGACGGCGGGACTACCGTGACGACCAGGAGCGCTCGACGGGGAGCGCCCGCCGAGGAGGCCGTGATGCGCCGGTACCTGATCGTGGCGAACCAGACGCTCGGGGGTGACGAGCTGGTGGAGCTCCTCCGCCGGCGGGCGGCCTCGGAGCCGTCGGAGTTCTTCCTGGTGGTGCCGGCCACGCCGGTGGTGGAGCTGGTGCCGGGTGCGGCGACGGCGGTCGCGGTGGGTGGCCCCGCCGTGATGCCTTCCTCGCCGCAGGAGGCCCGGGCCCTCGCGGAGCAGCGGCTCGCCGGCGCTCTGGAGCGGTTCCGGGCGGCCGGGGCCACCGTCGAGGGCATCGTGGGTGACGCCAACCCGGTGCGGGCGGTGGAGACGGCGATGCGGGGCCGGCAGTTCGACGAGATCATCGTCTCGACGCTGCCCTCCCGGCTGTCCCGCTGGTTGCGCGCGGACCTGCCGCGCCGGCTGGAGCACAAGACCGGGCTCCCGGTCACCCACGTCACCGCCGGTAGCTGAGCCGGCGGGCCGCCGCCCGGCGGGGACGGGATCACTCCCCGCGCTGACAGCGGCGCCCGACGCTGCCAGGATCAGGGCGTGCCCTCGGACTCGCGGATGATCTCGTTGGGCTTCGGCAAGTTCGCCCGGGCCGACCGGGTCTTCGCGCTGGAGCCCCTGCTGGGCGAGGAGCGCGGCGACGGCCGCCGCACCCGCGTCTGGGTCGAGGGCATCCCGGAGCCGATCATCGCGTCCCGCACCGAGGCCACGATCCTGCGCGACATGGGTCAGGACGCGGCGGCGGACGCCCCCGTGCTGGACGAGGCCCTCGACCTGGCGTCGCGGCTGGCCTCGGCGGCCGACGCAGGACGGGTGGACCTCAGCGACCTGGGCCGGCGCGCGCGCCGCCTGCTGGCCGCCACCACCGCACCGGAGCGGGACTAGCACGCCCGGCGGGCCGGTCGCGGCGCTCAGCCGGCCGGTCGTGCCGCTGGGACGCGGAAGCGGAGCAGCGTCACGGCGCCCGACTGCTGGCGGCTCACCGGTTCCAGCTCGATGCGACCCAGCCCGGGGGTCGAGAAGCGCACGCCGTCGCCCAGCAGGACCGGCAGGACGTAGACCAGGACCTCGTCGACGAGGCCCTGCCGCAGGCACTGGCTGGCCAGGTCGGCACCGAGGACCTCCAGGTTCTTCCCGCCCGCGGCGGCGCGGGCGGTCGCGACCGCCTCGGCGAGGTCGCAGCTGAGGAAGGTCACCCCGGCCACCGGCTCGTCGGGCGGCCGGTGGGTCAGGACGAAGACCGGGCCCCCGTCGTAGTCGGTGTCCTCGGCCGCCATCTGCCGGGCGACCTCGTGGGTGCGTCGGCCCACGAGCATGGCACCGGTGGCCGCCATGACCTCGGGGAAGGTGTCCGCCGTCAGGTAGTCGTGGACCCAGCCCATCGTGTCCCCCGGCCCGGCGATGAAACCGTCCAGCGACATCGACCGGTTCACCACGACCTGGCCCCCACCCGCACTGCTCCCGCTCATGCCCGTCCTGACTCGGCCGCGACCCCGGACTCATCGGGCCGGGCGGCGCCAGGGTCACTCCACGGCCCTGGCTCGTCCGTGAGAGCGTCGATCGACCGCGGACCCCGAGGTCAGCGTCCCGGGCGGGGCGGGCTGGGAGAGGCGGGGGTGACGCCGGCGATGCGGCCCGTGTCCGTCAGCTCGGCCGCGAGGTCGCGGAGCTTGAGGTTGCGGTGCTGGCTGGCCCGGACCAGCAGGGAGAACGCCTTCTGCGCGTCGATCTTGTACCGCTCCATCAAGATGCCCTTGGCCTGCCCGATCAGGTCCCGGGTGGCGAGGCCGGCGACCAGCTGGTCGTGCTTCTGCGCACCTGCCATCGCGACCGCGGCGTGGCTGACGAACAGCAGGCCGACGTGCTCGGACTCCTCGGTGAACGCGTGGGCCTCGCGCCCGTAGAGGTTGAGGGCTCCGAGGTTGTCGCCCTCGACCCAGAGCTGGAACGACAACATGCTGCTCGCCCCGGCCTCGGCGGCCAGGGGTGCGAAGCGCGGCCACCGGGTCTCCGACGCCATGTCAGGCACCGAGACCACCTTCTCGTCGTAGACCGCGTCCAGGCAGGGTCCTTCGCCGGTCGTGGTCTGCAGGGCGTCGACCCGCCGGGGCAGGTCGCTGGAAGGGCTCTGCGAGCTCACGTCGCGCCGGCCCAGGACGACGCTGATGGAGCCCTCGTCGACGCCCGGGATCTGCGCCACCGCCGCCGCCACCAGATCGCCGAGCATCGACTCGGTGTCGTCCTCGGCCTCCAGGGTGCGGGCGAGCTCGCTCAGGGTCTGCGCCAGCTGGTTGGCGCTGGCTGAGTTCGCGGGAGCCCCGGTCGGCTCGTCGCCGGTCGCCTCCGGGTCGGGCCGCGTCGAGGTTGCCCCAGTCATCCGACTCCTCATTCTCCGTGCGCTGCCGAGCGGGAGGCCCCGGCCGTCGACGGGCGATCGGCCCGCTGGCCAAAACCTAACGCGGCCACGACGGACGCGGAGCACCGCGGTCCGCGCCCGGTGGCGGCCGTGTGTCGTGAGCCGCACCCGGGACGCGGGAACCGCCCCGGTCGAGGCGTCTGGACGCTGAGGGAGGAGGGGTGCGCCTCCCGACGGGACGGCGGCCTACGACCTCGGCCCGACCTCCTCCGCGCGGTAGCTGAACCAGTCGTCGGCGCCCCAGGCGCGGAGGTCGGGGAAGACGTCGTGCCAGGAGCCGCCGTCGTCCTCGGCCCGCCGCACCGCTCGGACCGCCCAGTCGACGTCCTTCTCCAGAGCGGCCCGCCACGTCAGGGGGGCCACGTAGCCGACGTCGTCGCGGGCGCGTGCCATGGACAGCACGAAGGGCTTGGGTGTGCTCCACGGGGAGGCTGGCGCGTCGTCGCGCGGGGGGCCGGCGACGGTGGTGATCTCGGCTTCATGGCCCAGGAGCTCGAAGACGGCCCGGCCGATCTCGGCGTCGGTGGGGCACTCCTCGTCCACCGCGTTCAGGACGCGGTGGCCCGGAGCCTCCGCACAGGCGAGGGCGAGGGCGGCGAGGTTCGCGGTGGAGGCCGGGTGGAAGCGACCCTCGCCGCCCCAGGGCAGGGTCACGCGCTCCTGCCGATCCAGCGCCCTCTTGATGTAGTACCACTCACGCAGCGCCGCGCTCCCGGGTCCGTGGACGGCCCCTGCCCGCAGCAGGCTCACGGGGAGGGACCCTCCGAGCAGCTCGCGCTCCATCGCCGCCTTGAGCGGGGAGTAGGTCTGCTCGGCGTTGTCCACGGTCGGCCAGTCCTCGGTGATGGGGACCGGGTAGTCCGGGTAGGAGTCGGGATCGGTGACCACGTCGAGGTAGGTGCCGTTCGCACCCTCGTAGACGGCTGCGGTCGAGATGACGACGAGGGCTCCGACGTCGAGGGTCAGGAGCTGTCGAGCGTGGGCAGGGGTGAAGGCGACCGTGTCGACGACCAGGTCGTGGCCCTGAGCGGTGCGGCGGAGTGCGGCGGTGTCCTCACGGTCGAGGACGACGCCGTCCCCGGCACGACCCTCCACCGGCGGTCGCGACCCGCGGCTCGCCGACACCACCTCCCAGCCCGCCGCGCGGAGCGCGTCCGCGACGGCGAGGCCGATCTGCCCGGAGCCGCCGATCACGAGAGCTGTGCTGGCCATGGTGCCTCCCGGTGTGCGCGGACCCTCGCCTCGCTCGATGCCAGCCACCGCCTCGGCGGGTCGGCGGACGACGCGGGGCGCCAAGGCCGATGGTCGCACCGCCCGGGGCTGCTGCACCACCCCCACCGAGCCGCGGGCGCGGCCGATGACGAGGTCATCGCCCGCGCGCCCGCTGGGCTTTCGGGAACACGGTTGCGGACGCAGCGTGCGGGGGGTCCGATCGAGGTCGCGTGGACCGCCCCCTCGGCGGGACCGCAGGAGGACCTCTCCTCGTGGGGTGCTCGGGCCGCCGAGCGTGCTCAGCCGAGCGTGATGCGGCGGTCGCAGAGGTCGAGCAGCACGTCGTCGTCGCTGCTGAGCACGCAGCACACGCCGTCCGAGGCGACCTCGCGGAGGACGCCCACGACCAGCTCGACGCTGTCGGGGTCCAGCTCGCTGGTCGGCTCGTCGAGCACCACCAGGCGCGGCCGCAGCACCAGCGCGCGCGCGAGGGCCACCCGTTGCTGCTGCCCCCCGGAGAGCTGCTCGACCAGGTTGTGCCAGGTGGCCGGGGACAGCCCCAGAGCGGCGAGCTGGGTCTCGGCCCGCTCGCCGGTGACCCGGTTGGACGGCTCCCCGCCGGCGATCAGGCTGACCAGCACGTTCTCCACCGCCGTCAGGGTGCCGATCAGCCGGTGGTCCGGACTCAGGTACCCCAGCCGCCGCGGCTCTGGGTGCAGGCCCAGCTCCAGGTCGTCCACCGTCACCGAGCCCCCGGACGGTGGGCGCTGACCGGCCAGGCAGGCGAGCACGGCCGTGACGTCGGCGCTCGACGGACCGGTGAGGGCCAGACGCTGGCCGGGGGCCAGGTCGAGGTCCAGGTCGGCGACGACCGACCGCCGCTGGTCCCGGCCCGGTGCCCCCCCGACCGCCGGCCTCTCGACGGTCAGCCCGCGGACCCGCAGCCCGGGTGACCGGGGGCCGCCGGCTCCGGTGGTCACGGCGCTTCCTCGGCCGGCAGGCGCCGACGGATCGTGATCTCGTCCGTGGAGGCTTCCTTCACCGACACCGCCGAGCCGGCCGGCCAGGACGCCAACAGCTCCTCGGGCAGCTGCACGGACCCGTCGGCACCGATCACGGCGTACTGCTCGTGCCGTTGGCCCTCGGCGCCCACCCGGCCGTCCCGCATCCGGACCATCCGCTGCATGCGGTGCGCCACCTGCTCGTCGTGGGTGACCATCAGCAGCGTGGTGCCGGCGGCCGTCGTGGTCTGGACCAGCGTGTCGAGCAACCGCTCGCGGGCGTCGTCGTCGAGCTGGCTGGTGGGCTCGTCCACCAGCAGCAGCCGGGGGCTGCCGGCCATCGCGACCGCCAGCGCTGTCGCCTGCTGGTCGGCGCGGCTGAGGAGCGCCACCGGGCGGCGCTCGTCCGCGAGCCCGGCCGCGCCGAGAGCCCCGTCCGTGAGCTCGTGGCGGCCCCGCGATCGCACCGGCCCCCCGACGAAGGCGAGGTTCTCCCGCGGACTGGCGTACGGCAGCAGGTTGGACAGGTCCCCCTGCATCATCAGCCCGAGGCTGTGGCTGCGGTAGTCGTACAGCTCGGACTCCGAGAAGCGCGCGATGTCGCGGCCGTCGACCAGCACCGAGCCCGCCGAGGGGCGGCGCAGCCCGGCGACCACGCTCAGCAGGGTCGACTTGCCCGATCCCGACGGCCCCAGCAGCGCCACCCGCTCGCCCGGCCCGACGGAGAGGTCGACGCCGCGCAGCGCCGCCACGTCGGTGCCGGCGACCCGGTACACGTGCACCACCCCCACGGTGCGGACCTCGGCTCCTCGACGTTCCCCTGCCCTCACGGCCCCTCCTCGGCTCGGACCTCGGCGCGTGCGCCGATCTCGGCGACCACCCCGATGACGAGGACGGCGCCCGCCCCCAGCAGCAGGACCGGCCACCAGTCGAGCTGCAGGTCCAGCGGCGGTCCGGGGGCGGCGGCGTCGACGACGGGCAACCGGGGTCCGGCGATGCGGGCGGCGACGGCGCCGCTCAGCAGCCCGACCGCCACCGCCAGGAGGGCGGGCACGGCGATCTCGGTCCTCGCGAGCCGGCGCAGCCGCCGCGGCCCGACCCCGCCCTCGCGGAGCGCCCGCCAGTCGGCGCGGCGCCGACCCGCATCGGTCCAGCGTGCCGCCACCAGCGCGACCAGGCTGAGCAGCAGCGCGACGGCGCTGATGACCACCGCCACCGCAGCTCCTCGGGTGGTGGCCTGCCGCTCCAGGGCGCTCCGGGCGGAGCCGAGCAGCTCGCGGCTCTGCACCCGGACCCCGTTCGCCGCCAGCCGCTGCTCGAGCTCTGGCGTTGCACCCGGCGCCAGCCACACCTGGTCGAGCATCTGGCTCCTGGACGGGTCGGACAGGTTCCGGGCGACGCCCAGGTCCACCAGGACGCCGTCATCCAGCCACCGGGGGAGCACGGCGGCGGTGCCGACCACGGCCAGTCGCTGGTCCTGCCCGTCCAGCCCGAGGCCGTTGATCGAGCCGGGGCGCCCGGGCACCGGGGTGTCCGAGGTGGTGGGTCCGAGCACGGCCGGCAGCGGGTCCACCGTGTCACCCGGGGCGACCGCGGTCAGGCTCTCGCCCTCGAGGTCGAACGCCCCCAGGGTGAGGCCGCGCGTCGACGGCGCCGGTGTCGCCATCGAGGTGGGTTCGGGTTGGGTGTCGTCCACCGTCTGGGCGTGCCAGCCCTGCCGGAGCTGCAGCCAGCCGGCCGAGTCCGCCGCAGGCAGGGCGTCGGTGGCCACGGCGGTCACGGTGAACGTGGCCCGGTACGGAGTGCCCGCAGCGGCCGCGAGGCCCAGCGAGACCACCCGGCAGGACGTCGCGCACGGCAACGCCGCCGTCAGGTGCTGCCGGCTCGCCGAACGCCGCAACGGTCCCAGCTTGACGGTCCGCCAGCGTCCCGCCGCCTCCACGGTCAGCGCGAGGTCGGGCGGACTCGGCGGGTCTGCCGCACTGGCCGTGCCGGGGAGCAGGCGCACCTGGACCTGGGCCAGGTCGACCTCGACCCGCTCCCCCCGGAGCAGGATCGGGGCTCGCTGGTCCGCCCTGAGGGCGGCGCCCAGGTCGGCGACCCCGGACCACGCCGTCGACCAGCGGGACACGGCCGCCAGGCGGGAGCTGTCCACCGCGAGGATCCGCGCGGTGCCGTTGGAGGCGACGACCGTGCTCTGCTGCACCGCCATGGCCTGCCGGCCGTCGGGGTCCGCAGCCCGGACGGCCGCGAGCAGGTCGACGTCCGGCGCGACGGACACACCCAGCACCGCGCTCGCCCCGGTGACGGCGTCGGCCCGCAGACCCTGGTTGCGCTCGGAGAACGCGAGCACCTGGCTGGCGAACACCGCCAGCGCGACCCCGACGGCGATGACCATGGCCGGGTTGAGCGAGGACGGCGTGCGGGCGGCGTGTCGTCCGACCACCAGGGCCGCGAGCCCCCGTGGTGGGCGGGTGGTGACCCGGCGGACCACCACCACGGCCAGTCGTACGGAGGCGAGGGCGACGGCCAGGGCGAACAGGCCGGGGGCGAGCAGGCCCAGCTGCGGACCGGTCGTGCTGAGCCGACCGCCGGTCACGAGCTGGTAGAGGGTGGCCGCAGCGAGCAGGTGCACCCCGGTCTGCACCACCGCGCCGGCCGTCGTCAACCGCCGCGCCTCGGACTCCTGCTGCACCAGCTGGGCCAGCGGGCGACGGATGCTTGGCAGGCTGACCGCGACCAGGGCGGCGACGGCGATGACGGCCGTGCCGAGGGCGGCGACGACGACCGGCCAGCGCCACGGCTCGACCGGCGTGCCCGCGCGCAGGACGAGCCGTGCACCCAGCCGGCCGACGGCCGCTCCCGCGGCGAAACCGAGCGGGAGCCCGACGAGGATGGCCAGGAACGGCTCGGTGAAGATGGACCGCAGCCAGCGCCCTCGCGGCACCCCGCGCAGCCGGCCGACGCTCCACTCGCCGGCCCGGACCCGGCCGATCCGCTGGAGGACGATCGCCAGCGCGAACAGGGCCAGGAAGACCGCCTGGACGTCGGTGACCAGGATGAGCACCTGGGCCGCGGACGCCTGGGTGTCGACCCGGTCGAGCACGTCCGGCAGCTCGCTCTGCACCTCGAGCACCCGGTCCTGGGCGTTGGTGGCGGTCTTGAGCTGCTCGACCGAGCTCTGCACCACGGGGACGTCGCCCACGGCCAGCCCGGGTCGGAGGGTCATCCGGACGGTGATGTCCACCGCCAGGGGGAGCTTCTCCGCCTGGGGCGCGGTCAGCACCAGCGGGTCCGCCTCGACCCCGGTCGCCACGCCGGCCGGGGTCCCGGGACGGGTGAGGTCGGCCGTCGTCGAGGCTTCCGCGTCGTAGAGGCCGACCACCGTGACGACCGTCCGCGGTGCCCGCGCCAGGCTGAACGTGATCTTCCCGCCCACGACGATCGCCAGCCTCGTCGCGTCGGCCGCGCTGACCATGGCCTGGCCGGTCGTGGTGGGGCACCGGCCTGCGGTGAGCCGGTAGGCGCCGCAGGCGCCGTCGAGGGCGCTGACCAGGGCGGCGGTGGGGGCCGCGCCCGGGGCCGCGGTGACGTAGGTGATCGACGTCGAGCTGGTCAGCACCTGCGGGTCCGACCAGTGCTGGGGGGCGGCCTCCTGACCCGCGGCCACCGCGGCGACCGCTAGGTCCTCGACCTGGGACCACGGCTCGTCAGCAGCGGCCTGGCCGGAGACCGAGATCGACGTGCCGCCGAGCCCGCCTGCCTCGAGCGCGTCGGTGAGCGTCGACTGGTGGACGGCTCTCACCAGCAGGGGACCGAGCATCGACGTCAGCACCGCAACCGCGGACAACAGGCAGAGGAGGACCGCGATGTGGGGTCGGCGTCGCACGCTGCGGAGCCAGAGCGGGCCGCTCACGACGACCGTCGCCGACCGGTCAGGACGGGTGCCGGGTGCGGCCGCGCGGCGTCGGTGGGCCGGCGGTCGCGGGGCGGCGGACTCGTCGGCAAGCGATCCTCCTCCACGGCGGTCGTCCAGGCAGGCTCGTCGGCCTGGGCGGCGGACAGGACGAGTCTGGCGGGCCCCGTCATCGAGGAGGACCACCGGTCGACGTCGGGCGTGTCGAGGGACCCCATCCAGCGCGTCGGCGGGGGAGCCCCCCACCTCGTCACCGTGCTGGCGGCACCGGCGGCGGGCATCGGCGCACAGCTCGTCGAGAGCCGACCGTGGTGGGGGTCGCACGGGCCGCCGGTCCGTCGGCGCTCACGATGCGGCGTCGAGCAAGGCCCACCGGCCCTCGGACACCACGTCGACGGACCCGTCGACGACCGTGATGGCGGTCTCGTCGTCGATGACGTAGCCGGGGTTCGGGAGACCGGCCGCCCACACCTGCGCCTCCGCCATCGTGTTCCCCGGTCGCCCTTCGCCGTTCACGTGCGGGCAGATCGAGAAGTCGACCACGCCCAACGCCTCGTCACCGGCGGGTGACTCCCACTGGACGAACGCGCTCCCGACCCGGGGCGTCAGGACCATGCTGCCGGCGCTCAACCCCACCCAGACCGTGTCGTGCAGCGACGGCAGGAGGTCCGCCAGCCCGGACTGCCGCATCCAGTGACTGAGGTACCCGGCGTCGCCGCCGGCCACCAGCAGCGCGTCCGCTTCGCGGACCCACGGGACCCAACGCTCCTGGCCGATGCTCGGCAGGGCGGTCAGCTCCAGGACTCCGACGGACTTCCACCCCAGTCCGCACATCGCGAGATCGGAGGTCCCACTGATGAACCGCCACGTCATGGCCGGGTCGACCATCGGGTGCCCGTACTGCGCCGTGGGGATGCACAGGGCCGTCGAATCGCCGATCGGTCGGCCCAGCAGGTCGAGGAGCGCGTCGTGGATGCTCGGGTTCGTGACGCCCGCGGAGGTGAGGAGCAGCTTCATGGGTCAGCCTCTGATGGGGTGGTGCGGAGTCGCCTGGCTCCGGGTTGCAGCCATCCAGGTCGACCCGCCGTGCCCGGGGAACTCATCGGGTGGGGGACCACGGCGCCCGCCGGGCTGCGCCCCGCGCGGACGCGAGGGCCGACGGGGACCGTCGCCACGAGGGGACGAACCGCGAGAGGGGGGCAGCGCCGGTGGGGGAGCGGGGTGCATCCCTCCCGCTCGTCCCGGCGCGGTGATGCTGAGGCGACGGGAGTGGCGATGCCGCGCTGTCGTGCTGGTGATCCACACCGGGCGGGGGCGGCTCAGCCCTCGACCTGCGACAGCAGGCAGCGCAGCTGTGGTGCGGGCTGACCCTCGGACGACCGAACCGGCGCGGCAGGGGCGACGCGCCGGGGGGTCAGTCGTCGGCTATGCCCAGCAGAACGCACAGGCGACGGGACTCCTCCGCGAAGAAGTCGTCGGCGTGGTCCTCCGCGATGACCTGGTGGCGCTGACCGAACAGCTCGAAGGACACCGCGCCGAACAGGTAGGTCCACGCCATGACGCCGCGCACCAGCAGGTCGGTCGGCACCTGACCGCCGGTGTACCGGGCGACCGGCTGGACGGCCGCGTCGACCGCAGCCGTGCTGCCCTCCCGATCGGGGTCGCCCGGACGGGTGCCGTCGCTGGCGGCGATGTCGACGAGCAGGTCTGCGAGCAGTCGGGCCACCCGGGTGGCCGGGCCGACCGTGTCCTGCGGCGCGGCGTACCCCGGCACCGGTGAGCCGTAGACCAGGGCGTACTGGTGCGGGTCCGCCCTCGCCCACCCGCGGGTGGCGACGGCGACCGCGCGCCACCGGCCGGCCAGGTCCTCGCGGGGCACCCGCGCCTCGGCCCGCTCGACGGCCGAGCCGAGGGAGTCGTACGCGTCGATGATGAGGGCCGTCAGCAGCGCGTCCCGGCTGGGGAAGTAGCGGTAGACCGCCGAGGACACCATCCCGACGTCGCGGGCCACGGCTCGCAGCGACAGCCCGACCGCACCGTGATCGGCCAGGTGGGCGCGCGCGGTCTCGAGGATCGCCGTCCTCATCTGCTCGCGGGCCTGCGCGCGCACGCCCCCGGCGCGGGTGGTGGTGTCTGCCATGCCGGAAGGATCGCACATCGGCGAGCGCCGCACACTCAGGAGAGCACCGCTCTTGCGTCCATGGTCCAGTGGGTGTTCACTGATCTCTACAGAGAGCACCGCTCACACAAGGAGACCTCCATGACCCAGCTCCACGTCGTCGTCGGCGCCGGACCCGTCGGCTCGACCGCCGCGACCCGGCTCGCCGAGCAGGGCCACCGCGTCCGTGTCGTCACCCGCTCCGGCTCCGGCCCGGTACGCCCCGGCGTCGAGTGCATGGCGGCCGACGCCGCGGACGCCCCGGCGATGGCCCGCCTGAGCGAGGGGGCGAGCGCGATCTACAACTGCGCCAACCCCTCGTACACCACCTGGACCACGGCGTGGCCGCCGCTGTCGGCTTCGCTCCTGTCCGCGGCTGAGGCCTCGGGCGCCGTGCTCGCCGCGGTCAGCAACCTGTACGTGTACGGTCCCGTCGACCGGCCGATGACGGAGCAGACGCCGATGTGCTCCCGCGACAGCAAGGGCAGGGTCCGGACGCAGATGTGGCGGGACGCCCTCGCCGCGCACCAGGCCGGCCGGGTCCGCTACGTCGAGGTCCGCGCCAGCGACTACCCGGACGCCCCCGGGGCGACGTCCCACCTGTCCCGCCACGTGGCCGCGCTGCGGGCCGGGAGGACATGCCAGGTGATGGGGAGCCCGGACCGGGCGCACTCGTGGACCGCGACCGGTGACGTGGTCGCGCTGCTGCTCGCCGCGGCAGCCGACCCGACGGCGTACGGGCGCGCCTGGCACGTCCCGTCGGCCCCGCCGCGCACCCAGCGCGAGGCGCTCACAGACCTGGCCGCCGCCGCCGGACTGACGGCGGCACCGAAGGTCCGCGGCACCAGTCCGGCACTGCTGCGCGCCGTCGGCCTGGTCGTGCCGGTGGTCCGCGAGATCGCCGGGACGGTGTACCAGTTCGCCGACGACTTCGTCATCGACGACAGCGCCGCCCGGGAGCACTTCGGCCTCACCCACACCCCGTGGCCCGACACCGTCAGGCGGGTCCTCGCCAACGACGACGCCGTCCCGGCCGCTCGGCGGGCCGCCTGATGCGCCGGCTCCCGGTCGCGGGCGCCCTGCTGGTCGGCTCGGCTGTCCTCAGTCTGGTGGGGTACGCCGTCCTCGGCACCAAGTTCGGCTGGCCCGCGGTGCTCGACGAGCCCGGCACCGTCGCCCTCGACCGCTTCGTCGAGGCCGAGCCGTGGGTCCGGGTGGGCTTCTACGCCTTCTTGCTGTCCAGCCTCGTCTTGGTTCCTGCGGCCGTCGCGCTCGAGGACGGGCTCACCCGCGGCCAGGCGGCCGCTCGGACGATCACTGCGTTCGGTGTGCTGGGCGCGTTCGCCCAGATGCTCGGCTGGGTCCGCTGGCCGCTCGCGGTGCCCGCCCTCGCCGACCGCTGGACCGACCCGTCCGCGGGCCAGGCGGACCTGGCGGTGACGGCGGCGGTGTACGACCTGCTCAACGGTTACGCCGGCGGCGCCGTCGGCGAGCACCTCGGCTGGTTGCTCCAGGGCGTCTGGGCGGTCGGGGTGTCCCTGTGGGTGCTGAGGGCACGAGGTCTGCCGCCCTGGTTCGCGGTGCTGGGGGTCGCGTTGTCGGTGGTCTGGGCGTTGCTCGTCCCGGTCGCCACGGCCTTCGGCCTGCCGACGCTCGAGTTCTGGAGCCTCAACGTCTACACCGCCTGGTACCTGTGGCTGCTGGCGCTCGGCGTCCTGCTGATGGTGCGACGGGTCGAGCCGCCGGCGGAACCGGTCCTCGACCGGGTCCGCCGCCAGCTGCCGGCGGTCGGGTCGTGACCGCCGCGGCCAGGGATGACGATGTGCCAGCGCCGGGGGACTGCGCCAGTTCAGGGGCGCAACCGGCGAGCTGGGCCAGCTCCTCGACGACGTCCATGGTCCGCTGGTTCGCGGGCAGCCGCATGTCGAACCGAGCGGGCGGCGGGGCGGACGACGTCGGTGTTCTCGCAGCTTCCTGGCGCCAGCCAGCCACCGGCGAGGCGGCTGTAGGTCAAGGTGCCCGTCCCGTGGCGCTGCGGTCAGCGTCGCCAGAGCCGTACCCCGGTTCCCATCAGCCAGACCGCAAGGCCGGTCTGCAGCGGGAAGAGGAGGGCCCAGCGGGTGTCACCGGTCGCTGTGACCAGGGGGCTGGCTGCCGCCGACCCCAGACCACCGAGCACGGCGAAGCCGGCCAGTACCCGGGCAGGTCGGGTCTTCGCGGCGGCGGCGACCGCGACGGCGATGATGGCGCTGGTCAGGCCGACGGCCGGCGAGGCGACCAGTTGCACCAGGACGTGCAGGTCCAGCACCGGCGTGGCCTCGTGGTGTTCGAGGGCGAGCGCGTCGTTGGCTGCCAGCAGGTGCGGGAGCATCTCGGCGGCGCCGAGCGCCCAAGCGACGGCGACGAGGGGCAGCCAGCGCTGCACGCGCCCTCCGAAGGCCTCGGAGTGCCACGCGGCGACGAAGGCGAGGCAGCCCGTGACACTGCCGGCCAGCAGCACCAGGTGGGACGACAGCCAACCGGGCGAGGAGAACATGGTCAGCAGGTACTCGTCGACCGTTTCTCCCGACCCCCTCGGGTGCAGCTGCCCACCCGCCGCCATCAGCAGTCCGCCGAGGACGAACAGCGCGGCCGTGGCCCGGTGCGTCACCCGACGGTCGTTGCGGCCCGTCGTCAGCCCCATCGTTGACGTCGCCATCTCAGACAGTCACCAGGGTGTTGTGGCCGACGACGATCTCCGGCCGCCCGACGCCGTCGCTCGGCACGTGGATGAGGCTCGTCGACGTCGCTCGGTGCACTCCGACCAGCGGGCCGGTCGGGCAGTCGAGGGTGTTGACCGAGATCGCGGCGACCGTGCCGTCCACGAGCTCGATGGCGCGGACGAGCTGCATCCGGTTCACGCTCCCGGCGTAGATGGTGGCGAGGATGGCGGCGTGTCCCGCGGCGATGCCCGCGCGGCCGACGATGTGCTCGCCCCGGATGTTCACGAACGAGGCGTCCGGCGCGAAGTTGCTGCCGAACGCCTCGCCGTCGCCGTCGTTCCACGCCTTCTCGAGGCGTGCCAGCACCTCGAGTGCGACGGTCTCGGCTTCCCTGCTGCTCCGGGCTTCGGCGTTGCTCCCGGCGTGGCGGAGAGGGGTGACGGTCATGCTGGTGGTCCTTTCGGTGAGCGGAACCTGATTGGTTCAAGTACTGCTCAGTGAATATAGGGCAACTCAGTCAACCTGTACAGTGTTCTCGTGACTCCTTCCCGCCCCTACCGCTCGGAGCTCCGCGAGCAGCAGGCCGAGCGCACCCGCGAGCTCATCGCGGCGTCGGCCCGGGAGAGGTTCCTGGAGAAGGGGTGGGCGGGCACCAGCGTCCGCTCGGTCGCGGAGGGTGCGGGTATCTCCGAGGCGACCGTCTACAGCGTCTACGGCAGCAAGGCCGGCCTGGCGAGTTCACTGATCGACGCCGCCGAGCAGGGTGCCAACGTGCAGCAGGCGATCGCCGAGATCAAGGACCGCGTCGGCGACCCCGGCGGGCAGCTGCGCGCCTTCGTCGGCTTCGACCGGCGGCTCTACGAGGACGCTGGTGACGTGCTCCGCATCCTCGCCGAGGGCAGGCGCCAGCACCCGGACCTGGGAGCGGCGTACGACGAGGGCCGCAGACGTGGTGACGACCAGCGCCGCGACGTCTTCTCTTCCTGGCCGGCCGACGAGTGGCGTGCGGGCCTCGACGTCGAGCGGGGAGTGGCGATCTACGCAGTCCTCGTCTCGCTCGACAGCTTTGCGATCGCGACGCGGGACTATGGCTGGAGTCCCGCTGAGGTCGAGGAGTGGTGGCACCGCACACTCACCGAACTGCTCCTCCGCTAGCTCGGCCCGCCGCTCAAACGGCCCTTGCCGCGGCACCTCACGAGCTCCAGGTGCTCCAGGACGAGTTCCGGGTCGGCTTCGTCCATCCAGTGCGGTGCGCTGACGGACGTCCAGACGCCGGGGGACCAGCGCTTGACGAAGGCCTTGCGCAGGGGATCGTCTGCGACCTCGCCGCGACCTGAGGGGTCCTCAGCTGCCAGGTAGGTGAGGGGGACGTCGGGCTCCCGATCTCGACGGTCGTAGGCCCATCGCGCAAGGCGACAGTTGTCGATCTTCTCGAGGGAGTCGAGGGCGTCAGCATCCCGGTTGGCCCTGGAGCACATGCCGACGAAGCCGTGGCGCTCGTCGATGACGTAGTCGTCCGGGACGGAGGAGTCGAGCAGCAGGACTCCTGCGACCTTGTCCGGGTGAGCGACGGCGTACGCGCTGGCCACGAGTCCACCGAAGGATGCTCCGAGCAACACGAATGGACCATCCTCACTCACGGCGTCCAGCACGCCGTCGACGTCAGCCACGATGTCGTCAGGCGTCCGAGTGCCTTCCACTGTCTCGCTGCGCCCTGTGTTGCGACGTTCGTACGAGCAGATGCGATGCCGCCCGCCATCGGCCTGTTCCATGGCTTGGACCTTGCTGACGCCGAGCACAGTCGGGTCAGGTGCCCACCCGCTGAAGTAGAGGACCGTCGGCGATCCGCGACCAGCGCAGCGCGCGTAGATGTCATGGCCATCCACCCCGACCAATCCTTCGACGGTCCTGGTCCGCTGCACGGGAAGGTCGATCCGAGGAGGACCGGACGCAAGAGCCGTGGCGGACAGGGCCGAGGGATCCGACGACGGACTCGCTGACGTGGACGGCGTCGAGGGTGGTGCGACACCGCAGCCGGCAAGTACCAGCACGCTCAGGGCCACCCCGACCCGCGATCGACGCTGCCTCCAGCGCACATGACCTCCCCGGCCAGCGCCCAGTTCCGCTGTCGTACCGTACCGCCGGTCGGCCATGAACCGCAGGCTCAGCCGCTGACTGCTGTGGTCCAGGAGCGGTGGAAGTGAGCGAGCCACGAGCCGCATGTGGTGTGGGACGCACGGCGGTCGGCGACCGTTGTGCGGGACGCACGCAGTAGTCGACCCTCCTGCGTGACGCACGCAGTAGTCAACCCTCCTGCGTGACGCACGCGGCTCGATCCCGATGGCGATCCGGGAGAACTCTTGTCTCCTTCCAAGAACCCACGTGCGTGTGGTGGAAAGCAGGCTCGAGCATGACGTGTGGCTGACCGACGGGTCTCGACGTGGGATCGCCGCGAGTGCGGACGCTGGCGACAGCGGTGCTCATGCTCGGGATCTCGGCTGGCTCCACGCCGGCTCGACGGACGGGACGTGCGTGAGCTCAGTTCAGTGGCGGCTGGCTCGGCTCGACGCTCTCATCGTCCGCCGGCGGGTCCGGGGCCATGCGTTGGTCATCACCGTGATGGGCTCGCTCGCCCTCCTGCTCAACGCCACCCTTGGCGGGTCCCGGTGGCACTGTCGGGAGGGGTGGTCCTGCCCGACTTCCTGGCGCCCTGGACCGGTGGCCGCATGGTGCTGCTTGGTCGGTTGGAGAGCTCTGCGACCCTGCAGTGCAATCGGCGCTCCAGCTCTCGGCCGTGCCGTCCACGTCCGCTTTGGCCTGGTTCGTGTCTCCTCCCACCGCCGCCCTGCTGTTCGTGCCGTTGGCGGCCTTCACGTACGGCTGGGCTGCCCTGGTCTGGACAGCCGTTACGGTCGTGGCCCTTGGTCTCGCGCTGTGTTGGGCGCGGCGGGTCCTATCGAAGAGTCACGGTGACCACCAGCTCTTCGTGCTGGTGATGTGGTCGACGCCGGCGGTCTTCGAGCTGGTTGGTGCCGGTCAGGACACAGCGTTGGCGCTGTTGATCGTCATGCTGTCGCTCCGGCGCCGGCTCGCGTTCGCCGCCGGCACCCGCCGCAGGGGCCGCGCCGCAGCAGAGACGGGTAGGCATCGGCGCTTGACAGGCTTCCGTCGATGGGCGGAAGGGCGACCGCCCAACGCTTGGGAGGATGTGGCTCATGGGATGGGAAGCCCTTGAACAGTGGGGTGACGCCAGGCGGGTGGAACCGCTCGCTGGCGGAGTGGCCAACCAGGTGTGGAGCGTCCGCGTCGGGGGACAGCTCGCCGTCGGCCGTCTCGGTGCCCGCAGCGACGCTGACCTCGCCTGGGAGACCGACCTGCTGCGACACCTGGATCGTGGAGGGCTGACGGTGCCCGTGCCGATCGCGACGACAGCGGGCCGGTGGTTCGCCGACGGTCTGGTGGTGATGACCTACGTGGAGGGAGTACCTCCGGAAACGGAGGACGACTGGCGCCGCGTGGCCGACACGCTCGGGCGGCTCCACGGGCTGACGCAAGGGTGGCCGCAGCGCCCGGGCTGGCGTTCGTCGGTCGACCTCCTCCAGGCGGTGAGCGGGACGAGGATCGACCTCGGCGCGATGCCGCCCGAGGGTGTGGCTCGCTGCCGGGCAGCGTGGGCGAGGCTGAGCGGGCGGCCGACTTGCGTCGTCCATGGCGATCCCAACCCGGGCAACATCCGCATCACAGCCGATCGGGTCGCGCTGATCGACTGGGACGAGTCGCACGTCGACGTCCCGGACCTGGACTTGGTGCTGCCTCACAACGCGGCTGAGCTCCCGGACGGCGCGTACGACATCGCGGCGCAGGCCTCGGCCGCCTGGGAAGCTGCAGTCTGCTGGGACGACGAGCATGCACGGGAGCAACTTTCCCGGGTGAGAGCCGCTGAACCCGGGACCGTAGTGGCCGACCGTTGTGCCGGACGCGCGTAGTGGCCGACCGTCGTGCGGAGCGGGTAGCAGCGGACCCACCTGCGGGATCCTCGCAGGATCCGACCGTCGTTCGGGACGCTCGCAGCAGCCGATTGATCAGCGGCTGACGCGGTTCTGGTAGCAGCGAGCGAGCAACTCGAGCCGCCCTCACTGGTCGGCTACGTCGCGGCCGCCGAAGCCGGGGAGTGCTAGGGGACGGCGTCGGTAGGCAGCCCTGCGGCCCGATGTTCCCCTTGGGGCTGCTCGCGACCCGGGTGTGGCGCCTGCGCTTGTTCAGCGTCGACGACTTTCCCGAGGAACTTCTGCACCGCGTCCGCCTCAGCATGGGTGAGCTCGGCCGCGGCCGCTTGCAGCCGCGTTGCGAGCGGCGCCAGGTGCTGTTGTCCGAAGGCCTGCGCCGCCGGGCCGAGAATCACCTGGGTCCGCCGCCGGTCGCCGGGGTAGGGCTCGCGTCGTGCGAGGTCGCGTGCTTCCAGACGGTCGAGCAGAGCTGACGCCGCCTGCGGGGTGATGGAGAGCTGCCGGGCCAGCTCTCCCATGGAGATCCCACCCGCTGTGGCGGCGAGGTCCAGTACTTGGAGGGCGCGCACGTCGGTGGTGTGCAGCCCTGTCTGTTCGGCCAGGTGCGTCCCCAGCACCGCCGCTTGGCGGACCAGAGCGATCGCCAGCCGGACGACGTGCGTGGACGGTGCGCTCTGCTCGTCCGGCCGGGCGGGCCCCGCTGCTCGCTCCCAGGAGGGATTGCCAGGTCTCGCCGCTGATGCCATGCTTCATTCTATCGAATATTTCAACTCGTTGAAGGAGCGGACGGGTGAGCTTCGGACGAGGCAGCAGCAAGGCGAGCGCCGGAGCCCGCCAGGGTGTTCTTGATCCGAGGCTCGGGCGCTGGTTGCTGCTCGGCACGGCCATGGTGCAGGCGGCATCTCCGTTGCTGATCGATTTCGGCGCCGCGGGGACCGATCCGCCCGTCGTTCCAGCCGGGTATGCCTTCTCGATCTGGTCGGTGATCCTTGTCGGGTGCGTGGCGGCGGCCGTCTACGGTCTGCCGACGCGGCGCGCAGAGACGCCGGCTTACCGGGCTGTGCACCTGCGGCTCTCGCTCGTGCAGCTGCTCTTCGTGGCGTGGCTCCGTGCGGCGACCTCGACCGCGGTCTGGCTGACGCTGCCGATCTTCGTGGGCATGCTGGTCCTGACCCTGGCGGCGTTGCGCGAAGTCCTGGCCACGTTCACGACGAGGCGCGACCGGGGTAGCCGCTGGTTCCTGGGCACAACGCTCGGCATCTACGCCGGTTGGGCGACTGCTGCAGTGTGGATCAACGCCGCAACGCTGCTCGCCGATGCCGGGGTAGAAGCGTCCGGACTGATCGGCACGGTATGGCAGTCCATGATCCTGAGCGCTGCTGCCACGTCCGCGGTGCTGCTGCTCCGCCGGCTGCACGGCTCGCTGCCCTACGTAGGCGCTGTCGGCTGGGCCTTCACCGCCATCGTCGTCAGCACGTCGATGGCTCATGCGCCGGCACTCACCGCGGTCGCCAGCCTCGGTCTACTTGCCGTTGGCGCGGCCAGCGTCGTCGCCCGGCGGAACCGAGTGACAGGAGGCAGGCATGAGGGACCGGGCCGGGTCTCCGGATAGCGCCAGCGCCGACGGTTGTGCGAGGGCACGCAGTAGCCGACCGTCTACGGCACGGGCAGGTTGCGTCGGAAGTGGCCGGCGGTGTGGTCAGGCAGCTTCTGGTTGCGGTTGACCAGGGGTGGTCGTGGTGCTGCGTCGTTGCCGTCGCATGGCGGTGAGGGCGACCGTGCCGGCGACCAGGTAGGCGATCGTCTCGGCGTTGATCGCCAGCGGCCCGAGCATGCCGGCGATGGGGCCGGCAAGCCCGATGCCGGTGAGCTGAGCGATGCCTTGAGTGCCGAAGGTGAGGCTTGCGGTGCGGCCGCGGAGACCCTCGGCGGAGTGCTGTTGCACGGCGATCGCCTGGGCCGTGCCGTAGACCGCGAAGGGCAAGCCGGCCAGGGCGGTGAGGGCGATGGCCGGCCAGGGCCCGACGGGAAGGAGCAGGGGGTAGTTGAAGATGATGATCAGCAGCGCGCCGCTGGCCAGGGCGCCGGTGCCGAGCATGTGCATGCTGTCCCAGCGCGGCGCGCAACGCACCACGATCAGACCTCCGAGCATCCCGCCGAGGGCCTGGAGCGAGAGCATGAGGCCGAGCTCGGTGCTCCCGCCGCCCGCGACGTCAGTCATCCAGGGCGCCATGAGGGCGGAGATGAAGCCTTCTCCGAAGCCGACGAGAGCCATCACCAGGACCAGTGGGCGCAGCACCGGATGATCGCGGACTGCTGACCAACCTTCCCGCCAGGAGTGCACCAAACCGCCACCCGCGCTCAAGGAGGCCGTTCGAGATGAGCGGACGGTGGCGATGAGCCAGGCGGCGAGGAGGAAGCTGGCGGCATCCGCCAGGGCCACGTTCTGGAGCCCGCCAGCACTGAGGAGAACTCCGCCGACCGCGGGTCCGGCCAAGCGAGCGATGTTGCTCCCGACGGCGTTCAAGCCGTTCACCTCCGCCAGCCGTCCCTCCGGTGCGATGCCCGCGATCAACGTCTGCGACGCGGGCAGGACGAACTGCGCCACACACGACCGGCAGAACCCCACCATGGCGAACCACCACCAGGCGTCGTGCAGCAGATAGGCGAGGGTGCAGGCAGCCAGGGCGACATCGGCGATGACCAGCACTCCTCGGGGATCCCACCGGTCGACCAGCACCCCGGCGAGCTGCGCCACGCCCACCGTGGGGGCGTACTCGGCCAGCGCGACCAGCGCTGTGGCCAGAACGGAGCCGGTCGCGAGGTAGGTGCAGAAGGGCACAGCCACGAACATCGCGCCCGTCCCGGTAGCGGAGATGAGGTTGCTGCACCACACCAGGGCGACGTCTCGGTCGCCGAGCACCTTCGCTGGACCAGCCACCCGCCGAACGGTAGGAACTACCCTCCTACGAATGACAGAGCGACTTGGTAGTAGCGGCCAGCTGCAGGCCGTCACCGACCGCCGTCAAGCGCGCCTGCTGACCGATCCGCGCAGCGCAGCCTTCATCCACCCCTTCCTGGGCCGCGAACGATCCACCGCCGAGGCAGCCAGGGAAGCCGGTTGTGCTCTCACCACCATGGCGTACCGGATCCGCGTGCTCCACCAGGCCGGTCTCCTGCGGATCGTCCGGACCCACCACAGGCCGGGCCGCCCGATCAGCTACTACAGGTCCACCCAGGACGCCTACCGCGTTCCCCTGGCAGCAACTGACTTCGCCGACCAGCGCGACCAGACCCATCGCATCGGTGCACCCATCTACCGTCGGATCACCGACGCCTACAGCGCTGCACTGGCCAGCAGCGGGTCCGGCATCAGGCTCATCACCCGCGACGACCATGGCGGCATCTACTCCACAGACCTGCCCCCGCACCGGACGCCCGACCACCACCCGCTGATGTTCGAGGACCGGACCATCGAGTTGACCGTGGAGCAGGCCGAGCGTCTCTGCGCACAGCTCGACCGCTTGATCGACGAACTGCCCGACCGCGATGACCGCACTGGAAAGACACGACACTCCTACGCCGTCATGGTTGCCGCGGTGCCCCTCAAGGGATGACCCACCCACCCTGCAGGTCGACCGTCGTGCGGGACGCAAGCAGGTCGAGACCCCTGCGGGGACCCACGCCAGCCGACGCTCTACCGGTGCACCGCAAGCGGGAGGGTGACCGGCAGACCCGACGGCTCGGGGTACCCGGGAGAACAGGCTCGGGTTCGGACCGGTCTAGTGGTCGTGCGCTCGTGTGGGCGCGTAGGTGATCATCAGCGCGCCGGCCGGGAGCGTGACGACCTCGACCAGCGTGAGATCGGTCCGACTGTCCAGATTTCGAACAGGCGTCGGCCCTCGTGCATGATCACCGGGTGGACGATGATGCGGTACTCGTCGACCAGCGCGGCGTTGGTGAGAGCTTGCACCAGGACGGGGCTGCCGAAGGTGATGATGTCGCCACCCTCCGCTGCCTTGAGCTGGTGGATCTGCCGCTCGAGGTCGGGGCCGGCGATCGGCGTCGCAGGTTCGTAGGCGCCCCAGTCGAGTTGGTCGGTGGACCGGCTGGTGACCACGAACTTGTGGGCTGTGTTGATCTTCTCGGCTATCCGGACCGCGACGTCTGGTACATCTGGCCACTCCTGGACGTTGGGCCACTTGCGCACGAGGTCTTCGTAGGTGCCACGACCGAGGACCATGGTGTCGACGCCGTCCAGGGAGGTCAGGAACTGGTTCGTGGACTGGTCGATCCCCGGCTGCGCCCACCGTGGGAAGTCTGTCTCATCACCGTCCGGCGGACCGGTGACGATGTTGTTGGCGGTGCTGTGGATGGACACGACGAGCTTTCGCATGCTGGTTCCCTTCGGTAGCCGACGGAGTCAGGGGCTCGAGTTGCGACCCGCACGTCAAGCGGCGACGGTGGCGGTGGTCAGGGCCGGTCATCGTGCTCCTCCAGGAGCGGCCTCGCCTGGTGCGGGCGTCACAGGGTCAGACCGAGCGGCGACCGAGGATTCATCGACCAGGAACCAGCTGGTCTGGCGACACGGAGGGCGACAACTTCCTCGGGGGCCGCTCTTGCGCGGGGAAGGGTGGGCTCGTGCCCTGGCAGGGCAGAATTCCGCCATGGAGATCCGTCGGGCGATGCCCGTGATCAGGACGGACGAGCCCGCAGAGGCGCGCCGGTTCTACGAAGGCTTCCTCGGCTTCCGGGTTGCCATGGACGAAGACGGGATGCTCATGCTCGTGTCGAGGAGTACCCCGACCACGCAGGTGATCGTCGCCTGGCCGAGCGCGACGGCGGTGGACCCGGAGTTGCTCTCTGTCGACGTCTCCATCGAGGTGGCCGACGTGGAGGCGGCGTACGCGGCCGCCCGGTCGCAGGCCCTGGAGATGGTCCGTGGGCTCCGCGACGAACCGTGGGGTGTCCGCCGGTTCTTCGTTCGCGACCCTTCGGGGCACACCATCAACGTCGCCAGTCACCTGTAGAGCCGTACGCCTCGCCTCGCCGACGTCGCACGAGCGGGAGCTCGACGGGGAACCTGAGGAGGGCCGGGGCGGACGATCGCCGCCAGTGCGGGGGAGTCCTCAAGGCTCTTGGCGAACGACCGGTCGCCGAAGGGCTCGGACGCACGAGCCGAGTCGTGCGGGGCGCACAGGGTTGGGGCCGGAGGGGCCGCACGCAGTGGCCGATGATCCACACGAGCACTCTTGACCCTTCGTGCTCAGCGTGCTTGCGTTAGCACTCTTGGCCGGAGAGTGCTAACGAGAGGCTGCGGATGGCGACGTTGGCGCTAGGTGCGCCGTACCGGCGTCTGTGGTCGGCCACCTTGCTCGCCAGCTTGGGTGATGGCATCCGGGCCGCGGCCTTCCCGCTGCTCGCGGTGACCCTGACTCGCGACCCGGTGCTGATCGCGGGTGTGGCCGTGGCCACCCAGCTGCCCGGCGTCCTGCTGGGGTTGACCGCCGGATGGCTCGCCGACCGTCTCGATCGACGGAGGATCGTGATCGTCGCCGACACGGTCCGCCTCGCTGTCCTGGTCGCGCTGATCTGCCTCATCACGGGTGGCTGGGCGACGATGGCTCTGCTGTACCTCGTCGTGTTCGTCTCCGGCGCCACCGACGTGGCCCGCCACACCGCCGCCAGCACCCTGGTTCCCTCCGTCGTCGCCCCCGAACAGCTGGACCGGGCGAACGGACGCATGGTCACCGCCGAGATCACCGGCAACGAGTTCGTCGGACCCCCTCTGGGCGGCTACCTCTTCGGAGTCGCTCTGGTGCTCCCGTTCGCGGTCAACGGCGGAACCCTGGCCATCGCGGTCGCGCTGGTGGCCGGCATCCCGGCACTCGCGCAGACCGCAAGCGCAGCCGGCACGGTCCCCGGCCCGCGCGAGAGTCGACAGATCAGGGCGGGCTTCCGTTGGCTGCGGAAGCACCGCACCTTCTGGCCGGTGCCCGCGACTAGTGCAGCACTGGCCATCACCGACACCGCATGGTTCACCCTGCTGGTGCTCTACCTCCAAGACGTCCTGCACCTGGGCTCGGTCTGGTACGGGGTCATGCTCTCCATCGGAGCTGTCGGCGGCGTCGGCGGCGGACTGGTCGCCGCCAGCCTGACCGGACAGATCGGTGCCAAGGCCACCACGTTGACCTGCCTGAGCCTGGCCGCGGCAGGTCAGCTCGCTCTGGGCACCACCGGCTCCGTCGCCGCCACCGCCGCGGTCATGGCCAGCAGCAGCATGGCTTTTGCCATCTGGAGCGTGCAGGTGCGCACGACGATCCAACGCACGGTGCCCTCGAGTCTGCTGGGCCGGGTGATCAGCATCAACCGCGTCCTCATCACCGCCGGATCCCTGGCCGGTGCGTTCCTCGGCGGCGTCGCCGCGAGCCGCCTCGGGCTCCATGCCCCGTTCCTCCTCGGCCTCCCGATCCTGATCGTCGCCGGCATCCTCGTCGCCGCGAGCCGCACGACCTTCGCTCAACCGACGACACCAACCGAACCAGACGACCCTCCGACGGCCCGCTGACAACCGCCCGCAGTAGCCGACCCTCGTGCGCGAGGCACGCAGTGCGCGGCCGTGGAGCGAGACTCGGGGTGGCGCGTCCGAGGCACGACCCGTGTCTTCGTTGACTGACTTGAAGGGGTCCTGGCGGGGTCTGCCACCATCACCTCGGTGGACCGGGTTGTAGTTCGGGTGGGTGCTGGGACGGGTGAACGGAACCTGCGGGTGACTGCTGCCCGCACCGAAGCCGGCCATGACTCCCGTCCGACCTCGGCGATGGCGGACACAGTCCCAACCACGGCGCGGTCTTGCTGCCCGACGCGCTTCGCTGGTTGTGGTCGGACCGCGGCCTGACGACCGCGGGCGAGGGCTGAGCGGCACCCGGTCAGAACCGGTGGGTCACGCGCCCGGTGGCCGCCACGGCTGTCCGATGCTGGCCGCCGACAGGATGCGTCGGGTGATGTCCTGGAGCTGGTGCTGCTGCGCCTTCGTCAGCGGCTGCAGGACGAGCCGCCTGACGGTGGCGACATGTCCGGGCGTGGCTTCCTCGACCTTGTCCCGTCCGAGGTCGGTGAGGGTGGCCAAGGTGTAGCGCCCGTCCTGCGGGTCGACGGCGCGCTCGACCCATCGCCGTCGCTCCAACCGCGTGACGGCACGGGAGAGCCGGGTCAGCGTGCTGTTCGCGTAGCCCGCCAGGACGCTCATCCGTAGCGTCCTGTCCGGCGCGTGCATGAGCGCGAACAAGACGCCGAACTCGAAGTGCGTGAGGTCGGCATCCCGTTGGAGCTGCGCGTCCAGCAGTGCCGGCAGCCACTCGAGGACGGTCGCCAAGCCCGACCAGGTCAGCAGCTCGGCGTCATCGAACCCGGGCGGGCCGTGCGCCTCACCCATGATGAGGGCCGAGTCGGAAGTGCATGCGCGCAGCCTAGGCCAGTTGACTGAGCAAGCGACAGCACTCTAGTTTTCACTTGCTCAGGCAAGTTATCAACCAGAGGACGAGACATGGATCTGCAGTTGGCGGGCAAGAGGGCGTTCATCAGCGGGTCGACGCAGGGGATCGGCTACGCCACCGCTCAGGCCGTTGCTGCCGAGGGGGTGGCGGTCGTCCTCCACGGCCGAACGTCCGGGAGGGTCGAGGAGGCCGTCGCCCGCTTGCGAGCGGAGGAGCACGGCGTCGCGGTGTCGGGGGTCGCCGGCGACTTCGCAGACGACACCCAGGTCCGGGAGGTGCTCGGTGCCCTCAGTGCCGTCGACATCCTGATCAACAATGTCGGCCTGTTCGAGGTCAAGCCTTTCGCGGAGGTCACCGACGAGGACTGGCAGCTGTTCTTCGACGTCAACGTCATGAGTGCCGTCCGTCTGTCCCGACAGCTCCTGCCCGAGATGCTCGCCCGAGGTTGGGGCCGCATCGTCTTCGTGAGCAGCGAGTCCGGCGTCAACGTCCCGGCGGACATGCTCCACTACGGTGTCACCAAGGCGGCTCTGCTCGCGCTCAGCAACGGCCTCGCCAAGTTGACGCGCGGCACCGAGGTCACGGTGAACGCTCTCGTCGGAGGTCCGACGTACTCGGACGGCGTCGCGACAGCGGTCCGGTCCATCGCCGAGACCCAGGGCGTCTCCGAGGCGGACCTGAAGGCTGCCATCGCTCGGGGGAACACCACCTCGCTCGTCCAGCGGTTCCTCGAGCCTGCCGAACTGGCCTCGTTCACGACCTACCTGGCCAGCCCGCTCTCCGCCGCCACGAACGGCAGCGCCCTGCGTGCCGACGGCGGCACGCTCGTCCAGCTGCTGTGACCCGGGACAGCCACCGGTCGAGCAGCACGCCCGCCGGGGTCGGTGACGTCGCGACATCCGGAGGTGGGCGGCGGGGCCGTTCAAGGCTACGGCTACGCCCACGGCGAGGGAGATGACGAGGTCGACGGCGGCACGGAGGGTGGTGACAGAGACGAGTACCTCGACCACGCCTTGGCGGCCCGGCCGCTGGGTGCTGGACACTCAGCGGCGCACGTCCATCAGCGTGGACCCGTCATCTACCGCCGGGAAGCTCAGGGCTCCGGCACGATCGCCGCGAGTGGCGGAGGGTCGAGCGGTTTGGCGAACCACCGGTCAGCAAAGGGCTCGGCGTTGAAACGATCGACCTCGAGGTAACCGGCTGACCGGTACAGCGCGATGGCTTCCCTCAGCACGTCGTTGGTCTCCAGCCGCACGTGCGTCGAGCCGTGCTCTCGGGCCAGGTCCTCGAGGTGGGCGAGGAGGCGGCGACCCAGACCCTGGCCGCGGGCCGCTTCCGCGACCCACATGCGCTTGATGTCGCTGACGTGCTGTGGGTGGTGCTTGACCGCACCGCACCCCACGGCCTCGCCATCGAGGTACGCGACGACGAAGGCTCCATGCGGTGGCCGGACCTCGTGCGGCTCCGCTGTCGCCCCTTGCCGGGGATCGAAGCCGCGCCGTGGCGCGCGGCGGTTGAGCTCACAGACATAGGCGGCGAGACAACGCCGAGCGTCCGGGCTCTCAGGATCCACCTGGTTCAACTCCACGAAGGCCCACCTCCCGCAGCCACACGACAACATGCGGTCCCGACGGTACTGAACGGGGGTGCCGTCGGCGACCGTCCTACGGAGCGCCGCGGTGACCGACCGTCGTGGGGGACGCGCAGTGGCCGATCCTCGTGCGGGAGGTACGCCGTGGCGGACCTCGTGCAACCACGGAGGAGCGACCTTCCTTCGAGACATGGTGCTAGAGCTGGTCCTCCGCCAGGGTGCACGTGGTCGCTGTCGCCATTGCTATGGTCGGCGATGAATTGGCCTCGGGGGTTGACTCGGACAGAGAGGCCGGTCTCGATGGCATTGGACACCTTCCCCGATCTGTCGCACGTGGTCGCCCGGTCGCCGCGGTTGGACGCGCGCTGGCAGCGGCTGATGCAGTCGGTGGGGCACATGGCGCGCGATTTCACGGTCGCGGGCCGTCTGGAGCGGGCGGTCGAGGCGACGTTGGAGACGGCGGGCGCCCGGCTGGCAGCGATCGCGCTCTACCGTGAGGACGGGACGATCGACCATCTCGTGTGCAGCAGCACCGATCCCGCCGACCTCGCCGAGGTGCGGAGCCGGATCTCAGGAGATGCTGGCAGCTCCACCCAGCCGGGTTCAGAGCCGGTGCTCGAGCTGCCGGTGCACAGCGAGAAGGGTGAGCTGCTAGGTCGGCTCTGGGCCTTCGGTCGCAGCGACAGTTCCGCCCGTGAGTTCAGCCCCGACGACCGTCTCCTCGCGGAGAACCTGGCCGACACGGCGGGGGTGGCCGTTGCCTGCGCGACCGCGCACGAGCAGGCGCACTACCGCGGCAACTGGCTGGACGCCATGGCCACGATCAGCCTGGAACTGATGGAACGCGACTACCAGCCGGTCCGTGTCGCTCAGCACATCGCTGAGCTCGTCCAACGCCTCACTGGCGCCCGCACCGTGACCGTCGAGGTTCCCGATCCCGACGACCCAGCCCAGCTCGAGGTGCGGGTAGCAGCAGGAGCCGGTGCCGACCAGCTGATCGGCACCACCTTCGCCCGTGCCGGCACCCTGGAGGACGAAGCCATGGGTACCGGCGAAGGTCAGCAGAGCCGGGACGGGACCAGGCCGAGCGCTCACCGTGCCCCCGACATCGGGGAGGTCTTGGCGGCGCCTCTCCAGGGCGGGCCCACGGGCAGTCGAGGCGTCATCGTCGCCAGCAGAGGAGCCGGCCAACCGGGATTTCGTCGCAGCGACCTCGTCATGCTCGAAGACTTCGCTCGACAGGTGGTCCGGACGCTGGAGACCAGCAATCTCCGACGAGCGGAGGAACAGCTCAAGCTCGTGGAAGAGAGGGACCGCATCGCCAAAGCGCTCCAGGACAACGTCATCCAACGACTCTTCGCCCTCGGACTGCAGCTGCAACACCTCAACCGGTCCCGCCTCCAGCTCGGCGAGATCGATGAGCTGCTCAGCGACCTCGACGAAAGCATCCGTCAGATCCGTACCGCTCTCACCATGTGAGCCTTGCGGGCGCACTCACCGACGTCCAGTGCGCTCGAGCGGCTCCGCCTCGAACCGTGCACAGCGGGGCTGGCCCTTGCAGAGTCGCAGGCCGCGGCGCGCCTCTCGCGCGGAGACGTCACTGGCCGACCTCATGAGCGACAGTCGGGCCTGCCGCGCGGAGCCGCGGTAGCCGGCTGCACCCACCGCCGAGCGCTGAGGTGCGGGTGTGATGTGCGGCTCACCTCCCGAGGGAGGGTCCCGCTCGACTTCCGCTACCAGGCCTGCACGGCTGGGCGTGCTTGCCGGCCTACGACGAACCACACCGATTGGTGGGCCGACCCTGCTGCGGGACACACGCAGAAGTCCACCCCGCGCGGACGCCTGGGGTCGCGGACCCTGGTGCACGACGAACACAAGCCGACCTCAGCCTCATGCGCTGGGCTGATCTGCGTTCGGTGGTCGGAAGGCGATCTCGCCGTCAATCGTGCCCCGGCTCTTCAGCCGGTCAGGACCACGGCCGATAGCAGTCGAACGTCTCCTGGTCGACCACGAGACCGTCCCTGATCGTCAGCAGCGCCGCGACGTCGGCCACCAGCTCGAGGCCGGCTGGGTATGGCCCGGCGTCCATCCCGACCGTGCCGCGCCAAGTGGCGCGGACCGCTGCCCGCTCCCCAGCCGTCAGGATCTCGTGCACCTCGAAAACCTGTTCGCGCAGCAGCGACTTGCCCGCCCGGAAGCCGCTCAGGGTCGTCTGGAGGTCGCGGACTGCGCCGCCTGGGGTGAGGGCGTTGGGGTGCTCGACCACCCGCAGGTCCGGGCTCAGCAGCGCTCGCAGATCGTCCTCGGTGGAGCCGAGATCGCAGGCGACGGCGTAGTACCCGCGAACAACATCCTCGGTGTCGGAGTCCATGAGGGGAGAATACACAACTAAGGTTGTGGGATGGAAGACTCGCTGCCGTCTCTCGATCTGTCGTCCGCGCTCACCTTGCTGGGCGATGCCGTCAGCCGAGCCGTCGTCGGGGCACTCAAGGGCACCGGCCTGCGGCACGGGCACGGCTACCTCGTCCAGCGGCTCCTCGTGGGCCCGGCCACTGCCACCGAACTGGCCGACGAACTCGGCATCACCCAGCAGGCGGTGTCCAAGACCGTCAAGGAGCTCATCGACCTGGGCCACCTCGAGACGGTGCCCGACCCGACCGACCACCGACGCCGGCCGGTCCGCCTGACCCCTCGCGGCGTCGAGGCGGTGGAGCGAGCCCGCGCTGCTCGCACCGAGGTCGAGTCACGGATCCGGGCCGCCCTGGGCCAGGAACGGACAGACAGGGCCATGGCAGACATCCAGGCCATGCTCAACGCCCTCGGGCTGTCCGAGGACATCCGTCGCCGCACCGTCTCGCCGCCAGGCCCTGAGCTGTGACCGCTCGTTCGCTGCATCGGGTGCATGCCGCGCGCGACGGCCTGGGAGGTTCCCGTTCGTCACCCCACCAGTACGCAGTAGTCAACCCTCGTCCGGGACGCACGCAGTAGCGGCCCTCGTGCGGGACGTCGGTGGCTCGGAGCCCGTGAGCGTACGTCTCGGAGGAGGTGCTTCTGGGGGACAGACCTAGACCGTCCGGCAAGGGGCGCTGGCTCAAGGTTGAGCGAGGACTGCGGTGGCAAGCGCGCTGTCGCGGACACCTGCGCGCAGTTCGTCCTGGACCCAGCGGCCGAGGTCGGTGAAGGCGTCGACATCGGACCGGCTGAGGAGGCGGGGGTGGTGGTCGAGCAGGCAGAAGACGCCGACTGGTTCCCCGGTCGCGGCCCGCAGCGGGAAACCTGCGTAGAAGCGCAGTCCGGCGTCGCCCACGACGAAGGGACTGTCGCAGAACCTGGCGTCGGCCTGCAGATCCGGTATCACGACGACCTCGGAGGACCACATCACCACGGGACACACGGCGCCTGCTCGGGGTGCTGTTCGTTCGAGGGGCCCGCAGAAGGACACTCTCCACTGCCGGTCGACGTCGACCAGGGTGATGCTCACCATGGGGACGGCGAAAAGTCGCTGAGCCACCAGGGTCATGAGATCGAACCGCAGTTCCGGGTGCAAGACGTCGAGGGCGTCCAAGCTGCGAAGTGCGGCAAGGCGGCGTTCCTCGGTGATGTCGTTCGTGACCTTCCGGTCGAGTCCTCTCGCCATGGAGGGAAGTTACCGGTGTCGAGTGGCGGCACGCAGTGGCTAAAGTCCCGCCGCGTCTCGAGAAGGTCACATCAGTACCCTGTGATGGGCCCATCGACGTGAGGTGCATGCGTGGCGCTTCCGCTGCAGTCCGGTTCGGCACGGGGTGGGGGTGATTCGCGACCCGTCAGGGCGTGGCGAGGCCCGGGCGGCGTCGGTCGTCCGCGGCCCTCTCCGGGCCGAGTACCTGCAAACACCCCTCAGCGGCCCATCGAGAAGGGCTCCAACGCACCTGCCTAGCCAGCAGCTGGCGTGCGGTGGTCATCTCGCTGATCGAACCGAGACCCGCTACCGGGGCACCGCGGCTTGCCGAATAGGGAATCTCGTGGTCCCCAGCGGCAGCACCGCTTGGGTGTTCGACTGCAGGCCCTTGGCTATGGGAAAGAGGGTCACCGTCCGCCAGCGTCGGCACGGCGGTCACATGGTGCATCGCGGGCGGCCCACCCGGGATGGTGGGCAGGCCTACGGTGGCTTGGGTTGGCGCCATTGATGGGCGCGGCGGCCGGCAGCGGCGTCGTCGACGGTCTGCTGGACGCGACGGTTGTGGGTGGTGTCGGTCTTGGCGGCACCGATCCACTCGAGGATCGCTCGCTTCGTGGAGCGGGGAAAGTTGTCCCAGTTGACTCGTGCCTGCGGCTGGGCGTTCAGCGCGACGTGCAGATCGTCGGGCTCGACGAGGTCCTCGACCAGGTCCAGCGCCGTCCAGCTGCCGTCCGCCTTGGCCGCGTCGATCACTGCCAGACCGGCGGCGGTCATGAGACCCGCCTCGGTCAGGTGCTGCACCCGTTGCTTGTTGACCCGCGACCAGCTGCTGCCCGGGCGGCGCGGGGTGAGCAGTCGGCTGCTTCGTGCCTCGTCCACGGCCCGGGGCTGGCTGTCGACCCATCCGAAGCACAAGGCCTCGTCGACGATGTCGCCGTAGGCGACGTGCGGCCCGGCGCCCTTCTTCCACGTCAACAGCCACACGCCGGGGCTGTCGGCGCCGTGCTCGGTGAGCCACGCCCGCCACTGCGCGCGGGAGTCGACCTGCACCTGCTCGTACGTTGCGCTCACCTGACCTCCTCCAACCCGACCTCGAGCTGCACGCCGTCGCACACCGGGTCAGCGCAGGGGGCGGACGAATTCGCGTAGTTCCTCTGCGATGAGGTCGGGGGCCTCCTGCTCGGCGAAGTGGCCACCGCGGGGGAGTTCGGTCCAGCGGTCGACGCGGCCGGTGCGCTCGATCCACTCGCGTGGGGTGCGGAACATGTCGGCGGGCAGCATGGCGTAGCCGGTCGGGACGTCGATGGCCCCCCACGCCCCAGTGGCATGGAAGTTCTCCCAGTACAGCCGCATGGAGGATGCGATGGTTCCGGTGGCCCAGTAGATGGTGAGGTTCGCTAGGAGTTCGTCGCGTGGGAAGACGGTCTCGACGTCGCCGTCGTTGTCACTCCAAGCGCGGTACTTCTCCACGACCCAGGCGGCGAGCCCGGCAGGGGAGTCGTTGAGTGCGACCGCCGGTGTTTGCGGCGTGGTGACCTGCATCAAGGCGTAGGCGAAGTGCATGGCCTTGAATCGGCGGGCGTCCTGGACCATCTGCTGCTCCGCGGTGGAGAGGTCCTCCGGCAGGTGGTCGACGTCCATCCAGGGGTTGCTGCCGCTCATGTGCAGGGCGATCACGGCTTCGGGGTGGGCCATGGCGAGCGAGGCCGCGACGCCGGCGCCGATGTCGCTGGCCCGGACGGCGTACCGCTCGTAGCCCAGCTCGCGGGACATGAGCGTGTGCAGCAGCTCCGCGACGGGAGCGTTGCTCGTCCCCGGAGCGGTCGGCCGGTCGGAGAAACCGTAGCCCGGCAGCGAGGGCACCACGACGTCGAACCCGTCGCCAGGGTCGCCCCCGTGCGCGCTGGGGTCGGTGAGCATCGGGGTGATGGCGCGCATCTGCAGGAAGGAGCTGGGCCAGCCGTGCAGGAGCAGCAGCGGCACGCCATAGCCGCTGGCGGCTCGTTCGTGCACCACGTGCAGACCGGTGCCCTCGACGTCGACTCGCAGGTGGTTCGAGGCGTTGATGAGCTCCTCCTGGGCGCGCCAGTCGAACTCGTCGACCCAGTACGTGGTCAGCTTCCGCAGGTAGTCGACATCCGCGCCGTAGTCCCAGCCAGTAGCAACGGCGTCGGGCCAGCGGGTGCGTAGCAAGCGCTCGCGCAGGTCGCGCAGTATCGCGTCGTCAATCCGCACGGTGTAGGGGGTGAGGCTCACGAACTCTCCCTCTCAGGCGCTCAGCACGTGGGTGGACTCTTCTCGATCCGGTGCTGAGCCGTCAAGACCACTTCGATGCCGTCGAGGCGGACCGGGGAGCACGGCGGAACCCTCCGGAGTCTGCCTCCAGTCCCCGCGCCCGAGTGGGGCCTTGGACCGCGCGGGCTTCGCTGACACCGACCTGGTCGAGCACGTCTGACGTGAGCCTCTCCCCGACGGCGAGAGCGCCTGGACCAACATCGTCGAGAGCTCGGCCGGCAGGGCCGTGCGCACCCGCTCTCTCGGTCGACCGCAGTTCTCCCGACAGAGGTCTTGGCGGACCTGAGCGGCCACCGAGAATGCGGTCACGCTGATGCACAACTGCTGTCCGTGGCACAGGGTTCAGCGCTCACCAGAGGTCGACCACCTGCCCGACGCGCGCAGTGGCCGACCGTCGTGCGGGACAGGCAGCAGCCGACCGGGAGACGGGCCGCCTACGGGAGTCGCGTCAGCGTCACGATTGCGGCTAGGAGCGCCGCGACCACGCCGTCGACGACGAGGGGCACCATGCCGATCCAGTAGGCGGGGATCGGATCGAGCCGGTAGAAGATCAGGTAGCAGACCAGACCGACCAGCGCCGCGACTGCTGTCGCGACCATCCAGGTGGACGCCGTCGACGACGTCAGCACCCCGGCCGTCTGCAGGGTGATGCCGGCAGCGAGCTGCATGGTGGTCCAGACGACGATCAGCGGGAGCTCGGTGGTGAGGGGCCTGTGGGCGACGCTCGAGGTGACGTAGAGCAACAGCGCACCGACCATCACCCCGCCGGCGATCGTCGCCCCCAGGGCCGTCCACGACGCCTTCGGGAGAAGGGCCGCGATGCCGGCGGCCAGCAGAACCAGGCCCCCAACGCCGCTGAGCACCGCTCCGGCGAGGAAGAGCCCGCCGCCGGGCGGAGTCCGCACCGACGGTCTGAACGTGAGCGTCCACCAGACGAGGTAGCTCAGGCTGCAGACGACGAGCAGGACTTCCCCCACCACGATGATCAGCGGGCCTGCCAGTCCCTGCCACCTACCCACCACCTCACCCTAGTCACGAGGTAGGGACGGCGTGAGCCGCCGACGAGGCGCTGTGCCGGATGACATCGCCTCGGATGGTGGTCACCCGGACGCGCGGCCAGGCCCCGCCGGTCGACCGTCGTGCGGGGACGCACGCAGTGGCCGACTCTCGTGCGGAGCACGCAACAGCCGGCCGGTACACGCCCGCAGCCGCCGACCGTCGTGCCGACGTCCTGGTTCCTCGTGCGGCACCTCCTCCGCCGCGCGGCGTCGAGCGACCGTGGCGGCATCACTTGACCGCTCCCGACCTGATCGGCATGGGCATCGCTGGCGAACCGACCGGGACTACCGGCTCGTCGGTACCGGTGTCACCAGGAGGCGAGGACCTTGGCCGGTCCTCCCGAACCTTGCTTGAAGGGGATGACCCCGACGCTGATCCGAGCCCCGCAGGCCGGGAGGCGGTGCAGGTTGGCGAGGTTCTCGATGCCGTAGCGCTCGGCGCCGTTGAGGATCGTGTGGGTCTCGAAGGTGGTGGAGTTGCCGGGGTCGATGCTCAGGGTGTCGACGCCGAGTGCCCGGATGCGACGGCGGCGGATCAGCCACTCGCAGGCGTCGGCGCCGAAGCCGGGGAAGTGGAGGGCCCCATCGGTGCCCGCGCCGCGGTAGGCGTCCGGGTCAGGCACCTTGCTACCCCAGCCGGAGTACATCAGGACGGCCGACCCGTCACCGATGCGGCCGTGCCGTCGCTCGTGCTCCCGCAGGTCGGCGACAGTCACGACGGTGTCGGGATCGGTCGCGGCGCGACGGGCGATGCTGACGACCACGGCGGGCACGAGCAACTCCTGCGGCGTGAGCTCGCTGACGTAGCGGCCATCCGGGTTGAAATGGGCGGGAGCGTCGACGTGCGTGCCGGTGTGTTCGTAGATGTCCCAGCGCTGCTGGTAGTAGCCGTCGGCGGCGAACGTGTTGCCGGGACGGCGAACGGCTTCCTCGCCGGGGGTGAAGGCGGGGAAGTCCTCGCCGAGGGTGTGGGTGAGGTCGAGGTGGTCGTGGCGGCGGGGCCGGCTCCTGCGCGCGTCAGCGGCAGCGAGCGGCGCGCTGGAGACGCCGAGGAGCCCGGTGGTGGCCACTCCGGCTGAGCCGAGCAGGGCCGTTCGCCTGGTGATGCGGGCGCCAGGAGCCGGTGCGGCGCCCGCGGGATCGGTGGTCTGCGGTGGGATGTCAGTGCACATCAGCTCTCCTGGGTTCGGTTGAACGGTCGAGGTGAGGCCCGGGCGCAACTTCCGGCAACCGGGCACCATGGACCATCGAGCCAGGCTCTCCGTCGCGCAGGTCGCGTCTGCGAGGTGGTGAGAACGTAGGGCCCCGTGGCCCAGGAGGGCAAGACCGAGACGAGCACGATCGGTCGCGTTCGCGGCGCCCTCCGGGTCCGCGTCGAGCAACCTGAGTGGCGCGAGCTGCGCGGAGAGCGGCACGCCGCGTCGGCCGGCTCGGGGCTCAGTGCCAGGTCAGCATTGTCGTGACGACCTGCGCAAGGGTGAGCCGCGATCCGAAGGGCACCCGCTGCACCGCAGATCGGGAGCACTGTCGTTCACGCTCATGGGTGTCGGACGCACGCAGTGGCCGACCCTCGTGCGGGACGCACGCAGTGGCCGACCCTGTTGGGGTGGCTGGCGTGGGCGGTGTGCGCGCGGCCACCATCCGCTGTGGCGGCCGTCCTCGTCGTCGGCCGACGCCGTTGCTCGAACTGATCGGTTCGCCCACCGGCAGGTCCAACCCGGTCCACCTCAGCACGACGAGGACGGCTGGGCGCAGGCGTGAGCAGTCGTTTCCGGCTGATCTCTCGGGACGACATCGGCGGCGACGCCCATCGACGGCTGACCTCCAGCGCGCCGAACGCCGATCTCCATGCCTGGAGCCCCCGCCGCGGTGGAGCCTCAGCGCCACGCCCTGTTCACCAGGTGGCTCCGCGCTCACCCAGCTGATCGGGACCGGTACGCCGCCGCGGAGCGGGCGGCCACCGAGGGCGCCGAGGCCTTGCGCGACGACGACGCGAAGTCCGCAATGATCTACGACATCGAGGAGGAGGCCTTCATCGCAGATTCGTCTCACCGACGACAGCAGCCTCAGCCCCTGACCAGGCAACCAGCGCCCGCGACTCCTCCCTGGGCCACGCTGCTGCGGGACGTGGTGCTCAACGTTGGAACTGTCCGGGTCGTTCGGAGAGCGGTCTCGATGTGCGCCGGGTGGTTGTCCTGGTCGTGGCGGGGCGCTGGATCAGGAGGAGCGTGCCCAGCCCTCCGGCGAGGAGCGGGCTGCTGGCGACGAGGAGGAGCAGGGTCCAGACGGGCAGATGCGTGAGTGGCCCTACCAGAGCTGCCCCGAGTGCTGACGCGCTGACCTTGAGCCCGGCGCCGATGGTGAAGACCTGGGTCCGGAAAGCCTGGTCGGCGTACTGGGTCCGGGCGGTGAAGAGGGCCGCTCCAAAGGGTCCGATGAAGACTCCCGACAGGCCGAGGAGTGCGGCGGTGGCTCCGATCGAAGGGGTGGCGGCAGCGACGGCGATCGGCGCGCCGATGCCGATCATCGACACCGTGGTGACCAAGGGGGACCGGTCGGGGGCGATCGGGCGCCAGGTCCACAGCAGGGAGCCGAGGAACGACCCTGCGGCGACAGCGGTGAGGAGCAGGCCGCTGCTGGCCGGTCTGTGCAGCGACGTGGCGAGAACGGCTGCGACGACCGGGAGCGCGCCAGGACCTACTTGGCCGAGCGTGCTGCTGAAGGTGAGGAGGCGGAGGGTCCGGTGCCGCAGGATCTCCCTGGTGCCGCTGGAAAGGCTGGGCCGCGCGGCGCGGGAGGGCTGGCGATCACCCTGGATCGGCAGGGCTGCCACCCCGAGAGCGCCCAGAGCCGCCGAGCCGGCAAGGAGAGATTGCGCCACTGCAGGGTCGGCGGTGGCCGCGGTGATGGCGGCGAGAGCTGGGCCGGCCATGCTCGCCACGTTGTAGAACAGCGAGTCGAGTCCGAACGCCCGCGGCGCCTTCTCCGCGCCCACCAGGCCGGGGAGCTGGCTCGTCAGGCCACCGGTGATCGCAGGCCCACAACACCCGCCCAGCAGCAAAGAGGGCGAACACGACCCAGGTCGGGGCCCGATCGACGAGATGGGCGACCAGGAAGAGGCTGGCCGCGAAGATCAGGACCGCGGAGGCCAAGACCCAGCGGGGTCGTCCTGCCCGGTCGACCACTGCTCCGACCAGCGGTCCGGCTAGGACGTGGGGTACCAGCAGCGCCGCGAGCATCGCGCCGCCCAAGGCTGCGCTGTTCGTCTCGTGGAGGGCGAGCAGGACCAGCGAGACCCGAGCGCCCTCGTCGGCGATCCGGGCAGCCACGGCTGCCGCCAGGTACCGCGGGAGCACCCATCGCTGGATCGGGTGTGCAGCTCTCGCCGGTCGGGCCATCCCGTTCCACTCCTCATCACCAGTCCAACAGGTGACGGCAGCCTTGCCGCGCCATTCCTCACCTGTCAAGGTGGTGACGTGCCTTTCGAGTTCATCGCTGACAGATTGGTGCTCGACTTCTTGCCGACGGTCGCGGCGCGCGGCTCGCTCGGTGAGGAGAAGCTGAGGTCCGAGCAGGACCTGGCGGACTGGATCACCGAATCGGGCGTGGTCGACGCGGCGCCGCAGATCCGGCCCGGCGATCTCGCACGCGCCAGAGCCCTGCGGGAGGCGATGTTTCGGATGGTCGCGGCCCTCATCGACCAGCGGCCCCAGGTGCCAGCCGATCGAGTGCTGGTCAATGCCGCTGCCGCAGCCCCGCCGCCCGTCCTGCAGCTCGACGACGAAGGTCTCCACCGGGTCGGTGACCTCGACGCCGTCCTAGCCGTCCTCGCCCGGGACTGCCTCGACCTCCACGCCCACCCCGATCGGGCCTCGTTGCACTGGTGCGCCGACGACACCTGCACCCGACCCTTCATCGACCGGTCCCGCGGGCAGCGACGGCGCTGGTGCGGCATGAAGGGCTGCGGCGACCGCGCCAAAGCAGCCGCCTACCGCCAACGACGACGCGCAGCGTCTCCCACCTGAACGGGCCTCGCCCGGCCCTCCGTGGGTGGGACGCCCGCAGTCGCCGACCAAGGGCGAACCGAGCAGCAGCCGACCTGCAACCGGCGCTCCTCAAGGCCAAGAAGTTGCACGACCGCCTGCCAGAGCCGATCGTCGGAGGCATCGACGTCGAGCAGGTGATGCGCCGCCTCGACCCGACCACGACGAGGGGCTGGTTCGGCCAGCCAGCTTGGCCTCGGAGCCGTCGTCTGCGCCAGAGCTCACGACGACTGGGTCCGGACCTCCCTCGCCGACCATCAGAAAGCGGTGGTGCTGCACCGGGGACGCGGTCTCGATGCTCGTCCGTACCGGCACCTTGTGCAGGACGCACGCGAGCCGACACTCGTGCGGAGCACGTCAGTAGCCGACCCTGGTGCGGAGCACGTCAGTAGCTGACCGTCGTGCAGCGCACGTCAGTCGCCGACCGTCGTGGGCGTACGCAGTGGCCCCACCGTTGTGCGCGCCAGGCCGGTGGTGGGGCGCCCGGCGTGCGACCAGACCAGCTGTGAGTCGTTGGCCGCTCAGACCACGGGCTAGGGCAGTTGTTCGATCAGGGCGCTGTGCCGACCCTCGTGCGGAGCCCGCCAGGGCGGTGACTTGGGGGCGACGGGCTCACTGGAGACCGACGCAGTCGCATGGGCGCGGCCGAGACGATCAGGAGCGTCGTTTCGCCGCGTAGTTTCATGCCTCGCCCATGGGCCAGATCGGCCGCAGCTCCAGCCGCCCGGTGTAGGCCATCGGGTGCTTGGCGGCGATGCTGATGGCTTCCTCGAGGTTCGCACACTCAAGAACGTCGAAGCCGGCAATGCACTCCTTCGATTCGATGAACGGGCCGTCAACGACCAGGAGGTCACCACTGCGGACCCGCACGGTGGTCGCCTGCTCGACCGGGCGCAGCCGGTCACCGCTCAGCCAGGCACCTAGCGCCGTGACGTGGGCGAACCAGTCGTCGACGTCGGGCGCCGCCTCGGCGTCGGCTGCGGTGTGGTCAGGGTCCGTGGCCACGAGCATCAAGTACTTCATGAGAGTGTCCAATCTTCGAGCGTTGGGCTGGTCGTCATCCGGGCCACGGACCGAAGGCGGCCCTGCTGCCGGTCGAGAGGCCGGTTGATCCTCACATCCCTACGTCGAACGACCACACCACGATCGACAGAGACGGCCCGATCTCTGCCTGGACCCCTGACTTGACCGGCTGGTGCGCTGGTCGCGCACAACTCACAGTGCTCCTGGCGGCATGCTCCTGAGCCAGACAACCATGCCGCAGCAGCTCGTGAGCCGACCCTCGTGCGGGACGCACCCCGGTGGTCGACCCTCCTGCGGGGCACATCCAGTGCCTGGGGGCACGGGGGAGGACCGCCTGAGCGGCGTCACCAGGGAACGGGTCCCTCGTTGCCGACGAAGGTCTTGGTCGGGCCCTCCGGGCCGCTCATTGCCATCCGCACGAGGATCTCCGCGCCCTCCTGCACGGTGTTCACCGCAACGCCGGCCGCCCGGAGCTGCTCCACCGTCGGCAAGCCCTCGCGGGCGCCGACGAAGTCGGTCGCGGTGGGCCCGGGTGACACGGAGTTGACGCGCCAGCGGGGGAAGGCCCTCGCGTACTGGATCGTCAGCATGTTGAGCGCCGCCTTCGACATGGGGTACGCGAGCATCGACCACCGCGCGTCCGGGCTCGCGTTCAGCGTCAGCGAGCCGACGGCGCTGGAGACGTTCACGACGACCGGAGCCCGGCTCGCCTCGAGCAGCGGCGTGAAGGCCGTCAACACCGCGGCGGCGCCGAACACGTTCGTCTCGAACACCTGGCGGAGGTCGTCGAGCGTCGCCTCGGCGGGCGGACGCTGGTCCCCGGCGATGCCGGCGTTGTTCACCAGCACGTCCAGCGCGCCGACCTCGTTCCGCAACCGGTCCACCGCCGCGGCGATGGAGGGGCCGTCGGTGCTGTCGAGCAGGACCGGCGTCGCGCCGATCTCGGCGCTCGCCTCGGTCCCTCGTCGCAGGTCCCGGGCGCCCAGGTAGACGGTCTGACCAGTCTCCACGAGGCGACGGGCGACCTCGTAGCCGATCCCGCGGGTAGCGCCGGTGACGAGGGCGGTTCTTCCTGCAAGCTCCGACACGGGAGGCTCCTTCTGGGTTAAGTGGCCCAATCATGACACTGATTGGGTGGGTTGACCCAGAAACGCTGGCATCAAGCTCGGGCTGACGTCGAGGCCGCGGGGGCCTGCAGTCGAGTCGACGATCTTGTGCACGCGGCGGCGCCCGGGTATGGGGGACGAGCCGGGCCGCCCGCCGTCGGAGCGATGCCGGAAGGTGCACGGCGGTCGCACGGACCGTGGGCGACAGTTAGGCGGCGAAGGACTCGACGTGGTGGAGCGCGGCGTTCAGCGACGCTCGCATGGGCGTCGACGACTGCATGGCCTGGCCGAGGAGGGTGCCCCCCTGGAGGGCTGTCAGCAGCGCCATCGACAGCTCGTCGAGATCGGCCTCGGGACGGAGGTCGCCCCGGTCGCGCATGGCGCGGAGACCCTCGAGCAGCCGGGACTGCAGGCGCACGAAGGCGCTGCAGAGCTCATCACGGGTCTGCTCGTCGCCAGGACTGGTCGAGCCCGCCAGCATCGCCAAGGTGCAAGCGCCGTGACCGCTGCCGTGAGCGAGATTCTCCACCGCGGCGTCGGCCCATCCCCGGAGCGCCCTGAAACTGTCGAGTGGACCCAGCATCGGGTGACCCACCGACGCCTCGGACTCGGATTGACGAACGATGACCGCCCTCACGAGGGCTTGCTTGCTACCGAAGTAGTGCATCAGCTGTGATCCGCTGACCCCCGCGGTCTTGCGGATGTCGTCCGCGCTGGTACCGGCGACGCCGAACTGACCGATGAGCGTCGCGGCCGCGTCGACGATGCGCTCTCGGGTGGCTTGGCCCTTCCGGGTGATCACCCACCCAAACTAGTCGACTGGGTCACTCCGCCCACCGACACCGCATGATGGCTCTTCGCAGCAGCCGACCGTTGTGCGGGACGCACGCAGGGGCCGACCGTTGTGGGGGGCGCACGCAGTGGCCGCCCGACTCTCGTGCCCGGCGCCCGGCACTGACCGGCCCTGGTGGGAGCTGCCGCGATCGCCACTCCCGACTGGGCGCGCTCAGCGCGAGCCCTCGGTTCAACTTCGCTGCTGATGCTCCTGGCCTGTGTCGAAGAAGGTGTCGAGGTAGCTGTCCGGGTCGAGCTTGCTTGTCCGAAGGAGTGAGAAGACCTCGGCGCCAGGCTCGTCCGGACTGTCGAAGAGAGCGTAAGACTGAGCGAGGCCGAGGTACTCGTCCGGCGCTTCGTCGATCGTTGAGGCGTACTCCTCCGCCTCCGCTTCGGCGAGAGCGATGGCCGCGTCGGCGTCGCTCGTGCGCCAGAGCGTGATTCGTTCCTCGTAGCGATGGTCATCCGACGCGGGGTCGGGCCGCGGCCAGCCCTTGCGGAAGAGGCAGCGCACAGCGAACCAGCTCAGCTCGGACTCGTCGCTCACCATCTGACGGTACGACGTGGGGCTCGGCCGACCACGTAGCGAGCGACCCTCGTGCGGGAGCGCGTCAGTAGCCGACCGTGGTGCGGACGCACGGCGTCGCCGTCCTCGGTGAGGTGGAGGGGCGGTCAGCCCAGACCAAGCCACCCCTTGACGAACCACTTCGATTTTAGAAGTATGGCCCACATGAGCCTCTTCATCACCTGCCCTGTCCAGAGCGTCGAGCGCGCAACCGCCTTCTACACCGCCCTCGGCTGGGCCCTCAACGCCGAGATGTCCGACCACAACGTGTCGTGCTTCAAGATCGCGCCCGAGCAGTACGTCATGCTCGGCAGCCGCGAGATGTACGCGAGCGTCGGCGGAGTCGAAGAGCTGATCGGCGGACCTCAGACGCCCTCCAAGGTCACGGTCTCGTTCGACCTGGGCAGCCGCGAGGCGGTCGACGAGCTCGTCGACCGCGCCGGCGCCGCCGGCGGGCGGATCGGTGACACCGATGACTACCCCTTCATGTACCAGCGCCAGTTCGACGACCCCGACGGCTACCACTACTCACCGTTCTGGATGAAGACGGACGCCGACCCGACCGCGTGAACGACCTCGCCGCGACCCTCGACATCGTCGGAGCACGGTGGGCCCTGCTCATCGTGGAACGGCTGCTCGACGGTCCACAACGCTACGGCGATCTGGAGCGCGACCTCGGGGTGCCGACGAGCATGCTCGCGACACGCCTGCGTGAGCTCGAAGCGGCTGGCGTGCTCGTCCGCCTGCCCCTTCGACACAACACCCGGGCCTACGCGCTGACCGAACACGGCCTCGCCTTGCGCGAGGCGATCGTCGCACTCGCCAACTGGGGCAAGAACCACGCCTAGTGCAGGACGCACGCAAGCCACCCCTCGTGCGGAGCGTGGCAGTGGTCGACCCTGGTGCGGGATGCACTGGACCGCCTGTCAGGCAGGCAGTGGCGTCTTGCGGGTGCTTGCCCGAGGTGTGACGCCGAGCAGGGTGCACTCTTGGGCCGTCTTCCGAGTTCTCCACGGCGGATGGACTCCGCAGCGGGTCGACGAGTGGCGCAAGGAGCAGGCGCATCTCTCTGCGGGTGCGTCTGACTGAGGAGATCCAGTCTGGACATCGCCTCGTTTGTGAGCTACACCGCCGTACCCGTCATGCGCGGGCGGGCGGGATCGTCTTGCGCATCACAGTCTTTCGCAGTCCGAGGTGTCGCTCGAAGGCGAATCCGGCCTTCTCGAACATGGCTCTGGTGCCGTTGTGCAGGAATGAGGATGAGGTCTTCTTGCCACGGACGAGCTCGTTGGGGAAGGAGACCACCTCGCCGCCGCCGGCCAGCGCGATCAGTTCGAGGGCTCCGTCCAGCGCCTCCCGCGCCACTCCTGAACGCCGGTGGTCGCGATCGACGAAGAAACAGGTGATGCGCCAAGGTGCTGGCGTGGTCTCGCCTGCGTCGTACTGCTTGCGGTGGTAGATGCCCGGCAGCTCGGCAGAACTGCCGTACTCGCACCACGCGATCGCGTGCTCGCCGTCAAAGACGAGCGCGGCATGCGCAACGCCCTCTTCGACGAGTCTCTGCTTGAACGTCGGGCCGTCGTACTCACTCTTGACGGTGGCCTCAGTGTCGCCGTGGAAGTACGAGCAGTAGCATCCGCCCCACACTCCGTTGTGCTTCTGGGCAAGTGCCAGCCATGCCGGAAAGGTCTCGGGCGTCAGCGGCTTGATGACGTGCGAGGCCGTCACGCCACCCTCGCCCGCCATGGCGTCATCCTGCCAGCGATGGGGAATGGTGTCACGGGTCCTCGCGGCCGGCTGCTGTCGGGCGGTTGCCATGCCACGCCGAGACGGTGCACCGGTGGAGAATCCCCCGAAAAAGCTGCACGAGGCGGCCAGCAGAACAAGGAATCGGCGAGTCCTTCGCTGGGCGCAACAAGCCGTTGGTCGAGCGGAAGCGGGCTCGTGGACCATCCTCGTGCGGGACCCACGCAAGTCGACCGTCGAGTGGGTCATGAGCGGCGAGCTTCTACCGGGCGCTTTCGAGGAGGGATGCCTGGCGGTCTCGGTGTCCTCGATTGCGGCGACCAGCTCAATCGGGCATGCGGCACTGCCGCAACGATGGCCGGGGCGAAGGCTGGGCAAGGACACGCCTAGACCACGCCTAGCGCCGCCCGCTGACGATCACACGTTCCAGTCTGAATATCGGTACCAGGCCCAGATCACGACAGCGATGACAAGATAGAAGGCACCGTCTAGCCAACGCTGGGCGCTGCTCATCCCCAGCGGGATCCATCCCCAGGCAGTCATGCCAGACCCCCGGATCCTTCGGAGTGCTGAGACGAACGACGATGGATCGGCCCCGCAACGACGACGGTGAGGTCGAACCTCGTGCAAGGACTGCTCCAGATCTAGAGGGAGGCGCCCCCGCCTGCTCCCCACGAGTCCGGCATTCGATCGACCTCCGACTTGATGAGACCACAGCGCTTGCCGTTCCACACCGTCTCGCGCGCCTCTTCGTCCCAGCCGTTGTGCCAACGATGCTTGCGGAACAGGCAACGCAACTTCTGCGGGATCATGCGCTCCACCCTCAGCAGTCTCTCGCCGGGGAGAGCATGGGTCAACGTTCCTGGGCAGCAGCCCTCTCGCCAGTCCCAAGTGCGCTCGGGCGCCGGCTCTTGAGCGCGCTGCGCGCATTAGTTGACCGGCGTGGGGGACACGTGCAGTAGCCGACTCTGGTGCGGAGCAGGTCAGGTGGCCAACCCTCACGCGGGCGCACGCAGTGACTGACCGTAAGAGCGGGACGCACGCAGTAGGCGACCGTTGTGCGGGACCGGCGCAGCCGCAGTTGCAGAACAGCGGGACTGGACAGCCTGGCGGTTGACGTCGAGGCTCAGCCCGGGGACCGCGCCGACCCCTAGTTGTTGCCGAGGGTGGCACCGAACTCAGCCTCGGCGCGGTGGGCGTAGCCGAGGGTGGCCAGGCCGAAAGCGCGCGCTCCGGCGGTCGTGAACCCGCGTCTGGACCCAAGCAGCGTGGTGATCGCCCCAGAACTATTTTCTTCAGGAGCACCGACGGTGAGGTCGAGCCGGCCGTCGCCGTTGTGGTCGCGCAGTGACACCTCGCTGCCAAAGAGGTCGCCCCCCAGAACCAGGTCGGCGTCGTACCCTTCGGCTACCCCGGGGATGCCCCGGGTGTTCTGGCTGTAGAAATAGTTCCCGCTGGTGCGCCATCCCAGCTGGGCACCGTGCACCACGGTGACCCGACCCTCGCCGTCGTTCTCGTAAGCCGCCCCGATCACCAAGTCGGCATATCCGTCGCGATCAACATCGCCGAGCGCGATACTGCTGCCGAATCCGTCGCCGTACTCGTCGCTTCCAGGCACCCCACGAGAGTTCTGGGTCAGGACGTTCTGGCCGACAACTCGCGCAGGCATTTCGTCCCCAAGATGCAGGACATGCACCTCGCCGGCCCCACCCTCCTCCTCATCCTCCGCATAATTCGGGGAGCTGAAGATGATCTCAGGCCGAGAGTCACCAGACGTGTTGCCGACGACCAGGGAGCCGCCGCCGGCATAGGACAGGCCTCGCACCAGGCGACTACAAGCGCTGGGTCCATCGACCTGGTTGGGGCAGTAGGTGAGGGATCCGGGACGGGAGTAGTCGACGAGGTCGTGATTTCCTGGCGCGTAGATGATCAGGTCGGTCCCGCCGTCCCGGTCGAGGTCGCCGGCGGCGAGTGCTGAGCCGAAGCGGATGTCACCATCCACGCCGCCGCGGCGGCGGACAACCACCGGATCCGCGGTCGAGAGCCCAGTGGCACCGCCAGGCAACACAGTCACGCTGCCGCTCGCATCAGGCTCGTGGTGGTCGCCTTCGACGTCTGCGGACGGCGCGCCTATCCCGAGGTCCGGGAACTGGTCGCGGTCGAAGTCCCCTGCGACCAGCGCAGCCCCAAAGGCGCCGCTGCCGGACGTGGGGTTGACCCGACGCGAACGGTTGGTGTCCGGACCCCGGAACGAGCCGTAGATCACCGTCACGGCTCCCACCCCCTCGTTCTCGCCGGGTTGGCCGACCGCCAGGTCGGCGTAACCATCGCGGTCGAAGTCCGCACTCGCCAGCGCTGCACCAAAGAGGTCACCTGCGCCCTCGACGTCTGGGTGATCGCCCTCCGAGGTGCCCGGCACCCCAGGGCTGGACTGGCTGACGATCCTCTCGGTCAGAGCCACCCCCCGCGCCGAAGCAGGCAGCACCACAAGGCCGCCTTCTCCGATGGCCGACTCGACCCGCAGGTTCGGTGCACCGACCACCAACTCCGGATGACCATCCCCGTTGAAGTCGTAAGGCCTGGCCGCACTGGCCGCCTCAGCCGGCGAGGCCGACAACACTCCAGACACCAACACAAGCGCGGCAGCCAAGACACGCGACCTCATCGGAGCCCCCCGGGATCAACCCTTGACAGCCGATCAGTCTTCTCCTTCGCGGAATGGAAGCACAAGAGGGCCGAAGCGGGTGAGCCAGCGTCTCATCCGGACACTGCATCCGCAGCACTACCGCGGGCGCCGCCAGCATGGGGGCAACGATGGCTGGTCCGGAGTGCTGGCAACGCCATACCTGCGCGGGACGCACGCGCAGTAGTCGACCGGCTAACAGGACGGGTGAGGCTGAGGCAGGCTTAGGCTGCCACCGTGCCTTTGCCTCCGAGTCGCACGCCGACGGCCGCCGTGGGGGATGGGCGTTGGCGGCTTGCTGCGCTTGGTCTGTTGGCCGCTGTGGCGGCAGTATCCGCCTGTAGTGCCGGCGACGGCGGTGCCGGCGACAGCCCGCTGAGTGGCACGGACCTCGGTGCGGCCGTGAGTCCTCCACTTCAGCCCGGACCGGGTGAGGTGGCTCGCTTCTGGTTTGCGCGCCCTGGCAACAACCAGGTCTCGGTGGGACCTTTCGCGGTCGCTCGCGACGAGCTGATCGTCCGCGGCGCCTGCCGCAGCTACCCGGCAGGCTCACCTGGAAGATCTTCGACAACAGCAGCGAGGCCAGCTCGGCGGAAGATGTCCGCTTCGTCGACCAGGGCGAGTTGACCTGTGACGGAACTATCCAGGAGGCGATTGCCAGTGTGGGCGCCCTCCGCGACCTGGCGATTCTCGGAGTCACAGGCACCGGCCAGGATGACGGCGAGAGCGCCTGGCTCACCCTCGCGAACGAGTAGACACTCTGCGCGAGGCGGGGTATCGGCCGGCGCTCGTGCCCGGATGCCCGCGTTAGCTGACCCTCGTGCGGAGCACGTCAGTGGCCGACCCTCGTGCTCCGTACCAGCGAAGCCATCAGCGCCCTACTCCGCCGCTGTACGCTGGCGGCGCCCTGCCGCAACATGCGAAGCAGCCGCGGCCGAAGCGTTTCGGTTGGGTGGCACTCGGGGCGGCGGCAGCGGCTGGGCTGGTGCTGAGATCTTGTACGAGTGCAGTGGCTGCGAGCGCTGGCGATCCAGTGGCTCCCGCTCCTGTCACCGTTGCAGCCACGCCATCGCCGGCCGCTCGGCTAGCCCCTCTGCCGGTCCCACGTCGCCCAGCGTGGACGCGGCCATGGTGGCAGCAGGCAGCCGAGGAGAAGGCAGCCGGACTGGCTTCATGTGGACCGGAGCCGTGGGCAACTTCGCCGATGTCTGCGACAAGGGCAAGGCGTTCGCTGAGGCATAGCCAGCATCCCGGCGCCTCGCTCGAGGTGCTTGCTGCGATGCGATTCCGCAGAGCCCTTTGACTCGATAGGGCCGGTCGCAGCCGTGTATGCAGCATGTCGCGGTGTGCGTCCTCGGCGAAAGGCCGCCCGACTGCATCCAGCGGCCGACGGCGCCAAGCCCGCGGCGGGTGATGTCTCTGCTGGTGACCAATGCGCAACTCCTCGTCCCTGCCTGGGACCAGGGGCGGCGGCTGCCTCGGGAGTCATGTAGAGATCGACCTGGCCCGCGGTGTGGGCCAGGTCGATGGTTGTGGTGCGGCCTTGCGGCGGTGGTCGTCGGAACTTGGGGCTGCGGGTCAGCTGGTGGCTCGGGCAGCTTCGCGGATCAAGGCGGCCACGACGTCGGGGTGGGACGTCATCGCCACGTGGGAGGAGTCGATCTCGCGGGTGTGGGCGTTCATGCGCTGGGCCATGAAGCGCTGCGCGTCGGGCGGGATCGCTTGGTCTTGGCGGGCGACGAGGTACCAGGACGGGATCCGCTTCCAGGCAGGGGTGCCGGAGGGCTCCTGCAGGGTGGAGAGGGCTCCGGGGCGTTGGCCGGCGGCCATCGCGGCGGCCGTCTCCGGCGCGAGGTCGGCGCAGAAGATCGCCCGGAAGACGGCTGGGTTGATGTAGGCGTCGATGCCGGTCGTGGTGGTGTTGATCGGGTAGGGGCGCGTGATCAGGTTCTCGGGGGTGAGCTGGCTGCCCGGGAACTTGGCGGTGAGGGCGCCGGCGGTCTCACCCTTCTCCGGGCCGAAGGCGGCGATGTAGACGAGCGCTTGCACGTTGCGGTTGCCGGTGGCGGCGTTGGTGATGACCTCACCGCCGTAGGAGTGCCCCGCCAGCACGATCGGCCCGGGGATGGTGGCCAGGATGCTGGCGAGGTAGGCGGAGTCGGAGGTGACGCCGCGGAGCGGGTTGGCCGGGGCGATGACGTTGTAGCCGCGCTTCTGGAGCTTGTTGGTGACGTCGGCGAAACCGGAGGCGTCGGCGAACGCGCCGTGGACCAGGACGACGGTGGGCTTGGCGCGGTGGCGGGAACCGCTGGCGCTGCTCGAGGTGGGCGCGAGGGTCAGGCCGAGGGTGAGCGCGAGAGCGATGAGGGCGACGAAGGCTGCGGTGAGCCGGCCCCGCGGGGCGGCGAGCGCGCGAATGCGAGTCATGGTGGTTTCCTGTTCCGGAGGGAGGTCAGCGGACGAAGCGGGCGATGAAGTCGAGCGAGGTCTGGGCGACCTCCTGCCAGCCGTGGTCGATGGTGAGGGAGTGGCCGCGGCCGGCCATCTCGACGATCTCGGTGACGCCGGGGTTCTGGCGCTGCTTCTCGAAGCTGGCCTCGGTGATCGCCCACGGGGCCTGATGGTCGAGCTCCCCGCCGACGAGCAGCAGCGGCCCGCGTTCGGGGTTGCGGTGGTCGACCTTGGTCTCCGAGCGCGGGTTGATGTTGGCGAAGGCCGCCTGGAAGATCGGGATCCCGGAACCGGCGACGTGATACTGCTCGTAGACCTCCCGGGCCTCGTCCTCGGGCAGCGCATTCGCGAACCCGTAGCGGAACTGCTCGAAGGTCAGCGCGACCGACCGGTGGCGGTTGGCGGGGTTCGACAGCACGGCGGAGGCCGACTTGAGCGCAGGCGCCGGGAGCGGGAGGACGCCCCGGAACGGGGCGGGGTCGATGGCGACGGTGGCGGCGGCGAGGCCACGCCCGGCGAGGATCTGCACGAGGAGCCCACCGAAGGAATGGCCGATGATGGCGGGCTTCTTGTCCAACTTCTCGATGATGACCTGCTGGTAGGCGGCGACGTCGCCGACGCTGTTGCCGGCGAAGACCTCGGGGTTCTCGCGCGCCTCCTCGACGGTTGGCGGGTCGTTCGGCCAGCCGGGTGTCACGGCGACGTAGCCGGCGTCCTCGAAGAAGCGGGCCCAGCGGTCCCAGCTGGAGTCGAGCAGCCACAAGCCGTGGACGAACACGACGGGCGTCTTGCCCGAGGCGTTGGCGCGGTCGATCTCCTCGATCTCCGACGACGTCGGGCCGATCGACGGTGCAGGTACGGTCATGTGAAGCCTCCTCGAGATGGTGGGCCGGCGGCGCGTGCGGTGCCCGCCGGTTCTGGTCCGAGACGCTAGATCTGCCTCCGCCGGTGAACCGTCCCTGCGCTGCAGAGCTCTGTGCTGGCTCTGCACCACACGGCCGGTAGCGGGAGGTGTCGCCCCCTGCTGACCGGTTCTTGGTCGTCTGTGCGAAGGCCGGCGCAGGTCTGTCGGTGCGGTTGGTGCGGTGGAACGCTGACGCCATGACGACGAAGATCACCGTGGTGTTCGACAACCCGCTGCAGCCGGAGGAGTTCGAGACCGGCTACCACGCGGGGCACCTGGCCTTGGCCGAAGCCCTGCCCGGCGCGCTCCGGGTGGAGGCGGCGAAGGTGTGGCCGAAGGAGGACGGGTCGCCGACGCCCGCCTACCGTCTCGTCGACGTGTACTTCGCCGACTACGACGCAGCCTGCGACGCCGTCCAGACACCGCAGGCTGCCGTCTGGTTCGCTGACCTGCAACGGCTCGCCAGCGGCGGCGCCCGGGTGGTCTTCGCCGACGTCGAACGGGGGAACGAGCGCGACCAGCGCTGAGAGGGTCAGCCGGCCACGTGCAGCCGTCGCCACTCCCGCGGCGAGACGCCGAACTCTGCGCGGAACGCACGGCTGAAGTGGGTGGGGTCGACGAACCCCCATCGCGCCGCGACCGCCGCCACCGTGAGCAGCCGGCTGGCCGGATGGGTCAGCTCCAGCCGGCAGGCCTCCAGACGCTGCGTGCGGATCCAGCCGGCGAGGCTGATCTCCGCCGCAGCCATCGCCGCGTACAGGTGCCGCACCGACACGTGCTGCGCCGCGGCGATCCGGGCCGGAGTCAGGTTCGGCTCGGTCAGGTGGAGCCGGGCGTACTCCAGGGCCCGGTCGACCAGGGTGGTCGACAGGGTCTCCCGCACCAGCCGCGCCGACCCGGACCGGGTGGCGATCAACGCCCTCACCAGCTCGACCGACGGCACGCTGACCGCGGCACGCGCTTCGGGAACGATGTCCGGCTGGAGGGCCAGCCGGGCGAAGTAGGCGGACGCCACATCCACCAGGGGGTGCGAGGCGCTGAGAGTGGTGGCGGTCGCGGCGTCGACGGCCCGAGCCGGCAGAGCCAGGGCTGAGCGGGGGATCCGGAAGTAGTGCTGGTCAATCCCGCCGTCGTTCAGCAGTGTGTAGGGCCGCGTCGTGTCGTAGAACGCGAGGTCGCCGGGTCGCAGGACCGCCTCTCGGCCATCTTGGACGACCATGCTGGTCCCCGTCACCTGGAGCCCGAGGAACAGCGACGGCTCCATCTCGTCGCGTGCCAGCCTCGGCGTCCGGCGGATCGTGTGAGCGTTCGCCTGCACCGAGCACTGCGTGATGGCGCCCCACTGCCGCAATCGGCAGCGAGCGGCGACCGTCGGTGGCGGCGGCTGCTCGATCTCCACCCGGACGACCAGCTCCCAGATGGCGTGCCGGATCGCCTCCACCCGGTCCTCCGGGGGCAGCACCGCGGAGTCGATGAGCAGCGTCTCCCCCCGCTGTGACGGCACTGCTGCCACCTTTCCGACCTGGCTCACTGGTCCAGGATGGGGTGTCGGGGTGCTCGGCGACCATGCCTGCTCTGCACAGGACTGTCCCTTGCGCGCACGGTTCCGCCCCCCGACGATAGGTCTGGGCTCACCGCGGGAGGACTTGTGCTGGTTCTCGACACCGACCTCCTGCCGTCACGCGAGCGTGCGGCCGCCTTCCAGGACGCCATCAGCGGTCATGCCTCGACCAGCCTGGTCGAGTTCGAGGACCAGCCCGGCTTCCGGGCGCAGGTGCACTTCTTTCCTCTCGGCGCAGGCAGGGTCTTCAACGTCGAGGCCACCGGCAACACGTTGCGGCGCACGCCGCGGATCGCGCGCCGAGACGAGCAGGACGCGATCGCCCTGGCCCTGCCGCTCGCCGGCGCCAACCGCTTCCGTTGGGGTCGCGAGGAGCGGGTGCTCCATGCGGACGACCTGCTGCTGGTCGACCTCGAGGCGCCGTACGAGTACGGCTGGTCCGGACTGGGGACGTCCTACGCCTTCCAGGTCGACCGTGACCGCCTCGGGCTGCCCATGGACACCATCACCCGTGCGGCCCCCAGACTCCCGTCCAGCCCGCTGTACACGCTCGTCCGCGACCACATCCGCAACCTCACACTGCACGCGCACCGCCTCCCAGCCGGCGACACCGCGGCCCGGGTCGGCGACATCACCATCGATCTGATGCACGCCCTGATCCAGACCGCGGGCCTGGACGATCCAGCCGGACCGCCGGTCGGCCCTACCGTCCTCGTGCAACAGGTCAAGAGCTACGTGCGCCGTCACCTGGCCGATCAGGACCTGACTCCGCATCAGATCGCCAGGGCTCACCACATCTCCGTCCGCCAGCTCTACAAGCTGTGCCAGCAGGACGGCCTCGGTCTCGAGGACTGGATCATCCGACAACGACTCGGAGGGGCGAGAGCGGACCTCGCCACCCATGAAGATCCGCCACGCACCATCACCGCCGTTGCCCACGCCTGGGGCTTCACGAACCCCAGCCACTTCACAAAACGATTCCGCGCGACCTACGGGGTCACCCCGAGCGAGTGGCGAACCATGAGCCAGCGCTGATCGCCAGACAGGCATCCAGCGGAGAGGAGAGGCGGACGCTGGGGAGCCGCGCCTTACTGGTTGGCTACTCATCGGGCCGGTGCGGACCAGCCATCGCATCGGCGCGTCCGCGCGAGGACGTAGCCGACGCTGGCCGATGTTCGGTTCCGTCACCGCCGGCAGGGAGGACGCTGGTACGCGGACTCAGCCCGAGCTGCTTCGACCAGGTTCGGCCAGGTTCGGCCAGTCGAGTCCTGAGGTCTCCACCGGGCCCCGCCAACCCGGAGGGGCAAGCCGCACCTGACCCCAGCGAGCATGTCGGCGAGTCGATCAAACTATGATGACGAGCAGCCTCGGGAGGGACGCTAGAGAGAGTTTCAGGTGCGATCCGTCCGAGTCCCGCTCCGCCCTCCTCGATGGTTGACCTATCTGGTGGTCGGGGGAGCGGCTGTCGCCGCGTATGTCTCCCTGCCGCCCGGTCTCGGCCGCGACGGGCTGTTTCTCGTCGTCGGGCTCGCGCAGGCCGCCGCACTGGTGGCGGGCGTGCGGTTGCACCGCCCGGTGTCGCCGACTCCCTGGCTGCTGATGGCCGCGGGTCAGATGCTGTGGGTACTGGCCAGTGTGGTCGGCGCCGCCACGGGCGAGACCGCCGCGATCGACGGCTCCCCTGGGCTGGTCGACGTGTGCTACCTGCTCGGTTACCTGGTGCTGGGCATCGGTCTGTTCCAGCTGGCCCGGATCAGGCGGCCGCCGCGCGACCTCGGCGGCTTCCTGGACAGCGCGATCATCACGGTGGGATTCTCCCTGCTCTGCTGGGAGATCGTGGCGGCACCCAGCTTGGCCGCCTACGACGGAAGCGGCGCCGGGACCGCTCTCGTGGTGGCCGTGGCCTATCCCCTGGCCGACGTCATGCTGCTCGGTGTGCTCGTCGCCCTGCTGACCATCCCCGGCCGACGGCTGCCGGCGCTGCGCCTGCTGACGACGGCTCTGGTCCTGCTGATCGCCGCCGACCTAGGCACCGCGGCACTGAGGGGTGTCTCGTCGGCTGGGCCGACGGCCATGAACCCGCTCTGGCTCGGCTCCTATGTGGTGTGGGGGGCGACGGCGTTGCACCCGTCGATGCGCGAGCTGTCCGTGCCGACGACGGCAGAGCCACGGTTGGGCCCAGCCCTGATGACCGCGCTCACCCTTGCCGTGCTGGTGCCGCCCGGCGTGCTGGCCGTCCAACAACTCGCCGGCCGGCGGCTGGACGTCTGGCCTGTCCTGGGCTGCGCGGTCCTGCTGATCAGTTTGATGATCTTCCGGCTCTGGCTTGCCATCGCTCAGATGACCACGGCGATCCGAGCTCGGGGGCGGGCCCAGGCCGATCTCGCACGGCAGGCGTCGCTCGATCCGTTGACCATGTTGCCCAACCGCACCCAGGCGATGCGCCTGCTGGCCGGCGCTCTGGCGCAGGCGAAGCGCAGCGGCACCCGCGTGGGTCTGCTGTTCGTCGATCTCGACGGGTTCAAAGCGGTCAATGACCGGTTCGGCCACGGAGCGGGCGACGAGGTGCTGCAGGTCGTCAGCCGTCGAATGGCCGCCGTGGTCAGGAATGGCGACGTGGTGGCCCGGCTGGGCGGTGACGAGTTCATCGTGCTGCTGGAGCGGATCACGGTGAGCGAGGAGGCTCGGGCCGTTGCCCAGCGGGTCGTCCAGGCGCTCGCGGAGACGATCCTCCTGGACGACGGGCTGCGTGCGGCTCAGGTGGGGGCCAGCGTAGGGATCGCGCTCAGCCAGGACGCCGACGTCGAGCCGGACGTGCTGCTCAACGAGGCCGACATCGCGGCCTACCGGGCCAAAGCCGGGGGCCGCGGTCGGGCGGAGGTCTTCGATCAGGGGCTGCGCGAGGAGCTTCGGCAGCGTGCGGTGGTCGAGTCGGGACTGGCGGCGGCGTTGTCAGCTGACGAGCTGGAGCTCCACTACCAGCCGATCGTCTGCGTGGACACCGGTGAGGTCGAGGGGTACGAGGCTTTGCTGCGGTGGCGGCGAGACGACGCCCTGATCCCCCCTGACTCCTTCATCCCGATCGCGGAGGAGTCGGAACTCATCTGCGAGGTCGACGCCTGGGTGCTGCAGCGCGCGGCCCAGCAGCTGGCGCTCTGGACGCGCGACTGGCATCGTCCGGACCTGGTCATGGCGGTCAACGTCTCGGGCCGCCATGCCGCGCGAGCCCGGGTCATCGCCGACGTGGCCGACGCGGCGCAGGCGGCGGGGATCGATCCGGCCCGGCTGGTGCTCGAGGTCACCGAGACCGCGATGGTCGACGACCCGGCGGCCGTTGTCCACCTGAGCGAGCTCCGATCGCGTGGCTTCGCGATCAGCCTCGACGACTTCGGCACCGGCTACAGCTCGCTGGCCCGACTCGAGCAGCTGCCGCTGGACATCTTGAAGGTCGACCGGAAGTTTCTCGACCCCGACGTGCCGTCAGCGGCCAAGCTGCTGCCCCTCATCGTGCACGCAGGACACGCCTTCGGTCTGACCGTGGTGGCCGAGGGAGTTGAGCACGAGCACCAGTTGGCGACACTTCGCATCCTCGGCTGCGAGTCCGCCCAGGGCTACCACCTTGGGCGACCGGTACGAGCGACCGACGTCAGGCCGGCCACGGCCGGACGACAGCCGACCTCGCCGTCCGGATTGCCGCAGGCGCAGGCTGCCGCTCCTGCAACCCGTCCGTGACTGGGTGAGCGGGAGGCTGGTGCTCGCCAGCGGCTCACTGAGTCGGATGCGCCCCCTGACCGGGCGAAGAGGTGGTCGTCCTCCGCCGCGCGGCCATGCGGGCCTGATGGATTCCCCCGGATGCTGCAGTGCGAGTACGACATGATCGACATCGGCGTGGCCTCGCCCTTGTCTCGCTGACGGCTCGGCACAGCGGGGCAGTCACCGGCGGGTCCCTGAGGTGAACCGGCGCCGTACGGGGGCTGCGATGGACGCTGTGCCTACACCTCATGATCCTTGGGCACCATGGGCCGACGTGCCCGAACGGTCGGGGTTGGATGTATCAGCCGGCACGGCTCCCCCCTTGCACCATGGCTGCCTGGGTTGGCTGGCTCCCTGACCGCCCGAGACCGGCTCGTCCCTTCTGGGGGTTGTGCTCGTCCATCCGCAGGTCGGAACTTGCCTGGGTCAATCTCGTCCGATCGTGGCCTGATGGCGGCGTCGATCGGCTGTGCCCGCTGGCGTGCACCCTCCAGTGCAGTTCGCCTGGAGGGGACGCACCCCAGCTTGGTGGCCGCGAGAGGCTTTCAACCGGTCGGGAGCCGAGCGCGACAGAGGCCTCGGCAGAGAGGAGAGGCTCACGACCAGGTCGACAGGGGGCCCGGTAGACGCCGCCGACGTCCGTCGTGCCCTGCTGCGGGTCGTGGCGAAGACTGGACTGGACGCTCCGGCGTGGACACCTCGAGAGTTGCGGCACAGCTTCGTCTCGCTGCTGCCCAGCCCGGGCATGAGCATCGAGGACATCTCGCATCTCGCGGGGCATGCCAGCAGGCCGGTGACCGAAGTCGTCCACGACAGGGAGCTGCGGCCTGTGCCGACGCGAGGCGGATCGATGCCCGCTCCCCGAGCGACGCGTCGGGAGGTAGGTCAGCAGTAGCACCGGAGCTGATCGAGGGTGTGGTGGACCCAACCCCTGGACCCGCCCCTGGCCAGGGGTGTTGCTGGTGGGCGATACTGGGATCGAACCAGTGACCTCTTCCGTGTCAGGGAAGCGCGCTACCGCTGCGCCAATCGCCCGTGCGAGGTGGAGACGGGATTTGAACCCGTGTACACGGATTTGCAGTCCGTTGCCTCGCCTCTCGGCCACTCCACCGTGGGGAACTTTCCCCCCAGGGGACTGGCGAGATTTGCTCCGAGCGGACGACGGGATTCGAACCCGCGACCCTCACCTTGGCAAGGTGATGCGCTACCACTGCGCCACGTCCGCACGCTCCGAGGCTTCGTTCCCTGGTCCCCGGCGCGAGATGAAACATTAGCCGAGGCAGGTCCCGGAGTCCAAACCGGGAAGCCTCGGCGGGTCGCACTAGGGTGACGTCATGCCTCTCGTCACCGCCGACCCAGCCCTCCGGACGACGCCGCTGCGGGTGTGGGCGAACGGCCGGCTGCACGAGGACCCGGAGCAGGCGACGGTCGCCGTCACCGACCACGGCCTGGTCGTGGGGGACGGGGTCTTCGAGGCGCTGAAGGTGACCGCCGCGGGCCCCTTCGCCCTGCGCCGCCACCTCGAACGGCTCGACCGCTCGGCCGCGGCCCTCGGCCTGCCGCCCGCCGACCACGCCGTCATCCGGGGCGCGGTCGGGGAGCTCCTGGTGGGGCAGGAGGTCGAGCTGGGCAAGATCCGGATCACCTACACCGCCGGCCGCGGCCCCCTGGGGTCCGGGCCCGCCTACGGCCCGCAGACCCTCGTCGTGGCCCTCGACGGGGCGGAGGCCCCGACCCCCTCCACGGCGGTCGTCACCAGCCCGTGGGCACGCAACGAGCACGGAGCCCTGACCGGGGTGAAGTCGACGTCCTACGCCGAGAACGTCCGGGTGCTGGCCCACGCCGCCGCGCACGGGGCCAGCGAGGCGCTGATGCTCAACACGGCCGGGCACCTCTGCGAGGGCACCGGGTCGAACGTCTTCGTCGTCCTCGGCGGCCGGGTGGTCACGCCGCCGCTGGCCGCCGGCGCGCTCGCCGGCATCACCCGCGACCTCGTCCTGGAGTGGACCGAGGTGGAGGAGCGCGACCTCACCCTGGACGAGGCGCTGGCCGCCGACGAGGTGTTCCTCACCTCCTCGCTGCGCGACGTGCAGCCGGTGCACCGCTGGGACGCCGCCACCTTCGGCGCCCACCCGGTGACCGACGCCGTCGCCCGCGTCTTCGCCGAGCGGTCGCAGGCTGATCTGGAGCCGTGACGAGAGCCGATTCGGCAGCCAGGCCTCGTGTGGGCTAAGGTTGCCGACGCCTCGGAAGGGGCACGAGGGGCGATTGGCGCAGTGGTAGCGCGCTTCGTTCACACCGAAGAGGTCACTGGTTCGAACCCAGTATCGCCCACCCTCACATCCCTGGTCAGGGCCGTGCTGCTGGAAGAACCCTGGTCAGTTCGTGCTCGACCTGCACCGCGCAGCCGAACGCGTCGCCCGCCTCCACGTCCCCGCCGAGCCCACCCTGGTCCAGCGTGAGCAGGTCGGGGGCCCGCTCCGCGGGGGGCCAGGTCGCGGATCACCGAGACGATGCCGGCGTCGGGGGCGGCCCGGAACCCCTCCCCGGGGGAGCCGACCACCAGTGGTGGCAAGACTGCCGGTGACAGGCAGTCCCGCGACGGTCGGGATCAGGATCCCGGGCCGACGTCGGTTCGCGCGCACCCTCCTTCGAGTCCGTCGGTGCTCCGCTACGCCCCAACCTGCGGTTGCGCGGCGCTGGCCGGGTGCGCGGTCGTGACGTCCGGCCGGCAGCAGCACCACGCTGGCCGGAGCCGTGCTCCCAGCGTCCCTGCCAGGCGTACGTCTCGCGACCGCGAGGCAGCGGGCGCGAGACGGACCCCCGGTCGACGAGCCACCAACGTGCTGCCGCTGGCGGGTCAGGCCCGGGGGTGGACGAGGAGACTGATCAGGCCGTCCTCGTGGGCGGGTTCGACCTCGACCGTCCACCGGGCGTTGCTCATCTCGACGCGGCTGCTGCTCGGGTCCGCGACCACGTCCCACCCGGCCTGCCGGGCCGCTTCTCCGTAGTGCTGCAGGACGACGGGAACGGGGTCGCTGGCGCTGAAGAGGGCCGCGCAGCCGGTGGGAAACGCCAGCATGTAGGTGAAGGGGTCGCCGTCATCGACCAGGTAGCCCAGTCCCAGCTCGGCCACGGCCGCCTTCGCGTCAGGGGAGCAGGCCCGCGCGGTGAGCAGAGCGTCAACCTGCTGCAGCCCGAGGCTGAGCAGGAGCGACAACACCGGCACCAGGAGGACGAGGAGGCGGCGTCGGGCAGCCAGGGCGATGGCCGTGACGAGGAGGGCGGCACCCTGGACGACGTTCGCGGTGTAGAGGACCCCTCCCCAGCCCAGACCCATGACCCAGAAGTAGAGGGCCTGGCACGCCTGGACGCAGGCGGCCGCCCAGAGCAGGACCATCGATCCGGTTCTGGTCCCGGGGCTCAGGTCCCTGGTGCTCACCCGGTGATGGTCCCGCGACCCCAGCGGGTCCGGCCGGGTCGCGAGGTCACAGTGGGAGCACCGATCGGGGTCCGGTTCGTGGCCACCGCTGCGCCCCGCGAGGACCTGGCGACGACCCTCGAGGCGGCTGGCCCGGTGCGCGGTCGAGCAGTGCCGTCCGGTGCGGACGGGGTCTTCTTCGTGCGCGAGCGCCTCGAGAGTCGGCCCAACCGGATGCCGATGAAGTCGATGAGCGCGACCACGTCGTCTGGCGACGTCCGCCCTCGCCGAGCCACCACGGGGAGTGCATCGCCGGGAGCTGACCACCTGTGAGCGGGTTGCCCGAGAACCAGCTGACCGTCGACGGAACGGTCTCGGGGGCCGGGGCTGAGGTCCAGCGTCACGGTGACGCGCGACGCCGCCGCGCGGTCGGAGGCTGCGCTGCTGAGCACGTGGACCTCCCAGGAGCCGGACTGGAGACCGGTCGACCGACCAGGCCGGCCGAGCCCGCTGTCTTGCTGGGGAGCCCCCGACCCTGCCGCGAATCCGTAGTCTGTCCCGGACGCGAAGACAGAGGGATGGCGGCCGGGGGGCCGCACCAGGAAGGATGGGATGGACGACGAGCAGGGTGCGGCCGGGAACGAGCTGGCGCAGACGCTGGGTGCGTTGGCGCGGTCGCTGCAGGCCGAGTCCGACACGGCCGTGATGCTCGACGATCTGGTTGCTGCTGCGGTGACCCAGATCCCGGGGGCGGACGAGGCGTCGATCAGCGTGGTCGAGGCGCGTCGTCAGATCGTCTCCGAGCACCGGTCGAGTGAGCTGGCGGCGCGGATCGACGCCTTGCAGGTCGAGGTGGGGGAGGGTCCCTGCCTGGACGCGGTCTACCGGGAACGGATCGTCTGGGCGCCCGACCTCGCCCGGGAGACGCGGTGGCCGGCGTTCGCCCGCCGAGCCGCTGAGACCGGGGTGGGCAGCATGATGTCCCTCCAGCTGTGGGTGGAGGGCGACACTCTCGGCACGTTGAACCTGTACAGCCGCCGACCGCACGCGTTCGACGCGGAGTCGGAGCAGATCGGGCTGCTGTTCGTCAGCCATGCCGCGGTCGCCATGGCCGGGGCCCGGAAGCACGACCAGCTGGTCGAGAGCGTGAATTCGCGCGACCTGATCGGGCAGGCCAAGGGCATGCTCATGGAGCGGTACGCTATCGACGCCGTCAAGGCGTTCGCCCTGCTGATCAGGGCCAGTCAGAACACCAACACCAAGCTCCGCGACGTCGCCACCGAGCTGACCCTCAGAGGTCAGCCGGCCTCCACATCCGACGTCGCCTCGAAGGCGTCCTGACCCACCGCGGGCGGGGCCAGGCGTCGTGGCCCCGCCTCCACGGCCCGCCCTTCCCTGCGTGAATCTCGTGCGGGTTCCCGCGGACCTCGCGATACTGCTGCTCGGGCCGCCCGCCCTGGGCGCACGGGCCCGGTGAGGAGGTCGGACGTGAGCTGGCTCCCGGAGGACTGGGCGCACCCGCTGCGGGTGCCGCTCACCGCGACCTCCCACCTGCGGCCGATCCGTGCGGCCGACGTCGACCTGGACATGCTCGCGGTGATGGGGTCGCGCGAGCGGCTCTGGTCCCTCTACGGCGAGGCCTGGGGCTGGCCGCCGGCCACCATGACCCGGGCGCAGGACGAGGAGGACCTGCAGCGGCACGCCGACGAGATGGTCACGCACGACTCCTTCAACTACGCCGTGCTGGACGATGCGGAGACGGTCCTGATCGGCTGCGTCTACATCGACCCGACCACCCCCGACGACGAGGCTGACGCCGAGATCTCCTGGTGGGTGCGTGACGAGTACGTCGGCCGCGAGGTGGAGGCAGCGCTGGACGCCTTCGTGCCGCGCTGGATCGAGACCGACTGGCCCCTGCGCCGGCCACGGTTCGGGCCGCCCTCCGGTTCGAGGGGCTGACCGGTGCCGTCGCCGTCGTCCCCGGTCGCCCTGCCGGGCGAGCTGGGGCAGAGGTACGCGGTGCGGTCGGCCACGACGGCTGACAGCGACGCCCTGCACGCGTTGTTCGTCGCCCACCGCACGGCCGTCCTCGGCTTCTGCCGGGTGTCCCGGGCCGAGGTGCGGTCCTGGTTGGAGCCGCCGCCCGCGGACGGTCGGGCCGTCGACCTCCTGGTCGTCTCGCGGGAGACCGGGGTGCCGGTGCAGTGGTGGAACGGGTTCCACGAAGGTGGCGCCGTCCGCTACTCCTGCCTGATCGTCACCGACCCGCGGCTGCCGACCCCGGACGCGGACCGGCTCTGGTCGGAGGGATGGGCCCGGCTGCGGACCTGGATCGACGAGGCCGGTGAGGAGCCGGCCGAGGGGCGGCACGCGCACTCCGCCTGCCTCCTCGGCGACGACCACGACCGGCGACGGCTGGCCGAGGCGGGTTTCGTCCACGAGCGCACCTTCTGGGAGATGACCGGCCCGACCTCTGGCGGTGCCTCGCCGCCGGAGGTCCCGGGGCTGGTCGTCGACGGAGGTGCAGCCCCGGAGGCCGTGCACGCTGTGCTCGAGGAGAGCTTCCGTGGTCACTGGGGCTTCCACAGCCTGCCGTTGACCGCGTGGCTGGCGACGGAGCAAGCGGCTGCCGGGTTCGACCAGTCGCTCTGGTTCCTGGCGTCACTGGAGGGCCACCCGGCCGCGGCGATGATCCTCTGCCGCTACGACGACGAGCTCTACGTCCAGGAGGTCGGCACGCTCGCACCGTACCGGCGACGGGGGATCGCCTCAACCCTGCTGGCGCAGGCCTTCGCCGTGGCTAGGCAGCTCGGCTACGAGCGCGTGATGCTGCACGTCGACAGCGAGAACGTCGACGGTGCCCCGCGGCTCTACGGGGCGGCCGGCCTGCAGGTCCGGCACGCGACGCTGCAGCACACGCTGCGGCTCTGAGCAGCGGCATCTCGCTCGGGGGTCGAGGCACAGATCGGCGCCCTGGCCTCCGGAGTCCCTCCGGCCTGGTGGTGCGTCGTCGTCGGGAGCCGACGCTCGCAGAGGACGCCCGCAGCAACTGAGCAGGGGGTCACCGGTGACCGACGTCGGTGACGGAGGGATCGTCGCCTCGCCGCTACGCTCCGGACGACCGCTCGTGAGCCTTTCCACGCGAGGCCCGCGGGGGTCTGCCCAGCCGCAGCTCTCGTCGGTACCTCCACACCAGGACCACG